>JAJTID010000233.1 GCA_021300155.1 Pirellula sp.
CACTGCTTCCTGACGAACTGTTCACAGATGAGCTGTTCGTGGATGAGCTTGATGGGTTCGAGCTTGATGGGCTTGAATCAGACGAATAACTGGAAGACTGGCTGTTGGAAGACGACGCACTACTAGAGGACGATTCACTTGACGGTGAATAGCTAGAGGATGGGCTGCTAGAGGAAGCACTGCTAGACGATTCGGTACTAGACGATGACGAGTTCGACGATGACGAACTGGAAGATGAGTTGCTGGAAGATGAACCGCTGGAGGAAGAGGAGCTACTGGAGGAAGATGAACTACTTGAGGAAGAGCTACTTGAGGAAGACGAGCTAGAGGACGAACTGCTAGATGAGCTGCTCTCTGATTCGCTTACCGAGCCATTCGATTTACTCGATCCGAAGAAATGCAATAATCGATTGTTCATGAGCCTGCCCCCGGATAAGCGGATTGCAAGAATCGTTCGTTGGCTTCAAACTGTTCACGCGTACGATTCGGGAACCGGACGCCTGCGAATCCTCGGCGAATCGCAGTAAGTCGAAGAACGATACGAACGGGGGTTTGTGACTCTTCGCTGAGTGTCACATGAACATGGGAACCGTTGACGCGTGCTCCAACCATTAGAGGACGATCTGGTTGCGCCGCACAAACCTCGATCGAGTCCTTCTCACACACTTCTACAAACTTTGGATCGATGGGAACTGTTGCGGTTCGGCCAGTCATCGTGACCAGGAGCACATCGTCGAATCGAACTTCGGGGCACTCTTCTGTGAAGAGAGCGGTGAAGCCGCCAGGTGTGAAACTTGCGGGAACGATAGCTGTCGACTTGTCACTGCCGCTTTCGTCATCGGTGGAGTCGCTGTCGCTACCGCTGTTGGAATCGCGGCTTCGGGAATCGCTGACCGATGCGCTAGCAGATTGGCTTATTGATTCGCTTTTCGAATCGCTTAGAGAATCACTAAGTGAATCACTGAATGACGTGCTGAACGAAGTGCTAGAGGAGTCATGCGAACTGGAGCCACTGTTGTCGTCACAGCATCTTGGGCTGAGTGCAATGTAGCTTCGAGTGTCTTCATGGAAGTGTGCTGCAACATGTTGCGTTGGCAAAAGTGCGTAGTCGCAGAGATTGTAGATCGAGATCCTGTTGCCTGAGGCTTGCCAAAAGCCTCCCACGAAACGAAGCTCTCTGGCAAATCCCCATGACTTCGAACGGATTCGTGTGGTGGGTTTGCAAAGAAGCGTCTGCTTGGGCGGATGGATCAACCAGGAACCGCGTCGATCGTAAGTAACAATCAGGAACTGATCGTCGTGGATCGATGGGATGGGACCTCGAATGCGTTGTGTGCTGGGGTTCCTGGCAAGGATCTTTACGGAATTGTCAGATGCATCGATCATCGGTTGGATCTCACCCGATTCATCGAGGGTCATGAGATCGCAGAGCGCGGAACCTGTTTGGAGATTCGTTTTTGGAGGAATGCCTCCGACTGGAACTCGAACGAGGTACACAGCGGGAGCTGGATTACCAACGCGAACAACAGCCCATTGGATGCCAGTTTGATTCGCATCGCGCCGCCGTAGGATTAGAGCCGACCCGTTGGGCTTCGATTGGAGCGTCGTTCCACCAGAGTCGGCAACATCGGCATATTGATGCCAGGTCTCTTGAACATTCACACGGGCAGCGACGACGCCTGCAAAAACTACACGCCCAACTTTGTCTTCTGCGATTGGCTCGATAGCTACACCGAATCGACCTGTATGCTCTTCGGCGTTTGGACGCACTGATTGGATCGTCGCATCGCGTACGAAACGAGCGAGATCTGCGGGCCCAAGGTCAGGATCGCCCAGTGGGGCGTTAAAACCGACGATTCCACCGATGGGCACAGTGGTCGAACTTAGATAGTGAACGCGAACGGTTGCAGCGTCGCGAACGTGGGTGCGGTTTCCTCCGCCACCCGAGAGACGATCGCGAGCGATTGCATCGGCGGCCGCCAGCAAACGGTTGTATTCCGCTGCGGTAATGTTAAGTCTATCACCTGGTCGAACGCGCCTCGCCATTACTCGATCCCCAATGCGTTAAAGTTCGCTTCGGAGTAAACCTGCTCGACGTAGGCCGCTTCAGGGACTCGCAGGACGCGATCGCCAACGACTTCTTCACCGTGCTTGACCCACAAGTAGTCCCAACTGTGCCTTGGATCCACCGTCGATGGTTCCAGTCGATGGTTCCAACTGATTGCGGCAAGTTGGAGCACTGATCGTTTACTACGGGGTGCATTCCCATTTTGCGTAGGTTTGCTAGCAGATCTCGCGAGTCAAGCATCTGGAACCTAACGATTTCAACGATCTGAATTCTGTATTCGCCTGAAGCGACCATAGAATCGAATGCCCGACCGCCGGAGCAATTCCAAAGCCAATTTCAAGCGATTAGGAACGCAATTAGCGCGGGCCTCCCCGTCTCTCAGCAATTTGGGAATTCGCCCTTGACAACCGTCTACCATTGTTCGACGAGTGTGCATTTCGCTCCCGAAACTGTCGTTCACACAAATGAAATGGAGTAAGAGTTACTATGCAAAAAGTTCCGTGGAGTCTAACGCACAGAAAGAGCGTTATGACCAAGATTCTGACTTGCGTGCTAATGGTAGCTAGTCATGCCCTGCAATCTTCCCGCTTTGGTAGCTAGCGGCCCTGCGATTGATGGCGACGATAGCAGTCTTTACTTCGAAGACTATTTCGATGGAACGTTTGAGGCAATAGACCTCGACGATCTGTCCTATCATTTTGGATACGTAGAATCAGGGTTTGGTTTGAGCATTGGAAGTGTGTATTCGGAGGAAGGCGAGACGTTCTTTTTTGCTGACGAAGCAACAGGGGACTTCTACTGGAGTAGCTCTGCGTCCGGCGGTTTGATGATGCCAAGTAACGTTGGAATAGGAGGGATTATCAAGAAAATCATCGAAATCCTCATAAAGAAAAAGCCAAAACCTCCTGTAAAGCCGAAACCGCCAACTCCACCGAAAAAAGATCCACCCAAAGACTTGGACGATTGGGAAGATCAAGTACGTAGACAGCGTCAACGGGACGGAAAAGACTATCCTCCAGATGACCTTCCTCCAAGAAAACCAAACATTCCAGACCACGGTGGACCTCCTGTTCCAGATGATCCATCCTGAGATGTTCAAAGTACTAGCCCAGAAGCACGCGACAGAGTTTTTTTTGGTCGCGTGCTTGGTTGGTTCTTTGGTTACGCTGGCTAGTTTTTTTGGGATGGCAGTGCTATTTGCACCTAGGTCGACGGCATTTTGGATTTGTTGGGGCTTGGTTTCCGTTATCGCGACGGTTCGCTTGTGTAGGTCGATTCATTTTAGTTGTAGAAACGGGATCGTTGATGTTTCGCGAGAGTCGCAGCTGCTGAGATTGATCGACAATAGACGTTCAAATCTCGGAATTGCCTTACCCGATCGAGTTATTGTTGACCTATCCGATGAAGTGGCGATCGCATACGTAACGGAAAATGTTTTACGGCCTCCCGAACTCCAGCTGCGCATTGGTTGCTTATGCCTCATGGTGCTGGACGAAAAAGAAATTGATGCGCTGATTTCTCATGAGTTAGGGCATGTTCGAGTAAAAAAAGTTTTAGGTTTGTTTCTTGGATGAGATACTGTAATCTAGCCATGCTCAGGGCGTGGTTTCCGTGGTTTGTTAGATCCTTTGACAAAACGCTAATCAACATAGCACGTGCGTCTAAACGAGCTGAGGAATTTGATTGCGACTCTATTGCGGCACAATGCACGGAACCCCTAACTGTTAGTCGGGCGTTACTTGCACACGCTGTAATGGGGTATGTTTACGAACGGCGAGTTTTGGATTGCGAGCAAGGCAAGATGCATACGGATTTATCCATTTTTTGCAAAAATGCCGGTATCGTCTGCGAGGGTTTGAGCTTATGTCGAGATGATCAGTTTTTGCGAGACTTTTTGAATTTCGAGGCGAGGCAAAGCGTGCAGGGACACCATCCTTCTTTACTAGAGCGATTTCAAAACCTACGCGTCTCGACGCAAGACGTGATTAACTCATTCTGTACCCGCGAATTTTTGGTTCGAGATTCTGAATCGGCGGACAATACGCACTTATTGAAGAGTATGCAGGTTTGGACTAGTTAGCGCACCTCGATTGTAACGAAATGCTAGGGCTAGAAGCTCCTCACCGGTTGCAAAGTTGTCGTCGGCACTCAACGTGCTGGGGAAGACACGCGATGGCCCGGTGGTGCTTCCATTGGGAATTAACTCCAAATTCCCGTGGAACTTCTCGGACTGTGCTATGCTCAGAGTGGGCAAGCGACGGAGTGCGGTACCGACTTCGCCATCTTGAATTCCAAGGTTTCCGAGCGAGCGTTTCCTCAAGACTCATGTTGGCATCGGAAGCCACTGGACCCGCGTAAGACAACGCTTCACCAAGCGATTCCACAGAGTTGAAGGACTTATTGGCTGCTGCCGTCAGACCGTCGGCAACGCGAACGGCATCGCTGGCTTCCATGGAGAACTGGCGAATGGTAGCTGCCATGATCCCAGAACTGAGCGTGGCATCGGTACCAGTCGCTCGTGCCAGATTCATAACGGCAAGGGTCATCTCCTCGATCTGTTTGGGAGAGAAGCCCGCGCGACCGAGTTCGGTCATGAGCGAAGCGACTTCCGTTGCGGAGAAGCTCGTGGTCGCTCCTAAGTGCTTCGCAGTATTGCGTAGAGATTCGAAAGTTTCGCCAGTCGCGTTGGCTGCTGCACCCGCAGCGCGAATTGCATCGTCAAAGCTGGTATAGACCGCGAGGCTTCCAGCCACTGGAGTCGCAGCGGCAACTCCCAACCCAGTGAGCTTCGTTCCGAGCAAGCGTGTTGAAGCGCCGAATGACTTAAGCCGCTTCTGCGCAGCTTCGAGTCCCTTGAGGAATTGAGAACTCCTCGTTGTCAGCTCGACGTAGGCTCCTCCAGCTTTGACTTGCGACATGGCGACTCTTGTGTCCTTGGACGGTAACTTGCACCCAACATTCCAGCGGCCTGTTCAACAGTCCCTTTCGCTATCACTGGGCGTTTCTCTGCATATGGATTGAAGTCATCGGGTCTGAATGGCTTGCGGCGTTTCTTGCGATCTCGATTCATCTCGGCCATCAATGCCATGATCGTGCTTGCAACATTCCAGTCGTGCTGGCGTTTGGCCTCAGCCATCAGCACCAATTGGCGAAGCGTCAGGGGACCTGGATCGACTCCGACGATGCCGGCAAGTCGGACGATGAGTTGCTCGATGTCGGCACTCCGAGCTTGCGTTCGAGATCTTCGACGATCTTGTCCACGAGATTCGGATCGTCCAGTCGCTTCTCGATCGCGTTGATTCCTCGCGTCTCGATCAGCTTCTGTTTCTCGGCCGCCTTCCGCAGAAGACGGCGTCGAGACTCCGGGAAGTAACTGATCAACGCCTCGAGGAGTGCTCCGGTTGCATCATCGATCGAATTGCCAGCAAGGCCTTCTCCAAAGGCCTCGTCGGTAATCTGTTGCTGATCGGCTTGTGGCTTGCATATCGCAAACAGGACGTCGCCGAGGAGAAGGGGATCGGTAGACAGTCGCGTGATCAAATCACCGTCGATCGCTTCCAGCAGATGCACGCCGGTGAGAGTCTTCACGCGCCGCAGCGTTGTGTTATCGATATCCACAATCCAAATGCGACCGGCGCGGTCAACGAACTTCTGCATGTTAATAGTCCTGAGACTTGAGGCTTGAGGCTTGAGGCTTGAGGCTTGAGTCTTGAGTCTTGAGTCTTGAGTCTTGAGTCTTGAGGAAGGAAAAAGTACAATTGAATACAAAGCTTAGGCAACACGCCTTCTTAAGGGCCAGCCAAGCCCGGTCCCACGTTCATGCCACCACCGGAACTCGACTGCGTTGGCTTGAGAGTTACGTCAGCGGAGATGACCTCTTCCAGGTTTTGATTGACATTGAAATTCATCACTTCGCAGGTCAGAGTGAGCGTTCCACCAGCGTCGCTGATGCCGACATCACATGGGTCACCGCTGCTCCACAGGCCTTGAAGCAGTCCGAATGCAGAGTCACCTTCTTTGTTTAGTACCGTGAACTCAATGGACGCATCTTTGAGCGTTCCCACTGTCGCCCGCCAACCATTGTTGGCCCGAGTACTCGCGTCGGCCTCTGCCTTCTCTAGGCTGACCGTCAAATCCTTGACGTTGGTGATCTCGACGCCGTCAATGGTGAGGACCGCTTCGAGACCGAGTTTTACTTCTGGCATTGTTTCGATTTCCTTTTGGAGCGAGTACAATCAAGCGTAGGAGGGATAATCATGTCAGACGTTTTATTGAACAGCAGCGATACAAATCTCAAGGTGATATTAAGCCAATTGAAGCCTGGCGAAGTGGCACGCATCATTGATGACGGACAGGTCATAGCGACGCTTCAAAAAGCTGATACTTCCGATCGACTTTATCCGTGTAAAGCGGGTTCTGCGGGAGGCACGACTCACTGGATGGCTGATGACTTCGACGCGCCGCTGGATGACTTTCGCGAGTACATGGAATGAACATTCTGTTGGATACACATTCGTTTCTTTGGTTTGTCTGGAACGATCCAAGACTTTCCCAAAATGCAATAGCAACGATCGAGTCACCAACAAATCGTAAATGGGTAAGCGTTGCTAGCCTCTGGGAAATCACGATTAAGGTAAGCATCAACAAACTCGAGCTTGGATTACCTATCGAATCGTTCTTGACACAGCATCTTTCCGTCAATGACTTTTCCGTGCTCAATATTTCCACTGATCATCTCTCCATTCTCTCTCGCTTGGACTTTCATCATCGAGATCCTTTTGACCGTTTACTCGCTTCACAATCGATCTCGGAACCCATGTCGCTCATCAGCTGTGATGTTGTCTTCGATCAATATGGCGTTGACCGATTTTGGTAGTTACTTGACTGAGTTGGCCCAGAATGTGGGGAGCCGACTCCGATTGGCTTCCAGTGCCGGCTTCATGAATGGTCGCTTGGGATAATGGCGAGGCTTGTTGTCACTGCGTCGTTCGTTCTCCTCGACAATCAAGCGAGTTGCTCGGTTGGCTTGCGCCGCAGTTCGCGATTCGATCCTTGCAAACTTGGTCTTGCTTCCGTGTTGTATGGCACGGATGGGACCATGCTCGCCAACCTTAAATCGATGCGGCTTGAGCTTTCGACGCTTGGTTGCCACGCCACCGAACTCATGCAAGTTCCAAATGCGTCCAGCGATCTCATTCACAGGGCCGATCGCGACTACGGTTTTGTTGCTAGCAACCTCATAACGGATTACTCGTTTGAGCATTCCTGTTTGCGTATGCGGTGGGCTTCCAGGCTTCGATGGTTTCTTGCGACGTCGAATGCTGAACCGAGCGGTCTTGCCAATTGCGCCCCCGGCATGACGAAGCGATTTGAAGGTGGCGGTCTCTACCTTCTTCTTCAGCTTTGTCTTATCGAATTGTGTGCGAACGGTTACATCGATCATCGCGCTAGTTCAAACGTTAGGGTCAACAAGCTTGTAAACTGACGCAGCTGCTCCCAATGCTCGCTGGAGTACAGAACGGCATGCTCTGCTTTGATACACCTTGCAGCTTGAAATGAATCGAGCCTTTTCAAGCGAAACTCGTCGGCAATTTTTTCCACAAGATCAACCAGCGGATCGATCTCCTCGTTGGTTCCCTTCGAAAACTTCTTCTGCACCGCGACATCAACCCGGCAGTGGTACTTGTTGTGGGCGCGGTCGTGAGGGAATAGCTCAACATCGCGAGGCACAACGGTCACGCGGAGTTCTTTCATGTCTTCGAGGTCGAAGTTGGGAACGTACATCCGCTCGGCAACGAAGTCAAAATCGAACTCAGCGGCATTGAGCTGGGCGGTGACACTATCGGCAACTTGTAAAACTGTCGTCATGACGGATGGG
>JAJTID010000132.1 GCA_021300155.1 Pirellula sp.
GCATGCCAGTGATTAGGAGTCGCAATCGATACCGCATCAATCGATTTATCTTCTAAAAGCTTGCGAACGTCTTGTACGTAAGTTGGCTGTGTCTTCGCGTCTTTGAACTTGCCAATCACTTTTTTGTAAGCGGCAGGATCGCAATCGCAAATCGCTACGACTTCGACATCAGGCAATTGGAGCCATTCGGAAAGGTGCCCTCCACCTTGTCCATTCACACCGATTGTCGCGACCCGTAACTTGTCGTTGGGGCCGACTCGTCGAATGGGAGTTGGTTCTAATGCATTGGAGTTCTGCGACATCGATCCTGCCGCCAGTGCTGCCGTCGCAGCGAGAATTGCTCGTTCTACAAAGTCGCGGCGTGATAAATCCATTCGTACATTCATGAGAGAGGCCCCTTGTTCAAAAGGAAAGGAAGGACTACAGCGGAATCGCTTTATGATAAATCGAATCCTTGACAGAAACAACTCAGCCGATGGGCGCAGAAGTTTCATGGTGGAAGACGCTTTTGATAGAAATGTGTAAACTTTGGAAGATTCAAAACGAGATACACTCAAAGGAAAAACGCAGGGATGGAGAAGAAACCCACGCAAGAGCAGGACTTGACTGAGGTAGCAGGTGAAATCGCAAAGCAATTGGCCGTTGATTCGAGACAGGTCTTGGCTGCGATCGAATTGCTCGACGCCGGGAACACGATTCCGTTTATCGCTCGCTATCGAAAGGAAGCGACTCGCGAACTCGACGAGATCGCGTTGCGAGCCATCGAAGACGCGATCGCCAAAGCTCGAGAACTTTTTGCTCGCAAAAATACGGTGCTTAAGTCGATCGCTGAACAAGGACTGCTCACCGAGGAGCTCAGGAATCAAATCTTGGATTGCAAGGATCTGCAAACATTGGAAGTGATCTATTTGCCGTTCAAACCGAAACGACGCACACGCGCAACGATTGCTCGCGAACGCGGGCTTCAGCCCCTTGCTGATATTTTGCTAAAGCAATCCCGACTGGGTATCTCGAAAAGCGAACTCCTTCGTCGATACGTTCGTCCGGATATGGAGGTACCCGACGAAGAGGCTGCATTGGCTGGTGCGTTAGATATCGTTGCGGAGACATGGGCTGATGATGCCGAGACGCGAGTGTGGCTCGCAGAACAATCGAAGAAGCATGGACGCATTGCGTCGCAAGTGAAGCGAGGTAAGAAAGAGGAAGCGGACAAGTTCGAAATGTATGTCGACCACAATGAATCGGTCGCTCGCGTTCCGTCGCATCGATTTTTGGCGATGAAGCGAGGCGAGGAGGAAGGTATCCTCCGCATCAGTCTAGAGCTAGACAATGACCGAGTTGTCGGTCAAATGCAGTCCTACTTCTTGGCAAATCCGCAATTCGAGTTCTTCCGAGAATTGCAGAAGACCGTCGAGGACTGTTATGAACGACTCTTGAAACCAGCAACCGAGTCGACCGTATTTCAGTGGTTGAAAGAACGGGCGGATGAAGAGGCAATTTCCGTCTTTGGAAAGAACTTGCGTGAATTGCTTCTTGCTCCACCGGCCGGTCCGAAAGTAACACTCGGTATCGACCCAGGATTTCGAACGGGTTGCAAATTAGCCGTCGTCGATGCGACAGGCAAATACGTTGCGCACACGACCATCTATCCAACCCCTCCGACAAGTGACGTTGCTGGAGCGAGCAAAACGGTGCTTGAGCTGATAGCAAAATATCGCGTTGAATTGATCGCGATCGGCAATGGAACTGCCTCGCGAGAAACCGATAGCTTTGTTAGCGATCTGATTCGAGATCACAAACTGAACGTAACCAAGGTGATGGTTAGTGAAGCAGGTGCATCGATTTATTCAGCAAGTGAACTAGCAGCGAGTGAGTATCCAAACCTCGATGTGACAGTGCGCGGTGCGATTAGTATTGCTCACCGATTGCAAGATCCGTTAGCCGAACTCGTTAAGACGGATCCAAAATCGATCGGCGTCGGACAATACCAGCATGATGTAAATCAAACGCAGCTTCGAAAATGCTTGGAGCGAGAAGTCGAATCCTGCGTGAACAAGGTAGGCGTGGATCTTAATATGGCGAGCGCTTCGTTACTGTCCTATGTGTCAGGCATCGGACCGAAACTAGCCGAAAGTATTGTCAGGTTCCGCGACGAGAACGGTCCTTTTAAGAAGCGGCAACAATTGACCAATGTTCCAAAGTTGGGCGCCAAAGCGTTCGAGCAATCGGCTGGATTCCTGAGAATTCGAAACGGCGAGCAACCTTTGGATAACTCGGCGGTCCACCCGGAGTCTTATAGGCTGGTAGAAAGGATGGCAAAGAGACTCGGCATCTCGTCGAGTACTATCGTTGGCAATGCTGCGTTGGCTCAAAAACTGAAACCAGACGAGTTCGTCGACGATCAATTCGGACTTCCAACGGTAGTTGACATACTTGAAGAGATCGCGAAACCTGGTCGCGATCCTCGAAACGAGTTTCGAACCGTCCGATTCTCGGAGGCGGTCAAGTCGATCGATGACCTCAAGATTGGAATGGTCCTCGAAGGCGTTATTACCAATGTCACTCACTTTGGAGCCTTTGTCGACATCGGAGTCCACCACGATGCGTTGATACACATCTCGCAGCTTTCCGACACCTATATCAAGGACCCGAATGAAGTGGTAAGTGTAGGAAACGTGGTAAAGATCAAAGTCCTCGAGGTTGACTCCACGCGTAAACGGATATCTGTTTCGAAAAAGCTTTAAGCAGGGTAGCCTGTAACCAAGGCAATGCAGTGACCGGCCGATTGATGCGATGGCGTTCCTTCACCAATGACGTAAAATCATTACCGAACGCTGTGCATGACGCAACGCATCCCGCCAAACCAGACGTCCCGCCGTTGCCACCAACGCCAGCAGTTCTGCCAACTCCGCCAACGGAAACAACTCCGCCTGACGTTCCACCTGAGGCATAATCGTGGCGTCAGCGAGTTAGGGAGAGAAGCTTGGCAAAACGTTGCAGTGGGATGCTGCAACGTTTAGAATGTTGGCATGTCAATTCACTCCCAACTGCCATATGACCAGTCGACATCGCACGCGCGCATCCCTGCGGGAGGCATCAACCTCATCGCGTCGATTGATTCCGCCAGCGAAGCACAAGTCACGGCTTCATTCTTCGGTTCCACCAAGGCATTGCATGGCGAAGTTGCGATCCCAAGTGCCGAGACCTCGACACACAACCATAGCAACCAACAATATTCCATCACTGCTATAACCACATCGGCAGGCGCCGTAGCTGAACGCTACGCATACAGCGCCTACGGCGAACCGACGATCCTGGATGGATCTGGCTCCGTTATCGCAAGTTCTGCGATCAACAATCGCTATTCGTACACGGGTCGCGAGTGGGATGCGACCGTTGGGCTCTACCACTTTAGGGCTCGATGGATGAGTCCCAAAACGGGGCGGTTTATCACCAAAGATCCGATTAAATACAAGGGGAGCCCGTACAACTTGTATGAATTGTTCGGAGGTGAGTCACTTAACTCACTTGACTATTCAGGTAAAGCAGGTTGTAAATGTGGTGAGATAGTAGCATGCAACGTAAGTTGTGGTCCTTGGGTTTGCATTGGTGGGCGGATTCACGTAGGCAACGCATTCGATGCGGCCGGAAATTCCGGTTTGCCTGGCCCTCACAACGGGCCGCAAGACGCATTTCGGCACTGTGTGTGGAATTGCGAAATGGCGAAGGACATGGGGGGCTCTGACGCAAAATGCGTTGCTGATGTCCACGAAGATTGTGGAAGTAATCCACCTGGCGAAGTTTGTATGGATTTGTTTAACAACGGAAAAGGAAGAGAAGCTGCCCGTGATTCTCGTTCCTGCTCGGTATCGTGTATGGAATTGCTTCAACGCGGTGAGCTTCAGACGAGCGACCGGTGCCCAATGGGCGCAGATGCTGGAGTGCCGACGCCGTTGCCGCCACTACCAGAAGTTGATCCACCAACACCGATAATTTAGGAAGGTTCATGAGTAATATTTCGCAACGGAGGATTCAGTTTCGATTGGGACTGCTTTTCGTATGCATGTGTGCAGTGGCAATTATCATCCAAGCATCAGAGGCAGTTCGACTCTGGAGAGTTGTCATTTTCAATGATCTCCCTCATTCAATCACTTCTTGCAGCATTGAAAAGGGAGACTTATTAATCGAATTAGGACCGATCGATTCGAAGGGTTCTCACGTTTGTTTTGTCAGACCCAGACAAAACGATCATTTATTAGTCGTACGAGCAAGACTTGAGGGTGGAGAGGAGTGTAAAGAAGAGTTCTACATATTTGACTCTTTAATTGGTGGAAGAATTCAGACACGGTTTCACGAAGTCCCGTAGATGTTACGTGCTGAATTGTGGTCGCAATTTTGACCGAACTGAGACTGTAATGATTTAGCCCTGCTTTTCGGTCGTTGACCGAATTGTTGAAAATTCCAGAGAGGTATGCGATGCTTCTTTGACCGAATTCTGGTCGTTCATCTAAGAGAACAGAAGTGAGCATGAACGGTTGTTGGGAGCAGGCGTAGAGATCCTCGGAATTGCTTCAGCCATTGGATCGCATGGGATTAGCGTTTTCCCTGCGTTTTCATCATAGAGTTTTTAAGCGTTTTCTATCCGCCAACATCCAACACTCTTCGCATTGCAAGCCGTTGCACTGGGGTTGTATTCGATGTTTTTCTCGTCTCTTTGCTCGCATCGAGTTGATTCGCAAGCTGGTTTTCGAACTAAGGCCGTATCTTCCAATGCCAACGTCTCGGGTGATGTTGATTCGGGGGGATTGATTGGAATCAAGTTGTTCGCCATGCATGGAGTCGTCACCAATCGGGGATGGGGAGTTGGTGCCGCAAGAGGACTGGGTACTCCGGGCAGATCGTGATTCTTGTCACACTATCCGATACCTGATAAACCACTTCGATCGGAACTTTGCGATCGAAGTCGAACCACGATTGAAAGATCCCTTCTTGCCGCTTCTTCGTCCGAACGTTCTTTAAAAAGTACTCGCTCCAGTTCTCGAGCGTTGTCCAACTTGTCGCGTACAACGCTACTACGTGTCGTATCGTCGCAATGATCGCTTGTGTGGTACGCGAATCCTGAAAGCCCAGCGATACCATCTCTCGTGTCCTGCATCTCGAACACGTTGGAAGATTCCGCTCGACACGTTTCAGTTCGGGTGGCGTAGCCACCAACGTTGCACCAGTAGTCGGAGTTGATTCGGGTGTCTGCGACGAATAGTAATGGATATTGTTCTTGTCGTTGTATTCGTTCTGTAGCTTGCGGCATTCATCGAGTCTTGCAGTCCTAGTACGAGATCGCCATCTTTCCGTTTTCGACACAGCTGATAAAAGTAGCAGGCACGTGCCGACCGCTCGTGGTCAATTGCCAGCATACGATTGAATGGCAAACAGAATGTACCTAGTACTACTTTGACTTTTGTCGGCTGTATCGAGAATCGAATTGGATACACGGCGATCGATCTCGGGAAGCAAATCTTTGTGAATCATGCAAGAGTTTTGGTTGAGATGGACTCCATCCCTCCCTTGAGCGATAAAATCACTCTACAATGATGGATCGCCCTTGGCGTTTACCAACCTCGTAATTACGGAGCAATTTCATGGCTCGTTTCTTTCTTTCAGCGTTGATGGTTAGCATGTTGAGTGTATCGCTATTGGGTCAAGATTCGCGAGAATTTGAGTTGCGGATTTATTCCTCGGAACCAGGTCGCCAAGCGGACACGCTGAAGTTGATGTCCAACGAAGGACTTGGCTATATGAAGAAACACAAATTGGACATAGCCGGGATTTTCATGCCAGTCGATATCTCCGATGAACGGGTCTTTATGCTCGTGAGTTATGCCGACAAACCAAGTCTTGATGCTGCAGTCGCAGCGATGACAAATGATGATGGCTGGAAAGAGGCCGTGAAGAAATCCGAAGTTGATGGTAAGAAGCCTGTCAAAGGCATTGAAAAAGTCATTCTCTCGGTCAACGACTACAGCCCGAAACTAGAGGTTAAAGAAGTAGGGAATCGGATCTTCGAACTCCGAACTTACATTACTACCAAAGGCAATCTCTCTGCTCTCAATAACCGATTCCGCAATCACACGCTCGGTCTATTCGCGAAGCATGGGATGACTAACGTCCTCTATTGTTCCGTGCGCAGTGGCGAGACCACCAGCTGTGGGCAACTTCTCAAGGCCCTATCACCTCTTGGCAAAGATGCCGCCGAAGTAGACCTAAGCCTCCCAGCCACGGGCAATGCCCTCGTCTACTTTCTGGCACATGCGTCAACGGAAGCAGCCGCTTCCTCATTCGGCAAGTTCCGAGAAGACAAAGACTGGATCAAGGCCAGGCAAGCTTCCGAGACTGCAGCCGGTGGCACTCTTACTGTCGGCGGTGGAGTCAAAAGCCTCTTCCTCAAGCCCGTTGGTTTTTCTCCTTTGAAGTAACATTTTCTTGAACATAGGTCCCATCATGCACCGCGATCGATCCAACGAGCAAACTCGGCGTCAGTTTGCCATGACAACAAATGCTGGGCTGTCAGCAGCACTCCTCGCATCGACATCACTCTCGTTGGAGAGATCTGCGTTCGCGGGTGGAAGCGATTTTATTCGAATTGGACTGATTGGATGTGGCGGACGAGGAACCGGCGCTGCCAAGAACGCGCTCGACGCAGACTCGAATGTAAAGCTCACGGCGATGGGGGATGTTTTCGAGGATCGACTCGAAATGAGCTTGCAGTCGTTAAGAAAGATGGCAGAAGTCTCCGCTCGGGTGGATGTGCCCAAAGAACGACAATTCGCGGGATTCGATGCTTACCAGAAAGTCATCGATAGCGGCGTTGATGTCGTGCTTTTGTGTACGCCTCCCCATTTTCGCCCGATGCATTTGGAGGCTGCGGTTCAAGGTGGCAAGCATGCTTTCGTCGAGAAGCCCATTGCAGTCGATGCACCTGGTGTCCGTGCTGTGCTGGAAACGTGCAAGAAAGCGAAGCAGAAGAATCTTTGTATTGTGTCTGGTTTGTGCCTTCGTTATCACAACGGCTTTATCGAAGCCGCGAAACGCATTCACGCAGGCGATATTGGAGAATTGCACACGCTCCAAGCCAACGACTATCGCGGAGGCATATGGCTTCGACCTCGACAACCAGAGTGGACTGATATGCATTGGCAAATGCGCAATTGGTACTACTTCACATGGTTGTCCGGTGACTTCAATGTGGAGCAGCACATCCACTTCTTGGACGTTTGTATCTGGATGATGAAGAACGAGTATCCCGTCAAAGCGATCGGAATGGGTGGTCGGACCGTACGGACTGGGCCTGAGTACGGCAATATCTATGATCACCACAGCGTCATTTATGAATTTGCCAACGGTGCTCGACTTTATAGCAACACTCGCCAAATGCCAGATTGTTCCACCGATCTAAGTGTTCAAGTAGTTTGCGATGGCGGCCGTGCTCATTTGAGTGAACGCAAAAAAGGGGTCTATATCAAGCATAATAATCGAGCTGTCCCGCAATGGAGTTATGATGGTTTAGACAACGATGTTTACCAAACGGAACACGAGGATCTTTTCACCAGTATCCGAAAAGGTGCGTTGGTCAATCATGGAGAATACATGGCGAAGAGTACGCTCTTAGCCATCATGGGACGAATGGCGACATACACGGGCAAGACGATTACGTGGGACGCTGCCATGAACTCACAACTCGATCTTTCGCCTTCGAAATACGAGTGGGGGGACGCACCCATTCCAGAAATTGCACGACCGGGAATCACCGAGTTCCTTTAGATTTTATTGATAGTGGGCACTAGCGAGACGCTATCGAACGAAGCGGATTGATGTAGCTACTAACCGTGACGCATGCTGTCGCGTAGAATATAGCTTCCCCGTCGCCTCCTAACTTCCTTGATTGGAGATTTACTGTGCCAATGTCTCGATCTTTTCTATCTCGCTTCTTTTGTATGCAGGTCGCTTTTGTTTTCGCTTTTCATTTGGGAGCCGAAGTTCATTCGAATGAGCCTCTTCAGGTAGCGGTTTTTGACGTCGATGCGACACCGCCGATCGGCTCCGCTATGGCTTATGATCCCGTCAAGCGGCTCGATGATTTGACATTGCGTGCGCGCGGTGTTGTTCTCATCGGTTCAGGACAGCCGATTGTACTTTGTGCTGTTGATTGGATTGGCATTGCTAACGAAGGACACGATGCATTTCGAGTTGCATTGGCGAACGCGGCGGGTACTGTCCCCAGTCGTGTTGCCGTTCATACGCTTCATCAACATGATGCACCGGGGTGTGACTTTACTGCCGAGCGAATCATTCGAGAGATGGGGTTACAGGGATACAATCGCTTTGATGGTGATTTTCATCGAATTGTCATCAAGCGTGCTGCGGATGCGTTACGTGATTCCATCCCGGGTGCCCAGACGGTAACACACGCCGCGTATAGCCAAGCTGTCGTCAAAGAAGTAGCGAGCCAGCGTCGGATCAAGGGACCTGAAGGGAAAATCGTAGCCACCCGAACAAGTTCTACGAAGAGCGCTGTGGTTCGCGCAGAGCCGGAAGGAATCATCGATCCTGTCGTATCAATCTTGGCGTTTTGGAATAAAGAGAAACCGGTTGTAATCCTTAGCGCATACGCTTGCCATCCTCAGAGCTACTATCGTCTTGGAATCCCAAGTC
This sequence comes from Pirellula sp., assembly GCA_021300155.1. Classification (GTDB taxonomy): domain Bacteria; phylum Planctomycetota; class Planctomycetia; order Pirellulales; family Pirellulaceae; genus JBKCUI01. Next base: position 8,710 of record JAJTID010000132.1, read on the forward strand.
CTGATTTCCCAGGTATCGCGCGCTTTATCCGAGGGCAGGATGTAAACATGGCTATGCATGTTCATTTTAATGGAGCTGGAGGAAATGTGACTGCGGGGAAGTACAATGATGGTAGCCAAACAAATCGAATGATCTTGGCGAATCGTTTAGCCGATGGAATGCGTGAAGCTTTTGACATGGCAAAGCCAGTCCCAGTAAGTGCGTCCGACATCGGATGGAAAACGCTTCCTGTCTCTCTGCCGACTGCACCTCATCTGACAGAAGAGTTTTTGGTCGAGAAGCTCAAGTCCACGGATCCCAAAGGCTACGTGTCCTTTGCAGATCAACTCGCATGGCTCGAGAGAGTGAAAACAGGACACCAAGTCGAGCTCGCATGTTTGACACTTGGCAACACCCGAATGCTTTTTATGCCCGGCGAGCTTTTCGTCGAGTATCAGATTGCCGCGAAAGCTATGCGACCAGATCTACATGTGATGATGGCCGCGTATGGTGACTATGGCCCCGCATACATTGGAACTTCGGTTGCTTACACTGAAGGCGGATACGAAACCGGACCAACTGCTTCCAATGTCGCACCAACGGTGGAACCGCTCCTCATGGAAAGCATGAAGCAACTTTTGTCGGATTGAGCATGCCGTCTCTTGTCGAAGTTCCTCCTTTGCTCACGAGTAAACAACGTGCGTAAAAATGATTGATAGAGCAGAATCGGAAACTAAATCGGCAGAATATGGTTATCGGCGATGACCCAAGTTCGATCCGATTTGCTAGGACGGATCACTTGGGTGCCCGTGAATTCACCGATCGCTGGCAGCACTAGTTGCTGGTTGGAAAGCCAAAAGCATGGCAATTTCCCAACAGAATCTACCTGGGACGAAAACCGATACGCTGGATGAATGTGACCACACAAAAGCAATTTGGTCTGCGGACTCGGTTGTTGAGGAATATGCGAAATGGAAATTTCATCTATAGCAGTTCCCGAATCGACGATCTCAATAGGCCAACAATTCGAGAGTTTGTGAATGCCTCGATCGTGATTGCCCAACACCAACGTGAATCGCAAAGTTGGATGAGCCGTAAAGAAACGATCTATCAATTCTCGTATGTCTTCGGAAATCGACGAACGTGCATGGAACATATCACCGAGCAACACCAACCGTGTCGCTCGGCATTCGACAATCATTTGCGCAATTGAAGTCAACGTGCTTTGCGTACTGCCCCGAGGAACAGCAAGACCTGCGCTGCGAAACGTTGCTTCTTTTCCAAAATGCGTATCGGCAATAAACAACGTTTGCTGATCTGGCCAATGGATTCCGCGTTTCGATAACAATCGAAGCTCTAATCCATCGAGCGAGATCCCGAGCGAAGTCGGCATCGCAGAATCGCAATTGGGTTCCATCGAAGAAATTCTTATTGCCATAGTCCGTTACTTTGCCTTATCCGAGGCAGCCGTCTCCAATGCTTGTTGCATGCGAGCTACTCGCTCCGCAAGCGTTTCACTACTCAAACGCTCCCTCAGTTTATCGACCATCAAGGAGAACGCCAATGGAGTCACTCGCGGCGGATGCATGAACTTCACGATACTATACTGCATACGTTCCAAGGCTCTGCACAATCGACTCCACTCCAATTGTTGCTCCAGCACTTCGCGTCGACATTGTTCCAAAAGTAAATTCTCCGGATCATGCTCTCGAAAGGCATCGAAGAACAAATTGCTACTCGCTTGAATATGACTCGTGCTTTTGCGTTGCCCCGGAAGGCCGGATTGAATCAATCCCGAGATTCGAGCTATCTGCCGAAACTGCCGCTTCGCCATCTCAGTCTCATTCATGCTCTGACGGATATCATCTTCCAAACCATCTGTGGAGAATAGTCCTTCGGTGATCTCCTTTTCGATCGCAATCGGATGAGGCGATTGCAATACAATGCCGTGATCGTTGCATGCCATACTCATGGTCGTTCTTTGTTGTCGCGTTAATCGGTACGCCAACACCGACGCCATTCCTTCATGCACCAGGCGTCCTTCGAAGGGGAATAAAAACACTTGATAACTCGATCGTTCACGAATGATTTCGATCAAGAGTTCATCGATTCGGGGCAAGATGCTCCAACGTTGCTGTACTTCGAACAAACTTTGCAGAGACTTCATCTCGGGACCATGAAACACTCCATCCGACGCTTCGTGGATTTTCTGACGCAACACGGCACTCAGTTCGCTTGACAATGGCATACGCCCTCCCATCCATCGAGGGACGGCATCTGGTGTTCCCTTGGACCGTTTGACATACGCCATGTTGTCTCGCACGATCACTAGCTCAACAAGTTTCCCCGCGAACAAAAACCGATCCCCTGTCTTGAGTTTGGACACAAAGCTCTCCTCCACCGTCCCCAACGTGCCGCCGCTCATGTATTTCACCTTCATCGAAGCGTCGGAGACGATCGTTCCAATATTCAACCGGTGTAGCGTTATCGTTCTTTTCAATGAAACTTGGTAACGACCATTCTCGAATTGGACTCGATGAAATTCAGGATAAGCGGTGAGCGAGCTGCCGCCATGAACGATGAAATCCAAAACCCATTGCCATTCTTCCTGACTTAAAGAAGCAAAGGCCTTGGTCGTCTTCACCTCTTCGAATAACTCATCCGCAGTGAAGCCGCCGCCGATTGCAATCGTTACAGCATGCTGGACCAGCACATCCAAGGGTTTATTGAGAACGGGGCGAGCTTCCATCTTCCCCTGTTGGATGGCATCTTTTGCAGCCGCGAGTTCAACCAACTCTAATGCGTTTGTCGGAATAAAGACGAGCCGACTCTCTGCGCCTGGTTGATGCCCGCTCCGTCCTGCACGCTGCAGCAATCTGGCAGATCCTTTCGGGCTACCAACTTGGAGTGCCAAATCGACCGCCGAAAAATCGACTCCTAAGTCAAGACTACTCGTACAAACGACTGCTCTTAGTTTGCCATCTCTCAGTCCATTTTCTACCCAATCCCGTACACTCGTGTCGAGCGAACCATGATGAACCGCGATCTGCCCTGCCCAATCCGGTCGATGTTGCAACAAATGTTGATACCAAATCTCGGTCTGCGATCGCGTGTTAGCAAAGACGAGCGCACTTTTCACTTGATCAATCAATGCTGCGGTTTGTGGCACCATTCGTGTGCCAATATGACCCGACCAAGGGAATCGCTCCATCTTTTGCGGAATCAACGATTCCAATCGCAATCGCTTCTTGCTCGTACCTCGGACTATCCTGCTTGGTTGAACAGGATGACAACCGACGAGCGATTCGCCAGCTTCGGTGAGATTCCCGATCGTGGCGGATAGGCCCCATGTGCGAAGAGTTGGATTCAGTTTGCGAAGTCGTGCTAATGCTAACTCGACTTGAACACCTCGTTTGCTGCCGAGCAGTTCGTGCCACTCATCGACGATTACACCTTCAATCCCAGTCCACTGTGATTGCAAAGATTCATGTGTGAGGAGTAGACAAAGACTTTCGGGAGTTGTGATTAATGCGGTCGGCAATCGCTTCAGTTGTTTGGCTTTGCTACTCGCACTGCTATCGCCTGTTCGAGACTCCAACAACCACGGAAGCCCCATCGCTTCGATAGGAGCTCGAAGTGCATTTTCAGTATCGGCCGCGAGCGCTCGCAGGGGAGTGATCCACAGAATGCGCAGTGGCGGAGGCTTTTTGGGATTCCACTGATCGCGATCTTTATTCTCTTTAAGCCAAGACAGAATGGGTCCCATCCAAACCGCCAATGTCTTGCCCGTGCCTGTGGCCGAGTGAATAAGTCCACTACAACCCTCGGTGTATGCATTCCAAGCTTCGCGTTGAAAGGGGAACGGCTTTTGCCTCTTGTTCGCAAAAAAATCCAAAATTGTTTGACGAGGTGTTCGAGTTTTCACGTTGGGAATTTATTCGACCGAGTCCTACTCTTGATTGGGTAACAATTCCATAAGTTCAGCCAACGTGTTCGCGTCCTCGGGCTTTTTATCACGTCGCCAACGAACGATGCGTGGAAACCGGGTCGCGATCCCACTTTTATGGCGAGGGCTCCGCTGCAGTCCTTCAAACGCGATCTCCATCACCATTGCGGGCGCGACACTTCGAACGGGACCGAACGCTTCGCGTGTGTTTTGTCGAATAAATCGATCGACCTCTTTGATCTCGGCAACGTCGAGACCACTATACGCCTTTGCAAAGGGGACGAGAGTATCACCCTGCCAAAGGGCGAAAGTATAGTCGGTGTACAAACCAGATCGTTTGCCGTGTCCTTTTTGTGCATAGATCAGAACGGCGTCGATGGTGTAAGGCGAGACCTTCCATTTCCACCAAACACCACGCACTCGCCCCACTTCGTAGGTGGCATCTAGTCGCTTTAGCATCAACCCTTCGGCATTTATCTCGCGACTTCGATGACGAATCGTTGCTAGCTCATCCCACGAGGCGGCTTGAATCAAATCAGTTCTTCGCAAGTGTGGATGATCGATCGTCGCGAGTAACATCTCCAATCGTTGTCGTCGTTCGGAAAATGGGTGGCTCCGTAAATCTTGTCCGGATTCTTGGAGTAGGTCGAACGCTTGAAAGACAACCGGCACTTCCTTTAGCAGTCGATTGCTAACCGTTTTACGTCCGATTCGTTTTTGCAGGTTCACAAACGGAAGAACTTGATTGTCGCCGAATGAAGCCAGGATCTCTCCGTCCAACACAGTACCGTTGGGCAATAACTCCGCGGCGGATTCGATCTCTGGCCAACGGTTCTCCATCAGATCCTCGCCTCTTGACCAAATGAAGACTTGATCGCTCCGTCGAATGACTTGACCGCGTATTCCATCCCATTTCCACTCGGCGGCAAAGTCGTTGGCATCGCCGAGCGGTGCCGGGCCAAGTCCCGGATCGACCGGATGCGCGAGACAGAATGGGAATGGCTGACTAGCGATAGTGTCTTGAACCTCTTTCGAGATGAGATTCGCGAAGAAGCCGACCGTGGGTTTCCATGTCCCCATCAAACGATGCGAAATGACATCCGATGGTACGCCAGCATACTCAGCGATGGCACGTGTCACGATCGATTTGCTGACGCCGACTCGAAAGGCGCCAGTAATGAGCTTCAAGAGTACCAATCGCATGTGAGTAGGCGACTCTTTCCATATCGCAACGACGGCGGCGCGTTGGACCGATTCCTCCATACCTCGGAGTGGAACAAGTCGAAGTTCTACCCAATCGGCAAGTGACATATCGTCCGCCATTTCGCCAGGCGGAACGATTAATGTTAAAGTCTCAGCCAAGTCTCCGACCGAATGGTACGACTCGTCGAAAAGCCACGCTGGGATGTTCGCTTCTTCCGCTGCCCAAACACGAAGCAACTTGGTAGGAACGAGTTGTTTAAGTTTGTATCCGCAAAGGAAAAAGGTAGCCCAAGCGGCATCGGCGTGGCTCGACTCGCGAAAGTAGTGAACCAATGCAGACATTTTTTCGTTCGTCTTGGTAGTTCGGTCAATTGCGTCAAAGAGAGCAGCGAAACGGATCATGTTGTTGGCTTCTCTCCTGTCGTTCGTTCGATATCCTCAGTAGTTACACTTTCGTCATCGAACGCATCTTCATCTCCTACATTTCTGCCACGCACATCGAGCACTTTGGCATCTCTACCTTTCTCGATCAAGTATCGAGCGACTGGAGCGGTGTATCCATGCGTTAACCAAACGGTCTCAGGGTTACATGCTTCGATGGCTTGTATTAGAGATGGCCAATCGACATGATCGCTCAATACAAATCCACGATCCACTGATCGTCGTCGACGAGCACCGCGAACGGCCATCCATCCGCTTGCCATCGCCGTACTACATCGCCCAAACTTTTTCACCCATGGCGTCCCGTGAACGCTAGGCACGGCTACCACGATACTACCGCGCCAGTCATGCTTCCGCGTGAAAGAACCAACATAATTTGTCTCAGGGAGTATTACTCCAGAGCGTCGATATGCATCGTTTCCTTTCTCGACGGCTCCGTGACAGTAGATCTTGCCAATCGACGGATCGAGCTCAGCAAGCAACCGTTGACTCTTTCCGATGGCATAGCCGTATAGTAAACAACACTTCCCTTCGTCGCGGCACTCGCGCCACCATCGGTTGATAGAATCGAAAACAACTTCCTGTGAAGGTCATCGATAGATGGGCAATCCAAAGGTCGACTCGCTGATCATGCTATGGCAACGAATCGGCTCCCACGATGTGCAGGTCGGATCGCTACCCAGTTTGTAATCCCCCGTGATCAAAACGACGTGGCCCCCGTACTCAAGGCGTATTTGAGCGGAACCTAGTATGTGGCCTGCAGGGTGGAAGCTGATTCGTACTCCGTTCACTGTCAACGTTTCACCGTACGGCAAGAATCGAAACTCTGCATCGGGGCTCATCCGAAGCCGAAGCAGTGCTTCGCATGATTGCGTGGCCAGGTATCTATCGCAGCCCCAGCGGGCGTGATCCGAATGTGCATGAGTGACGACGGCCCGCTTCACGGGCAAATGGGGATCAATGTGAAAATCTCCTGGCACACAATACAAACCGTGTGACGTGGATTCGAGGATTCCCTTCATTTATCGGGGCTGATTTCTGAGTCGGTGGAAATAGAATCGTTCTTCAAGCCGGTTCTGGGGCAGATCGACGTAGACATTGAGCATTGTAGAACGTAAGAAAGTGGAGTGATTAGAAATAAGGCAGAAAGTTGGAACAAGGTATGTGTTTACCTTATTGAAACTCTTTAAATTTTTCTATGTTCGATTTTGCGGCTAATTCATACCCATCAAATACACAGATCTACTCGGATCGAACGCAGGCCTTTGACGCGGCCAATAGTCAGTGTTTTCCAAAGGCAAGATCTACAACGTGAGCAACCGCTGAAGCGGCACCAAAGCAGCCGGGACCAGAGCAAACAACTTCGGCGGCTAGGTTGCCACGGAAAAACCGACGTTGGCATTTGTCAATGGTCATCTCATCTGTGAGCGTTCGTTGAACCACATCTTGCATGGTGGTTTAGGTTTGAGGGTTTTGTTTCCTCTAATCTAGGAGTCCTATCATGGATCGTTTGAATCGTTCGGCCAAGGCTGGGGTTTGGCAACTGCTTCTCAATGAACAGGCC
>JAJTID010000210.1 GCA_021300155.1 Pirellula sp.
AATCTAGCCATGATTCAAACTCCCCAGTAGGGACCAAACGCCATCAATTCAGATCGCAGAATTAGAAAATTCCAAATGCCCTTCGTCAAGTCGCGAAACACAAAAGGTGTGTCCCTAAGATGCTACTTCAATCGATGCTGCACATGCGGTGCATCGAGGCAAGCGAGCTATGGGATGTAACCACAGAGCAACATAGAATCTGTAGTCTTGCCAAATACGGAAAAACAAGAAATAACTACTCGGAGTCGTTCCTGCCAATGGCAGCATGACTAACCGAACAACCGGTCACACCCGTTCGATTTGCCGAAAAAGCTCGGTGTAGACGTTATTGAGATTTGGGAGTAATAAAATGAGTGAAGGTTATCAACTTCTGTATCCGGATTGCATACGAAGACTTACGGCTAGATCAGCGAAGTGTCCCGTCGCGATGGCAGGACTCAGCTGGATAGTTTTACGGCTGAACTTTTCACATGTTAAAGAACTTGCGGGAATAACTTTTGAAGTTCTTCGGTCCGATTACCCCGGAATACACTTCACGATTGGCGCAAAGTATCAGGATCCAACCGTTGATCGTGAATTCGTGATCGTCACGCTTATCGAACACCTTTTGAATACAGCTCCTTCTCGTGACTTTTTTGATTTCGCGACTCAAAACGACTCATGGCAGAATGAAATCGATCGATTGAAAGAGATCAAATAGGGGCGATTGGCTCAGTCAGTGCCATGCACTTAGGGAGGCGGAAATAAAAGAACCGTCGGGTCGGTTGATCGAAATACTGTACAAGCAAGGTTGGAATGGATATCGAGACTCGTTCAAAATCTTCTTGATGAAGGATCTTTAGTGATGAAGATCAAGGGGAGAGAGAAAAGGACATACACAGCATATTGCATTTGTTTTTTTCGTCTTTTTATTTGGTCTTTTCGAATCGTGGAGTGACTGAGTGCCGAAGAATGTCAAAGAGATTGCCAAGCATCGTAGTGGATTTCTCCGAAATCCATTCCTCTATCCCTCGCATGGAAAAGTTGCCAGAAAAATTAGGTCGCGAAATCTGATGCGCGAAGTGGACCATGAAATGGTCCACTACGATCGACAAAGATTGGGCGGGACAAGTGACAAAGCAATTGACGAGTGCCGGCATTTGGTAATTCGGCTGCTCTAGTAGTCAGCGATTTCCGCGGCGGCTCTCACACTGGTTTGCTTTGATTGGTATTCGCAATGATCTCCTTCAGGATAGCTCGCAAGCCGATTTGATAATTTTGAAATGCAAAGTTCGAGAACTCGTTTTGCAATCGCTTCGCGCTCACTTGTTTGTTAGCACCCGATCTTGATTTCCGTGCATGTGGTGGGAGATCAGCTGGATCATTCGATACGAACACAGGTGACGGCCATTGGCCCATCTGAGCGATGAAGTCGTAGTATTGTTGTCGTGTCGGTGGTACGCCATCGGACACGGAGTAAAGAGAGTGTCGCGCAGGATTGTTGGCGAAGTGATCAATGGTGGAAACCAAGTCATCGCGGTGAATCAAATTGAGATAGCTGTCGGGATCCATTTGCAGAGGAACGGAGTCTCGCACCGCTTTCCAGTTGGGCAGGCGTCCGGGTCCGTAGATTCCTGCTGGACGAAGCACCACGAGGTTCGTCGAATCGATCGACGCCCGACACCACTCTTCACCGGCCCATGCAGCAATGGACCCAGGGCGATTCGGCTCGACTGGCGAATCTTCATCGACCCAAAGAGAATCCGTTGGCGAACCGTACACTCCCGTTGTGGATAGATAAATCCAATTCGCATTCTCGATGGGCAGTTTCGAATCCTTGAGATTCCGAAGTCCCAAAACATGCGTATCTGCCGGAGCAATTCCGGATTGCTGAGCATGAGTCACCGCGACCAACACAGTCTGAAAGTGGGTAGAGATCGCGGGGATCGATCTTAACTTTGCTTCGTCGAGAGGCGCAAGCCAATCCCACAGTAGAGGCACGATTCCAGCTTCTCGCATGGACGCAGCCTTGTCCGGTGAGCGGGTCGCTGCTACCACGCGGTCACCTCGGGAAACCCAGCGATGAGCGGCTTCAAGCCCGATGTATCCGCTTCCCAAAATTAGCCGATCCGCCATGTTTGCCCTTCCGTCATGAGCTGCTCAGCCGTCATAACCAGTCCTGATATACGGTACCGGACCATAAGATTTGGATTTTTATTAAAGAGAGTGGGTTTCATTTTGACTTCAGTTAGCGAATAATCGAATCCGCACCGGATTGACGGGTTTGTACGCGTTTTTCCGTTTCGTCCACGAATCGCGGAGTTGCGAGTGAGTCAAATGCCATTCGAGCAGTTTAGCAATCAAATGGTCTGCCACGATAGACATCGATCGAATAATCGACAGAGTTACTCAGTGACCGCGGGATTGCCGTTCGCAACGAGCCTTCTGTTTCTGTTAGTTGTGTCACCTCTGTTTGCTCAAGAGAAGCCACAAGTTGCTCAAGAGAGGCTACAAGCGCAGGGGTTAGAACGGTCTTCTTTAAAGCCGTCGGTTGCGAAGTACTTTTCCACGCAACTGGATTCCCCGACAGCGGTCACCAAGGTGCCGTTGGATCCGCAGATTGAACGAATTGCACGCGGCCTTGAGCCAAAAACAAAACAGGATTTGATTGCACTTCAGCGTCAACAAGCGGAGGTAGCAAAAAAGCTTCCGACAGTCACTGTCAATTTGCAGCACGGAAACACGCAGGGGAGTGGCGTGATCATCAGTGGTGATGGTTACATCCTGACGGCAGCTCACGTAGCTGGGAAGCCGAAGCAAAAGATCAATATAATTTTGCACGACGGTACCCGCATAGAAGGGGTTTCGCTAGGCATGAATCGTGATGCGGATGCCGGGCTAGTATTGATTACGAACCCAGTGCGATCCGAGGACAATCCATGGCCTCATGCTTGTTTAGGCAGTTCATCTGAGCTTAGAAATGGGGAATGGGTGATCGCAGTCGGCCATCCAGGAGGATGGCAATCGGATCGGCCTGCTGTAGTGCGAGTAGGGCGGCTTATCAATCAAATGAAAGAGACGTTGATCACCGATTGCGCGTTGATTGGGGGAGACAGCGGCGGTCCCTTGTTCAATCTCGAAGGCAAGCTCGTTGGGATTCACAGTCGAATCGGTGTGGACGTCGAAGAGAACATGCATGTTCCTTTGGACGAGTTCTATAAGTCGCATGACCGATTGCTGCAGGCAAAGGCATGGGGTTCTTTACCTGGATTCAAGCCCTACATTGGCGTGGTAGGTGCGACAGAGGACCAGAGTTCCGGTCGCTGTTTGATCGATTCTGTCTCCTTGGGCGGTCCAGCGGACAAAGCGGGAATTCAGAAAGGCGATGTCATTCTCCGTTTTGATGGACAACGGATCAGCACGTTTCAGGAACTGAAGGATGCTGTCGATTCGATGGTCCCCGGTGATTCCGTCAACGTGGAAATCGAACGGGAAACCAAACGAATGTCTTTGAGATTAGTGATTGGTTCCCGCGATCCTCGCTAGCGATTTTCTGTGATCAAGCCTGAGCAAACGGTCTTAATTTTCTGTAAAATCGATGCCAGTGGGCTTATACTGGATGTCTGATTCGGAACTCGGATTCGAAAGAAAGTGTGGGAAGATTTCATGAAGAGAATGGTGCAACGCAGTACAGGTGTGTTTTTACTGACATCGCTTGCATCATTTTGTGTTTGGGATCTCGCGAAAGAAACAGGGGTAAAGTTTGATGCTCCACCGATCGCACAAAGAGACTCCTATGTTGACGATTCAGACGGTTCCTTGTCCGTTTTCGTGCAGCAGGGGAGAAGCGGATCGGGGCGAGAATTCCAAAACTTGAATGACCGAGGAGCTCATCAACGCACCCATTACCAGACCCTTCGTGCTTTCCGCGAATCGATTGGCGACACATGGAAATCCACCGTTCAGATTTTGGTCCGCAATCGTCAAGTCGCATTGGGTGCAGTCGTTCATCCTGATGGATGGATTGTTTCAAAATCCTCTGAGGTTCCCGATCAATTTGATGTCAAGCTTGCAGACGGGACAAAGGCGGTTGGGGCGGTGCGAATCCGCAGGACTGACATGGATCTCGCTTTAATCAAAATTGAACGGGATGGATTGAAGCCGATCGAGCTAAAGACCAATCAAGAGGTTCCGATTGGAGGTTGGCTGATCAGTACCGACATTCGTCCAAGCGCGTTGAGTATTGGAGTTGTGGGTGTTGCCAATCGAAATGTTCGCCCAGAAAAACCTGTCCTCGGTGTGCGTCTGGAGTTGACGCCGGATCGAACACCGGGAGCGATGGTCGCTAGCATCGTCGATGGCGGTGGTGCGGATCGCGCGGGGATCGAGATCGGTGATATCATTCAGTCAGTCGACGGGGATTCCTACTCGAAACGAGATGATGTTCTCGAGAAGCTTCGATCGCTTCAAGCAGGTCAATTCGTTGAACTAGGAATTCTACGTGACGAGCGCACGATAAAGATCACGGCTCAAATGATGGACTTGGCTAATTCCCTGTTCGATAGTACTGAGATGGAAGTAAACGGCCACATCAGTGCTCGAGCCACCGGATTTCAGAATGTCATACAACACGACACTGTCCTCCAACCCCATCAATGCGGCGGACCTATTGTCGACGTGGAAGGTAATGTGGTCGGACTCAACATCGCAAGGAATGGCAGAGTCGCCAGTCTCGCGTTTCACTCACGCTCTCTTGAGCCAACCATCGGCGATATGCTAAACGCTGCCGGGGGGCCATCGATTGCACAAAGCATGGGATCTGTTGTCCAAGCCAGTGCGAACGAGCCTATTGCTTCGAGTGTTTCGGTCTCATCCAACAGTAACGTATTGCCGGCATCTGTCCCGACGTCGATACAGGTCGAAGCCTTGAAGCCTGATATCACACTCCCAGTTCCTAAGTAGATTTGAAGATGAGAATTGCAGGTTGGGTACTGTCGGCTCTATTGACGCTGCAGTTTTGCATGAGTGCCTATTTCAAACTTGCTGGTGGAGACCAATTCGCTGAGGCTGTGGGGAAAATGGGATTCGATCTTGCGACCATGCAGAAGATCGGATGGATCGAGATTGTTGTTGCGATCTTGTTTATTGTTCCACAAACAGCGATGCTAGGCGCGATTTTGTTAACTGGGTATATAGGTGGTGCCATCGTTACGCATGTTCGCGTTGGAGAGAATTGCATTGCTCAGGCCGTCATCGCGATTGTCGTTTGGGTTGCATTGGGACTGCGACAGCCGGAAATCTTTCGTCTGGCATTTGGTGGTTTGATACCCATGGCCCCCAAGAATGACCGAGCTTCTTAGTTCGATTCAACCGGACAGAAAGTCATTGCGAGCGAAGATTGCGATGCGTCTCCAGTTTCTCGTCATTTCCATTTGGTTGGCGTTGTTCGCCACAACTCTCGGTCGTTTTCATTGGATCCTGGATCTGACCACTCACTTTGTTGTTCAGTATTGTGCTCTTTCGCTGGTGCTGGCGACTGCAGCATGGTTCTTGCGACTTCGCTGGACGGCCTGTTTTGCTGCTACGGCGGCCGTTGTGTTATCGAGCTGGATAGTACCGATCTATACTTCGCCGATTACCCGAGGTCATGTACACGGCCCATTGCAGGGTGAGACAATTCGCCTGATGTCCTGCAATGTCCTAACGTCGAATTTGGACCACGAACCATTTAGGAAATTGATTGAAAGCGAGTCGCCCAATATCGTTTTGATGATGGAAGTCGATACCAATTGGCATGACCGAGGCATTAGGCCGCTCAAGGACCGATTTCCGTATCAGTATATTGAGTCCCGTGAAGACAATTTCGGGATCGCTTTGCTTAGCGATCGTCCGTTGAGCGAGGTATTCTTTCGTGAATTTGATCAAAACATCCCGTCGATCGCCGCGAAGCTGGAATGCAATGGGGAGCAAATCCAGCTTATTGGTACCCATCCTTTGCCACCCAAAGAACAACCTGCCATTGTCGAAGCGACAGGCATTCGCAAGTGGGAGACTCCCGAACAGGTGGATGTGGATGATATCGTTCACTTGGGCTCCTGTACCAAAGCCATGACCGCAGTGATCATCGGACAATTATGCACCGAAGATAGATTGGGACTCAGTACAACACTCGGTGAAATCTTCCACGACACTGCCGCAGTAACCGAGTCGAGTTGGAGCGAAGTTACCATCCAGCAACTGCTGCAACACCGTAGTGGAGTCAATGCAAATTTTGCCGTCTATCAAGTGTTTGATGCAAAGCATCCCGACTCCGTTGTCGCAGCCCGCAACGAACTGACCGAAGCTATCTGGAAACAAAAACGACCGCGCGCTCCGGGATTCGTCTATTCCAACATTGGCTTTATCTTGCTCGGACATATTGCTGAAAAGATCGATGGAAAATCGTGGGAAGAAATCATCGCGAAGCGTCTCTTTCAACCTCTCGGGATGACGAGCGCGGGATTCGGCCCTGTCGGCAAACCAGACGGCACAACGGAATCTGTAGATTCGATCGCAGGACGCTGCTGGGGACATACACAATCGATAGATTTCTTTAGCGCGGCCAAGTCCATTTTGGGCGGAAAATCGAAACCCAACTTCACTCCCCAACAAACCGATAACTCACGTTGCCTTGGGCCCGCTGGCAGAGCTCATATGAACCTGCGGGATTGGTCCAAGTTTGTGTTGCCCTTTGCAAAAGAAGATGGATACCGGCAGCTGCAGATTTCGAAAGAGGTCTGGAGCGAAATGTTAACGCCGATCCAATCCACTAAGCCCAACGAATCGTACGCGGCCGGTTGGGTTCTATTCGATAGACCTCGATTCAACGGCCAAGCATTCTTCCACAATGGTAGCAATACGACTTGGTATTGCTATGCGCTTGCTTTGCCTGGAAAACATCAATGCATCTTGGTTGCTACGAATGTCTTCAATGATCCAGCACAGAAGGCATGTGACGACATCGCCGAATTTATCAATACGTTTCCTGTGGAGTAGACGTAAAGGTAGTTAACGCCTAAACATACCACCAATCGCTGACCTCTCAATTGAGCGAAACAACGGATCCGTCTCTTGGGTCGTTAATACTGCTCCATGCATGTTCATCTATACTTGGGCCAAGTGTTCGCGTGCTTCCATCACCCATCGCAACTACAATCCCAGCGATATGTGATGTTTGAGAACGCTCAAGGTCGCAATCACTCATAAAGTCAGGTAAATGCTGGAATAGCGGCGATCGCGGAAAAGAGGATACTGACGTTCCTTCCTTCAAAAGACCTAGATTAAAACCCGGTCTCCAAATACCGTTGGAACTAGCCCATAATGTCGCAGAAACCGACCCATATGGTCCTCTGGCCAAGCTTCCCGTGCGACTACAAGTCGCAAATTTCTCGGAGTAGAAAAGCGTATTTGACGTACCATCTGGAATAGATTCTGGAATCCGATTTCTACCATATGGCAACTTCGCAGGAGGGTTGCCAAAAACATAATTGTTGGCTGCATAACATGACGCACCATCAAGGTTTGCGAAATCTATTTTCGTCTTGGGTCTACCACTCTCAACCGAAAGATCCGACGGGCAAATGTACGTGGGAATTACAGAATGCTTTGCACCATACTCATCGAATGGCATTTTTTCGAAAATAGTTTGATATTCGAGTGCAGGAAGCAAGAAAACTAAGCCCGTATATGCGTGACGACCGTAACGAGTGGTGTTCGACGTAAGGCACACAGGTACGCCGGGGTCAGAACAAATTGCGCTTAGCGGTGGCAACGATCCTCTCGAATCATGCACATTATGTGTTGCCAAAATAATCTGGCGAATGTTGTTTCCGCATTGAATTCTTCGTGCCGATTCACGAGCAGCTTGAACCGCAGGCAACAAAATTGCCACTAGTGCACCAATAATTCCCACTGTGACCAACAACTCTATGAGGGTAAACCCACTGAGATACCGTCTTCGAAATCTAAAATATGCAATTTTCATTCTGCCTTCCGAAGTCCTTTTAACACGTGAGCGTCCGGCCAACCGCATCTTGACAGGGGACGTGGGGCTACTTTGGTTTCTTTTTGTTTCGGAGTTGGCGTTTACGAAGTTCCTTGCGGCGGCGCTCCTCGCGGCGGATTGCATCGATCTCCCATTTGCAATCCG
>JAJTID010000219.1 GCA_021300155.1 Pirellula sp.
CCCCAATGGAGTAATGAACAGACTGGTAACCTGTCCTCCACTGAACAAAGCGTTCAGGAATCCACCTGAAATAAGCCTTTGCCGTGCTTCAAACATCGACTTCCAATTGATCTTGCCATCCGCCTTGGCACTCAATCCGACATTGCCATGAAGATAATCACGTTGTCGTTGGTGGATCCCAAGTCGTGATTCGCCATGATGTCGCCACGGCCAAAACATTGCATCTCTCCTTGCAAGTAGCGTAACGAGTAATTGATTATCGCCGACGTCAACAATGCCTGACGATCGTTCTAACTCAGCAAGTCTGGTTCGGATTCGCATATTTTTGGATTTTGCAAGGTAGGATTGATAGCCGCGTTCAGATTCCGAGGCGATTTGCCGCAATGAATTAATTGAGGTCGCCGGAAGGACCCAATTGATAGGGGAGTACCGTGCTTGCCACAACTCACCGAGAGTCGTTCGTCTTTTCGTGCACCGAAAGGTTTGGAGTGCTAGACAGCAAGCACGGCACCACCCGATATCTACGGCTTTAGTTTGGCTTTCCCGATGTCATCGTGTTTCTTCTCTGCTTTGCTTTTTTTCGGCACTAAGTAAACACAATTAACCTTCCACTTTGTTGCAATGGCGTTTGACATTTCAAGTACCTGGACGAATGCTCCATCGAGCGCCAACTGCCCCGATTCGTATTTACGTTTAAGCTCTTGCGAATCGATATCTTTCTCGAACTCCAACCGTCCATAACCTGCCTGGTTTGTCAGTACTTCGTCTTTGATACGTCCGACAATTCCAATCACATTATTCTCAAAGATGTACAGCAACGGCGTACCGCTTGGCGAGAACTCAATTCCCTTCGAATTAAATTGAATGTAACCGTGTTTTGGGTCAGCCACTTCGAGAGTGGTTAGATGGCATACTCGGCTCATGGTATTAGCTTCCTCCGATCGATCTCTTCCAGCTCTCTCGCAATTGGTGCCAGCTCAGCACGCAACGCGCTCAACGCGGAACTCAAGTCTCGATATGTCTGTTCACTCGCTTCAAGCGCTGGTTCCAGTCGTTCCATATCCGTGCGATACTTTGCCAACGCTGGATGATTCTTGCGGTTCCTCTCGATCTGCTTCTGAACATCTTCGAATGCGTTGAAGTTTGATTCATAAACTTGCTTGGCTATCCGATGGTCTGATTCAAGAGGCTGTAACTTTTCGCCGATCTCTTTGTGTTTCGCACGAAGTTGTGCTTCTCGTGCCAGCAAAGTTTCGTCAAAGCATGTCTCTCGAAGTGATCGTTCGGCGCTACTCAACTGAAGGATGCGATTCTCTGATTCACGAAGAGTCTGTTCTGCCAATAGTGCTTGTGGTTCAAGCGTTTGAACAGCATCCCAGAACTTCTTTCTTGCTGCTTGTGCCGTGCGTTCCAATTGTGGAATTGACTTCTCGATGTCGGACTTTAGCTTCAACTGTTCAGCAAGTGCGATACGTTGCTGCATGGTTGAAACGTCTTTTTCGAAGTCCGCTGCGGTCTTGTTTGCATCATCAATCGTTTGCGCCGCATCATCCATATCGACTTCAGCACCGCCGGCCACGCTGCGAACCATCGCAATGTACTGTTCCGCTGCCGATAGTGTGGCTTGTTTTTTCCGTGCAATGATTCGATCCAAAATTCCCGTTACACTCATTTGTTTTTCTTCCTTTCGATTAGCTTTCTCGCACCTAGCTTTATTGCTTCCCTCACGATTACATTTTGAATTGCAATCTTTCGTTGCAACTGTTTCGCACCGAGTCGCACCGCTAACATCGCGATGACTTTTTCAATTACCTGAAGTTCGACAATCATTGTTTGTTCCTCCTGCGTCAATTGTCACCGGCGCACCGACTTGCTCAACCGACTGAATACTAGACAAGATTGATTTCAAGGAAATTGTTTTCGATGTCGTTCCGCATGAATCGCATCGGCGATAGCGAACAACGAAAGTCGCATGACGAACCGTCGCATATACCATTGCTCTGCCGTGGCAGTGATCGCAGTTTGCAGGAATCCTCATAGCGAATCCCCTGGCTCATCGACTTGTTTCGGCTCGGCTGCCATAGCTGACCTTTCCTGTTGGCTTGTACCTTTCCTGTTGGTAGCTCTGACAGGAAAGTCGTAGTGTTTTCCCTGTGTATTCATTGGCGGCTGACCTTTCCTGTTGATTTGTGGGGTATAGATGTATTTTTTGAATTCAAAAACTAGATGACTGAAGGAAATAAAGGGGGTGCTACAAATCAACAGGAAAGGGTATTCAATATATTTTTTTTATTATTTATCCTGTGTTTTCATTGGTTTTCTGCTCCTACCTTTCCTGTTAGACGACCAACAGGAAAGCCACAGGAAAGCCACAGGAAAGCCCTTTTCCTGACAGGAAAGGTCTCACGATGGCGGTACGGCTCGGTACGTCTCTTTTGGTCGCCCTTTGGTCTCGACTTTCTCCAAGATGATTCGTCCCTGTTCCTGAAGTGCTTCGAGTGCCTGTCGCTTGTCTCTGACATTCAGCTTGCGGTAAACCTGCGAAAGTCGTTCTCTCCCGATGGCGTGCTCAGGTTGCTCCCAGATGACTCGCAAAAGTTCGTTGCAATCGCTCTCGAACTTTGAACTAGAGACCCATCGAGATACCTCTTCGACCATGCGTGACGTGGTGGCACGAACGAGAGCGATACCCCACTCCATGGCGGTTGAATCGATAACAGGTTCGAATCGATTCGCAGAGCACGCATAAACGAGCGACAGCTTCGAAGCCTTTTCGACAGCTCGCCCCCAAAGAGCGTACTCCTTACCTCGAAAGCAAAGTTCGTCTGCTTCCCGGCAGAAGTCAATAAGTAATTTCTTGCAGTCTTCCGTCAAAGCGATTCGATTCTCGGTTGGCTCAACGGTTCCTTGTTTTATGTTTGGCAAGTTTCCGTGCAACTCATACCAATACTTCGCAGTATCGATAATCGTCTCTGGCATTTCCATCTCGGGCTGTACAACAAGTGGAACATTTTCCTTGCCATTAACTACCAACAAACGACCTAAAAAACCGTCTGCGAGTGCGGCTGAAGAACATGCTTGGTAGAAGGCTTCCTTGGTGCTTGTTGCATGAAAACACAAACATGGATGACGTAGGATGATGTTTCTTGTTGCGTCTGCATATCGCTTAGGCATAAAGGCTGCATCGTTCTCGCTCGTCGCCAACATCATCAAACTCGTGACGATCTTGTATTCCTGAGAGTCGCCTTTCGTACCGCCTAATAGGACTCTGCCAAACTCGTCGTATTGCGACAAGCCTGAACCGGTGTCTACAAGTGATTTGAACAGGGCGATGTCGCATGTGAATCCGTTTCCGATCAGAAGCGAATCGCAACCTGCTTTCGTCAGAACCTTGGCGTTTATCTCTCTGGCATGTTGCTTGCCCGCCTGAGTGTCTGCCAAGCAAACAATCGAGAGATTCGGCCTGGCACCATACTCGCTTCGTACTCGCCGGCAACATAAGACAGCTTGTAGAGCAATGGCACCCATCATTGCAAATAGCGGCTGCTTCCTTCTCGCAGTCTGCAAGTTGTATTCAACCACAGCTTGAATAAATCCAGGCGGCGATGGCGGAAAGTCTGGATGTTGCATACTGCTAGATGTTCCTGCATACACTGAATGAATTTGTGATTCGGTTACGTTGCCCGAAATGGTCGTCTTGGCAGTTTCTCGTTGAACGACTTTATCTAGGACTGGGTCGTAGTACTTTGCCACGGTTCGATTCACAACTTCGAAGCTGAAGCCAACCCAGCGTCCTCCTTTGTGCCGTTTCGCTTCGCTCTCAATTTGGAAGGCTTCAAGGCATGCTTGCATGTCGCCATCATATTGCCAGTGTTGACAAATATGCTGCAAGCACGCTTCCCGACCTTCAAGCTTCGAGAGTGCGCCTCTGTCCCTAGTTGTGACTTCCCCCAGGACAATCGCTCGCTTTCTGGCATTTCGGAATGACTCGATGGAGTCTTCCGTATGTTTAAGAAGACCGCGAGTCGTTGCGGGTAGATCCTCGTCACTGTCGTCATCAAACAGCTTCCATGCTTTTTCAGAATCGATGGCAGCTTGAATTGCTTCCATCCAACCGCTGTGGAAACAATCGTCAAGCTTTTCTTGATCGATTGGCTCATCGGTTAATTGAGCGAAGCGACGATCGACGTACTCGCAAATCAACAGTTTTTCCGGCGTGTCGAATTGCCCTTCACACCAAAAGTATGTGATGGATCCGACTGGTTCGCCTAAATCGACGTATTGCTCGCTCGATATAACTTCCGGCGGTTCTTCGTCTTCGCTTGATGCGACACGAGGACAATTGGAATACGTTGTCGTTCCGATCTCTTGTTTTGCTAGCCGCAAAACGGTTTCGTGATCTTGTTCCGATAAAAACGGAAACAGCTTGTCTGCCGTGCTTGGCATGTTAGAATCCTTTGTGCTGTTGAATGTGAATTCGCGCTAGTCACGCGATGGGAAAAACTGAGAACGCCTAGTACGTAATTGCTAGGCGTTTTCTTTTGTTTCACTGACTCGATGAACACGTTGCGGCCATTGGCATTCGCCATCGATGACAAGTCGTTCCTGTGACTTCTCAAAACGCTTTCGCAATGCTCGAAGTAAACCAGGCATCCAGCGCTCTTGGTCGAATCCGTTTGCCAAAAGCCAAGTGTGAAATAGAAGGTCACTCACTTGGCACCGCCTTTTCCCAAGCGTTCCGCCAGCCTTTTCGCAGACTTTTTCGCCGCAAGCTCTTGCTGGCGTGGAGGCTGCATCGGTGGAGCAAGTTGGTCTGCGTTGCGTTGCTCAGTTAACGCTTGAATAAAAGATTGGACCCACTCAATAGTGGTGAGTCGCTTCACACCTACGCAAACTGTTTGTAAACGAATCCCTTTACATCCACGAGTTGCCCATCTCCACGATGTTGACAAATGTGGCCTACGGCCTGTTACGCGTTCAACTGCTTCCGGAAGAGTTAAATACTCAGACAAGATAAAGCCCCCTATGATCATACGATCGCTGCCAACCCAGCATAGGAAACTTAAAAAACGAACTTCAGCAAAACTGAAACTTGTACGACCGGAACAGTGTTGGGTTCCTAAGTGCACACCCTGAAATCGCAAGGGTTACTTGCGCCAGGAGCAAGCCGTACTTCTGCGTTGCATACTGTACTAAGCCGCTTACCTTCTCATCGGAAGGAGTTTGTTCGATAACAAAAAGATAACGAACACAACCGGCAAGGGAAAGTACTCTTTGCAAACAAAACAAAAAAAGCTCGCCATTTCTGACGAGCTCAATTCGGTGCATCGATGTGCTAAGAATGTATTATCCGACTTGACGAGCGATGTTTACCGCTTTCGCAATATCGACTTCCGCATAGGTCTGCGTGATTCCGATATCGCTATGTCCCAAAATCACTTGTGCACCATCAAGTCCAAACTGTTTTCGAATCTGCGTTGCTGCATTGTGCCTCAACCGATTAGGAGCCCACGGTTCTACTTTGGCACGGAGACAAGCGTTACGAATACTTCGAGCATACGTCCCCGCTGTAAATGCCACTCCCGGCGTTGTAGATGGTCGTCTCGTGCGATTGCTTCCTGGTACGTTGCCACAGCTCAACGGTGTCACTCGTGCTGCGTGACGTGCTTCCTGCCGCTGCTTCTCAGATTCTTGTGGGCTGAAACATGGTTCGTCGGTTCCACGAAGTAGATACGGACGCAACACAGCTTGTGCTTGCGGTCCTAAGTAGATGGTTCGGTCTTTTCCAAGGTAGGCGGTCTTGTGTTTGGCAAGTGTGATTGTCCAAACTTCGGAAGTACGATCAACCATTGAAGGGGTGATTGCACAAACTTCGCACGGTCTGCATCCAGTCAATTCTTGGAGTGTTACCATATCGCGCAGCACCTGCGTCATTTGCTTTTTAGTGGCATCGACTATTCCACGCGACACACATGTAATCTTCTTGGTTTCAGGCGCTTTCGTTCGTCCTGCTTTCAATGGAGCTAACAAACTACATTCCGTGTATTGTTCGGCTTTCATTTTCTTCTTGGATGCTGCCCACTTAATCACCCGCAGAAGTCTTTTGCATTGTTTGTTGATGTAAGGCCTACTTCTTGACGATTCCTTCAGCCACCATTCCTGACATAGTTCAAATTTCAACACGTCAAAATCTTTTGCTGGCATCGTCGAAAAGAGCTCGGAGACTGGCAAGACCGCCAGCTTCAGATTCTTGTACTCACTGCTCGAATAATACTTTTCTGCATGGTCAAGATAATCCCAACAAACGTCTGCCATCGTCGGGCCGCAACTTTGCTTCGGCTGGAATTTCTCGGAGTGGCGATTGACCAACCATTCAGCCTTAACACGGTTGTACCGCTCTCGGCTCTCGTCGGTGCCATGCTCGCCTAAATAGATAACCTTACCGCCCAGATTGACGTAGGCTTGCCCGGTGGGTTTGTGGAGACAATATCCCGGTTCTCGTGCCATTTTCGAACGCTCCTTTGCAAGTCTGTAGTACTACAGAGTTTTTTGCTGGAATATTGCGCTCGGGAAACAGCTCCCGGTATTACGTTTTATCAACGAATCGCTTGGTCATTTCACAGTAGCGATGATTGGACTCGAACCAACGACCCACGGCTTATGAAGCCGTTGCTCTAACCGACTGAGCTACATCGCCATTTTTTCCTAACTCATCCAAGCCGAAATCGGCCCGGGCTTCAAGCCTTCCAACTCCTATTGAGAAAATGTAACCACTGAGCCAAAGATTGCCAAGGCTTACCGGAGTATTGACCCTATATCTATCGGTTTTCGCCCTTTCAACGCACAATTCTTGCATTATCATCCATTCCCAAAATCCTTTTTTGATCGCTAATCCATGAACAACCTGCAGTTTCGTGTCGTTGACTCCCATACCGCCGGCGAACCGACTCGTACCATCGTCTCCGGAGGTCCTAAGCCTGAGGGGGAAAATATTAACGAATGGATTCAATCGATCTCCAAAGACTTCGATCGATTTCGAACCGCGATCATTCTGGAACCTCGCGGCTCGGAAGTGATGGTCGGGGCACATCTCCTTCCTCCCGCGGACCCGAAAAATACTGCTGCTGTTATCTTTTTCAATAATGTCGGCTACCTGGGAATGTGCGGTCATGGTTTGATCGGCGTGGTCGAGACGCTTCGCTACCTCCAACGAATCGCTCCCGGTACCCACTCCTTTGAAACCGTCGCGGGTATCGTTCAAGCCGAACTCTTCGATGACTTCACTGTCCAACTCAAGAATGTGCCTAGCTACCGGACTGTTGAACAACTCCCTTTGGTCACTCCCAGCTTTGGAACGGTCCACGCGGACATCGCTTACGGAGGAAATTGGTTCTGTCTGGTCAAACATCCGATGATGAACGACACGAACCCATCGAAATCGCAACTTCTGAAACTTGCCACCGAGATTCTTGAACAATGCCGATTGACTTTTCCCGAAGTCGATCACGTCGAATTGTTCGGTCCGCCCGTGACCCCCAATGGCAATGCGCGAAATTTTGTCCTTTGCCCCGGTGCAATGTATGACCGTTCGCCTTGCGGTACAGGGACCAGCGCAAAGCTTGCATGTTTGGCCGCGTCGGGGGAACTCAAGCCAGGTGAATCATGGATTCAAGAAGGGATCCTCAGCACGTCGTTCGAAGGCAGTTTCGAATGGTTGGATTCGACGAGAGGGATCATCACTCCTTTCGTTCGAGGACGCGCATTCGTCAATGGTGATCTGAATGTCGTGATAGACCCGAACGATCCGTTTGCTTGGGGATTGTAGAAAGATTCTTCTGCAGCCTCATGTTCTTTTCGCAAAGTTACCAAGATTGTCGAGGGGAATACGAACGGTGAAGCGCCAACGAACGAAACTTGAACGAACGAAACTTAGTGGAATGCCCTTCGTTACCGTTTTGAATTGGGATGATATTACTCGGAGACATGTATGCAATTGGTAATCAGTGGCCTCTCGAAAACGTATTCGGGAGGCGTCCGGGCGCTCGACAATGTTTCCATGACGATCCCGACAGGGATGTTCGGACTGTTGGGGCCAAACGGAGCGGGCAAGTCCACATTGATGCGGACTTTGGCAACACTTCAAGATGCAGACTCTGGAAAAGCCAAACTCGGCGATCTCGATATTTTGAAGGACAAGACTGAAGTACGAAAGCTGCTCGGTTATCTACCTCAAGAGTTTGGTGTCTATCCCCGCACGAGCGCCGTCACGTTGCTTCGTCATTTGGCCACACTCAAAGGTGTTGGTACCAGCAGCAAGGAACGAAATGAAATCGTGGATGCGTTGTTGGCGAGAGTTAATCTATTCGATGTTCGCAACAAAGCGGTCTCGACTTACTCGGGTGGAATGCGACAACGATTCGGAATTGCACAGGCACTGTTGGGGGATCCGCGATTGCTCATCGTGGACGAACCGACGGCTGGATTGGACCCCGGTGAGAGAAATCGCTTCTACAATTTGTTATCTGAAGTTGGCGAGAGTGTGATCGTCATTCTGTCGACGCACATTGTGGAAGATGTGAAACAATTGTGCAGCCAGATGGCGATCATCCATCGCGGCAAGCTGCAGTTTGCAGGCTCTCCGAGCGAAGCCGAGAAAACGTTGGCTGGCAGGGTATGGACGCGAACGATGGCGAAATCGGAACTTGCGTTTCTCAAGGATATGAACATTCTCTCGACAAAGTTGATCGAAGGTCGTCCCGTTGTACGTGTGTTGGAGGATCATGCTCCCTCGCCTCAGTTTGATGCGGCCGAGCCGAATCTTGAAGACGTTTTCTTTTCTCACATTCAATAGGCTCTCTGACCATGTTCGAGTTCTTTCGGTTTGAGCTGCGCTATTGGCTCAAGAGCACGATGCTCTACATCTTTATCGTTGTGATGGCGTTATTGTTTGGACTTGCTGTCGCGTCGGACAACATCCAAATCGGTGGTGCGCTAGGCAATACGTTCCGTAATGCACCGTATGTGATTCAACAATTCTACGCTGTGGCGGGAACGCTCAGCGCACTGATGATTACTACATTCTTCGACTCTGCTGCCTCAAGAGATTTTTCTGCGAAGTTTTCAGACATACTCTTCAGCAAGCCGATTCGCAAATACCAATACTTGTTGGGTCGCTTTCTCGCGGCAACGATCGTGGGAACATTGCCGTTGATCGGGATTTCTATTGGCATCATTGTGGGTGGTTGGACTCCGGGCCGTGATCCGGATCGATGGTGCCCGATTCATTGGCAGGCCCACTGGATGTCAATCATTACGTTTGCGATTCCGAACACGATCTTGATCGGAGCGATTGTGTTTGCGATCGCATCGTGGACTCGCAGCACGCTGTATTCCTTTTTAGGGGTTCTCGGGCTACTGGTTGGTTATAGCGTCGCATTGTCGGTCGGCAGCGAGATGAGCCATGAAAAATTCGCTATGCTCGCTGATCCGCTGGGCATTTCCCCATTCTCGGTTTCGACCAAGTATTGGACAACGGATCAAAGGAATAACTGGGTTGTTCCGTTGACAGATTGGATGTTGGCCAATCGAGTGATTTGGCTATCGGTTTCGGCTTTGATTTTTGGATTCTCTGCTTGGCGATTCCGCTTCGAAGCACCATCGAAGAAGGCTGCATCGGCAAAATCGGAAGATTCATCACGACTCGTTGAGATTCTGAAACGTTGGGGAAATGGGTGGCCTCGTATCAAGCCATCGCCAAGTTGGATTGCCCAATTTGTCTCTTCCGTTCGGATGGAGGCAGCCCAAGTATTGAAAAGCCCTGCCTTTATTGTGATTATCAGTTTCGGGCTGATCAACGCCACGTTCGCGATCATCTTTAGCGCAACCGAAGGATATGGGTTAACCTCGTTTCCGGTCACCTACAAGATGGTCGACTTGGTGCGGGCTTCTCTACTGGTTTTCATGATTGCGATCCTTACTTACTTTGCGGGGGTGGTCGTTTGGAAGGATCGCGACAACCGCATGCATGAGATTGTTGGTGCAACACCAGTCGCAAACTCTGCATTGGTGCTATCGCATGTCGTCTCGTTGAAGGCGATCCTGATGACCGTGCTCGGGTCGATGATCGTGCTTGGTTGCGTCGTGCAATTTTGCTTGTCGTATACGCGGTATCAGCTCCCCGTGTATGTTGCGGAGTTGATTGTGATCGAGGGGTTCCGGTTCGGCTTTTTGCTGACGTTAGCGTTGTTGGCTCACACGATGGCACCGAACAAATACCTGGGGTATTTTTTGTTCGTCGTCTTGATCATCTTGAACGCGTTTCTTTGGCAGTGGTTGAGAATAGAAACGCTGTTAGTTCGATTTGGGAGATTTCCAACTTACATCTATTCCGACATGTATGGTTTTGCTCCGTACACGAAAGGCATAGTTGCATTCGTAGGTTATTGGCTCGTCGGTGCAGCGATCGTTCTTTGGGTTTGTTCTGTCGCGGCGCATCGCGGTGTTGCCAAGAGCTTTCGGGAGAGGTTTTCGAATGGAATAGCAATCGCAACCACGCGATCCCGATTAGGGCTTGCGTTGATGGTCCTTGCAATGGCGTCTATTGGCGGTTGGCTTTATTACAATACGCAAGTGCTAAACACAATCCTCGGAAGCACGGAGCTCGAAAAACGACTTGCGGACTATGAGAAGACGTACTCGACCGAGGCCAATATCGCTCAGCCCAAGATTACGGACGTGCGATACGAGATCGACATCTTTCCGTCAGAACGGAACATGAACATGAAGGGGATTCAGACGATCGAGAATAAATCGGAGTCCGATATTGAACTTCTCTATGTGAATCTCTCTCCTGAGTACGATGCCGAGGTGAGCATTCCGGGCGCGGAATTGGTAAAGGATGACGAACGGCTTGGAATACAACAGTATCGTCTTGCCATAGCGATGCAGCCCGGCGACAAACTGGAGATGACGTTCTCGTTGAAGAGCAAGAATCGAGGAATCGAAAATCAAGTAAGCAATGCCTCTCTAGTTCAAAACGGAACGTTTTTTAACAACCAAATTACTCCTAGCTTTGGTTACAATCCGAACAAACGGCTACTGAATCCAGACCGTCGCAAGAAGTACGATCTACCGCCGGCGGATACCGTTCCCGAACTAACTCGCGAATGCGGCGAGCTTTGCAAAACGCACTATATTGGCAACGACGCCGATTGGGTCAACGTAGAGACGGTCATCAGTACTTCCGCAGACCAGATCGCTGTGGCACCTGGAACACTGACAAAATCCTGGCAGGAGAACAACCGTAACTTCTACCACTACAAACTCGATCATCCATCGTTGAACTTCTACTCTTTCATCTCTGCCAAGTATGAAGTGGACCGCAGCAAGTTTAACGACATCGATATCGAGGTTTACTATCACAAGGAACATGCGTGGAACGTCCCTCGGATGGTACGAGGGATCAAGGATGCGTTGACGTATTGCACTTCCCATTTCGGCGAATACCGACATCATCAAGCACGAATTATCGAGTTCCCTCGGGTGTCCACTTTTGCTCAAGCGTTTCCTGGCACGATGCCTTATTCGGAGAGTATTGGCTTCATCGCGAATCTGACCAAGCCGGATGATATCGATATGGTCTATTATGTGGTTGCGCACGAGATGGCGCATCAGTGGTGGGCGCACCAAGTCATTGGAGCTCGTATGCAAGGGGCGACGCTACTTTCAGAAACGATGGCTCAGTACACCGCACTGATGATCATGAAAAAAGAGTACGGTCCTGACATGATGCATAAATTTTTGAGATACGAAATGGATCTCTATCTGAGAGCTCGCGGCACGGAGCGCATGAAGGAACGCCCGTTGATTAGTGTAAACCCGGATCAAGGATACATTCATTACCGCAAAGGAAGTGTGGCATTGTACTATCTGTCCGAGATGATCGGCGAGCAACGGATCAATGCGGCCCTCAAAGAAATTATCGAACTCTATGCCTACCAAGGGCCACCGTATCCAAACTCTTACGCATTGGTAGACCGACTCAAAAAGCAGACGCCACCCGAGCTTCAATATCTGATCAAGGACCTTTTTGAAGAGATCACTTTGTTCGAGAATCGCACGCTGGAAGCGACGGTGAAGAAGCTGGATACAGGAAAGTTCCGTGTCTCACTCGAAGTCGATTGCAGTAAATGGAAAGCGGATGAGAAAGGGGCCGAAACCGAGGTCGAGATGGACGATTGGCTCGAAGTCGGAGCCTTTGCGAAGCCCGAAGGAAAGAATCGATATGGCCGATTGCTTCATCGCGAGCGAATCCAACTGAAAGGGGGTAAACGCACTGTCTCCTTCGAATTGGAAGAGAGCCCCTATGAAGCGGGAGTCGATCCTCGAAATTTCCTAATCGATCGAATGCCAGACGATAACATGAAGCGAGTGCAGACAGTCGATTTGTAGCTCAACGAACCGTGCGCTCCAGTTGGACGAGCCCTCCACGAGTGGTGATAAACAGATTGGCTGGCTTGATATCGCGGTGAATGAGGCCAGCTTGGTGTGCTTCGTGGAGTGCTTGGCAAGCTTGAAGCAAAAGGTAAACGGCACGCGATTGATCCATCGCGCCCTGTCGTTCGATGATCTCTTGGAGATTGCGTCCGTTCAATAGCTCCATAACATAGAAAAATGTTCCATCGGGTGTACGACCATAATCGTAAATGTCGATGGTGTTCCAATGGCTGAGTTTGGCGGTCGCGATTACTTCTTTTTCAAATCGATCGACCGTGTGCGGATCGTTGGCTTTGCTTGAATGGATGAGTTTGATTGCGCAGGATCGCTTGAGCAAAACATGTTCGGCATGGTAGACTTCCCCCATGCCTCCTTGCCCAAGACGTTCTTGAAGGCGGTATTGCAATAGCTGCTTGGCTTGAAAGGCTTCGCGTCGAGCCCGATTGATGATATGAGAGCCGAAGGTTCCAATGAGAGCTGCGATCAGCGTGACAGGGATCGGTGCCATCGCCTTGTTCTGATTCGCCAAGGTGAGCACGGTTGGGTTGAACGCAATCACTCCGTACCATATTGCGTAGGGCAAGAGTGCGAGCGAAGTTGTTACGACGGCTGCCCGCTTCCATGTGTTGGGCATGAAGATGCCATACGTGAGAATGTGCAAGCAAAAAGCAGTGAAGTACAGATTTTGCGTGCTGACCAACGACGTCGCATCTTCTTTGGCAGCGAAATGGTTTAGCCGAGATGCCATCATTAGACCGAGTTGCAGTGCAAGTCCACCGAACAGGATTAATTCAAAGGCCCGAAGTCCAGTCGATGTAATCGGACGTTTCCCACGCAAAAGGATATACGATAGAAGTACGCTGGCCAGGACTACAGAGCGCAATAGAAGCCATTCATGATTGGCCGCAATATAATTCCCAAGAAAGCTAATGGAAAGAACTACGAGTATATCGAGCGCCGCATACTGCAATCTGCTACGAAGCAGCGTACTCGTTTCCTCGGAGAGTAAGCGTACACGACGATTTGGCTGGAGTTTCGTTCAGTGGGGTTGACGGCCGTTGGGCTAGCCCTTGAGTGACTTTCGCAACTCGCTACGAATCCGACGCTTGGCGGCTTGTGCTAAGGCTGTGGACGCCTTCTCTGCACGCTCCTCCACTCGATAGGTCCGTACGGCTTCCGGGTGATGTGTCTTCCAGACATCCGGAAGTAATTCCTCGACCCTTGCCGTTCCTCGAAGCATGTGC
>JAJTID010000100.1 GCA_021300155.1 Pirellula sp.
AAGAATACCATTGCGTTGCTGAAGACTTTAGACTCTTGAATCCCAACGAAGACAACTGCAGAAATGAGCACGTTGATCGCGAGTGCCGGCAAATCCAACAGGATTCGCAATCCACCCAATTGGGGCGCAGAGTCCCAGATCGCGATCAGGGCTTGTTGATTGGCATCTGGCGAGGGAGCTTGGGTTGCGAGCGAACATGAAAAGTAATCCGTGATAAGCCATGAAGGAAGTTCGAGCCCCACACCCTTGAGCAAGTTAACGAAGTAATCCGACCAGGAGAAAGCGATCGTACTATTGCCGATCGCGTACTCAAGGAGCAGGTTCCATCCGATAAGCCATGCGCAGATCTCTCCGAAGGTTGCGTAAGAGTAGGTGTATGCGCTTCCGCTGACAGGAATTCTTGACGCGAACTCTGCATAACAGAGAGCCGAAAACATGCAAGCGATAGCTGTCATCACAAACAGGATACTCACAGCTGGGCCACCGTCGGCGGCAGCTTTTCCAATCGTTGAAAAGATCCCGGCTCCGATAACAGCCGCAATTCCGAAGCATGTCAAATCGAGAAGTCCTAAGCTCTTCGCGAGTCGATGTTCGCTTCCGCTGACGTCAGGACTTTCTTGTAAATCGGAAATGGACTTTCGGCGGAAAATTTGGGAAGTCATCGCATCTTTCTATTCAGAATACTCATCAAGCTCTTTGAGTTCTTCGATCCAAACTCGAATATCATTGTCGTACTCGCTTGCAAGATCGCTGAGAACTAGTTGCCGATGAAAGGAAGCGGCCCCTTCTTGCAATAACTCTGCAGCTTCGGCACTCGGGAAGCGCCTTGCAGGGTCTGGAGAAATTAGCCCCCGGCAAAAATTCATCAAGAGCGGATTGCAGCTAACTTCCTGCGGCAAAAGCTCGTGGAGTCGATTCGGCAATGTTCGCTTTTGTTCCAACAGAGATTTGTAGGATTCCGTTTCTGAAAAACAGGGCTGGCCCGAAAGCAACTCTACTAGAACATAGCCCAAGGATGCTAAGTCACTTCGCGGGGAAACATGGGAGTTCTCTAATACCTCGGGGGCAGCATACACTGGCGTGCAAGTGAAAATACTCGGTTGCTTGTCCATAGAAAAAGCAGACCCAATATCGATAAGTTTGGCATGCCCTGTTCGTTTGATCATGATATTGGAAGGCTTTATATCGCCATGCACGATGTTTTCGCGATGGAGCGCTGCCAATGCGGCAAGACAATCTCGAACTACAGCAACAGCAACTCCAGCCTTAAAGCGAGCATGCACTGGGCCCGCAGTCGCAATCACGTTGTTGATATACTCCCATCGTTTCGATGGTAATCGGCTTCGGATTTTCGCCAATCGTTCGGAACGCAAAAGATCTCGAAGATCGTACCCATCGATCCATTCCATGATGAGCAATCGAATACGTCCTCGATCGATAAAATCATGAACACTGAGTACTCCCTCATGCTGGATTCTTGCTACGGAAGATGCTACAGTCCCGATCCGAAGCATAGCCTCATCGTACGAGGATTGTGTTCCGTAACGTTCGGGTGAGAACACTTTCATCGCGACCGGTAATGCAAAGCCATCGGCACCACGGCGTTCGGAAAGAAATACCACCCCCTGACCACCACTCCCGAGAATCCGATCCAATTTATGGTAGCTCATCCATTGCAGACGTCTACCCTCCAACAAATGTTGGTAACGCTGAAGCAATTCAGGATTGCAGATGGGTTGGGACTCACCTCCAATCGTTCTCGAACGGAGGTCTCCCGCATAGGTCGTTGTTTGCATAAAATCATCCTTGAGAGGAAAATGTTGGTCCACACAACATTTTTGGCTCTGTTATCCTGATGCAATTCAGTTCCGCGTACAATAGAGCAAAAGGGTTCCGCTCCATTTTTGTTGCTTCACGTATTATATACCTCAAGATTCTACTCCCAATGCGGCAGAATGTATGTGCGTTTATCCTATTTCTGGTTTGCCTCTGCGCCCAGATTGGAATGGCGCAATCTTCGCCTACTCCTGAGGGCAGTCTCTCCTCGCCCTTTGGAACTGGATTCGTAGATGGACATCCTGATCGGCTTTATGTCGGGCAATTGATTGAAAAAGGATTTTACGAGACCGCGATCCAAGTATGTCAGCACAGACAAAGTCTAGCGGAATCGGGACAAAGCTCTATGGAAAAAGCGCAATGGCGGATGCTGAGCATGGAGTCCACGGCTGCTAAGACGGCAGCACAGTTCAGCAAGTATCTGGATTCCCTGCCTTCGTTGGACACACAATTTCAATCGATCGTCGAAATCTACCCAGAGGAAGAAAATGATCCGCGATCACTTTGGGGGCAATTCAAATCGTCTTGGTGTCAGTGGTATGTTCTGCGAAGTGGTGTTTCACTGTTTGTTGCGGCACCCAATCGTACGGCCCTACGAAATTGGTGTTTGAAGCGAATTCGAATCGCACTGGATGAACTAGAGGAACTCGAGTCCCGCGTGGAGAAAACCCCCACCACAGCAGTCAATTCCTCCGACAAAGTGGAGGCTAACGATTTGAGCTCTCTCATCGCTGAGATAAATCTACTCGCATGCGATCTCCTTTTACTTCGTGGCATGATCTATCCGGCAAAAAGTGACGAGAGATTGGCTGCCGGTACACAGATGTTGACTGTTTTAGAAAAGGCTGAGCGACGCATTGGCCCTACTTGGGCGGATCGCCCGAAACTGCAAATTGCAAAATGCAGAGCATTGCTTTTGCTGGATCGCCCCAAAGACGCGCTTTCTGCGGCGGATTCATTTGCTGCTTTGCCGCATCTTCGACGCGAATGGATAGTGACAATCGCTTCTATTGGTTCAGAAGCGGCCAGAGCTTTAGGTGATTTAGACGCAGCGTTTCGATGGATACGGGACGCGGGTGGCTGGGAATCTAATCCTCAGTTGGCAATTGAACAATTTGCAGCAACTCTCGCAACTGAAAAAGCTAGTTCCGCAGACGAGGCGCTGCGTATCAAAAAGACAATTGCGGAGAGATTCGGAGGGTATTGGGCTAGTCGGACAGATGCGATATTGGTCACGGCGAAAGGTAGTGTTTCCAAATCGAATGAAACGATGCCTTCGAACACGTTGGCTATCGAACTGTTGCTATCCGAAGTAAAGCAACTTATGGCCGACAAACGTTGGGAGGACGCAATCGAAAAGCTCTCGCAAGGAGAAGCGATTGCAGCTAACGAAAAGAATGATGTGTTGGCATTTCAAATGGCAAGGCGAATAGCGGCTATTTGGGGGAGCTTGAGCGATTTCGAAAATGCTGCAAACGAGTTCCATCGAGCGTCTACGACTTACTCCCACGTTGCAGACGCACCAGGCACTTCGATGACCGCGGTTCGCATGGTTCAAGAAGGACTAAAGCGAATCGGGACAGAACGAAATCGAGAGACAGTCGACAAACGAGAGTCGCTGCTATTATTACGTAAACAAATCTGGCTCGATGTTTTGTCGATATGGCCGGAATCGGAACAATCTGCGGCGGCAGTAGAATCTCTTCAGGATTTCTATATTTCCAACGATCAACTTTGGGAAACAACTCAGCTTTGGTTTGCGCGTTGGGATCGACTTCAACAATTATCCAAAAATCGATTAGCAGAGGATCCTGCCTCTGAAAAGGCAAAGCGACAAACTGCGATTCAACGTTCGATAACGTTTACGTCGCTCCACTGTTTGTTCGCTCAACAATCCTGGCTTGATCGATCAATGCTTGGTATGGACGCGAGGCAACAAGCGAGTGAAGGAATGTCTCGATTACAAGCGGCGATTAGGTCAACGGAGGATGGGAGGTTGATAACGCTAGGGGAACGACTGAAGTTCATGGAGATTGGAACGGGATGGGAATGGTCGGTCGTAGAACCGTCACTTTTGCAGCTAGATTCAGGTGATGTTTTTGATCAATGGCTTCGGTGTGAGCTATCGTTTACACAGATAATTTCCTCAACACAGGTACAACGAGAACAGTTGCAGAGTCTTTCGGATTCTGTGGAACGCCTTGGAGTGTTATCGGCCCGTGAGGAAAATGCTAATCTGGGTACGGCAACAAAAGAGCAATTGTCTCGTTCCATCGCATTGTACAAAACAGCAATTGCTGGATGGAACGGCGATCTGGCGACTGCAATAGCGGCGTTGGAGAGCAAAGAAAAAGAGTCTTTGCGTAACGTTTGGTGGCCTTATCAATCCGCCCGCTGGATGCAATCGATCCCGACTTTACGAGAAGAGTCACTAGGTCGCTACCGCCGCATTGCATCGGGATTACAGCCAGGAAGCGAAGGGTGGCTAGAAACTCGTGCAAGGACGGTTCAAACCCTTAGAATGCTCGATCGAAACGAAGAAGCGAATCAACTTGCTGCCGTGATTGTTGCAACATCGCCAAACATCGGCCCGCTTTGGATTACTCGCATGGAAGCTCGAAAATAGAATGCCATTTCGTGATACGATTCGCCCGCTTGCATCCTCGAAGACACTTTCTTCCGTCTCGTTACTCGCGGCAGGCATGGGCCTCTATAGCCTGCTCGCGATGTGGAAAGAGAATTCTCAGTATGGTGAATACTTGGACATGCCCTCCGATATTCATGCCGCTCTCTTGGTTGTACTGGGATGGTTGTTGGTCTTTCGAACAAACACAGCATATAGTCGATGGTGGGAAGCCAGGACTCTTTGGGGAACGTTGGTCAACACCTCGCGAAATCTTTCCATCAAACTGATCGAGTTCGGCCGTCCCGATGAACAAGAAAGGGCGATGCTGGCTAGCTTAATCACATCGTTCCCGTGCCAGCTCCGAGATCATTTGCGTGGAATCCCTGCGTCGCGCCCTGAGGATCCGCCCCACTCGGAATTGTACCAGCTTGCACTCCATGCACCTATCGCGACTGCACATACGATTTATCGATGGCTTGGCACTCGTATCCCTTCGGAAAAGATGTATGGAAATGAGATGAGAGCAATCGACATGGAGCTTGCGAAATTGCTCGAAGTTTGCGGAGCCTGTGAGAGAATTGCCAAAACACCGTTCGTTCGAAGTTATCGAACTTTTGTGCGTCAGTGCATTACCCTCGTCTTGCTCTCCTTCCCATGGGGCATAGCACACGATTTTGGTTGGTGGACTGTCCTGATCACGATTGTTGTTTCTTACTTTATGATCGGCATGGAGACGATTGCAGAACACATTGAAGAACCATTCGGCTTCGATGAGGACGACCTAGATTTAGATGAAATGTGTTTGACCATCGAACGTTCCGTGAAGCAGATTTTTGGACATACCCTCAAACAGAAGAATTGAACAATGGACATCATTTACCGTTTTGATCCGCACGCTCCTCTCGAATCCAAAGGGCCGAAGAACAATCGTGAATCGCTTAAGCTTTTGGCAAATGGTAACGAGCGCTTTGCGAAGCTTGTCGAGCATGTCCAAGATATCGGGAGTGGCAAGCGAGATTTGCCGCCCAAGATCATTCCGATCAATCCGATTAAGTTAGGTGTACCAATCGTGAGCGGACTGGAACCAGCGCACGAACCCTTCGCGTTGGTTTTGGGTTGCGCGGATGCACGCGTCCCGCTAGAACACATTTTAGATTGTTCTGCTAACGATCTCTTTGTGGTACGCGTCGCGGGCAATGTGCTTGGGCTAGAATGTCTAGGCAGTGTCGACTATGCAGCAACGGCTCTTCGAAAGAGCATTCAAAGCGTTATTGTGATGGGCCATACTGGTTGTGGAGCAGTCACGGCTGCTGTCGATATCTATCTTTCGCCTTCTGACTTCGCCAACATCGCTTTTAGTCATGCCGTTCGCTCGCTACTGGACCGAGTCATGCTGGCTGTCCGAGGTTCGGCTCGGGCGCTAGAGTCTGCGTTCGGCAGCAAAGTACAGAAAGCAAAGTACTATCGCGATTGGCTGATCGAAACGTCGATCTACATGAATTCTGCTGTAACTGCTTACGATCTTCAGCGTGAAGTAGACGCAGTTACGAAAGGGCTGCACGTGTCCTATTCCGTTTACGATATGGCCTGGACACGTATTGGAGCATTGCCATTTCGTGGCGCGGAGGACTTTGACTCGACGCCTCATTTCGCCCCCGCTCCCAAGACTTCCGTAGATTTTCCCATTATTGCCCAACAGGTTATTGCTAGGCTTGGCAAAGAATGATTGCGGTATGATTCATTGTCCGCAGTGGAGTCCTTTGCCATTCCCTGAGGAACCGTGAAGCGTGAGGGCGCCAACTGGAGTCGCAAGCTTTTGCTTGAGTTTTCGTAGAGACATGAGTTGCCGTTTTTGGTGAGTCCTTCTAGAGAAAATGGTTGAGTATGGGCCAGATGTCACCGCACAACCATCATTGCCTGAATCGTTGTATTCTTTTCAAGCATTCTCAAGTCGCTTCGTCGTTTGAGAGTCGCAATCATTATGTAGGCAAATGATTTTTGTGATCAAAAATGCAATCTGCTAGTTGGCAGTGGCCTTAGCATCTCGGATAATTGGGGCGTGGAAATTAAAGCAGGATGCTCGCCCCGAAACATCTCGCAGAGCTGTGGAGCGAGCCCCTTTTTTACGTGGCAGTACCTGGAGCAATTCATGAGCACCAACCAAAAACCGACTTGGATCAGAAGAGTTCGCACTGCAGTCTTGGGAGCCCTTGCGGGTGTTGCACCCCTTGGCGGAGGGTCGGAGTGTTCCGCCCACTTTCCTCACCGAAATTGGTGCTGGGGTAGCGGTTGGCATGGAGTATCCTATCTCTCTAGTTTTCCGGCCTACAGGTCCCTTTACTATCCAACTCACTGCATTCATCACTACCGCCCCGTAGTTCATTACCGACCTGTCGTTCATTACTATCGCCCGATGGTCATGCGGCCATCTTACGTGAGTCCTTGGTGCTATGCACCGGTTCAATATTACGCTCCATGTGTTTTTGTGACTCCGATCTGCAACACTCCCGTTTACCACGCACCAATTTGTCATCCCAATGTGGATTCTATTCAGGTCGGATATGGAACACAGTTAAGGTGTACACCAGAGATTCGCTCCGCGTTGACGCAAAGTGGCCGAGGCTTGGCCAAATCGACATGGAACAAACCATCGATTGCTGTAAAGCAAAATCCTCCATCCACTCGGATGTCCGTTGCGAATTGGCTAGATGCGCGAGATGAGTACGCGAGCGATGTGTTAGTAGAATCGCAAAGACAGTTTGTGAGACCTCCGCTGCGACTCGTTTCAACACAGAGCGATCTATCGGAGGATCGAACTTCCTCAAGGAGCATTGTTGTTGCGAAGCCGTCGATTCAACTACAAAAGCCGACCTCATTGGCTTGGTCCGATTCGGCGAGTGGGCTCGTGGATGAGATGGTCCTCGCGGGGGATATGCCTAGTGCTCTTCGTTCTTGTGATGCTATGGCTATTAACCGGCAGCCGATGAACAAAGGGATTTATCTTCGTCATGCTATTCTTAAATTGTTCACACCAGACACCGAAACGGATCTGGAGAAAGTTCTTGATCTACTGAACATGTCCGCTGCGGCGGGTGGCGAGATCAACCCATCCGAGCTGGGGGGCACAACGCTTCGTGATTACCTTAAGCCTTCTCGGGTTGGTCTTCAGGATAGTCTCAATCAGCTATCGGAGAACGCACTTCAAGGCAAAACGGATGGCGCTGCTGATATACTATTGATTGCTACCCTGTTGAAGTTGGATGGTCAATCGGAACGGGCGAGATTGTTCGCCTCGGAGGCGTTTGAAAAGGCGTCTGTTTCGGAAAATTTTGTTTGGCACAGCCTACTTGCCGCAGTTTGCAAATAGGCGATCGATCCCGGTTCAAACCTAGGAATGCGGGATAGCGTTTCCTTGCCGTCCATTCTCGGTGACTGTTCTTTGGATCAAACTTTCGGTAGCGCCTTTTGCGAGCGCGTCTACGCAGCGCCATTTGAGCTTCAAATTCGCTGGAAGGCCGCTTGGCTTCGACTGGCCTTTTTTCTTAAAACGCGATTCACGTTATTGTCACTCTTGGCGAAAAGCGTTCTGAACAGAATCATCTCTTCACGTTATATTCATCATTTCTTCACTTCCTCTCGTTACGATACTCACCCAACTCGAAAGCAGCCGGAATGTCTCTTCATCTTAGCCAAGACCTAAACGACGCTCACAATTCGCTCCTACGCCTCTCCGGAAGTGTTGAGGAAATGATTGGAAAATCCGTACAGTCTTTGGTCGAGAGACGTGGGTCGTTGGCCGCGGAGGTTATCGACCGAGACAATGAAGTGGATCGAGGCGAAGTACGAATCGAAGAAGATTGCTTGAAAATGTTGGCATTGCACCAGCCAGTGGCAGCCGATCTTAGGCGAATCACGACGATGATGAAAATCAACAACGATTTAGAACGCATGGCTGATCTTGCATGCAATATTGCACAACGCGCCGACAGTCTATGTCCCCATCCCGAATTTCCGATTCCATCGGGTATCGACCAGATGGCCAACATGGCGATCTCGATGGTACGACGTAGCCTGGATGCTTTTGTAAATCGCGACACGGAGATGGCATTTCGTGTCATCAAAGACGATGACAAAGTGGATGCAAAGAACGTCGAAGTGATTGAAGTACTGAACTCACTGATGTCCCGGGATAGCAGT
The DNA here is from genome assembly GCA_021300155.1 of Pirellula sp. Classification (GTDB taxonomy): domain Bacteria; phylum Planctomycetota; class Planctomycetia; order Pirellulales; family Pirellulaceae; genus JBKCUI01. The sequence goes on from JAJTID010000100.1 coordinate 8,660, forward strand.
CAGATTTATGCCGCAATGCATTGTTTTTCAGCCTCGAGACATATCGAGCAGATCGCTGACCACGCGGTGAGCGTTGCCGAGGACACAATCTACATGGTGGACGGCGTAATCGTCCGTCACCGAAGACCGGCCATCACCACGGCCACAGATCCGAATGATTCGGGGAATTCCTGAATCGTCATTACTCATTTATGGAAAAAGTATGCCTCGCACCAAAGTACTAGTCGTTGAAGATGATCGAGCTCTCTCGGAGGTTCTTCTGTACAACCTGGATCGCGCAGGATACGAAGTGTTTAAAGCGTTTGATGGGCGAGATGGACTTAACCAAGCACAGTTGCGATTGCCGGATGTCATGATCCTCGATGTCATGTTGCCGATCGTGGATGGTGTCGAAGTTTGCAGACGACTGAGAGCCAGTCCAGAAACAAGCAAGATCAATGTCATCCTGCTTACCGCAAAGTCGGAGGAATCTGATCAATTGATCGGTTTCTCCGTCGGTGCAGACGACTATGTCACCAAGCCGTTCAGTGTTCGGGTTTTATTGGAGCGGATCAAATCGCTCCTGCGTAGAAAACAGGGACCGGAGTATGACGATGCCGATGTCGTCTCGCAAAAAGGCATTAGTCTCGACAGAAGAAAGTATCGTGTCACAGTCGATGATGTTCCGGTCGAGCTTACTCGAAGCGAATTTCGTTTGCTCGACACATTGATGCGCCAGCCGGGGCGGGCCTTTGAACGATGCGAACTAATCGACTCTGCCTTAGGGGAAGACACACTCGTACTGGAACGGACCATTGACGTTCACATTCGCGCCATTCGCAAAAAAATAGGCGAAAAATCTGTTGCCATCGAAACGGTTCGCGGCGTGGGGTATCGGTTTCAAGATAACTGAATGCAACATACTTACCGCCGTTTCGTATCTCTAAGAGTATGCTGCGTATAGCAGAAGTACTACCAACTGAACCAAGAAGCAATTGGCACCTAAAAAATCGCCAGTAACTCCGCCCACTCGGCACATGACGTATCGCCCAAACAAAAAGCTTACAAACACACTAGCAACTGCGATTTGAATGCCCAGCCAAAGCGCTTCGCCAAAATGGTATGACATTTGATCCAAAGAAACATAACACGTTTCTTGGATGAAGAACAGTTGGCGCCCCCCCACAAACGCCGCCCCGCATACGAACCAAGCCGCAATCGCCACGGCTCCACTCCATAGAAAGATAGCCCAAGTGGTCTGGCTGCCCACATCTCGCACCATAGTGTGGCGATCTTCGATGGGTGGCAGCAACACCATCATCCACAAGATTGCCCAACGACCCGTCATGGCCGAAATTGGAATGGCATACCATCCGATCTGCGGTCCGATCTCTGCGAGTAGTAGCACACGCAAACCGATCCCCAGCACCAATGCCAATACGCCGAAGGTGCCATGACGCGAATCTTTCAAGATTTCTAAAACGCGTTCCTTTGTCCAACCACCTCCCAACGCATCCGTGGCATCGGCGAATGCATCTTCATGAAACGCACCGGTTAGCCAACTCTCCGCAGCAATCGCAATGCATGCAGCAACAACAGTAGACCAGACAAGCGAAAGCGACGAAAACACAACACTTGTAAAACACCCGATCATTAATCCGACGAGGGGAAAGTAACGGACAGAATTCTGCAATGCCAATCGGTGATCAAACTCTTCACTTGGAAGTAATGGTGAAACTGGAATGCGAGTGAGGAACTGAACTGCGGCCAAGAACGCTATCCAGTTTGTGATTCCGTTGCTCTCTTTACTTGACATATTGATCAAAAAGTTTTCGATTCATCGACCGGAATCGATCGCACTCGGACTCTAGCTCTTTTCCCCCAGCAATATGACGAATGTACGCTAATCGTTCTAGCTCGATCGTCTCCTGTGGCAAATCGTGCCTAGCGGCTGTGTTCATCAATCGCAGTCCAGATTCAACCCCGCGAAGATATTGGTAACTCTCGATGATGAACTTCGATTCCGTATCCTTGAGACTCCCAATTGTGGCAAGGTAACTCGCCAGCATGGATGTCCCCTTCGCTCGATGGAACGAACCTTTGTTTGCGTTCTGCAAAACAAGCGTTCGGCAAAGCCACTCGATATCAATAGTACCGCCGCATCCTCTCTTCAGGTTGCGATGGTGCGCGGTAGACTCGAGTGCGTTGCGTTGGCTACGCAACCATTGCGTATCACTCTCTAGCCAGGGAAGCATCTCCAAGGATATTTCGACTTGCGATTCGGCGATTTCGGCAAATTCGTGCTCTCCGCAAAAAACTCGAAAATCGACTAGTTCGATACGCTTCTCTGGCGATAGACTTCCGCTTTCGATCGCTTGAAGAAATGATTGAAGACTCCAGGAGAGAAAATTGGAACGTCCATTCCCAAGGCTCCAAATCTTGGTCTCATAGAGTTTTCCGAATCGCCCAACGCGATTCAGCGATTGTGATACGCGCTGAGCGAGCTGTTGAAAAAAATCTTGATTGGATGATGCGATATGGCGACGAGAAATCCCCACGGGTGCCGTTTCACCGTCGGATTCGTAGAGACACAGAAGCCCCATATCGCTGTGATAGTTTGGTTCTCTAGCTCCATATTTTCCCACGAATGCAAACACGAATCGACAGGTTCCCGTCGTCTCGGTGCGTGGAACACCGAGCTTCTTAATAAGATTGTGATATTCGTTCTCGATAACTTGATTGACACATACATCCGCGATATCGGATAACGCGCGATGTGTATCGGCAATACTCTCTTTTCCAAGAACTTCACGGACACCCACGTTTAGGTGCATGGCATTCTTAAAGGACGCGAGAATCAGCGTGATGTCTTCCGCCCCGCGGCAAAGTTCATAAATCATCGTCTCAAGTTGATGTTCATCCGGCAAGCGATTGAGCATCAATGAATCCAGCAGCTCGTCGATCATACCAGGATTGTTAACTAACAAAGAAACCAAATAGGGGCTTGCACCACAAAGTCGAACATAGAGATCCATACTCGGTTCGTGTCGGCTGAACAACTCCCAAAGGACTCCTTTCCCACCGAGCGATCGACTCGTTTTGGCCAAATTCTCCAAGGTCAAATCAGGAGCCGGAGTCTGGCTTATCTTATTCAACAATTGCGGCGCAATCGCGGCGAGAAAATGCCGACAGCGTCGCGTCGACAACATCTTGATCTCTTCGCGCGCGAGTTCCATCAGATGTTGATAGGCAGCGTGTGTCCGTTGAAATCGGTGCTTCGCCAGCAAATCATCTACCCAAACGGGCGAGGGATTCGGATCCAAAATCAAATCGGATTCATCGGCTACGTTTTCTTCACCAGAAAAAACCTCTGCCTGAAGGTGTTGCTGGATCTGTCGGACTTTGCTTATCGCATCCATAAGCTGCGACACATCCATATCGACGCAACCGTTTACCCTTTTGCCTCTCTCCGCACCACCTAGAAAAAGGGATACCGATTGCTGTGATTGCATGGCAGCCGTCTGAAATCGACCGAGAGCCGTTGCCAAGATACCTCGTTCCGATTCGGTCAAACAACCTTCTTTCGCCAACGCATCAATGGCGCGTAACGTATTGCCTTCTCGGACCGCGAGGGAATCACCACCGTGCAGTAACTGAAGATAGCCAACAAAAAATTCCAACTCCGTACGCCAACGCACCACCTGATCTTCGTCAATTCGATCGACATTTCCGCCAATCGCCCCCCCTTTGTCATCTCTCCGATGAATCCGTCGATAGGCAGCACCTAAACTAGCAACGTCGGATCCAGAGAGATTGCGTTGGAAAAGCAAGGTTGGTACTTCTTCAAGAATACTCTGACTAATCGATGCGTCACCGAAAACATGCCGCGCTTTGAGAAGCGCGAACTTATGCTGGGTGCGACCGGCATTCTCAACATATTGAAGCCAACGACGGCCTTCGAGAACCATTCTCGTATCAACGCGAAAATCTCCTTCGCTAGAGAATGGCTGCTTGACCTCGTATGCAAATCCACTTGGATGCGAAAGCCATTTCACCACACGCGTCGCAAACCGGTCAAACTCCTCTTGCAGTTTCTCTTGATCAACGGCCGACGCCATGAGTGAACCAGACTCTCGGAAAAAGAGAAGCTCGAGAGGCTGGCAAAAATCCAACTCGCACCCTCCGTAAGACCCCAACCCGACGACGGCTATTCGTTTCTCCAAATCGTGTGGCGTGATCTTTCGACTGGCAGATATTCTTGAAGCAACTTGGATGGCTGCAGCGAGAGACGCTTGAGCAATCCAGGTTAACTGGTGTGAGACTTCAAACCATGGCATGCCGTGCAAACAGAATGCGCATAAAACCCGGAGTGTTTCGCGACGTCGGAACGTACGCATCGTCGCAAGCAAATGCGTTTCATCCTCGAGTCCCCCGAGCTCTGCAACGATAACATCAGACATGTGTTCTGCAGGCACCGACTGCCCTGCCGTTAAGCGGAGCCAGTCGAAACTGTCAGGATCCTCGACAAGCCACTCGACCGAAGGAGACTGCAGAGAAAGAATGCGCATCAAGACTGGCAGTGAATCTAAGTCTCGCTCCAAAAAGGCGATGAAGCTTCCAGGGCTTCGCGTCCTTTCGACAAATCGAAATAGTCTGTCGACGCCTACTTCTAGCTCCGGATACTTGGTCAACAACGTGCCAACTTGAGAAAGAAAGTCATGAATGGGGCCCCAATGCGGAGGCTGATTCCACCAGTCTTCAATGACTTTTCGTGTCGACGCTTTGAGATTCAAAGCATGTGTTCGAATCCACTCATCAACGGTATCGGCGATCTTTCCACTCATCAGGCATAGTCTACACGAAAGGACGTGTTCACCCAACCGAGGGCCTTGTAAATCCGAACCGTCACAAAGACTTTTCGCCTATCAAATCTTTGCCTGACAATCGAGTTCTAGAAATTCGAACTGAAAATAAAAAACCCCACTCAACCTAGATCGGTCACGCCCGAAATCCGATCTTGAGCTGAGTGGGGAAGTTTGATTTGATTCATCTCATTCGAGCGCCAGTCGGTCGTTCGCGATTCGCAACCTTCAACCACGCTTGATCTTTTTAAGTTTACCCTTCCATCTAAGATTGCAACCCCCCAATTAAGAATTTTGTCTTAATTCAACCATTCGAGCTGCGATTTTCTAGAATCTCAGTTTGGGGAACAAAAACTTAGGATTCCGCTACCACCCATTGCAATTGTTTTCACGACTGAAATGATGGTAGCCGCTCGCAACGGCAGCAGCGTGCTACCTGTCGCGAATTTCATAATCTTCGGATGTAAGCTGTGAATTCTACGACCAACGACGAACAGGACGATTCGCTTGAAAAAGACAAGCAGGAAGATCCTCGTAAACCCGTCGAGTACAAGTCAACTAGTCATGGGGCGGGTCTCTTTACCCGAATTCGCGAAGCTGCCGGAACCGTTTACGGTGACATCGGTACATCGGTTCTTTACTGCGTCATGGAGTTGACTCGAGAAACGATCAAGCTGAATAACCACAACCTTCCTGCCGAACAAGTTGCAGGAATGATCGCTACGGGTGGCCCTAATCTTGTATCTACGAATGAGGCCCTCGGCTGTTTGAGCCTCGTCTTTTGGGCGCTGATTTTTTTAACCGTCAAGTACGATTTGTTGATCATGCGGGCAGACAATAGGGGCGAGGGTGGCGACTTTGCCCTTTGGGGGCTACTCAAAGGGTACACGGGTAAGATCTTTGGCATTGGTGTTCTCGGGTTTTTAGTCGTGACTGCCGCAGGTATGCTTGCTGCCGATGGCATCATCACTCCTGCCGTGAGCATGCTCGGTGCCTACGAACCGTTAGAGGAATGGGCTGTTCCTGCAACAATCATCAGTCTTTTTATCTTGTTCAAACCGCAATGGCGAGGAACCAGCAAAGTCGGCGGACTCTTCGGCTGGTTTATGCTTCTCATTTGGTTTCCATGGATCGCGTTGAAGGGATTGCCATGGATTTTCAGGAACCCCGAAGTCTTCAAGGCAGTTAATCCTTACTATGCGTTTGACTTTGCCGTGAGCTACCCAACACTCGGGATGTTCGCTATTTTTGGTGTCGTTGTTCTGGCTATCACAGGAGGCGAGGCCAAGTACGCTGACATCGGTCACTTCATGAAACAAACAGGAAAACATTGCTCAGAAGGAATGAGCGTCGATCCTGCAAACTCCGGCAGACGCCCTGTGATGCTGGCCTGGTATTCGATCGTCCTACCGTGCCTTCTCATCAATTACGCTGGTCAAGTAGGATACATTCTAGAAAAGGGGGTACCGCCGCGGTGCAATACCTATTTTGCGCTCACGCCTCATTTCGATGGCCTCGAAGCCATCAATCAAGCTTTTCATGCATTCGACCTCATCGTTGCAGCTTGCGCAGCATTCATCGCTTCGCAGGCGCTAATCACTGGCATGTTTTCCATTGTGAAACAGGCGATCGCACTAGGATTCGCTCCTCGCCAGCTCGTTCGCTACACAAGCCATGAAGCCGAAGGACAAGTTTACATCCCATCGGTCAATTGGGCTTTGTTCGTGGGTTGTGTGATCGCCACGCTAACTTTCCAAACCGCCAGTAACCTCGCATCTGCGTACGGCATCGCGGTTACGGCGACAATGGGTATCACGACGATTATGTTTGGCTACGTCGCGTTCTATCGATGGAAATGGAAACTTTGGCTGGTTACCGCGGTATGCTTCCCCATTTTTCTCATCGACATGCTCTTCTTTTGTAGCAATCTCACGAAGATTGCCAGTGGTGGCTACTTTCCGATCACCATCGCTGCGGTCCTGGTTCTCATCATGCTCATCTGGCAATGGGGACGAAAACAAATGGCCAAGGCGTTTTACGACTTCGGCTTCCGAGAAGGAAAAAAGATCGATTGGCTTGTTGCTCTCCGAGATAAAGTCGACGAGATTCAGATCGCCATTGAAGAAAACCTGCCCTTGGCCAGAACACTTATCCAAGGCCGTCGGCGGCTCGTGGAAAGCGACCGCGCGGCAGTTTTTCTTTGCTCTCAACCAGTACGTACTTTGAATGACTACACGCCAGTCACCCTTCGTGTTTTTCTCAAGAAATTTGGCGTTCTCCCCTCTCACGTAACCCTTTTCCATATCAATCAAATATCGAATGCCACCTATGATGACGCCAATCGCTACGAAGTAATCAAACTTGGAAACGACATCTATGCTGTAAACGTAACGTACGGCTATATGGAACAAACGGATATTCGAGGCGCACTTAAAGACTTGAGCCGACGAGGCAAAATCAACATAGCAGCCGAACGTTGGATTATCGAAGTGGGCGAAGAAGAGATCATCAGCCAGCCTGACTTGCCATGGATTCAAGCACTTCGTGTCGAATTATTGCGTTGGGTGCTTCGGCTATCCGCACCCGCTCACAAATACTATGGCCTTACCTACGACGCTGGTATTTCCAAAGAATTGATCCCGATCGTGTTTGGCAAGAACGGTGTTAGAATTCGATTGCCCGAACTTGAGGTTAGCGAAGCAACCAACACATAGATTTAATTGCTCCTAGAAAGCCCCACAAATCTCGATGCCTTCGGAATCCACACAACAACATCGCAAAGAAGCTAACGATTCAGTATTCGTTTCCATTTTGACGGTGAGCGATACCCGCACGCTAGAAACAGATTTAGGTGGGAAACTGATTGAAGAGTTGTGCCTAGAACGTGGTTTTTCGATTGTCGAACGAGCAATTGTCACAGATGATGAAACGCCTATTCGATCCAAGGTGAACGATATGCTGGCTGATGACCAATGCGACGCCGTCTTGATCACCGGCGGCACAGGGCTCGCCGCTCGAGACTGCACGGTCGATGCTGTCGAGTCACTGTACGACGGCATGATTCCAGGCTATGGCGAACTTTTTCGCATGCTATCGTATCACGACATCGGACCAGCATCGATGCTTAGTCGAGCAAGCGGCGGGCGAGTTGGCCAAAAAATTGTTTTGACGATGCCCGGCTCGACAGCCGGTGTGCGGCTTGCAATGGAGAAGCTCATATTGCCCGAACTCCCACACTTGGTCTTTCACGCAGGCAAGTGAGTCGGTTGAACTTGCGATCGTACGGCGCACCAACCGACGTTTCGTTGCACGCCCCCACTGCGGTGTATCTAAATCTTACTCTTCGATGGCATTCGTGAATTCTGCACAATGTCCTTGTTCTTGCTGTCCAGAAGCATTCTACTAGACTCTGAATCGCTGCGATGTGAGAATTGAAAAATCACGTTGAGCCCACCTCTCCGTTTCTGTTTTTAATAATGAACGCCGATCATAATCTCCACGGCGATAACCTTCGCCAACCAAGTTTACAAGACGCATCTCGACCGCGAATGCAGCATAAGGGGTACTCTCCACTGGTTACCACTCTTACCATCGTAGGGGGAGTGCTACTATTTTTGACTGGAGTTCCAACCGTAGCATTCCTTATCGTTCCTCGATTGGTATCGAAAGACGACCTTCAGCGAACCATTGGCAGCACGATTCAAAAAGCACTGACGACGGATTCCACCCCCAAAGATACGATTGCTGGAGCTCCGGTCCAAACCATTAATCCTTTCTTGAATAAACAAGATCGCGAATTGTCATATCGATGGCAGAAAGGGGATAACTTTGCTTATGAGTTTACCTACGAGGCTGTGAAGAAACCGGGTACGACGCATTCAACCTTCAAAGTGGATGGAGAGTGTCAATACATCGTCGGTGAAGAAAGACCTAGCAAGGAAGAGGTCAATGCTACGGGAACATGCTTTTCTATTGCAAAAGGGTACTTGGTCACATGTGCGCATGTTATCCAATCTGCCAATCGAATCCAGGTAAAGTTCGGTGAACAAAAGTTCGCAGCGCGCATCGTGGATGTTGACTATAAGAATGATTTAGCCATCCTCGCTTACCATGGAACGATCGAGCCCCTAGTATTGGCAGACTCCTCTGGATTAGAACTTGCCGAAAACATCCTGGTGATGGGATTTCCGATTTCAGAAGTGATGGGTGAGAACATCAAAGTTTCCGCTGGAATCATTTCAGGAATTGACAAAAAGCCAGGACGAAATGCCATCGCCATCGATGGTGCTATCAATCCAGGGAATAGCGGGGGACCTGTATTGAATCAAGCGGGCCAAGTGGTGGGAATCGCGAGCGCGACACTTACAGGTAAAGGTATCAACCCCGTTGGTTTTGCTTGTCGTGTGGACGAATTGCGAAGCCTCATGAGCAAGAACCAAATCGCCCCAATTGCTACCAAGGAGGTCCATGCAGTTTCGAAAGAAGCAACAATCGAATCCAAAGAAATCGTTCGCCGAGCGACTCCAGGAGTCGGATTTCTAGAAGTAAGTGGAACAGCCGCGGATCAATTGCGATCGATTCAATATACAGCTGTCTTCTCGGGTAGTATGCAAAGTCCGATTGTCACGATCAACGGCGTTCGCCAGGACGGCGTCAAAGGAAAGTTATCAGTAGGCAGATTCGGAGACGTAGTCCACTCCTCGGAACATCAACTCCCGTATCAGTTTGTCTCGATACCCGCATTGATCATGCAGCCCTTTGAATTGATGGACCAAGAACGCTGGTTCAAGAATGATCTTTTCGTCTTCGAGAGATCTTCCCCTTCACGGTTTAGCTTTGGCATGAATGCTTTCGTTCGATCGCATTTGAATGACATACTCCCAGGGGGACGCTCGAACGAAGAGGCGCCAAAGATTCATGCGATTTCCGAATCAAAATTCGAGGTTATTGAGCATACCGACGAATCCGTAAGTGTGAAACGAACACGTCGCTTTGCAACCCAAGATGGTGATAACCCGTCTCTTGAAGTGAAAGGGGAAGGGGTTTGGGTATTCGATCTTCAAAAAGGAAGACCCAGAAGTCTTGTCGAGGATTCAATCGTAACGCAACGTACCAACGGTGTTGTAACGGAAACACCTTATGTTCTGAAGATCACGCCCATATCTACGAAAACTCTCGAACAGCGCAATCAAGATGCAAAAACTAGAAGAGAAGAACAAGAACGTATGATCGATAACGAGCGACGTGTTCCCAGCCCGGAATTGGTTGGTCAGCTTCTCGATCAAGTGGCCAAGGTAGAATCTCGTTCTATGAGGAGTGCACTCGACAAACTAGCAACAGTGGCAATCGTCGAAGAAAAGCGTGGAGAAGTCCTCAGCTCGTTACGAAAGATTATCAATGGGAAAGACAGATTCGATCACGATGCCGGTTGGAGAGCTTTCTCGCATTGGGCTGATACGAGCTGCGCGCCGGAATTACGAAAGATCGTTAACGAGAGCAAGGTACATCGCAAAAACGCTTTGGCAGCGTTACTTGATTTGGGAATTGCAGAAGATGCTGTCTTGTTAATCGAGCATATTGAAGATTTACCTCACGGCGCAGCTAAGAAATTTGCGAAGTTTGGGCCCAGTGTCGAATCACTCGTATTGCAACAGCTCACGAAAGTAGACAACGTTTTTCAGCAAAGAGACCTGTTGGAGATCCTGGAGACTATAGGCACGGAAGACTCGATCAAGCACTTTGAGCAAAAGAGAAGCTCTATGGACCGAAGCCTCGCCCTGCGTTGGGAGATCACGATCCAACGTATTCGCATGCGCACGAAGTAAGCTTGTTTTCAGAAATTCACTGTTCTGATTCCCAGTCGACTCGGAATAGTGTAATAAGTCCTCTGCTACTTGTTGATAGTAGGATCGAAACTACCTATTGCAGTGAGTGATCGCCTCGAAAAGAGTTTTGCGTATAAACCCAGGAACAGCAGGATGATCGTTGCACTCAAAAATGTGGAGATTCAAAATGCGTTGGATCGAAAAGGAAATGTGACGGCAATAATTGCAAACCTACTCGGTAGTTGCAGCTACTCGAACGTTGAAGTCTACTCGAAACTAGGCTTATTCGGCCGACCAGTAGTCGATAACTTGAACTTTGTCCAAGTGAGGCTTGAGGATTTCGACGAACTCTGTGTGCTTCGGGTGAGGCAAGTAGAGTTCGCGATCCTTCTCGTTTTTGAACGACACGAGGAAGCAATGCGTGAAGCCATTCGCTAAATTCTCGGGGCTGTTGTTTGTCCCGTACTCGAACGCGGCTATAGAAGGGATCGACTTCTTCAACGATCGAAACGCATCGACGACCTTTTGAACGTCTTCTTTGCTACTGCTATCCTTGAATTTAAACATAACAATATGGCGGAGCATCGAGTTCGGTTTCTCTTGAGCTTGAGTAAACGGATTGGCTAGAATAACTGCCATGATCGAAAAGGAGGCGAGTACCACGATAAGAGTTGGTATTCGAAATTTACGCACGATCTTCCCCTGTGAATTGTTCTAGGCGCGAGTTTGAAATATTTATCCTTTAACCGTCTGCTGCCTTCGTACTAACGCCGTTCGATTAGTGGACGACTAAGGCGTCGCGAACTACAGTTTCTATCCGGATGGATTCGGTTCATCCACTAGCCAAGCGGTCGTTTAACGAATCGAAAGGTTGGAGTTTAGGTTTATGTTCAGAACTAGGCCGAGTAGCAGAGTCCTTTTCGCATGAGCCTTTCAAATTCTATTTGACTAAGCTAATTGCACTTTTCCCGTACCATCGCCAAAAACAACGTTCTCCATTCCGACATGTTCGAGCATCGTCGAGAAGAGATTGTTCATCGGAGTGTATTCAGGGAACTCAAGCAGCCGTCCTGTTGGGAGATTGCGGCCTCCTTTACCTGCCAAGATGAGAGGTAGGTTATGGTGGTCGTGGCGATTCCCGTCGGAGATGCACCCGCCATATACCACGAGTGAACTATCGAGAAGCGAATTACCGTCGGCGTCTTTCGTCGACTTTAGTTTGTTCAAGAAGTACGAGAATTGTTCTGCGTAATAAGTGTCGATCTTGGCAATTTTCTCAATGCTTTCAATCTTATTTTCGTGGTGCGAAAGGCTGTGATGACCATCCTTGATTTCGATCATTGGAAATGTACGATTGCTGCCTTCGTTGGCAAGCATAAAGCTAGCAAGACGAGTGGTGTCGGTTTGGAAAGCCAAGACCATGAGGTCGTACATCAGGCGGATATGTTCGGTTGCATTTTCAGGTTTGGCGGTGGGTTCAACGATTCCAGCAGGGAGTATCACGGGGGTTGAGAACATAGCGATACGCTGTTCGATCTCGCGAATACTAGCGAAGTATTCTTCGAGTTTGCGGCGGTCTTCGGAGCCGCTTATTGATTCTAGATGCGTTCGCTGTTCAGAAATAAAGTCGAGAATGCTTTTGCGAACTTTGTGAGCTCTTGGGTCGCCGCTTTGACCATCTCCACCACCGAACAATCGTTGAAACGCTTTTTGAGGATTGATTTCCTTCGCTGTAGGCAAATGCTCGCTTCTCCAAGAGATGTTGTTGGAGTAAGCACAAGCATAGCCAGAGTCGCAGGCACCAGCATCCCTGCCTTGTTCGGTGCCTAGTTCTAGAGAGGCAAGTCTAGTGGACCGCCCGTAAACATCAGCCGCTATCTGGTCTACACTGCGGCCGGCCTTGATCTTGGCACCTTCGGTTTTGTAGGGGTGCGCGCCCGTGAGAAAAGCAGCAGCGCTTCTTGCGTGATCGCCAGGACCATCTCCGAGTGATTGTGCATTCACTTGAGCAAGGCCCTTCAAGATGTTCAGATCGTTTCGGTTCTCAGCCAGCGGTGCGAGGCTTGGTGAGAATTCCCAGTCTTTGCCAGCCCCTTTTGGAAACCATCGTTCAGCGTTGGTGCCGTTTGGGAAAAAGACCCACGCGAGCCGCACAGGCGAGATTGGATTGCTGGAGACGCTCGCCGATGTGGTTCCCATGATTTGCAAAGATGGAAGGGCGAGCGAAACGCCTAGTGCGCGGAGTGCGGAACGTCGACTGATCGAGTTCGTTCTTCTGGAAAGATCTAGGGATACCGAGAAATTTTTGGAATCATGGTTCATCGTTTCGATCTCCAGTGGGTGGGGTAGAGGCAGGTGCGGGCGATGGAAGGGTAGGTGAAGGTTGAATCGTGGGGGATTGCAGAAATGTGTCGCTGAGAACGATGGCTTCCACCATGCCGCGAATCGAACGGTTCCTGCCACGCACGTAATTTAACACTTGTTCGATGGCACATCGATCCACTCTCTGTAAGCTGCGGCCGATGGCATAGACCATCATTTTTTTCGTAAGATTCTCCAGGATTTGATCTTTTCTGGCTCCGAGCAATGTAACGAGTTCGGCAGGGGAGGTGAATTTTGAACCATCGACCAACTCCCCCTGTGCGTCGATCGATTTATCACCCTCCTGGTCTCTCCATCGGCCGATGGCATCGAAATTCTCCAAGCCTAGTCCGATAGGATCCATGATTTTGTGGCAACCAGCGCAGCTTGGATTGCTACGGTGGACTTCTAGTTGTTCTCGCAACGACGCCTTTTCATTAGCTTTCGCTTGCTCGAGCGACGGAACGTTGGGAGGTGCAGAAGGGGGAGGATCCCCGAGCATATTCTCCAAAATCCACTTTCCTCGTTTCACGGGGGAAGTACGGGAAGGATTCGAGGTTAAAGCCAAAACTGCGGCCTGGGTAAGAATTCCTTGACGATTTTTTGGTAGTTCGACGCGAATCCATTCGTCCTCTCGCTCAAAGGAGCCCGAACGTTTCGATTGGTCTGAGTTTCTGCGGGAAGATGAAAGATACAAGTCAGCAGGGTCGGTATCCGCGAATGAAACCCCATAGAAATCTGCCATGCGGGGGTTCATGAAGGAGTAGTTCGCGGTGGTCAGCTCATCCACGGATCCGTGTTGCAAAACATGATGACAAAAAAGCTCCGTCTCTCGGATCATTGCATCCCGCAGTCGGTTATTCCACAACGTGAACTGTTTCTTGTCGATCTCAATCTTGTTCAGATTTCGAAGCCCGAGCCATTGTCCGAAAAACCCCTGGACAAGTGCAATTGACTTCGGATGCTCTAGCATGCGATTGACCTGCAATCGCAATACATCAGGATGGCGAAGCTCCCCTGCGGCAGCTAGGTTCATGAGTTCTTCGTCTGGCATGGATGACCAGAGGAAGTAAGAGAGCCGATTAGCAATCGAGTAATCGTCTAAGCCGAGAGCAGGATCAAGCTTTTCCGATCGAAACAAAAACTTAGGAGACGCTAAAATACCCTGGAGCCCAAACTGCAAGGACTCCAGATAGTTGAAGCCTTCGTTCTGCGCGGCTTCGCAGATTTTGACGACGGATTCGATTTCTGCTGCATCCACCGCCCTTCGGTAAGCCTTCGGAAGAAATGCTGTAAAAACACGTCGCGAGGCTTCGGTAGGACCGATCGCTTCAGAAAAAGGCGCATCTCGTTGTTCTGGATAGGCGACAACGAAAGATCGATGGATCCGTGGAAATGCGGGGTCGCGTTTTCGAGGACCATTGGAGCGGATATTCTCTATGTACAGTTTGCGTTTGGGATCCCCTTTCTTGTCAGGGGACTCGTCTGATTCGTATTGAATCGCGAGGACATGCTCACCCTCGGGAACATCCAACGTGAATTCAAAATTCTTTGAGTTAGATTCTACGTCCCATTCCCGAACCGTTTGTCCATCGAGCTTTGCGATTGCAAAACACTTGTCGTTTTGTCCATCGCCAAAGCGCATTCGCACATTAAAGTCATAGGTTCCTTCCGCTAGCAAGAAAGTTGCGGCGTAAGAGGAGCCGAACGCCAATGCTTTTCCTTCGTGGCTAATGTTCCTTAGTTTCTCGCGGTCCGTAATGATCACTTGTTTGGCGACTAGCGAGGCCGCCTGCAAATACTTTTCCATCATGATCGGCGCGATCGAAAGAACCTCCCCTTGGTTATCGAATCCATTCCCCACGTCATCGGAAACAAAGGCAATTTGCTTTGATGGATACGTGTCGATACCGAAAAGATCTTGGATCGTGTTGTCGTATTCTATTTGATTGAGTCGTCGAATGGTGACGCCCGGAGTTGGAAATTCACACTGGCAGTCCACATCATGTAGGATGGCTTGGATCCAATCCGACAACCTCTTCCTTTCCTCTCCTGACATGTTGGAGTTGTCCGGAGGTGGCATAGCTTCGGCGCGGACAACTCCACGAATCTGTTCCCAAGTGCTCGTGTGTTCACGGATTTTGTCAATTGTCTTGTAGTCGTCGAAGTTGACGCCCGCTTCGTTTTCCCCGTTCATGTGGCACGATCCGCAATGCGACTTCAGTATAGGAATTACTTCTGTATCGAGTGCTTTTTTGAGCCGTTCGTCGAGTGACTCCGTGGGGGATGCTTGAACGGGCTTTGCAAACAATGAGCAGAGTAAAGCAATCATCAAGATTACTTCATACAGCCTGCACAGAGCCTCTACAGACAAAGCAGCAGACCTAGCTTTTGGGCCGGACCAATGGGTTATAAACACAACGACAACTTTTGGAGGGATACCGAGGCGGGATGTACATTTTACACAATGAATCGCTGAAGAATAACCGCAACTTGGATTTATTTGATCACGTTAGCGTGACTCCCAATTTAGCGGGTTTTGAGAACTTCGATTCTCGCGGTGGAGCGTCCTCATGTAGAACGCACTCATGAAATCTTCTTCGTATTCTTGAAATGTGAGGGATGGATTGGGTGATGGCTGGTAGACATTTTGTTGGCCACCATCAATAATGAGGATCTATCTGGGCGATGCCGCCAATTGAAACTTCTGGAACTTATTGGAGACTGCCATGATTCGACCATGGTTATTGATGGCTGCTGTTGCGTTTGGTTTCCTAGCAGTGGGATGCGGGAAAAAGGAAACGCCGCTGGCTGTTGATAGTCCATCAACCACGACGGCCGCAGGTTCATCGGGCGGTTCAGGTGGTGGTTCTATGGAATTTGGATCTCCAATTGGCGATTCTGAGGGAGGAGCAGTACCTCCGGGAGGCTCCACGTCGTTTGAAGGAGGTTATGGCAGTAGACCCGATATGGGGTATGGAGGCGGCCCAGGTTCCTCAGATGGATACGAAGGTGGACAGAATGGGTCGGGGGGGCAGCCTGGGTTCGCTGGATTCAACCCTGGAGGCCAAATGGGCGGGGGCAATTTTGGTGCGCCGCGAAGGAACTTACCACCACCGAAACCAAAAAAACTGACGGCGAAAGAACGAGCTACCATCGCGTTTGAGGCTGGCAACATGACGAGGGCATATAGTCTTTACCATGCATTTGCGATCAGCGGGGACGAGGCTCGAGCAAGCGAAATTGCTGACGAAATGCGTTGGGCGTTGCGACGCCCGCAAATCGGTTTAAAGGTTGCCGTTGGGTTGGCGATGAAAAATCCGGCCAATGTTCCGTCAAGCTCTTTGATGCCGATTGGAACTGACATTCAAAGCATTTTTGGATCCTCTGCAGGCGGGGGAGGCGCCGGCGGCGAAGGATTGGGAGTAGGAATGGGAATGCCGAGTGGTGGTCTCGATGGAGTGCCTGGTGGAATGGAATCGAATGCACCAGGTGCATTGAAGGGTGTGCGAGCAAAACCACTGGCAGACGCAGCTGGACTTTTGGCTGAGAAAGTTATAGATGCGTTTCGAGATGAACTGTCGAGCGGAGTATATACAGTCGCATTCAAAGAGTACCCAATGTCGAGCAGGCCAGGTGCGAGTTTTTTGAAGGGCTATGCGCCGAATGCTCCAGGGATGGGTAACGGCATGGGATTTCCGGGCGGAGAAGGCATGGGTTTTCCCGGTGGCGAAGGCATGGGATTTCCCGGTGGCGAAGGAATGGGAAACTTCGGTAACGGTGGTAATGGTGGTGAAGGTGGAATGCGACCTGCAGGTATGAGGTTCTTTATGTTTCCTCAGCTGAGTGAAGCGGGAGTAGCGGGAGGTGGGGAGGCGATGCCTGGAATGGGAACTCCCTCAGCACCGGGCCCGGGATTTGCAGGACCGGGAAGAGGTGGGGCAGGTGCGATGCCTGGAATGGATCCGCGTGGTCCTGCTGGCATGCCGGGTGGAATGCCAGGTGGAATGCCAGGTGGAATGCCAGGTGGAATGCCTGGGCTAGACCCTTCGGGTGATGGGTATTCTGGTTTCCCTGGGCAAGGAGGAGGTGGTGAAGGGTTTGAAGGACAAGGGGTCGGTGGTACACAAGTTCAAAATCAATTACCCCCTCCGCCGAACATTAGTAGGGAGATTCGTCCACCTGAAGGTGTTACGCCACTAGCCGCTTGTTTGCACTATATTGGCTCGAACGAGCAAAGCAAGTTAATCAAGAAAGCGTACGAGGAAGGCTATGATGCTTTGCTTGTTTTTGAAGTAGAAATTGCGCAAAACCGCCAAACTCGTGTTGTAAACAATACGGCTCGAGTCAAAGCGATTATCCCTGCGGAAAGTCAGAAAGAAGCGAAGATCGTTTTTTCAACGAGCGAACTAGTTAATGTGACTGTTGCAAGAGCAAAAACAAAGAACCAAAACGATGGAGTAGAAGACGCTGCCAGTCGTGTTGTGAAGAAGTTGGTCGAAGCCATTGCATTAAAGGAAATCCCAGACAAACTCACGCCAGATGCGATTGTTTCGAATCGAATCCCTAAGCTACTTAAAGAAGAAGGTCTTACCAAGCTTGAGAAGCTGGGCGAGATCAATTTTTACTATTCAAGAGGTTTCATCGACGAGTTACAGCGAGATGAATTTTTCAGTAAAGTTGCAGGCAAGGTTGCAAGTCAATTAATGACTGGAAGCGACGAAGAAAAAGAAGAAGCGATCGAAGAACTTTTGGGTGATTGAAAGTAGGCGAATCGGATGAAGCTAACGACTGGGATATCATGGTTGGTTTTGATGACTTACTGGGGGCTGTCGAACTGTGCTGCTCAAGAGGTTAGTGTCCAGCACGAACGCGAGCGGTTAGAGTTTTTTGAGTCTAAGGTTCGACCGCTTCTGCTGAAACAATGCTTGGATTGCCATTCACACGATTCGGAATTGAACGGCGGTTTAAGTCTTGATTCGCGTTCGGATTGGGAGAAGGGTGGGGACTCGGGACCTGCGATTGACTTGGAGTTGTGGGACAAGAGTTTATTGTGGAAAGCAGTCGAGTATCGCAACCCAAAGCTTCGCATGCCACCTGATGGGAAGCTGAGTGATCGGGAATTGGATACATTGAGACAGTGGCTTCAAACAGGAGCCATCGACCCTCGCGAGTCAACGCAAGGTTCCGCAAAGAAGCAAATTGGATTGCCGGTATCGGAAGCAAATAGCCACTGGGCATATCGCCCGGTGGATACTTCGTTGATGCCACCCGATCTACATGCCGGTTCTTCGATCGATGCTTTTCTTCAGAAACAACGGCGGGAGGCGGGGCTTTCCGAGTTAGACATTGCTTCTCATGACGTTCTTATTCAACGGCTGAGTGTTGATCTCCTCGGGGAAAGAACATTATCAGCGGCTGACATTTCAAAACTATCGTTCGAAGATTCTGTGGATCAGTTTTTAGCGTCGCCGCAGTTCGGTGAACACTTCGCAAGGCACTGGATGGACTTGGTGAGATTTGCGGAATCCATCACGCTTCGCGGCTTTGTAGTGCACGATGCATGGAGGTATCGCCAATACTTGATCGACTCGTTCAATCAAGACAAACCTATCGATTTGTTTTTACAGGAGCAACTCGCAGGGGACTTGATGCAGAATGACGACATTCGGATCCGGCAAGACCAATGGGCTGCGACCGGTATGCTGGCTCTTGGGGATACGAACTTAGAGGAGCAAGACAAAAAGCAACTGGAGATGGATTACATCGACGAACAACTCGATGTAATTGGCAAGGCGATTTTCGGTCAAACTTTAGGATGTGCACGTTGTCATGATCACAAATTTGATCCGATCCCAACCAAGGATTACTATGCCTTGGCAAGCATATTGAAGTCCTCGGTAGCGCTTGAACATAGCAACGTCTCGCAATGGGTTCGAATGCCGTTACCGTTGCCGTCCGAAGAAGCGAGCGACTATGACGATGCCGAGAAAAACCTGAAGTCGCTCAAGAAAGATCTGGATGCTTTGAAGAAGAGAGTTGGGAAGAACCCGACTTCTGGCAAGATCGTTTCCGCATCTCAATTGCCTGGTATCGTAATCGATGACACAAACGCAGAGAAGCGAGGTAACTGGACAAATTCTTCGTCAATTGCTGCCTATTTGGAAACGGGATATCTCCACGACTCACATGATACTTCAATGGTTAAGAGTGTGGTTTTCGAGCCGATGGTGATTCCTCCTGGTCGATATTTGATACGTGTTTCTTATGCTCCAGGAGAGAACCGAGCCACCAATACTAGAATCAAAGTTTTCAGTGCAGATGGTGAGGATGTTGTCGAGATCAACCAGAGAATTGCACCTAAGGATGGATTATGGCATCCGATAGGAGAATACACCTTCGAAACCGGTGGCCGCGCGGCGGTTGAAATCTCGACCGAAATGGCAAATGGGCATGTCATAGCAGACGGTGTTCAATTTCTTGGTGTCGCGGAACAAGTATTGCCATCAGATTCTGGGAAAGTTGCGGCGCAAGAACCGGAGGTTGAACTGAAGGATCGGATTGTTTCCATGGAAAAGAATCTAAAGGAGTACGAGAAGATTGTCAGCTCACGACCGATGGTGGTTTCGCTTCGTGCTTCAAAAGAACCTGTCGATTTAAGGGTTCATGTTCGAGGTTCGGTGCATCAGTTGGGCGAGCAATCCGCGCGAGGCTTTTTGACCTGTCTTTCGTTTGACGAAGATTTTCGCATTGATCCTGCGAGCAATGGACGGTTGGAGTTGGCTCGTTGGGCGACTTCGTCGAAGAACCCATTAACTGCTCGTGTTTACGTGAATCGTGTGTGGAAATGGATGATGGGGACGGGGCTTGTGCGAACCGTTGATAACTTTGGGACGACTGGGGAGCAACCTACCCATCCAGAGCTTTTGGATTGGTTGACAACACAGTTTATAGATCAAGGATGGTCCACCAAGTGGTTGATTCGAGAGATTGTCTCATCGCGAGCTTACCAAATCGTGTCTAAGACCAGTGACGCGGACTATCAACTGGATCCCGATAATCGTTATTATGGTCGTGCCAACATCCGGCGATTGTCTCCCGAGGCGCTTCGAGACAGCTTGCTTCGTTTGTCAGGTGAGCTCGATAGCAATATTCTTCGCGCCACTGCAGTTCCCTCTAATGTGAAGGAAGATTATCGTTTCCAGCACACCGTACGTTATCGTTCTGTGTATGGTCCTTGGTTTCGGAATTCGTTGCCTGAATTGTACGCGGAGTTCGACGGAGCCAACCCGAGTTTTTCGTTGGGGCAGCGAAGTAGAAGCACTGTATCAGGGCAGGCTTTGCTCATGCTCAATAGTCCTTGGATAAGCTTACGTGCGTCAAAGATTGCCAGTCGTTTTTTGGCTAACACGTCTAATCAAAATGAAGACGCGAGAATCGAGGAGCTATTCCATTGGATGCTAAGTCGACGTCCTTCGAACGAGGAAATCGACTGGGCAAAGTCGATTCTGGTAGGTGGATCGTCGGAAGCCTACGCGGATTTGGTCCATCAGCTTCTGAGCAGTCTGGACTTCCGATTTGTCGAATAGGGCTGGTATCTGTCAAGAAGCCTGTTGTAGCTCCTACAATCGGAAGACTTTTCGCGATTTCTAGGATTGAGTCCTAGTCTGATCCGCTTCCAATGACTTAAATTACGACAGCGTTGTAGGGCATGAAGATTTTTGAACCGATTCCGAGGATGAGGGTATTTCCGATGATCAGGGTTTTGACGATTCTCTGGGCCATCACATTTATCTCGTTTGGAGCCAATCGCGGGCTTGCCATTTGTCCGTTCTGCACTGCGGCAGGGCAAACACTGCGACAAGAGATGCAGTCCATGGATGTGGTTGGAGTTGCGATATTGGTTTCCGACGGTCGAGACGACATCGATGGAGCGGCGAACTTCAAAATGGAGTCGCTTCTCAAGGGGGATTCGCTGGTCAAGGTCGGCCAGGTTTTTCAGGCAACCTACTTTGGTCCTGGCAAGTCAACAAAACGATTCTTGATGCAAGGAGTCGATCCCCGTGATTTGGTTTGGTCTTCACCGGTTCCATTGAGCGAAGAAGCCGAGCAGTACATCGTCAAATTGACGAAACTACCGGAAGATCCGATTGAGCGATTGGATTTTTTTCAACAGTATTTTGAACATCCCGATCCATTGCTGTCTCGTGATTGCTATGACGAGTTTGCGCTTAGTCCTTACGAGGAGATCATACGCCTCAAGAGCAAAATGAAGCGGGAGAAGCTCATTGCTTGGTGCAAAGATCCGAAGATGGCTCCAGATCGCAAAAGACTTTACTACACCATGCTCGGGGTCTGCGGATTACCTGAGGACGTCCGGTGGATGGAAAGCATGATCAAGAGTACGAAAGCGGAGGATCGTGTCGGGCTGGATTCGTTGATTGCAGCCTATTTGAATCTTCATGGGGATGCTGGTTTGCCACTCATTGTTGAATCTATTCTCAAGAACAAAGATTCTCAATACGTCGACATCTTCGCGGCTGTCATGGCGCTTCGATTTCACTCTACGGAGGGAGTTGTCCTTAAGAAAGAGGCAGTCGCAAAAGCAATGTGCACGCTTTTAGATCGACCTGATCTCGCGGATTTGATTATTCCGGACTTGGCGAGGATGGAAGAGTGGACGCAAGTCGAGCGTCTTTTTGAATTGTTCCGCGATGCAAAAGATGAGTATGTTTGGATACGGATGCCGATTGTCAATTACATGCGAGCTTGCCCGCTACCTGAAGCGAAAGAGAAGATTGCTGAAATGGAGAAGATCGATCCGGCAGCAGTTAAACGTTCGAAAACCTTTTTTCCAATCCCCGTGCCCGCGGGGCAGAAGAAAGGCCCCACGAGTTGGAATCCGCCTCTTCGTCAGCCCGGATTACTCGCTCAGTCCGATTCGGAGAAATCCCAATCCTCACTTTTGCTGAGTCGGATTGAAGCACGTCGCACAGTCCGTATTGCTTCGTTGCCCGGAGTGAGTATTCCAGAAATTGAGTATTTCTCTGCTATGCCTAACCTGGTGAACCAGCAGGCATCGTTGGCCGTAGTCATGCTTGCGACATTAACCTTTGGATCGGTCCTTTGGTGCCTTGCCACTGCTGGACGTTGATTTCCTTGAGTTCGAAATTGTCCTTGTTTACCTGACACCCCACTTTGATAGATGCTACAGACTACGGAAACCGTTGCTGGCGAGTACTCAACTCCGTCGGATGATGCAGAGTTTACCTACAAAGCGTTGAGTCGCGCCGCGATTCTTGCAACCAGCTTTGGCGTGATGGGATTAATGGCATGGGTTGCACCGCTACTAACGTTTCTGCCCTTGCTAGCGGTCATTTTTGCGATCGCCGCGTTTAAAAACTTGAAGAAGTACAGTCAAGAGTTGACGGGAACAGTTTGGGCTTGGATTGGACTCGTTTTGGGTAGTGCGTTGCTAATCGCCGCTCCGGCGAAGCATACGTATGTGTACTTTACGGAGGTTCCCGAGGGGTACGAGCGCGTGTCGTTTGGAGTTCTTAAGAGCCCAACGGGTGGCCAAGATATTCCAACACCGGCGGCTTTTGAGATGAACGGCAAAAAGATATTTTTAAAGGGGTATATACACCCAACATCCATTTCAAGCATGAATGCAAAAACGTTTGTGCTCGTACCAGATTGGGCCACCTGCTGTTTTGGGACACAGCCACCGAAAACGCACATGATCGAAGTCAGGCTGACGAACGATAAGTTTGCTCAAAAGTCGTTCAGGCAACACTCGCTGGCTGGTACATTCTACGTCGACCTGAACCCGAGACATGTGGATGGGCTTGACGGTGTCTACTACTTCCTCGAGGCAGATCATTTCGAGATGTCGCGCTAGTAGTCGTCTCGTTGCGGTTAAAGTGATTGGCAACATTTGACTTTATTGAGCGATTACCACTTGGCTTTGGTTGCGAGCGTCTGGAAACCAGCAAAGTACGTAGTTGTTTCGCCCGTCGAAGACAGTCACGTCAATCTGCTTGGAAGGTCCAACGGGGCGTCCCCCGCGTAAAGGAGTCAACTGGATCGAAGGAGTTCCTTTTGGAGTTTCGATTCGCATGACTTGGATATCGTTTGGCAGCAATCCCCAGCACCGAGTATCTGCACCTTCGGTTGCTTCCCATGCGATTCCAGCGATGTCCATTCCTATGGACGCAAGCCCATCGGTTTTCATGGTTTCTTTGGCAGCAGCGACGGTAGCCTTCTTGATGACACGTCGGGCGACGGCCCGCGCGACGATCGCGTTGCGGTTTGCTCGAAAGGAATCCATCGCGAGTTGCCCAACATCTGCAATACTATAGGTTGGTCCAATGGTCGCGCCGGCGACTGAAACGGCGACGGCGTCCACGTCCGTCGGAGGTAACGCAATGTCTGGCACTTTGATAGGCGCGATTGTAGGAGGTAGTTTGTAAGGGCCCACCGCAGATACGATGCGATCCGCAATGAGAAGCGCGTCGCTGGTCGGCTGCTCCGAGACTTCGACTTTGTATGGACCACGGCCAACGAGTGCGAACACATAGACGACGCCATTTCCCGGTTGAGAATGTGTTCCATATTTTGCTCGATTCAGATCCCATTTTATGGGTTGGCAGTGTGGCAGAAGGCTAGCCGCTGCTTCGTAGTTGCGAATCGCATCGTCATAGTCACGAAAGGTAGCTTCTCGGAGCATACCTCGCAGATAGAATCCTAATGGCAGTGGTTTATACGTAGGAGGCGTATTGGATTTTGTTTTCTCAGCGCAGGCTTGTACCAGTTCTTCGTGTTTGGCTTGGAGCTGGAGTGTGTAGCTTTCTGCATCGGCTCCATCGGATAGCAGATTGGTAAGGGCGAGAAACGCTCTAATCAAGATCTTTTCATAATCTTCCCCTGCATACGATCTCACTTGATCGTCGGTCCACATCGAAACCGTCTTCTCGGTGAGCGATTCCGATTCTAGTTCTTCGAATCGGTTACGAGCTAACTTCAGTCGCTGTTCGGCGATCTTTGGTTTTCCGCTCAATAGGTCCACGATGGCCAAATCTAGATTCACCACGTCTTTGTCATGTCGACTCTTCGATAGTTTTTCTAGTCCTTTTTTGCACTCGTCCAATCGTCCATCAAAGAAATGATTGCGAGGGGTGGCGAGTCTTTTCGCATGGGTCGAGCAACCGACCTGGCTGCCTATCCAGAAACAGACAGTGCACGCCAAGGTAATTCGAAAGGTTGTGCATGCGAAGAACCACCATCGTTCAAGAACGAAAGGAAAGGAGCAAATGAAGGTGGACTCGGCAGCAAACTCTGACATCCCATCATCATCGCTTGAAGGGATTGTAGTTCCAGACTTTGCCCGCAGCCGTTTTGTGATAGCCCTTTCGAACTTCTGCCGACTGCTTATCGGTAATACCTGTGTGTACATTCACGAGCTCCAGCGTTAGGTCATAGTCACGCTGAGTCGAGGAATTTCTTTTCGTTGTGCCGCTCGTTAAGACAGCATATAGCAGATAGTCGAGTGGTGCCCCGTTGCGTTCCAGTACGGCTGTGAAGAGTCGCATGTTGTCAGGGATCATCAGTGAATCAGGACGAAGTCTCGTTTCAAAGAGTGCTGCATCCACCATTCGTCGACTAATCGCACGAAAGGTCGAAGCCTCCAATAAACGGGAGTCGATCTGTTGGTATAGTTTGTCTTTAAAGTCCCCAATGTCTTCCATACTCTTGTTTTCGATGCCAACAAAACAAATGGTTTTGGGGCAAGGCAATCCATCTGGTCCGCACGGTGTATCAGGCGTAACGGTTTGTTGGCGCGCCAGTAGTTTCGCTACTGCTTCGTCGACCAATGGATCGAAGACCTCGGCACCTGCTTCGTGGCTTCCCACCATGTTTGGTGCATCCGGCTTGATGATATGGCCGTATTGGTACCCTTTGCAGCCAAGGGCGGGACCGCAAACCAAGAAACCAAACATTCCAAGCCATTCTCGCCGATCCATGGGATTCCTTCCCCGAAACAAGAGCCATACACAGAGCATGCTGAGCATCCTTGGTGTGACACCGAGCCCGCATTATCTGAATACCGTATTTAACGACTGGAGGAAATATCGGTCGATGTTGAACTCGAAGAATATGCTAGCACGCGGTATTTGCTTTAAAATGGTTCGCACTCAGTGGAAGTCCATATCGTTACAACCGGTCTGTTCGCTAGCATTCGCTTGCCGTGTGAGGTAGTTTGCTATCTTTATGTTGAATGTTCGAAGTTGTTGCGCGATGCTGGTCGATGAGTTCCGATGCGAATGGAGGTGCGCGACCGCTGTGGAGCATTTCGTAAGTGCTTGTCGAGGCTCGGAGAGTTTCGTTACCAGATGAACGTCATGCAAGAGTTGCAAAGATCGTTAAGTTTGGTCCCGATCCATGATACCCAATTTTATTCAGAAGCCATTTGGCGCAGCGGCAGTGTTGGCTGCAGCCATTGGTGGCCCGTATGCTGCATTTGAAACCGAAACTGGCATGTCGCTTCGGAGGTCCTTGTTCAATGCAGGGAGCGGGCTGAATTCGGGCAGTGCCCAGGAGCAGAGCAACTCCCATCCCTCTAACGAATCTTACGCGCTCAATGCGTTGAATGGCAATCTTGGGACTTCATGGCCTTCTAATGGCAATTCAACGTATCCAATAGGTGGTACGTCTGTGAATGGAGCGACAAACCCGGGGGGCGTTCCTGCAGCAGCAATGCAAACAGGAATGTCAGGCGTACATAGTGCGACCGTTGGTCTACCTGATTCCTACCGATACGGTTCTTCGTCCATGCCAGCAGCACCTACTATGTGGGGCGCAGGTAATCCCGTTTCGGCAACAATGCCATCGGTGCCATCAGCGGTCCTGGAAACACGGCAAGGCGCATCGAGTGCAATACCAGGCGGGACGAATCAACTCTGGGACTATACTCTTGGAGTTCCGACGATTCAGCAGCTTCAGCAGCAGCCTGCTTCGGTGGGTGGCGGGGAAGTGCATGATCTGCGCGAAGTTCTGCGTTTTGATATCGCGCCCCAATGGTTGCCACAGCGTTTTTCACGCGTCACTACGGTACTGTCCAATGTTCAAATGGATGGGCTTCGAGTGCCGTTGATAACAGGCACGCGACCAACGGATTTGGCTGGCACGTTGACATATTACTTTGATGCGAGTCAGACATTGCGCCGCATCAATCTCCATGGCTTGACAGGGGATCCGTCGCAATTGGCTGCGTTGATGGTTCAGTATTATGGGTTGCAACCTGAGCAGTCTTTGGGGGGGCAGCTATTCACCACACGTTGGAATAATCGAATCGCAAACCTATTGCAGTTAGCACCTGCACCTGTGATATACGCTGGTGCCGATCATTCGAAGTACATTGTTTTTCTGGAGCTGAATCAGGCATCAACGAATTTCGGTTTAAGCCAAGAAGCTAGCGACATGTTGCAAAATGCCCAATCGACCCGCCGTTGGTAGGGGGGAAGCGAATCGTATCGCGTGTTTGCTAGTCTATTCAGAGTAAACAACGGCGAAGCGAGTTGGTATACTTTGGGGAATGATGTGGCGGTAAAGATCGACTGTGCGTGCGGGCGATCGTGATCGCTTGCTAAATTCACCAGCAACACACTTCGTGGAATGATCTCCAATCTACTCGTCTCGACTCGGTTCGTCGTGATTTGGGTTCCAATCCTCATGGCTTCCTGTAGCCCGACCCAAAAGCAGAAGAAGACGCCTGTCCAACGGGGGCAAGTCGTTCAATCGTTTCCGCACGATCCGTTGGCGTTTACTCAAGGACTGGTCATGCACGAAGGATCCCTTTTGGAGGGGACGGGGCAGAAAGGAAATTCGACGCTTCGTAAGGTCAATCTAGAAGACGGTAAAGTTCTGCTGCAAGTTACTCTCGCTCCTGCGTACTTTGGCGAGGGGATTACTGTCTTGAACGATAAGATTTTCCAATTGACTTGGCGTGAGAATACATGCTTTGTTTACGACGCGAAGACGATGATCTACGAAAAATCTCACCAATACACATTCGAGGGTTGGGGGATTACGAACAATGGTAAAGAACTCATTCTCAGCGACGGAACCTCCGTGCTTCGTTTTATCGATCCAGATACATTTCGTGTACTACGACAAGTCCAAGTTTCTGACACGGGTGGGAAAAAGATTAAACAACTCAATGAGCTTGAGTTCGTCGATGGTGAAATCTGGGCGAACATTTGGTACGAAGACGTCATTGCTCGAATCTCACCTGACAACGGTCGCATTGTTGGCTGGATCGATTTAGGAGACGTTTATCCAAAACAGCAACGTGATAAAGAGTCCGTCATGAACGGAATTGCTTATGACCAAGATTCGAAGCGACTATTCATCACGGGCAAAAATTGGCCAAAACTTTACGAAATTAAAGTTGTCGATCGATAGGATATCGAGTTTGGATTTACATGACCTTTTGGATCAATCTAGAGATGCTTATTCGAAGTTGGATTGCTGGAATGAATGGAATCAAGAAATCAACCGCGTTGCTGGAGTTGCAAAACCTGTACAAGCTACCAACAGTACTTATCGTTGTTTTAGCTAGCCCCATTTGCTGGTGCCATCAATGTGAGGCAATCGAATCGAATAATGATGGTCGCTCAGATGTTTATCTCCCCGGCTGGTCGGTGGCATCGGTCGATGGGAAAACGCATCAATGGAGGATAGAGTCCAAAGCTCAAGTCTTTTGCTTTCTCGGTTGCGAATGTCCTGTGGCGAGATTTTATGCAACAAGATTGGCATCCCTCTATCGAGACTATAATCGACAGGGTATCGATTTCGTTGGCGTAATGAGTAACAGACATGATTCGAAGGAGGATGTTGTTCGGTTTGCCACGGAGTTGTCGATACCGTTTCCGCTCATTCTCGATTCGGACCAGGAGATCGCCAGGAGTTTGCATGCATCGCGAACGGCTGAGATTGTTGTACTGGATCCTCAGTCGTCCATCGTTTACCGCGGGCGAGTTGATGACCAAATGTCTCCCGGTGTCAAACGTGCCGCTGCCAAAAGTGAAGAGCTTCGCGACTTATTGTCGGGGATTACTTCTGGAAAAACGCTTTCGTTACCGAATACGACGCCGGTAGGATGTTTGATTACATTCGATCGAACGCCTGAATCCGTATCGGACGTTTCGTACTGCAAAGATGTCGCGCCAATATTTTACAAACATTGTTACGAATGCCATCGAGCTGGAGATATAGGCCCATTTGATATTGCGGATTTCGATGAAGTCAAAGGATGGGCGGAAATGATCGGCGAAGTTGTTACGATACGTCGAATGCCACCGTGGCATGCCAGTGCTGGCCATGTTCCACTACGTAACCAAAGATCGATGCAACCTGCCGAGTTAGAAACAATCCAACGTTGGGTCGCTGCAGGCTCTCCCTACGGAAACAAATCTGATTTGCCAGAGCTTCCCTCGTTGCGGCAAGGCTGGTTACTGTCCAGAGAGCCCGATCTTGTCGTAGCGATGCGGAACAAACCGTACAACATTCCGGCGGACGGAACTGTCGACTATCAGTACTTTGTCGTGGATCCCAAGTTAACTGAAGACAAGTGGGTGAACGCAGCGCAGGTCATTCCAGGGAATGCGGGAGTCGTTCATCACGCGATTGTCTTCATTCGGCCACCCGATGGAGAGAAATTCCAGGGCATCAGTTGGTTGACCGCGTTCGTTCCCGGGCAGCGTCCTTCGGTATTTCCGGCCGGTCTTGCACGGCGAGTTCCGGCCGGCTCCAAGTTTGTATTTCAAATGCACTATACCCCGAACGGCATCGAACAATCAGACTTAACAAAGATTGGGATGACGTTTGTTAATCCCGGCACATTGACTCACGAAGTGTCGACAATCATTGGAATCGACCAGTCATTCGAGATTGCCCCCAATGAGGCGAATCACGTGGTCTCACGCGAGGTTCGATTGCCGTCGAGAGACTCGATTCTGTTGGCGGTTTCTCCACACATGCACTTGCGAGGCAAATCGTTTCAGTTGCGATCCAAAGGGCAAGATCTCGAGAAGAGAATTTTGCTCAACGTTCCTCAATACGATTTCAATTGGCAACATACCTACGAATTCGAGTCACCGCTACCTACATCGCAGTTGGATGCTTTAGAGTTCGAGGTCGTTTTTGACAACTCCGCGAAGAACCCTTTCAATCCGAATCCGAATGAGTATGTCATGTGGGGCGATCAAACGTGGGAAGAAATGGCGGTCGCATTTTTCGAAATCGCAACACCATTGGCATCGAAGGAGTCAGAGCCCAACACTCGTAAGGGACGCAGCAGAGAATCGTTGGCAAAGAACGAGAGTTTAGAGACGGGCTCTGCGGCGTTGGAATGGGCAAAAGAATACATGGGTAGATTCGACAAGAATGGTGATGGACGAGTTTCTTCGTCGGAAACGAATGATCTGATCCGGCGTTATTCCTTTAGCACCATTGATAAGAATGGTGACGGCTTCCTGACTTCCGACGAACTCGTAAAGTCCTTCGAGGGACGACGTGGACGATAAGAATCCACGCCTGAGTTCTAGGATGTTTGGACGCATCCTGGACTTCCCATGGTTTGCAGTTGTCCTTTTGGTGTTAATGACCGCATTGGCAATCGGTGGATACAAATATCCGCGTTGGCCGCGAGACTTGGCGAACTGGATTCAGGGGACGAAAGAGGCAGAAAAAAGCGACAAGAACCGAGCCGTTGCAAATCCATCGAAGGATGCAAAGTCGCAATCGGTGCCTCGCGAATCGCTTGGACGCGCCCAAGCGGTGGTCATTATCGACACTCCTGATTTGTTTACGGTAGATGGAGCTGCGGCCTATCGCGCCGTAGTCAAGGCGTTGCAGGATTTGGATGTCGTTGCAGTCGCTCGCTCGCTGGATGACGTTCCCCCTCTGAATATCTTCGGATTGGCAGAGCCGATCTTACCGTACGGAAGAGCGACAGCGCAGCGATTTGCAGCTTCCAAAGAAAAGGCGTTAAACAACCCTCTCGTTGTTGGAGTGGTGCTCTCGCCTGACGCAACAACTGTACTCATCGAGATCATGTACGATTTTGTTTTCGTGCAGGACAGTGCCGACTTAATCGATGTGCTTTTGAATACTGCGAAGAAAACTGCAGAACAATTTCCTGCTGTCTCAATGAGTTTCCAGGTAACGGGGTCTGTTCCTTTCTATCAAATGTTGGATCGCAACAATCGATCGAATGAACTCAAGTATCAGGTGATTGGCTATGGAATGATACTCCTCATGGCAATTCTCTTTTTTCGAGGAGTCGCTGTCGTAGCTGTAGTTTCTGCGGCACCTATCACGGGAGTTGTTTGGACGCTCGGAATCGTTCGCTATTTCGGATTTGAAGATAATCCGTTCAGTTTTGTGATTCTGCCCGTCATGCTGAGTTTGGTTGGATTTACCGACGGGGTCCACATCATGGTGCATATACGGACTCTGTTGCTTGAGGGGCAGAGGCCGTTAGATGCATGCAAACGCACTCTTGAGCTGGTGGGAATGGCATGTTTTCTTACCTCGTTAACCACTGCCATCGGAATGGGCTCTTTGGTTTTCGCTCACCATGAAGTGGTTCGTGAATTCGGCTGGTCCTGTGTAATCGGTGTGATTTGTACTTGGTTGTCTGTGATGCTCATCATTCCACTCGCATGCCGAACATGGATAGGTAAGCGGCTGAAACGCACTTCTAGTCGCGATGCACTAGATCGCTTTCTTGACACCATTGGGCCAGTCGTCAAGAGTACAATAAACCATTCAAAGGTAGTCAGTTTCTTCTCCATAGTTTTCTTTGTGGTCTTTCTGGGAGTTTCCTTTACGTTGACGCCCGATGACCAGAAGTCTAGCGCGATACCTGAGGGAAGCGAGATTCGTCGATCACTGGATTATCTCGACAAAAAAATGGGAGGATTGGACATTTGCAATGTCAGCTTAAACTGGAAAGAAGATGCAACGCTTTCGGAAGAAGAGATTGTGTCTGGCTTGGTAGAACTAGATGAACTGTTGAGGAAAGAGCCATTGATCGCTTTTCCTCTGTCTTTGCCCAGGCTTCTGGAATCGCTGCCAGGAGACGGGACTGCGATCGACAAGGTGTCGATGATCGAACTCCTTCCTCCCCCGTTGAAGCTAGCTGTATACGACCTTGATAACCGGCGTGCATCGATTTCATTTCGATGCCAGGATTTGGGATCGGCGGCTTACGCTGACACATTTGAACGTATCCAGCAGGGTATCGAGTTGATCGAAAGAAAAATGGCTGGCACTACAATTCAATTGCAAGGCGATCCCGTCAGGCGTTGGCGTGAATTGTACCGCATTGTGACCGACTTAGTTCTTAGTCTTGGCTCTGCATCGATTGTTATTTTTGCAGTCCTTGCGATTGCATATCGCTCTATTCGCATAGGACTCATTTCGGTAGTTCCTAATCTGATG
This sequence comes from Pirellula sp., assembly GCA_021300155.1. Classification (GTDB taxonomy): domain Bacteria; phylum Planctomycetota; class Planctomycetia; order Pirellulales; family Pirellulaceae; genus JBKCUI01. The sequence continues at coordinate 40,194 of JAJTID010000100.1, forward strand.
CCCTTGGTGGCTGCGGCTTCGTGGATGGCGGTTACGGGACAACCACTGGAGATTGTGAGCGTTTGTTGTTTTACAATCTGTCTGGGAATTGCGGTTGATGACACGATTCACTTCTTGTCGCGTTACCAAGAAGAGCGGCGTCGACCTCAATCTATCGATCAAGCGATCGAGCGAGCATTCCAGGGCGTCGGAGCAGGTATGGTGATGACGACCGCAGTCTTGGTCGCTGGATTTGCCTCGGTGACATTTAGTGCAACGCGAGACTATCGTGTCTTCGGTTCGCTGGGGGCGATAACGCTCGTGACTGCCTTAATTTGCGACTTGTTTATGCTGCCTGGATTGTTGAAGCAATTTGATCGCCGCTCGGACGATGGCACGGTACCTAATATCGCTTCCTAATGTGGTTTTCGCCGCGTGAATTCTTGAAAAGACGCGACGCGACTATTTGCTGCGACGTTTTAGTCTCGAAAGCAATTCATACGATTTGGTTGACAATCTTTTTATGATCGATGTCGAACTATCCGAAAGTTTTCCAATATCTTGTGAAACAGATTGAAAGATATTGGTGTTCACTTTGTTCTGGGCTGCAAACTTAGATTGCATCTGTTCGTCTAGCTTTCGGATTTGTTCTTGGACCTTTTCGATAGCTTCTGATGTTGTAGAGATTACGTAAGTCGAGGAGTTTTCGGCTTTTTCGTGGCTAAAGGAACTTTCGTTACGTTGCAGGTCTTGGGACATAGGCGGTCGCTTCCGCAAAAATTTCTAACATTCATTGATTCATGATCCTCGGATCCCTAAAGGATTGCCCTAAATCGTGTAAAGTCAAGAAAATCTGGAGATACGGATTCCCCTAGAGGCAATTGATTTTGTTAACGATTTGCGTGACGAAGCGAAGCCGCTGGTTCCGTGTTTGTTTCCGTTACAACACTTTCGATTTCGCCTGAAGAAACGCGAGTCACAATGACTTGACCGGCCTTAACGGATTCAACGTCATTAACGAGTTTGCCGGTTACCTTGTCTCGAGTGAGGGAGTAACCTCTAGCCAACGTCTTGAGTGGGCTGAGCGCCTCTAGCATCTGGGCGTAGCTTTGCAAATTCTGCCTTTTTTGCTCGAACCATTTGTCCAATGCTAAATCCAGGTCTCGATATACCTCATCGAGCAATTGCGTCGGAGATTCGAGCAAGCGAGCCGGGTCCTCGAGAATTGCTCTGGTTGCTAACGATCGAAGTTTGGATTCGTTGCGTTGAACGTGGTTTTGCACTAACGAATTGATTCGCGACTCAGTGTTTCTGAAAAGATCTAGCAATTCGTCTTTACTTGGTGCAACAATCTCTGCGGCTTCGGTTGGTGTCAATGCTCGCACATCCGCTGCAAGATCGGAAAGTGTAACGTCTATCTCGTGGCCCACGGCCGAAACCGTAGGAATAGGACAATCGACTAGAGCTCGTACGACGATTTCTTCGTTGAAGCACCATAGGTCTTCGATGGAACCGCCACCACGTCCCACAACGAGAATATCCAGGGAGGGTTGAATTCTGGCCGCAACTCGAATCCCTCGAACGATCTCTTCCGCTGCGCCTTCGCCCTGAACTCTCGATGGTATAACGAGCACATTGGCACTAGGCCATCGTCGGCCAAGAACTTGACAAAAATCGTGGATCGCAGCACCGGCTGGACTCGTGACGAATCCAATACGATTTGGAAATCGAGGAAGTGTTTTCTTTCGTTCTGCAGCAAATAATCCCTCTCTCTCCAGCTTTTGATACAACCGACGAAAAGCCGCTTGTAATGCTCCAACTCCTTGTTGCTCGATTCTTTGAATGACGAGCTGGTAGCTACCGCGAGGCGAATAGACGTCGAGACGTCCTTGGACCAAGACAGCCATCCCTTCCGCGATGTCCATCCCGGTTCGTTCCAAAGTCGATCGCCAAAGTACCGCTGAGATTTGTCCGCTAGGATCCTTTAATGTCAGATAGACGTGGCCTGCGGCCGACTGAGTGAGGTTACTAATTTCGGCCGCGATCCAGACCGTCGGAATGGATTGGTCTAGCGCCCTTTTGATCCATTCATTCAGTTGTGAAACGGTAAGCGGCACATCTTGCGATGTGCCAGGCTTTGATGGCTTTTGCGATTTGCCTTGGCCTGCGTCTCCAAAAAATGCATCCGCATCATCGCTCCAAAGGAAGCCCGTCATGGTTCGAGAGACTCTTGTCGAGCGCAATAAAACGGTTCCTCACCGTCCTTGGTCGAGCCGTCGATTGCCCATTCTTCCGCGATGGATGTAACGTTTGACAAACGCCGTTCCACTAGCTGCCTGTACTCTTCAACTCCGTCTTTTCCAAGTTTCTTTGGTGCGTGAATGGGATGGTCGAGAACAATTCGAGCTCGAGACCCGAATCGGGGGCAAGCGAATTGATCCCACGTCCGTCGAAATCGCCATGGTCGATCGTAACCGCAGCCGAGTGGAACTATGGGAATACCAAGCAGGCTTGAAAGATAGATACATCCACTGGAGACCTGCCGCCTCGGTCCCAGCGGGCCATCTGGCGTGATCACCAAGCTCTTTCCTTTGAGTTGCCGAACGATGGTAAGCACGGCTTCCGCTCCTCCTCGACTGGTAGAACCACGAACGGCTTCATAACCAAAGCTTGAAGCTAATCCGAGTAGCCAATCGGCATCGCGATGACGGCTAGCCAAGAGGACTAGGTCACAACCTCGTCGCGCCCAACATGGAACAAGCATATACTCGTGCCAAAATACAAAGATAGCAGGCCCTTTGAATCCGCGAACGACAGGGTCTGCGAGCGGGTCGTATCGAATGATCTTACTATCCAGCGTCTGAATCCATCCGACAATACCGGCAGCCATCATGTTGCCAACCGAACGAATGCTGCCGCTTCGCAGACTCGCTCGTAATCTTGTTTTCAATCCAGTCACAACGATGCAACCTGCCAACGCCCTGTGAACACCTCGGTGGCTGGGCCTGTCATAAAGACATGGTTGGTGGACTCATCCCATCGTAGCTTCAATTGTCCGCCGATCAGATTATTGAGAATGGTTCGGTCTGTATGGCCCGTGAGCACTCCGGCGACGCATACGGCACTAGCACCAGTTCCGCAAGCCCATGTTTCACCTGAGCCTCGCTCCCACGTTCGCTGGCGCACTTCACCACGTGCTAGTACCTCCACGAACTCGACATTGGTTCTTTTCGGAAATCGGTCGTCTCGTTCGATCAAAGGACCGATTCCCAAAACCAGCTCATCATCTGCTTCTGGGACAAAAATGACACAATGTGGGTTCCCCATGGAGACACACGTTGCAAAAAATCTCCTTCCCTCGAATTCTACAGGGATGTTCACAACTCGATCATTCGCTGCAACGAGCGTCGTAGGAATCTTTGCCGCTTCGAGGGCGGGTTCCCCCATATCGACTGTGATTTGTTCAGCGAATCCGTTTTGGATTTCTAGCTCTAAACTTAGTACACCGGCACCGGTTTCGATCCGCAGCTTATCTTTCCTCGCAATGCCGTGGTCGTGAACATACTTGGCGACGCATCGAATCCCATTTCCGCACATTTCAGATTCGCTGCCATCTGCGTTGAACATTCTCATTCTTGCATCGGCTTTCTCACTGGGCAAAATGAGTATGAGCCCGTCGGAACCCACACCGAAACGTCGATGCGAGATCTCGACAGCAAGCTTCTCGAGATCATTTGGCAATAGTGCACTAAACCCGTTGACGTAAACGTAATCGTTCCCTGCACCATGCATCTTCGTGAATTCAATAGATGTCATTCGTAATAGATTTAACCTGGCAATCGAAAATCAGGATCTGCGATCCCGCGGATCATCTCTGAAATACGACTATACATTTGAAGCATTAATTGCCAAGTGGCCAAGTCTACATCAATCTTTGCTCGCTTTTCGTGTACGTGCACCGCATTCACCACTTCACCGAGTCTCATGTGAAAATACTCGAACAGTTCGGCCAATTGAGCTGCTTGGCTAGGGCTCAATCGATCCGGAAGGGATGGTGGTTGATTCAAATCACGCAACGCGCGTACGGAGTCAGCCAAGCTAGGTGCTAAATCGAAATCTGCCAAATCATCATCATTGGCGGTTTTCTTACTCATGTTGGGTTCTTCAATCGCCGTCAAACTATCTTGAACGCGCGAAGCGATCTGATCGTGCGTACCGAACAACAGCATGCTACGTCCAACGGCAATGATATCTCCGAAACGAAGAATCCTGAGCTGACAGTCTTGTCCGTTCACCTTGGTACCGTTCGTACTCTCGAGATCGGTAAGGACTAGGTGCTCGTTGTCTTCTTGAATTTTGCAATGAAATCGGCTAATTCGTTCGTCATTGAGTTGGATTGAATTGCCTTCTTCTCGGCCGATGGTAATCGGAGTTTTCAGGTCCGAATAAACTTTCCCTCGGTCTGCTCCCTGAACAATTCGGAGCGTCAGTCTAGACATATCTGCCTCATCAGACGAGTAATTCCGCAGCGCGATTGAAGGGATTAATCATACCATAGAAATCGATGAAGATCACTTCGCCGATTTACTCTTGCCGATTCCTGAAAAGTAATAGACTGCCCCGATGAAGGGAACCACCATCAGAAACAAACGAAACAATGCGGCCATAATCAACGCCGAATATCCTTCCGGTATCTTCGGGAGTTCCAAAAAAAGCTTGGAAATCGCAGCTTCTTGCACCCCGATTCCACCAGGGGTAAGCGGAAGGGTCGCTGCTGCCATTGCTGGCGGAATTGTCATGAAGTGTTCCAGCAATGTTGGATGCGAATCGTAAATCGAAGCAGAGATCAAGTAGCATGAAACGGTCATGCAAAAGTGAACACACATGCTGGTCCCCAATACTTCCGCCACAAGCCGTGGGCGTCCTTGGAAAATCATGCATGCTTGCGCGAGTCGATAAACGGTATGACCAACCCAGGGTATTCTTCTCAGCCATACAAACGACACGAATCTCCCACCAAAAACAATCGCAAGAATAAATAGCAACGCAATCCCAACAAGGCTAATCGCTGCCCACTTAATGGTCAGAAGCCTCGGTGAGAGTTCGTTGGATAGAGACAAACCAATACTTGCAACCAACAGCAACCCGAGTAGCCCTATCGCGCGATCAACAAGAACCGATGCCACTACCTCTGTGCGTCTGGTACTCGATCGCCGCGCGGCTTCTATCGCTTTGAAGAGATCTCCCCCGACAGATCCGAAGCTAACCTGATTGAGAAGTGTTCCCAAGAATCCTAATCGTATTGCCTCAAGCAAGCGCATTGGGACATTCAATGCCTGTACGAGCATCTGCCATCTCCAATAGCTCACTAGATGAGCTATCAACACGAACGACATCGATAGAGATAAAAGCAGCCAATTCTTCTTTTGAGAATAAAGAAACTCCGCGTCCTTCCGGGGAAAGGTCACAATCAACCAGACGACGATTCCAAACAGAGCCGTTATCTTCAAAAAGGCTATGGCTCGAGTCGCAGTGAAGGCTCGAGTCGCATTAGTGGATGGCATTCTTGCCTTCTGTCCTCGAGGGCTCTACATTGCACATCAACATATCTGAAATCGAATGCTTCTCTCCAATTGCAGACTTACTCCAAATCCAAAAACTCGATTTGACGTTAGCTTGGGGCTATTAGCCTAAACTGATCGATTTTTTGCGAGTTGTTAAGGGCTGGGACATTGGTCCCAGCCTTCTTCAACTGCGTCCGTTCCGATTACGCCTTCAACGCTGCAGCCAGCTTCGATGCGTTAGCGGTACTTTCCCAAGTAAACTCGGGGTCATTTCGTCCAAAGTGTCCGCCAGACGACGTCTTGCTGTAGATTGGTCGACGCAAGTCGAGGTACTCGATGATGCCTCGAGGTGTGAAGTCATAAAAGCTTTGAATGACTTCGCAAATCTTCTCATCCGATATTTTGCCGGAACCTTGAGTGTCAACTCGCACACTCACGGGCTTGCTAACGCCGATAGCATAAGCAACTTGCACTTCGCAACGATCTGCGATACCGGAAGCGACGATGTTCTTGGCTACGTGCCGTGCCATGTAGGCAGCACTGCGGTCCACCTTGGTGGGATCCTTTCCAGAGAAGGCTCCACCGCCGTGCCGTCCCCATCCGCCGTAGGTATCAACAATGATCTTTCGCCCGGTCAACCCACTGTCCCCGTGCGGTCCACCGACCACAAAGTTTCCGGTAGGATTGATGTGGTAAACGATCTTGTCGCTAACCATGTTGGCTGGCAAGCATGGCTTGATAACCTTCTCGATGACAAAGTTTCGAATCTCCTCTTGAGAAACCGTTGGAGCATGCTGCGTGGAAACGACCACGTTGTTTACCCCGATCGGTTTGAAGTCTTCGTAAACGATCGACACTTGGCTTTTGGAGTCTGGGCGCAACCAGTCGACTTCTTTATTGAATCGAGCTTCTGTCAAACGATTTGTGATTCTGTGAGCCAACGCGATGGGCAATGGCATCAACTCAGGTGTGTCATTGCACGCATATCCGAACATCAAGCCTTGATCGCCAGCACCGACGTCTTTATCTCCAGACGCGTCAACACCCATCGCAATGTCTGGGCTTTGTTTATCCAAAGCGACCATAACGTTGCAGGTCCGACCGGATATTCCCGACTCATCATCGTCGTATCCAACCGCGAGAATAGCTTGGCGAACAATATCGGAGTAATCAACGATCGCTTTGGTCGTGATCTCACCTACGATCAGAGCAAGACCCGTTGTAACAACGGTTTCACATGCTACGCGACTCATTGGATCTTGGTCCAAAAGCGCATCCAAAACGCTATCCGAGATTCGGTCTGCCAGCTTATCTGGGTGACCCATGGAGACCGATTCACTAGTGAAAATGTACTTGCCTGACGCCACGAACAACCTCCCTCGGAGGAAAATAGGGGAACGGAATGGTAAACGTTTCGGAGAAAGTGTAATCCGCCCGTCCACGGCGTAGAAGTCTTAATGAACCGATGGTTGGAGATTCGGCGTTATATTGCCCAGATTTAGCGATTAAAGCTTAGCTAAAATGCACAATTCGTCAAATTTTAGGGGCGACGCTCGGATCGAGCCGTCGCAGCGACTTCTTTAGTCGCAATGGTGCTTCATCGACTCCCAGACATCGCGAATGATCTCGTCCATCCCAAACCGCGGCTGATAGCCAATAGCCTGCCGTAGTCTACTTAGGTCCGGAACCCTGCGCCGTATATCTTCGAAATCTTCGTCGTACGCTTTCGCGTAGGATTGAAACTCGATTTTTCCGGACGGATTGACAATTTCGCAGACCCGTTTGGCCAGTTGCAGAATCGAGATCGGCTGGTCGGCTCCGATGTTGTAGATCTTTCCGTGACAGTGCGGGCTGTCCATCAATGTCGTAATCGCATGGATTACATCGGAAACATGAGCAAAGCACCTTTCTTGACACCCATCGTCATGAACCAAAATTGGCTCATTACGCATCGCAGACCGGACGAAGCGGGGGAGAACCATCCCGTATGCTCCCGTTTGCCTCGGCCCGACCACGTTGAAAAATCGTCCGATGACCACTTTCATGCCACACTCGCGAACACACGCCAAACCGAGGAATTCGTCTATCGCTTTACTCGCACCGTAGCTCCAGCGAGGCTTGGTGGTCGCTCCGAATACTAAATCGTCTGATTCTGACCAAATGGACTTCGGATTTTTTCCATACACTTCACTTGTGCTAGCCAAGAACAGAGGAATCGACTTGCCTGCCAAATGCAGATGCCGCAATCGTTCCAGCAAAAGCTGTGTCGGGAATATATTGCGATGAATTGTCTGAATGGGCTGCTTCGCGATCAATGCAACACCGACTGCCGCAGCTAAGTGGTAAACCCGGTCCGAGCTCGCGCAGACCTCTTCGATTAGCTTTGCGTCTCCGAGGTCCGCGTGGATAATTCGGAGACCGTCGGTAGAGAGAAGATGCTCGAGATTGCGGTTCGTGCCCGTGCTCAAATCATCTACCACAACGACAGAATCGCCGCGACTCAAGTGGTAGTCTACCAAGTGGGATCCGATAAAACCGCTTCCACCTGTTATCAATACGTTTATGTTGGCAACTTGGCTCAAGGTGGTGTTCCGAGACTACAGCTTCCAAGGAGTCTGTTCTGAGTAAAAATAGGAGAAATAAGTAGAGAATGAGGATCGGGAATAATGGCGAATTGGCGATATTTCGAGCGATTGCAAAACGATTCCAGCCTACCCAAAAACTTTCCATCACCATCCTACTACGGTAAACTACGATTCAGGTTTGGCCAACGCCGATTTTTAAGCTGCATACGTTGTCATGTTCCGTGAAAAAGTCGATACCAATATGGCCCATTCGTTTAATTCAACCCAAAAGTCGAACGTTACCAATTCGGAAATGTCGAGATCGCAAAAGAAGAAGCGAGCGATTTTTCTGACCCTGCTGGCCTTGGTAGTATTCCCGACATCGGTGGATGCACAGCCTCCCAAGGGAAAAGGTTCTGGGAATACGGCTGCACCCCAAAACACAAAGGCCAGCTCCAAGCTCTCTGAAAAAGAAAAGCGTGTGGAGCGAGCTCGTGAACTCTATGCCGACGCTGCCAACGCCCAGAACAACGGGGCATTCGAAATAGCCGTCGAAATGTGGTCGAAAATGATCAAGGAGTTTCCAGAAGACGCCTTGGCTCCGAGCGCTCATCATTTCTTGGGGATCTGCCACCTGCAAAAAGAAAAACCCGAATTCGAGCTGGCGATCAACGAGTTCAAAGTTGCACTTCAAGACCCGCAGTTAAAGCAGCGCGAGGAATCGCTTGTAAATCTCGGCTGGAGTCTCTATCAGAAGTCATTTCAAGAAGGGAGCGATGCAAACGCTTTTGCTTTGAAGGAGGCTAGCAAGGTCTTGGCCTTAGTCATTGACAAGTACCCCGACGGGAGCTTTCAAGACAAAGCTCTTTTCTATGCAGCCGAAGCGGAATCTCGCATCGGCAACAAAGAGAAGGCAATAGGCCTCTACAAGCAATTGGCTGAATCGAAAAGATTCGAAAGCTCTTCCGTTCGGCCTGACGCCTTGTTTGGGTTAGGTTTGACATTCGAGGAATTGCAGCAACCACAATTGGCCGCAGAGAATTACGAATCCTTCTTGAGTAAATACCCTTCTCACCCAATCGCTTACTCCGTTCGATTGCGGGCGGCAGAAGTTGCCTTGCAGAAAGAAGACACGAAACTCGCAATCTCTCTTTTGGAATCTCTCGTCCAGTCCAAGGGCTTCGACTCACTGAACAATGCGGATTACATTCTGTACCGTTACGGCTTCGCGTTGGCCAAAGCTGGCCACTTCAACGAGTCCGCTTCCATCTACAAACGGTTGGGGGAATCCTTTCCAAAGTCGCAATATGCCAAGAATTCGTCTTTGGCCGTCGGGCAATCTTTGATACGGGAAAAGAAGTACGACGAAGCGGTGCGTGCATTCGAACAATTGCTCCCCAACAAAGATGAACGCGCTGCGGAAGCGGCACATTGGATTTGCCAAGTGAAGACGATGCAAGGCAAAATGGCGGAGGTGATTTCCATCGCTCGAAATGCATTGGAATGGGGAAGCAAATCTCCTTCCAATATTCTGCTACAAATGGACTTGGCGGATGGGCTGAACGGAGATGCCTCCACGAGATTAGAAGCGAAAGCGATCTATGAACGGATTGCAACACAGTATCCAGATGATGCGATTGCCCCTCGAGCAACTTACAATGCAGCCTTTAGCTCCTTGCAATTAGGGGCCTTGGCGGATGCCCAACGATGGAGCGAAGCGTTCGCGAAGAGATTTGCCAATGACCCTCTTGCAGCCGATGTTGCGTATGTTCGCGCTGAATCAACTTTGCAACTGGGGCAACACGAATCCGCAGTCAACGCATTCGAACAATTGATCGTTTCGCAACCCAACGATGCGATGCTGTCAACCTGGGAGCTACGACTTGCAACCGCAAAGTACCTGCTTGGGCAGTACGACAAGACCGTTGGACTCGCCGAGAAACTTCTCCGACAACCGCTCGAAGATAGCATGCGTGCTGAGGTTTTGTACCTCAAAGGGGCGAGTCAACTCAAGCTAAAGAAGAATGTGGAAGCAATCGACTCTCTTCAGAAATCATTGACAGCATCGTCCAAGTGGCAGCAAGCGGACGAGGTTTCCGTCATGTTGGCCGAAGCGTTTACTCAAGAACAAAATTCCAAACAGGCTGCAGCAACGCTGCAAGATCTGATCAAGCGGGAACCGCAATCAAGATTGCGTCCTGACGCAGAGTTTCGTCTAGGTCAGATCGCTGCCGCAAACGGAGAGCATGACAAAGGAATCGAGTACTTTGACGCCGTTTTGGCAACCACCAAGGTGAAGTCGATCGTCGAGTATGCAACATACTCCAAAGCGTATTTGCTGATCGAACAGAAAGCATATGATTCAAGCTTGGAACTCCTTAACAAAATTGAGCTAACTGGTCGAGCGGATAGCTTTGCAGTCGAAGTCAATTTGGCTCGGGCGATTTGCCTGCGTCAGTTGCAGCGCGTCGACGAAGCGATCCGCATCTTGTTGACCCTACGTAATAGTGTCGAAGGAGACCAAAAAGGAAATGTTCATTTCGAGCTTGGACTGTGCTATTCCTCAAAAGAGAATTACGCTTTGGCCATTCAAGCTTACGAACAGATCATTGAACTGATCAAGAATACGAAGGGCCCCAAACTTCCCTCGGGAGAGAAGGTGCTATTTGAGCTCGCCTGGGCTCATAAATTGAACGGCAATGTCGCTGAGTCGGTCGAACGCTTTCAGGCTTTGGCCGCCAAGTACCCGACGAGTGAATACGCACCGGAAGCGAGTTTTCTCGTGGGTCAAGCGGAGTACGATAGCTCCAACTTTGATCGCGCCATCAAGGCCTACGCGGTTGCTGCAACCAAGAGCGCGAACTCAAGCCTGCAAGAGAAGTCGCTGTACAAGCTGGGATGGTCTTTCTTTCAACAGAAAAAGTACGACAACGCGATTGAGCAGTTCCAGAGACAGACCTCTGTCTTCAAAGATGGCCCTCTCTTTCTCGACGGGAAATTCATGATCGCTGAATGCTTCCTAAAGAAAGAAGCTTACGGCGATGCTTTCGAGAGCTACGTTTCTATTCGAAAGGAAATAGAATCCTTGAAGGATGGAGATTCGAAAGTGACCGAACAGGTTGGCGCTCTGGTCTACCTCCATGGCGGACAATCGGCAAGAGAACTCAAGAAATGGAAAGAAGCCGAGTCGTGGGTTTCGGTGGTGCTCTCAAAGTACCCTCAGTCTTCCTATCGCTCGATTGCCATGTATGAGTTGGCCTACGCTAAACAGAATCAAAAAAAGACAAATGAAGCTGTCAATCTCTACAGTCAGATTGCAGAAGAGTTTCGCGACGAAATCGGTGCTCGTTCCCGCTTCATGATGGGAGAGGTTTTTTTTGCAGACCGCGAATTCGCAAAGGCAATCTCCGAGTTTCAAAAGGTCATGTATGGCTACAACGGAACTCAAGCCCCAAGTGATATCAAGAACTGGCAAGCTAGAGCAGCGTATGAAGCAGGTCGATGCAGCGAAGTGCTCGTCGGCGATTTGACGGCAGAACGCCGTCAGAAAGCCGCCGAGATTTCCATCAAGTTCTATGAGTTCGTCGTTCAGAATCATCCGGATCACGAACTCGCGAAACAAGCCGCAAATCGTATCGACGATCTCAAAGGGAAGAAGTCATAGAAGAACGCTTCCATTCGTTCATTGGCGATTCGAAGCGTGTGCCCTTGGGATGGATCATCCTGGGTCTCACGCTACCAACGTTGATTACGTGGGTCTATTTCGATCTGCTGTCCGATGCGGATTCGATCTACCAAAAAACCGCCTATGCGATCGGCAAAGGCTCACAGTTTTTGCTTTTGTTGATAATTGTCGCGGTGTGGCTTCGAAAGGAACTGTACAACGATCTCTTGAAGACTTGCGACGCGTTGCTTTTAAGGATCGGTTTCATCTCTGGGATACTAATCGGCCTCGCCATCGCCGGAGCCTATTTTGCGGTTTTGATTCCGTTGGGACTACTGGATACCGTGTCGGCACAAGCGAAAGAAAAGCTCTCGGAATTGGGCGCAAATTCGCCTGCCATCCTTCTGTTAATTTCTGGTTTCTATGCACTGATTCACTCCGGACTCGAAGAGATCTATTGGCGTTCCTTCGTCTTTCGCGAACTCGCAAAGCGAATACCGCCAGCATTGGCCATTCTCGTTTCGAGCATCGGATTCATGGCACATCATGTCATCGTGCTTGCCAAGTACTTTAGTTACCAATCCCCAATGACTTACGTCTGCTCCTTAGGTGTCGCCATCGGAGGTCTTTGGTGGGCATGGCTTGCTCTGCGATCCAATAGTTTGCTACCCGGTTGGATTAGTCATGCGATCGTCGATGCGGCTATCTTTGGCGTCGGTTTTTTACTGGTGTTCGGTTAACGCGCAGGCCATTTCCAATCGGGGCGATCCAGTATTCCCATCCCCTGCACTTTTGTTACGCCAAATCTCTTAACCAGTTCAAAGTGTTGGCAATCCGGTAAACCCATGAGCTGTTCAACCAGTGGACGTGCATGCGTCACGAAAATGATCTGCTGATTCTCGGCATAATGAGAGATCAATCGTCCCAACGCGGGTAGCAGATCAGGATGCATGCTGGTTTCGGGTTCGTTCAGAACCATGAGCTCTGGCGGACGTGGAGTCAATAGTGCGGCAGCCCGAATGCGCTCACAGAAGGTGTTGGCAGGCCTAAGTCGACGGTATAAGTGAAGTCATCCGCAGAGAACCCTAGCTTCAAACCGATCGGGTTCTTTCGCTTCGTTCCTGGAATGGGTACGTAGCCCTGCTCCATCTCTCTTGAGATCTTTTCGGGGCCCGCCCAAAGAGTGGATTGCAATCCCCCTTCCTTAGCCAATGCTCGTATCAGTTCGCCATGCGCAGCACTGGCCAACAATCGAACGGAGCGGTAGATGTTGGATTTGCCGCTCCCGTTTGGACCTGCGATGAGATTCAACGGCCCTATTCTCAACGCGACTTCGCGTAACGATCGATAGCCGTGAATTGCGAGCGTAGGCAACATGGGGAGCAAGAATTTGGACCGTGGGCAACGCAAGTCTGCGAAATGATAGATCCTGCATCCAAGACAGTAAACAATTTCTAGGATTAGTCGAGTCTTCATCGCCGCTTAAGGTTTCACTCGTTAACATGCCACTCCAGCCATCGGGTTAATGCCAGTTGCGAATTCACAAAGACGATAATGCCCAGTGGAAAGCAAAAATGGCAACTTTTCAAAAAGCTCTCCAATGAAAGAACTCCAATGATCCAGTCTTTATTTCGTTCGAGTCATTCTAAGTTTTGTTCGCTATGGTTAGCGACGCTCGCTTTAACCGTTTACTGTTCGCGCGGAGCGGCCGACGAGATGCTTGAAGGTCTCCGATCGATAGGTGGAAAATGGTATGTGAAGGAAGGAGCCAAACCAGTTTATTACTACCTAGATGGAGATAACTTTGTTGACCTCTTTGGATATCACGCACTCGATTCCAATAAAGATGGAATTGAAAACGTTCGCTTGAGCCACGATGAACGATTCTTAATCCTACAGAGTCAAGGATATCCGAATCATCCTACGGCGATTTACCCGAATAGCGGGAACCCCAATTCGATCCGCGTTCAGGATTTTATGTTTCGGTTACCATTGGAACCGAAACGTGCAGATCAAATCACACGGTTGCCTATGGGGCCAATAGGCACCGCTCTCAATGGCGTTGTCTTCTTTAATCCTTTCGAAATGGAAGGCATGAATGCGGTGGAGGGGTATTCGGAAGTGTGGCTCGACTCTTGCTGTGGGCATCCTCAACAGACAGGTGTCTACCATTACCACAAATACCCGACCTGCGTTCGTTCACCCTTCAAAGACGACAGCAAACAGCATTCACCCATTATTGGATTCGCCTTTGATGGATTTCCTATCTACGGTCCCTACGAATCGGATGGTGTCATGGCGATGAAATCAGAGGGGGAGCAAGCGTTGGATGCATGCAATGGTCACACCGATGAGAAGCGAGGCTATCACTATCACGTGACACCAGGGCGATTCCCATACATCTTAGGGGGATATGCTGGAGTCGTGGAACCGTCCAACAATCCCGGAATGCGACGTGCAGGAGCAGGTGCTTTGGTAGACAATACACAACCAGGGGACAGTCCTATGGACAGAGTCCTCGTCGATGTTCGTCCAGGCACAGCATCTCCAGGTACAAAGATTGAAGTGCAACTCGAATTGGATCCACTGAAATCGAAAAGTCGGCCGTTACCGACGGGTGTTCCAACTTGGGCCCAAATCGGACCATTCGAAGCGACATCGATATCGCGAAACGGAAATCTTGTGAAGATCCAGATTGAAATTCCGGGCGATGCATCTGTTGGTGTCTTTTTGGATTGTCATATCGAATTTGAAGGTGACGGTAGACGTGGTCCCATCGTTTTCAAAAAGAACAATGCCTTTCGTATTTACAACTAGTTGCACTTGAGCCATCGAAGGTTCAAAGCTCTGACTCCATTCGAAGTCCTCGGGTGAACCATGGATAAATACAGGGGATAACGAGGGAAGTTAGCAACATGGATGTAATGATTCCGCCGATGACAACAGTTGCAAGCGGACGTTGCATTTCGGCACCGTCTCCGGACGAAAGTGCCATTGGGAGGAACCCAAGGCTTGCTACCAACGCGGTCATCAGGATGGGACGCAATCGAACAAGGGCAGTCTCTTGGCAAACCGCCTGAATCGTAATGCCCGTCTTTCGTAGATGCTCCGCAGCGCTTACCCAAACAAGTCCATTGAGTACAGCGACTCCGAACAATGCAATGAAGCCAACCCCCGCGGAAATACTGAATGGCATCTGCCGAAAATACAACGCAAGAATTCCCCCCGATGCCGCCATAGGAACCGCTAGAAAAATCAACATGGCCAGCCGCAGTGAACCGAGACTCATATGCAGCAATAACAAAATGATGCAAAGAACGATGGGTGCAATGATTACCAGTCGAAGGCTTGCCGACTGAAGGTTCTCAAAATCTCCACCCCATTGGATCTCATAGCCGGATGACAAAAGGACTTTTTCTCGAATCGTTTTCCGCGCCTCGGCGACAAATGAGGCAACGTCTCTCCCTCGAACATTGGCGGAAATAAAAGTTCGTCTTCGAGTTCCTTCGTGTTCGATCGTCGGAGGGGTCTCTTCCATTCGGATGGTTGCTAGTTCCTTGAGGGGTACACACTGCCCGTTTACGTCGGCGACGGGGATCTGCTCCATCAAGGAGATTTTTTCGCGCCATGGTTTTGGAACCCGAACCATGATGGGGTATCGAGCTCTACCCTCGAATATCTGACCAACGGGGTGGCCTCCCAACGACGAAACAACGTCTAGCACGGTTTGAGCATCGACCCCATAACGCGCGAGTGCTTCTTGGTTGGTTTCGATGGTCAACGTGGTGAGGTTCGACTGGATATCAGCCTTCACATCGACGGCTCCCGGGATTGTCCGTAGATGACCTTCGATTTCCTTTCCCTTAAGGCTAAGCATCTCTAAGTCGTCGCCGTACAGCAGGACTGCAACATCAGCCTTGACACCCGCGACCAGTTCATCCACTCTCATTTCAATCGGCTGAGTAAAACCGAATGCAACGCCAGGCACTGTGGATGACAAAACCGAAGACATTTCCTCAATCAATTGATCTCGAGATTTGGCGGTAGGCCATTGATGCACTGGATGAAGAAGAACCCAGACGTCGGTTTGATGTACACCCATGACATCGTTTGCTATCTCAGGTCTTCCCGTCTTGCAAAAAACTGTCTTGACCTCAGGAAACCCCTTGAGAAGCTTCTCGATCTGAGTCGACATCTCAATCGATCCTTCCAGTGTTGCACTTGGCAGCCGGACAGCTTCGACCAAGAGGTCTCCCTCTTCGAGACGCGGCATGAACTCAGCTCCTAGTTGACGAGCCATAGGTAGACTGATGAAGAAGACGCATAGTGCAATAAACACAGTAGTAATCGGGTGCTTCATGGCAGTGGTTACGACTGGAACATATATCCATTTGACCATGCGCATTAACAACACCTCTTTTTCGTCCATCTTCTTGGGTAGGAAAAGAGATGCCATCGCAGGCATGAATGTAAGGGACAAGACAAGTGATCCTGCCAGGGCGAATAGAACGGTGAATGCCATCGGACGAAAGAGCTTTCCTTCGGTACCTTCGAGCAATAGTATCGGCAAGAAGACGACGGCGATGATCAGTTCGCCAAACATGGTGGGTTTTCGAACTTCGACGGCCGCGTCCAAAATGATGCCTTCATGTGGAGTTTTATCATTTTCGTGCGAGAGTTTTCGAATACAGTTCTCCACCATGATGACAGAGCTATCTACGATCAAGCCGAAGTCGATCGCACCCAAGCTCATGAGGCTGGCGGTAACACCTGTAAACAACATCAAATTCGTCGCGAATAACATCGAAAGTGGAATAGCCATGGCGACGATGATTCCTGCCCTTATGTTCCCCAGCATGACCAATAGAATGACCATGACCAACATGCCACCCTCGGTCAGATTGGTCAAAACCGTCTTCAGCGTCCTGCCGATCAATGCTGCTCGATCGTAAGTGATCTCTAGCTTGACATCCCTAGGGAGTATGGTTTCAATCTCTTTCAGTCTGCTTTTCGCAGCGGCAACGACTTCTCGAGAATTCTCTCCAATCAACATCATCACGAGACCAGTGACGATTTCTCCACGACCATCGCGAGTCACAGCGCCCTGACGTGTCATCGGCTCAATAGATACGCTCGCAATGTCTCGAACAAGCAGAGGAGTGCCGTTCGACTCACGTCGAATCACAACGGATTCGATTTCTTTTTCATCCTTGAGGAGCGACACTCCTCGGATAAATCTTTGCTCACCATGATGAACCACGTAACCGCCACCCGAAGTGGAGTTGTTGTTCTGCAATCGCTGAAACAACAATTCCATGGAGACACCATAACTCGCCATTCGATCTGGATCGGGTTGGACTTCAAACGTCTTGTAGTATCCTCCGTGGGTGTTGATTTCTGTCACCCCGGATACTTGTCTCAGTCGAGGAGCGATCTCCCACTCCAACATCGTGCGCAGTTCCATCGGTGTATGACTTGGGCTGCGTACTTCGAACTGTAGGACCTCCCCAAGGGCTGTTGTTAACGGGCCAATACCGGGTGTGCCGTATCCTGGTGGAATCTTGCTCGCAGCGTCTGGCAATCGTTCTGCGACCAGTTGCCGTGCTCGATAGACATCGGTTCCTTCTCGAAACACAACGGTTACGACGGAAATTCCAAACTTTGACACACTCCTCAATTCTTCGATATTTGGTAAACCCGCCATCGTTCCTTCGACCGAGTACGTAATGTAGCGTTCCACTTCGATCGGTGACAAAGACCCAGAACTGGTGACAATCTGTACCTGCACATTGGTCATGTCAGGAACCGCATCGATGGGGAGTTTCCACGCGGAATAAAGCCCTGCGCTCGCCATGAAGAGGGTGAGGATGATTACGAGCCCGCGATTGGCGAGCGAAAATTCAATAGTCTTTGTTAACATCGTGCAGGAGTTTGGCGAACTACTCGGTTTCGCCTTTCAGTAGCAATTCCGACTTAAGAAGAAATGCCCCGCGTGTGACTACTAATTGCCCTTCTTTCAATCCATGGGTTACTTCGACCCAGTCGTCCGTAGAATTCCCCAATGTTATGTCAACCTTTTTGAAGCCATCCCGCTTCATGTCCAAAAATACAAACGGCTGATTGTCATGCTGTACGACGGCCTCTTGCTTTATGGACAATCCATATCGCAAGGGACCTTTCGGAATCGTGACTCGGACGAACATTCCAGGTCGAAGCAAACTGTCGCAATTCTCAAGCGTAGCGACCAATGGAATCGAGTTTGTCTCAGTCTGAACTTCACGTCCAACATAATGGACCTTTGCCGGAAACAATCGATGATTCAACGCTGGTATCGAGACCGACAAAACCGTACCTCGTTGCAACGATACCGCTTCCCATTCGCCCTCTCGAATACTAGCCGTTACAGAAAATGAGTCTGTATTGGCAAGCACGAAAAGTGATTCTCCTCGTGAAATTCGCTCGCTGTTTGAAAAAGCACGAGACTCCAGGTACCCTTTTATCGGGGCTCGAATTTCAAGTCGCGAAAGCTGCGCCTCGCTGTCGAGACGAACATTCCCTCGATCTTCTTTGTAGCCTAAAAGGTCCTCGACCGTTTTCCAGGCAAGATCACACTGGCGCTCCGCTTCGGCTAGATCCGCTGCTGCTTTCAGCTTTGCTTGCTCAGCTTGATACATGGCTTGGTCGCGAGCCGTTCGAAAAGCGGTCTCTGCAAGTTGACGCTCTGTCTCACGTTCTCGAAAGAGACGACCTGCAATCGAACCAGAGTTGGCCAGCGGTTTGATCTTTGCCAGTAGTTCAGAAGCTAGAAGCATCTTGGAATAGCTAGAGAGAATCTCTTGTCGATAGCTCCCCAGTTCCAGACTGTTCAACGAGTCTCCAATCGACTGAATAGACTTCCCTTCATCCAACATGGATGTCAACAGACTCAAGTTGTTCGCTGTCGTTGTTTCCCGTTGCAGGGTACGAGTCGCTATCTGGCGTTGCTGCTCCTGTTTCACGATTGCTGCTCGCGATTGGCCGATTTCGGCACTTCTGATCACGGCAATCAATTGCCCTAGTTCCACCGGCTGACCTGGTAATACAAGGACTTCAGCTAGGATTCCATCCATGGGAGCCTTTACCTCGATATGCTTTGCCTCGTCATATTGGATTCGACCCGGCACAACGAAAACTTCCTGTATCGGTTGCGATTGGGCAGGTTCGGACTCCAGATTGGCAGCATCCAGTTTTGCTCCCGAAAGCATCACTACGTCAGGCGAATGAATCTCCATTTCTTCCTGTGATATATGCTCCCCTTCCTTGAATCGATGGATCAAGAACCAGCAAGCTATCGTCGCTAAAGCGATCGTTGCCGTCGGGATGATGTTAACAAGGGGACGAAATTTTTGGGCAATCATAGAAGACACGACGGTCGGCTCTGGCGTAGAGAAAAAACAAGCGATGGATCATAAAGCCAAGGATTTAAACGGGAATCGTCTGTGCGAGCAAATCGCGAGCCAATTATGAACTCTAACGACGTCTCATCCGTAGAGGGAATTCCAAAACCATAGATGAGAGCTTTTCACAGGTGAGAATTTCCTTTCCGTCGTGTGGAAAGAACCTGTCCACTTCCTTCGTCTACGACTCTGCTTCCCTGGATCGAAAAAAGTTCCAGATCCAAAACGCGACGACGCCGCTCAACAACACATAAAAACAGGGGGCAATCAATCCGGACGTCGACCAAAGAAAAACCCATCCGATGAATGCAACGAACGACGGAATCGGATAAAGCCACATGCGAAACGGCAGTGACACTTCGGGGCGGCATTTTCGAAGTATATGAAGAGCGAACAACTGGCCGATGAACTGCACAAGGATTCTAACCGTTACGGCGGCATCAATAACAATCTGTAAAGGCAGGAAACAGAACACTGCAGTCAACATCCCTAGTGCTAACAACGAGTTCACTGGATATTTGCCGTTCTTACTTACCCTGGCAAAGATGGAAAAGAAGTCTCCATTTCGGGCGGCAGCAAACGGAATGCGTGAATACCCAAGCATGATGGCAAACGTGCTCGCCAATGCTGTCCAAATGATAAGCCAAGTAAAGAAAACTGCGACCTGCCTACCATAGACCTGTTCCATAAACAATGCCGCAATGTTTTTAGATTGCATCGCTTCTTGCCATGGGACCACTGCTATGATACATACGTTCATCGTGAGATAGATTATCGCAATGAGGCCAACAGAAATTAGTATAGCTCTTGGAATGGTCTTTGCCGGATCTCGAACTTCTTCACCGAGATGACAAACGTTGTAGTAGCCTAAATAGTCATAAACAGCGATTCGCATGGCCGCACCGAGGGCTATAAACCATGCCAAATTGAGCTGAAAAGCGTTTTCGGGCATCGTGAGCAACGAAGCATCAAAGTGCATAACCCCAGTCACGATGATGACAAGAACCGTCAATAGCGTTCCAGCGCAAAGAACAATACTCAACCAGCCTACCACGCGGATATTGCGACACAAAACCAGCGTAATCGCAATACAAGCGATCGCGGCGATCATATTCATTCCGAACGGTAAACCCCAGCTCTGCAATGTTGGTTCCAGATTAGGAAGAGCATATCGAAGATAGTCGACCGCACCGATGTAACCCGATGCAATCTCCAGTGTTCCTCCAACCAAGAACTGCCAGACAAACAAGAATGGAACGACTCGGCCCCATCGAGTTTTCCCAAATGTCTCGCTTAGAAAATGATAAGAACCTCCGCTGCCGGGCAAGGCTGCCCCCAACTCTGCCCAGACCAATCCGTCGCACAAGACAAGGACCGCTGCAATCACCCAAGCAACCATTGCCTGCGGTCCATTCATCGTTCCAATAAACAATGGAATCGTGATGAAAGGCCCGATTCCAACCATGTTGGCTAGATTCAATGAGGTCGCAGATACTAACCCCAAGCCGCGATCTAACTTCTCTGCCTGTAATTCATCGCTCTTCATGCGTCAATCGAATCCTTCGATAGAGTGTTTACAAAAATAGAACTTAGCGGTGGTACTGATCTAAGTCTTTATTTCTAAATGGCTTGTTTGTTCGCTGCATTCCTCCTAGAAAGAGTCATTTCGTATCTCGGAATCGCGGCTAGCTGCTAGAACCAAAACCTCACTGGTCTTTCTTTCGAAGAACAATCTTTCGTATGTCCATGACTGCAATGGTTGCTTTCGTTTTGGGACGCACTTCGAGCCGATTCTTTCCTCGGTTCAGCGTTAGCTCGCCGATCGGTTCATAAATCATGCTTTGAAAGTGACCAGTGTCTCGGACTTTCCACTCTTTTGTCTGCTCACCCACGACCACGCTGGCAATAGAACCACCATGCCCCTTACCACATCCACATTGGACTTCAACTTCGTAGATACCATCGGATGGAACATCGAAATCCCAATGCGCCCAGTCTTCAACCTCGGTCCAAAATCCAAGAACGTTCTTTTGAGGTTCCGCTTCGTATCGCAATTTTTTGCCATGTACCTTTGCATCCGAAGCCCACAAAGTGACCTCGCCTGCAGGATCCTTCAGAATGGCCTTCGCGCCTTGCGATGCTTGATTCATGAGCTTACGCCACGGTTTCCATTGCTCAGCAATTGCGTCCGCCGTCTTGTCGGCTCGTAGTTGCGAAGGATCGAATGCTTTATAGATGGCGGCGTGTTTCGACAATTCAAAATTTGGATTCGGCTGACATCTTTGA
Organism: Pirellula sp.; assembly: GCA_021300155.1. Lineage (GTDB taxonomy): Bacteria > Planctomycetota > Planctomycetia > Pirellulales > Pirellulaceae > JBKCUI01. Next base: position 61,687 of record JAJTID010000100.1, read on the forward strand.
GCACCTACCGATCCTAACCAGGAATCAAGCTTTTCACGCAGCCGCTTCGTTGTCTCTGGATTGCTAAATGCTAGATTCACTCGCTCCTCCTTGTCTCGGCTCAGGTCGAAGAGCTCCAGCTCATCATCCTCATACGAAACAACTAGCTTCCAATCTCCTTCGCGTATTGCGCCGGCTGGCCTGCTTCCCTGATTCGTATAGTGCGGCATATGCCAAAACAATGTTCGATCATCGCGAAGCGGCTTCCCCTCAAGCCAACTGCCTTGCAAATCTATACCGTCTAATGGTACTATTGTTTTTGAGGCCTCGACTCCAGCGAACCTAAGCAATGTCGGATAAAGATCGAGTAAACTGACTGGTTGTTGAACGACACGAGGCTCTCCTAATCGGTTGCGAGTCGAATGAACAATCAAAGGAATTCGAAGGCCACCTTCATAAAGGTATCCTTTGCCTGCTCGAAACGGAGTGCAATGGGTCATCGGCTGGTCATGTCCCTCGGGGACATGCAGACCTCCATTGTCACTAGTAAACAACAGGATCGTGTCCCGTTCTCCCTTTAGATTCTTTAACGCGTCCCGTATCATCCCAACAGAACGATCGAGGGAAGCGATGCTGGCGGCATAAAGTGGATTAAATGTCTCTCGAAACTGATTCATGGCTTCAGGAGTTGCATCCAATCGAATGTGTGGGGAATGGTGCGGAACATAACAGAAGAAAGGCTTGTCGCTGGCATCCTTAATAAAGTCACAAGCAGTTTTTGCAATCAAGAATTCGTTTTTCGCACCGATCGAATCGTTCAACTGCCCCGTGGCCCCAGGTTCGAAGACAACATCAAACCCTTGCTGTTGTGGGCTACTCGCTCCAGATCCCAAATGCCATTTTCCGAATATACCCGTGCGGTACCCGACTTTTTTTAGTTCCTCTGCGATCGTTCGTTCCTCTGGCGGCAAAGCACTGTGGATTCGCGCATTCAATAATTTTTGACTCGGGGCGTCTGGTCTGCCCGACAAAAATGTAGTGAGGTGCAATCTCGCTGGAGATTTTCCTGTCATCAACGCAACGCGCGATGCGGAACAAATCGATAGCCCGCAATAAGCATTGCTGTAGCGAATCCCTCCCTCGGCCAATGAGTCCAACACAGGAGTTTTATGCTCCTTTCTCCCAAAGCACCCTAAATCATTGATTCCGAGATCGTCAGCGAAAATCAGAACGATGTTTGGCGACTCTTGGGCTCCCGCGATCGGTCCCAATATCATCATGCAAATAAAAAGGCATAACCGAATAGAAAATGATTTGTTCATGATTCATCACGTACATGGAGGGAGGATTTGACAACCACATTGTACGACGATTCCTCGAGTTCGTGTTGCGAGGAACAAAATGAAATGTCATGACGCTCCTCGCAAAGCACGACCAGAAATTCGCCATCTGGATCGCCCGTCAATCACTTGATCGAGAAGCTCGGTCCAAAAAATAACTGCGTCTCCGTGAGACGCAGTTACGCATCATTCGATTTGTAGAAATCCAAAACAGAGCCTAGACTTTTTCAGCAACCTTCAACGGTGCCAACTGGTAAGCTCTCGATCGGAACAAAAAGTCGATGAGATTGCCTTCGTGTGGCTGCAACCAGTTGAGCCGACTTGTTGGAATGGGACCGATGTTCAATCTGTCGATGTGAGTTGCGTTGGTCAACTCGTCAATCCAAGCTTCGTCGCCTGTGAGGGCGGTTCCGACGAGGGTCGACCCAATCGACTTGATCATCTCTTTCTGTGGACATTTTACCACAGAAACAAATGGAAACATGTATTCCTTCATTGCAACTCCACGTGAAGGTGAATCGGCATGCAGCACCATTGGGCGAAGATAGGCACATCGCTCTCGCTCAATCAGGCGTTCTCCGTAACTCGCCGTCATGTCGGTCACGCCCGACTCCGCAAGATCCTGTTGGACCATGCCCCATGTTCCCTTTGCCATTTGAGGATTAGTAAAGGCGGCCAACGCCGATTTGGGATCCGTTGGTGAGGTGACGTCGATAGAACCCATCTTGGCAGCTAAAGCCTCGGCAATAGCTTCCGTGTGGCGCGACGCCCAAATTCCAGAACAATTGATGCAGCTTCTGCCCGAATTGCTTAGAACGCTTTCGACCATCATGTCCAGATAATCTTCCCAAGAATCAACGATATCATCACCGATGAGAATCTTAGAGAACCCAGGGCCATGCGCTTGAACACGTGGATTGCCAGCGTACTGAGCGACCGTTTGCGCACTACCGAAAATCATACTTCTCTGACATTTGGCCATCAACGTTGAGCCTACATCATGCCCACCTGGGTAGAGACAGAATGCCTCCGCCGGTATCCCAGCCTCAATGTACGCCGAAATCATCCGATAAGGGGTCCAAGGCTCCTGCGAACCAGGTTTCAAAACCAGACCGACCTGCAAGGGGACTGCTGGCAACCATAGCGTATGAACCCCAGGCGAGTTGTTCGGCAAGACGGCGCCCAACACAGGTGTCTGGCACTGAAAGCTTACCGTGACATTTCGTCCTTCTTCTCCATAACCCCTGGAAAAAATGTCAAGATCAAGACCACGAGTTAATGCATCCAAAATTTTATCGATGTTGCTCAATACGAAACAATTTTTTTGCATATTGTTTCGGCACATGTGCTCAGGCAAACCCGTGCTCGCCGATTGCTGGTGGATAAAGTCATCCACTGTTTGTTGCCCGTCACCCACTGGCAATGTTTCATGCTCGAACAAGTAGGCTGCTTTCTTGCAGCGAGCCAATAGTTCGGTCGTAGGAATGGAACGCAGCGCTTTACGTGCGTTGTCAGCTTTGCGAATGTCCATTTGAACCATGGAACCGTTCACTTGGCCAATTTTTGCAATAGACTCGCCGTTTTCAAAATGGATCACATCTTGATACTCGAGTGACTTGTATTGCTTTCCCCATCGGATCGGATTAATCGTTATCATTTTTTATTCCTTTGGCCACTAGTAAACGCCAACCGTTGTTGAAGATGCAAAACCCCGATACGGCTTTACCCCGCTCACGCCATCCCAAGGATATTTGTTGAATGGCATCTCTCGTTCCCCTTCATCACGCTCCATAAAGCCAGGAACAAAAAACTCCTTTGTCATCGTGTAAAGCTTCACTCGACCCGTTTCCCCAAATCCTACAAGCTTGTTGTAGTCATCGAAATCCACCACTTCAACAACAGCCCGAGGTTGAGGGGCGTAATATGCAATCGTATAGTCATCCTCAGCGGTGACCGGACGCGAGCAGGCCAATCCCATCAGTGTGTTTCCATAGGTGGGGGTCATGTAAACTCCGCTTTCCTCAGCCGGGCCACCCAATAACTCTTCGACACAGAATCTCGTCCATTGGGGAGTAAATTCAGTGCCACCCGAAAAAATTCCAGTGATGCCGATCTCTTGAATCGATGTCCCTTTGTCCGCTAGACCCGACGCGAGCGCTTCCAAAAGCTTTGGGGTTGTAAACATGCACTTGATATCGTGGCCTGCTGTCAAAATCGTAATCGCTTGATCGATGCAGTGTTTCTTGTACTCTTCCAAATGCTCCATCCATCCCTTCTTAATCAGCTTGATGACCCAACGCGGATCCAAGTCGATGCAGAAGGAGATACCGCCGCGAAATTGACAGAGGTGCTCTACAGCTAACCTCAGTCGCCTAGGTCCCGATGGACCGAGCATCAACCAATTCGATCCTTTTGGAAAATATTGATCGGGCAATGTATAGCTGAAATTCTCATAATCAATTCGGAAGTCATCAACAACAACTCGGCTCTTTGGAATACCAGTCGTTCCACCTGTTTCAAAGACGTATGTAGGTTTGCCTGCCAGTCCCTTTGGAACCCATCGATTTACTGGTCCACCCCGCAACCACTCGTCTTCAAATTCCGGAAACTTTTTGAGGTCATCGAAACTGTTGACCTCTTTCAACGGATCAAACTTGAGACTCTTTTTTTTCTCAAGCCAAAAAGGTGACCCGGTCGATTCATGAAAGTGCCATTGAACCGTTTCATAAGTGTGTTGATCCAGTGCCTTTTTGGCTTCTGAAATCTGTTGATCGTTCGCAATCCAATGGGGAAGTGCCACTGTCATAATCGGAAGGTATTTAGGTGGAGAACTGAAAAATGTTACAGTCGCATGACTGCAATCGCTGCGGCATTGTAACCAATCTTCAAGGAGTACTGAAGCAACGTTGAGTTTCAATCAGTCTATTTCACGATCCCATTGCTCAATGCAATCAGCAAGTTCCTCTCTCTTTTCTCGATAGGAATGATCTGCGCCATCGATCACTTCGACACTCTGGCAAAACATAGACGATCTTTCGATTTCGGATCGAAGGTAAATGTCTGCATTGAGAAAATTGATAGAGCCAGTTCGGACTTCTGAGCCGCCAAATATCCAGAGAACTTTGGCTCGAATTCTTTCTATCTTCTCGAGGTAGTCATACTTTCGATCGCTACCGTACTTATCTAAAAATGTAGCCGCAGAAACCCAATTAGGTAAAGGAAACCGAACCTTAATCACTTCGTCAGGCTTTCCCTGATCGCAAAGTGATTTGGCCAACCCGAGATGCTGACCAAAAACTACTGCTCTATTCGAATCTCCCAGTAATAGTTGTGTGTTCAGCCTCGGTGGAGAGATAGCGATCAATCGGTCGATAACCATTTCGCTCGTTGCTGCCCAGAAGCAAGCTTTAACGGCTCCTAGACTATGCGCTGCTACTCCCAAAAGTTCTAGACCAAGAGATTGCACGTACCTCCCCCATGCATCGAAATCAAATTGGCAATGAGCAAGGTTTTCAAACTGGGAACCTATCCTCATGGGAACGGTTCCGTTGTTGAACGAGCAAATGTCATGGCCTCGGGTATTTGCCAAAAGCACTGGGTAGCCAAGGCAGTTAAGTCGCTCCGCGACTGACTTCAGCAAATTTGATCCGTAGAAATTACCATTAACTCCGTGTGTTACAATCCAAGCCGAACGATTTCGATTTGCAGCACTTGATTCGGCAGGAATCGACAGAAAACCATCTAGCCGAACTCCATCCTTTGTTTCCGTCTGTACAAGTTGGCCAAGCATCTTTCACTCAATAAAAAAAGGCCACGGAGAGTCCGTGGCCTTTTCGAATTTCAATTAAAAACTAGTTCGGACTAGCGATAGGAGCCTCATCGCCGTTATCAGCAGCAACGATACCTGCAACAGTTGCTAATCCAGCAATACCAGCTAGACCAACCCAACCACTACCACCGCCACCAATTCCACCACCGCCACCACCACCAAATCCACCGCCCATTCCAGCACCACCCCAGCCACAACCGCAACCAGGTGCTGCCGCCACAGGACTATCAACCACAACTTCGCCGCAGCTGGCTACTTCGGTAGTCATAATTTCTGTCGTTACCACTGGAGCAACCTCACAAACTGTAACTGCTGGACAAGGAACGCACTCCACGTTCATATGCGAGCAAGCATGCTTAAACAATCCGATCAGTTTCTCACCTTTCGAATTCAATGTCTCTCCGCTATCCTTTACCAGTTCGAAAGACATTGCTGCAAATCCTGATTCGCCTACTGCTATGAAACCGTAAACCCCAGGCTTCAGTCCATCAACTACATAGGAGCCATCCTTTGCAACAGTTGCCTTTGCCACTTGAACGCCATCCTTCATCACGAAGACGTTCATGTCGCTCATGTCTTTATCAGAATCGGCAGTACCGATTCGACCAGTCAACTTACCAAACTCGTCCATCTTAACAGCTTGGCTTTTTGCGAAAGTTCGCGATTGGCCAAGTGGATCCGACGAAGTTATCACTGAAACGCCCGCCGTACGCATGGCGTAAGTTGGCAAGGTTTGCTCTTCCAAGATTGCATTTACCTTTGCCGCTGGTTTGACCACTCGGACTTCAACAACCGATCCTAGCGATCTACCGTGATCTGAAGAAACAACTTGGAGCGAGAAGGCACCAATTGTGTTCGCATCACGAACAACCAGAGAGTAGCTTCCTGGCTTTACAGCAGGAAGCGTAAAGTTACCTTCTGCATTCGTCTTAGTCTTAACTTCGATCTGTCCGTCTTTCACCAGGAAGACAGGAAGACCATTGACTGGAGTCTTGTCACCAACCGACAGCCCTACAACTGAACCACTGACGTCGCCCGAAGCGTCGGGAGTGACCCACTGCTGTGCAAAGAGACCGTTTACCATTCCCTCTGGACTCGCGTTGACTGATGCCACATCCCTTTCTGCGGCGAGGGAAATCGCTGGGGTGGACAACAATCCACTTGTTAATGCAAACAAAAAGCCAAGTCGTTTAATCGTTTTTGAACTCATGTTGTTGATCCTTGATTGATCGGGCCGGAGCTAGATGAACTTAAAATATAGCAATTGTGCGGATTGTTCAAGCAAATAATCTAAAAAAATTTGGATTTGCTCGAAGTTACTCTGGAATTGAACGTTTGATGCGTCCGTCAGAGTTTTGGTACAGGTTCGAAACTCGTCCTGATCCCTTCGAATCGGAACGAGGAAGGTACTGGCTTGTCTTAATCGACGCTCCGTCGCCTGTTGGTGCCGAGTCTATGGTCGCCTGGAGAAGATTCATCAATTGATCTAAGTTTTCGCGAGGGATTCCAAGACTCTTTGCTGTGTTGTCTAACTCCTTGCGTTTCTTGGCTAGCGCTACTTGTTCGGGATTTAGCTCTTCGCCTTGAACAGCCTTGATTTTAACATCCTCGCCAATCACCAACTTTGTTGCTTCTTCGATATTACCGACGGTTCTGCCGTCCGGAAAAACTTCAAAAACTACCTCTGCACCGTTTTGCTGAATCATTTTCTTGATGAGTTCGCGATCATCGCGTCCATCTCGATCGTAGTCGAGTTTTCCGATCAATCCCATTCGAACCGGAGTATGGGGTTGCCAAAACTGTGAATAAACTTTGTCAGTAGTCAGAATCGGCTTGTAGGATCGGTCGTCGATAATTTTCGCGCGGCTGAGATTTCTGCTAGTCTTGATAACCTCAACGACTTCTACTTTGGCCTTGGCTTTGGATTGCCCCACTTGGCTCACATCCGAATCGTAAACGGAAAACATAACGCCAGGCTTTAAACCATCTTCCGACCCAATGTTGAGCCAAACATCACCATTAGCGACTTGAGTAATCTCGCCTTGGATATATTGGAAGTTTTCGTTTTGAATCTCTTGCAGTTTTGCGACGAGGTTTTCAAGGCGTCGGGCTTGCTCTTCGTTCTGTTTTTTTGCCTGGTCGATTTTGGCGATCAAGCTGGCTCGTTCCCTCGCAAATTCTTGGAATTTCTGCTGCTTTTCGGTTTCGATCTTTTGGTTTTTCTTTTCTAGTTCATCTACTTTTCTGGTGTAGTTGGCTAGTTCGGTTTCTTTTTCTAGATTGATCGCTTCCATCTTCGCTTGAGCGTCCATTCTCAGCTTCGTTTCTAGTTCGACAGACTTCTTGTAGCGATCGTCGTTTTCGATCTGCTTAGCCGCATCCGCCGCAATCTGACTATTCCTTGAACGCAGTTCTTGCATTAATGTGTCAACAAGTTTGGCATAGGTCCTGTCGGAGGAATTGGGGCCAAACAAGGTCATGTGATCCTCGTATTTCTTAAATGCTTTGTCGAATTCCGCATCGCCCGTGATGCTCGATTTCGACTGGGTTACCTCAGCGGAGGTGAGGGGTGTCCCAATGCCGAGCATGCTTTGCAGGAGCTGATTCCGGGACGATGCGTTTCTCAATTGCGTTTCGGCTTCTCGTTTATCTTTTTGTGCCGCTTCGGCGACTTTCGAGTTCGTTCCCGATGTAAACATCATGAACGCCAGCGTGCCTAAGCACAAAAAACTTACAATAGACATGACAACCACGTACGCTTGCCAAACAGTCACATTGCGGTCGCGAGCCATGAATTCCTCAATTGCCAAACAGTTTTGTACGAAAAGAAGGTTTTAGAGCCCCCTAAATCGCCTTTGAGGCGCGGATCGCTCTACCATGCATCCTAAATCCCTGGTGGTTTGGCGTCAAACATTTCTTTTCTAACCTGCCTATTTTCACCCAACCAGTCGCAATCGAGACGTCAAGGCTGCATCCTCGCGCAAGCGTCCTCCGCGGTATTGCAGCGTTTCTGCGATCTCATGCCTGCCTACGAACCTCTGCTAGTCTTTTCGATCCTGCATTCATTCAATCATTGCTTTGACACTAAATCGGATTGTACCAATTGTGGGGATTGTCTCGGTCGAGGAAAAGAAGTGGAGTTCAGCAAATGCCTACTCTTGGTCGATTGTAGAAGTTAGACTAGCCGTCTAGGTGGCGACGCAAGTCGCTGGTTTGTGCCTTTCTCTGGGATCAATAAGAAATGTCGACAGTATCAGCATCTTCGGTCGCTGTTGCCAAGAGTCATGTGAATCACGCTTTCCAAAAGTGTCTCAACATCGACTGTAACGCTACTTTCGGCATCGACGAAGTGCGAACCAGTTGCGGTAAATGCGGCGAGCTTTTGGATGTTGCCTACGATTGGGAAAAGCTGCCAGTACCTACGAAGCTGTCAGATTTCGAAGTGATGTGGACGCGAAGGTACGAACCATTGCGGTTCAGCGGGGTTTGGCGTTTTCATGAACTTCTCCCCTTCGCTCCCGCAGAAAAAGTCATCACTGTCGGCGAAGGTCAAACACTATTGCAGCAAGCAAACTCGGTCGCCAAGTACGTCGGGATTCGACCTGGGCAGCTTTATCTTCAATATGAGGGGATGAACCCATCCGGGTCTTTCAAGGACAATGGCATGTGTGCTGCTTTCACTCATGCGCACATGGTTGGTGCCAAACGTGCTGCATGCGCATCGACGGGAAACACGAGTGCTTCGCTTGCGATGTATTGCTCGGTGACTCAATTGATGAAGGCAATTATCTTCATCGGCTCTGGGAAAATCTCCTACGGGAAACTATCGCAAGCACTAGAATACGGTGCCCTGACTGTTCAAATTGCGGGTGATTTTGATGATGCAATGGCTCGCGTGCAGGATGTCTCCAAGGAGCTTGGAATCTATCTTGTGAACAGTATCAATCCGTTTCGATTGGAAGGGCAAAAAACGGTCATGTACCGGGTGCTCGAAGCCCTGCGATGGGAGTCTCCCGACTGGATCGTTGTGCCCGGCGGGAATCTAGGAAACAGTAGCGCATTTGGAAAAGCGTTTATCGAATTAAAGCAATTGGGGCTGATTGATCGTATCCCACGATTGGCGGTCATCAATGCCGCCGGTGCAGATACACTCGACATCGTCTACAACCAAAGAAACCTTCGGTGGAATCGTGGACGTCCGCGAATGGATATTGCTTGCTGGTATTATGATGAGCTTGATAGAGAAAAGAGAAAGGCAGACACCATCGCAAGTGCGATCGAAATCAATCGTCCTGTCAATCTTCGGAAATGCCTTAGAGCATTGGACTTCTGCGACGGCGTAGTCCGCAAAGTTTCCGATCAAGAGATCCTCGACGCGAAGGCGCAGGTGGGTGCAGGCGGAATTGGCTGCGAACCTGCGAGCGCGGCAAGTGTTGCGGGTGCCAAAATGCTTCGGCAGCAGGGAGTTATCGGCATGGATGATCGTGTGGTCTGCATCTTAACGGGCCATCAACTGAAAGATCCTACGGCAACCGTCGCTTACCATACGACGGATCAAGAAAAGTTCAATGAAGTATTGGGGAGCCGAGGTGTATCGCGAGCCTCCTACGCAAATCGGGCGGTCGCCGTTCCGAACGAACTCGATGCGATCGTTAAGGCAATCCAACTTTACAGTTAAGCCGGCTTTGTTGAGGTCGCTGTACCTGAGGGTGGTGCAGCGATCGTCTTTAAAGAGCCTAATCCACCATCGACTCCAAGAGACTGGCCGGTCACCCACGACTGTTCGGGGGAAGCGAACCACAGAATTGCTCGAGCAATATCTTCTGGTTCACCGAAACGCCCTATGGGATGCATCGAAAGCGAGGCCTCTGCACTGCGAGGCGTGGACCAGATTCGTTCCGTTAGCGGTGTTCTCACCAGGCCGGGAGCGATGGAGTTGATCCGAATCCGCTTGGAGGCGTAAGTCGTTGCCGCCGATCGGACCAATCCATCAATACCTGCTTTGCTGGCAGCGATCGCTTCATGGTTCTGGAGGCCGACAGTTGCAGCGGCGGAGCTCATCAAAACGATGGAACCGCCGTGAGTGAACATGCGTGGCACACAGCATCGAACCAATCCCGCAGCCGTCGTTAGGTTGGTTCGAACGGTCTTCTCCCATTCCGATTGCGTCGTGAGATGCATGGGCTTCAGTAGAACGGAGCCCGCTAAATTGATAGCAGCATTGATGCTCCCGAGTAGTCCTTCCGCACTGGATACCATTCTGTCGAGCTCTTCCCAATCCGCCGCGTCTGCCGCTGCAAACCCCCATCCGAAACGTGAAGCTATAGCATGCAATTTGGTGCCGTCTCTTCCAATCAAGAAAGCTTCCCCTCCAGCATCCGCAATCATTTCGCACACCGAGCTCCCGATCCCTCCGCCCGCACCTACAATCACGGCTTTTATTGTCTCTTTAGATCCCATTCCTACTCCTACCACGATTGAAAGGCGAGTGTATTTCTCGCCGTCAAGAATTTCAGCGCTTTACGATAGCTACCTGGCAAGTCGACGAAGACAGTGCAAATCAGATTCGAGTGATTAAAGATCCTGACGCGAGAATGCATTTCATGAGGGTTTATCCGAGATGACTCATTCAACAGTATTTTCCGTCAATCAGCTTGACACGCTTCTCGGGGTGTGCAACAATCCTGGTTATGGTGTTGGGGTTTCGTTCGCCGCTAGATGGTTGAATTGGCCTTGGCAGGTTGCCATGCTCAGGGAATGGAATGCCCTCAACACCTTCGCGACGTCATCCGCGGTAGAAGGAGCCATCACAGTTCTGTCTGTGGGTGGGAATTAGATCCCGGTTGTGACACTTCAGAGTTAAGTTCGCGAATGCCTTTGCTGGATTCTCAGGAGTCCATTCGTCGTTCTGGGTGTGGTTGACGCCGTTGCCCGGTTCGCATTCACGCCGTCCCCGGTGAGCATCCGAGAAACTGTTGTTGCTCGATGCTCGTAGTCTCCATTTCGTGGAAATATCATAGTTTCCGCCTTTTTTAATCTGGATTTGGCCGTATGCCCAAGAAAAAGCGTTTTCGTTCTCGATTCCAAAGCGACTCTGCAAGTCCCGGCCCAGCGGGAGCTGGAGCCCGACCCCGCGTCAAAAGGCCCCGACGCCGCCATGGGCCAAACTATCAGCAGGCGTTTTCCGATCCGAACGATGAGAACGCGCAACCCATAGTTGGCGAAGATGGAGAAGTCATTACGCCTGGCGCAGAAGCAGAAGGGCAGCCGCCCGCAGAAGAGCCCGGTCAAGAGTTCTATGGATTGCTGGAAATGCACCCGAATGGATATGGATTCCTGCGTGCTCCGCTAAACAACTATGCCCGGCTTCGCACCGATCCATTCGTTCCAGGGACGATGATCGAGAAATTCAAATTGCGTCAAGGCTTGAAGATCAAAGCGATTATGCAGCAAACGCGGCGATCGCAAGGTCCGCGAGTCAAAGAAATCCTTGACATCGAAGGGATGAAACCCGAAGACTACATCAATATTCAACCCTTTGAAAATCTTACTGCAATCAATCCTGAACAGTGGTTGCGTTTAGAAGTCGGGCAACAGCCGATCACCAATCGTGTTATCGATCTGCTGGCACCGCTCGGACGTGGGCAGCGAGCGCTCATCGTCGCGCCGCCAAGATCCGGCAAGACGATTATGCTTCAGCATATCTCCAAGGGTATTGCAACAAACTATCCAGATGTCGAGTTGATCGTTCTCTTGATCGATGAACGTCCCGAAGAAGTGACGGACATGCGTCGTAACGTTGAGCGAGGCGAAGTGATCGCCAGTAGCCTTGACGAAGACGTCGAATCGCACGTTCGACTGAGCCAGCTTGTTGTAGATCGATGCCGTCGGCTAGCGGAAATGGGTAAAGATGTTTTCCTCTTGATGGACTCCATCACTCGTCTCGCACGAGCGTTCAACAAGTATGTGGGAAACAATGGACCGACGATGACAGGCGGGGTAAACATCAAGGCCATGGATGTTCCAAAGAAGCTTTTTGCGACCGCGCGCGCTTTTGCCGAAGGTGGGTCCCTAACGATCGTTGGAACAGCGCTTGTGGATACCGGTTCTCGAATGGACGAGTTGATTTTCCAAGAGTTCAAGGGGACAGGGAATATGGAGCTCGTTCTAGATCGCAAATTAGCAGATCGGCGTGTATGGCCCGCTATTGACATCTCGCAATCAGGTACTCGCCGTGAGGAACTATTGCATGATCCAGAAACATACCATTCCGTCACGATGATTCGTCGTACACTAAACTCCATGCATCCTGTCGAAGCGATGGAGCAATTGACGAAGCAATTGGCACGGTTTCCAAGCAACCAAGAGTTTTTGAAGCTGATCGCTAATGCAAAAATGATGGACTAGTTCATGGATGGGTCACAATCCTCCTTATGAATGGCTCGCAATCCGATCGAAATTTAAATGTTGGGAGAGGTGCCATTAGAAGCCAGACCTTTTCCCAAACCGAGCGCATCAAATCACCTCTTCACTTTGAAAAGGTCTTTAAGGAAGGTGTTGTCGCTGCCGATGGGGTGCTCGTCATTCATGTCAGTTTGAACAACCTTCGGCACCCGAGACTCGGCCTGAGTTTATCCAAGCGTGTCGGGAACTCGCCGAAGAGAAATCGTTGGAAACGTCTGATCCGTGAGTCGTTTAGAAAACAAAAAGACAAATTTCCTCGTGTTGATATCGTCGTTCGCCCTAAACGGGGTGCAATCCCAAATTATGGCGAGATTTTCAACTCGTTGCCTGCGCTAGTGGCCAGGGCTTGTAGAAAACTACCTTCACAAAAGTAGAGACTTGCGGGGCGTACTCGACAGAGCAACCCGCAAAACTAGATAATCAGGATGGCAAAGGCTTTGATTTGCTAGGCCAGCCACTAGACCAACGCATTCTGCTTGCTCATAATCCAGACTAATGGCAATTGTTAACGTTTGGTGAGTCTGTACGGTTTGTGCGGATTGCATTGACCTTTAGGACATGAAAGTGCGAGCTCGATTGCCTGAATAGGGAATTGCAATCAGATTTGACCTAGGCTTCCTCATCCTATGATCTGCTGGCAAAACGCGTCTAAATGTCCGTCGCCGCAGATGATTCAAATTTGCTTCCCACGAGGACACCCAGAAATCGTTGCTACCAGAAATCGCTGCTAGATGGATGGATGGGTGTTTCAACGCGTAGTTTATTTTATTTAACCATCTGGAAACCAAGAATGAAACGGTATCGAAATTTGGTGATGCATTGCTCACGGCTCCTCGTCGGTGTGCTGGGTTTGCAAGCCGCAATTAGCGGTTCTGTCAGTGCACAAGAGGGGGCAGTGCCCGAGTATCCACCATTTGAAAAAGTGACCGAAGGATTTGTGAAGTCGGAGACCAAATCTCCAGACAGAAACAATGCTCTGTGCGGTGTATGGACTCGAGAAAAAGATGGGCAGATGCTTTTGGAAATCCCAAAAGACTTTGCCATGAAGAAGTATTTTATAGCTTTGACTGTTAGCAGCGGAGATCAATTCGCTGGTCTCCAAGCAGGTGATTACTACGTTTACTGGCGGCAGTACAACAAGCGCCTCGCCCTCGTGGTGCCCAATTTGGATGTTCGATCCAACGGAGAACCAGAATCCAAGTCCTCTGTCAAACGTCTCTTCACCGATACCGTCCTCTTGGACGTGCCGATCGTAACGATAGCACCGCGTGGCGGCCCAGTTATCGATGCCGATGCATTGTTTGTCGGCCAAGCTTCGAAGTTTTTTGGTCCGTCTGTTCGCGTTCAAGATCCGCAGTTGACTAAGATCGTAAAAGCAAAAGTCTTCGCAAAGAATGTGGAAATGGCTTTCGAAGTTGTTGCTCTTGGCGGAAAGTTTCAGACGCTTCACTACTCGTTTAGCGAAGTACCTGAAGACAATGGATACCGACCTCGAAAAGCAGACCAACGCGTTGGCTACTTCGTAACCAATTACAAGGACCTTGGCAGTTACGACGACGACAAAAAACGAGTCCGTTATGTCACGCGATGGAGATTAGAAAAGCGCGACCCAAGCCTCAAAGTGAGCCCACCGGTTACTCCGATTCGTTTCTATATCGAACACACTACTCCTGTTCGATACCGTCGATGGGTCAAGCAAGGTATCGAACATTGGAACAAGGCTTTTGAGGCAGTGGGCTTCTCCGATGCAATTGAAGTTCTATACCAAGATCCTCGCTCTCCAGCCACTATGGATCTGGACCCAGAAGACGTTCAGTACAATTTCGTTCGTTGGCTCAACAATGATATCGGTACAGCAATCGGACCGAGCCGAGTGCACCCAATCACTGGCGAAATTCTAGATGCAGACATTGTCTTGACAGACGGTTGGATCCGTCACTTCAACTTTCAATATCATGACTTGATGCCTGAATTGGCGATGGAAGGGATGAGTCCTGAAACACTTACATGGCTCGGGGATCATCCATCATGGGATCCACGCATACGATTGGCTCCTAGTGCGAATCAGCCCTATCTGACGAACATGCTGGCGAATCAATCCAAACTTCCTTTCGGCGGCCATCCCATGACGAAAGTGGATGGGAAATTGATCGGCGATCAAGTCTACGATGGTCTCATCGGTCGAGCAAGCCAAACAAACGGCTATTGCAATGTGGCTTTGGCCAAACGAATGGACATGTCCATGGCTCGCATGAGTCTAGGGCTTCTCGAAGAGTTAGAACTTCAAGAGTCTGCGCCGGCCAAGACGGAAGACAAAAAGCCAGAAGAGAAGAAGGACGAAGAAAAGAAACCTGAAGTTAAAAAACCTGAGGAAAAGAAAAAAGATAAGCCAAAAGAAGAAATGTTGGATGGCATGCCAGAGTCCTTCATCGGTCCACTTTTGGCTGACCTCGTTGCACACGAAGTCGGACATACACTCGGCTTGCGTCACAACTTCAAGGCTTCGAGTTATCTGACGTTCAACGAAATCAATTCAGAAGAAATCAAAGGGAAAAAACAACTGGCTTCTTCCGTGATGGACTACATCCCCGTCAATATGCCCTACAAGCTCGAAGGGTCGACGAAGGGTGAGTATACCATGACAGGCATTGGTCCCTACGACATGTGGGCGATTGAGTATGGATATTCCCAAGATGAATCGAAGCTGCCTGAGTTGCTCAAGAAGTGCACAGAGCCCGAGTATCAGTATGCCACCGACGAAGATACGGGCGGGCCTGATCCACTTGCACGACGATACGATTACTCGAAAGAGCCACTCGACTATGCCGAGAATCAAATGCGTCTGGTCGAACTTTATCGATCCCGTCTCCTGGACCGATTTGTAAAGGACGGTGATAGCTGGTCGAAAGCGAGAATCGGTTACGAGCTCACGCTGGGTGAGCAGATGAAGGCCGTTAGCATGATCGCAAACTGGATTGGGGGCGCTCACGTCAATCGAGACAAGAAGGGTGATCCAGGCAATCGCCAATCGCTCGTTCCAGTGGCCGCCGACAAACAAAGGAAGTCTCTTGAGTTTGTGATTCGGAATGCATTCCGTGATTCTGCCTTCGGACTCTCGCCCAAGATCCTCGAAAGACTGACCAACGACAAATGGATTGACGAAGGTTTTAGCTCAATGGGTGAATCAACATTCCCAATCCACGATCGAATTCTGGGTTACCAAGCCTCAACACTCACAATGTTGATGAACCCCACAACCTTGCGCAGAGTATTCGACAATGAACAACTGGTCCCGAACGATCAGGATGCCATCACTCTGCCAGAGTTGATGGATAAACTCTTCGCTGAGATTTGGTCCGAGTTGGATGCAAAAGCAGAGGGGGAGGTTTCAAGCCGAAAGCCGAGGATCAGTTCTCTTCGACGAAATCTTCAACGTGAATACTTGGAGCGACTTGTCGATCTAGCTATCCCCGCCAAGGGGAACGCTTCCGCCAAGGCGATCGGATCCTTGGCGATGATGCAACTGAAAGAGTTGAAACGCAAACTGGACGCTACTCTCGAAGGGCGCGGCGGACTAGATCCGTACTCGCTGGCGCATCTGAACGAGGCACAACAGCGAATCTCCAAAGCTTTGGATGCGATCTATGTGTACAACATGCCATCCAGTATGGGCGGTGGGCGAGGAAATATCATCACCATCGGGCAACAAGAAGGCAAGACGGTCATTTCCGATACACAGGATACCGACCTGCCAAACTAACCGATTGACCAAGGCAAAGTGATCCTCATTGGTTTCATCAAAACTGCGATAACCAATGCGGTACAAACGAAATAAAATCAGCCCGTCGAGAGAACTCGACGGGCTGATTTTCGTTGATCATGTCTTATGACGAGCAGTTATCAATCGCTTATTAGCGAATGCGTGTGCTGCTTGCTTGAATGACATGACGCTTGGTGTTCAAGTATGCATGTGGATCAACCACTGGTGCTGGAGCAGCAGCTGGTGCTGCAACCGGAGCCGAACCGCACGAGCTGCAACCAGCTGGTGCGGCATCGCAAGCCGTTGCACAACCGCTATCGCAGCATGCGTTTGACTTGCACTTGAAAATCTTGGAGAGCAAACCGCCCCCAAGCTTTCTCGAGCCACATCCGCTATCGCAAGCTGGAGCTGCACATGGATCGCACGCACTGATCTCAGCGCCGCAAGTTGGTGCACAACCAGATCCGCAAGGTGCTGCAATTTCAGCGCCACAAGATGGTCCACATGGATCGCAGCTTATTTCAGCGCCACAGCTTGGAGCGCAAGCGCTCTTCGCCTTCAACGCTGTAAGCTTGCACTTTAGTTTACCCTTCATGCCTTTGAGGGCATCAAGGATTGGCGTGCGAACGGTACAGCAGCTAGTTGGTGCACAAGCGGTTTCAACGCCACAGCTTGGTCCGCAAGGTGCAGCGATTTCAGCGCCGCAGCTTGGTCCCGTACCACATCCCGATCCACAAGGTGCAGCGATTTCAGCGCCGCAGCTTGGAGCAGCACCGCTACCACAAGGTGCCATTTCTGCGCCGCACGATGGATCGCAAACTGTAGTGTCACAGCAAGAGCTGGAAGCACCGCAGCCTTTTCCGCCGAGCAGACGGCTCAAAAGGTCACCACCGAAGCTTTGACCGCTAAGGCTTGCTCCGAGAACCATCGAGCCTACAATGATATTCCATTTCATCTGAGCCTAATCTCCCTACTTTATGTTTACTGGCAGTCGCTTAACAGGTCCGCATCGTACGTTAGTGTGGAGACCGATTTCGGTGGACGAAGTCGCCGCCGAAATCGCCCTCAACCGGCGTGGCTTCTATGCAGTTTTTTGACTGCAATGACTTCGTTAGCCTCGTTTTTAGAGCAAGCTCCATCCTGTTGAGAACTTGCCCTTCCGTACAATGCATGGTCTTTTTCAGCCCCTCCGCTGAACAAGACTCGCTTCTGCTGCCGGCCGAGTTTTGATACCCGTCCAGTATTGGTCACCGGCATTGATTCAATCGCATCTATCACACTCATCAGAACGTTCTGACAAGTTAAGATGCGAAGTCTTGGGTAGCTATCGGCCAACGAGCGAAAGAGGCTTGAGGTGGTAGCCTTATTTTTTAGAAAATGCATGTGCGTCAGAACTTACGTAAAATATTCCGGCTGAGAAAGCTGTTGCTTCTTTCCCAAATATGCGACCGCAAACTCTTTCTAGATTACCAAAGCGCACCTGCAAAGACTCCTCAATCGTTAGCCCTTTCCTAGCTTCAATCTTGGTCACCTCATGAAGATCGCTTACCTAACTGCCGGGGCCGCTGGAATGTATTGCGGCTCCTGCCTGCATGACAACGCTTTAGCCAAGCAACTTATCCGATTAGGCAATGATTGCCTATTAATACCGGTATATACCCCGATCCGGACCGATGATGAGAATGTAAGCATTGATCGAGTCTTCATGGGAGGACTCAATGTCTATTTGCAACAAAAGCTGCCGTGGTTAGCTTACTCGCCTCAATGGATCGACAATTTTCTGAATCAAGGATGGCTGATCCAAAAGCTGACGAAGAACGTTGGGAAAACTTCTCCGAAGCTTCTTGGCTCGCTCGCTGTTTCCATGCTAGATGGCATTCACGGCCGTCAACGAAAAGAATTCACTCGGCTACTGGATTGGCTTACCTCAGATATTGCCCCCGATGTCATTGTGTTCACAAATCTCTTGATCGGTGGAGGAATACCAGAGCTCAAGAAACGCTCAAAAGCGAAGATTGTCGTCACGTTGCAAGGTGATGATATCTTCCTGGACTCTCTCCCGGCCAATTACAGAGAGATGGCCATCGTTCGTCTCAAGCGATTGGTGCCACTCGTCGATGCATTCATCATTCATTCGCACGACTATGCTGCACGCATGTCCGAACTGCTTGCTATCCCATCCCGCCAAATTCACGTCGTCCCGTTGGGGATCCCCACGAAGGACTTCCAAACTTCGTCGCCATCTCTTATCGGGCCCGCTAGCGATACGTTTACCATTGGATACTTAGCGAGAATGGCGCAGGAGAAAGGTCTCGAAAGGATAGTCGATGCCTTTATTGCATTGGCTACCAAGCCGGGATTTGGCCATCTCCATCTGAAGCTTGCTGGATGGATGGGGTCACAACATGAAGACCTTTGGGGCCGACTGAAAGGCAAACTGGAAGTAGCCGGGCTTTCGAAACGATGGGAGTACTGCGGTTCCATTGAACGATCGGATAAAGCAGCATTTCTTAGTAGCTTAGATCTATTTTGTGTTCCCACTGTGTATGCGGAACCCAAGGGTTTGTTCTTGCTAGAAGCTGTCGCATGCGGAGTTCCCTACTTGCAGCCTTCTCATGGCGCATTTCCAGAGATTCACGAAAGATTGGAAAAAAATGCAGACGCACTTCCGATTGGCGAATTGTTCGACGCCCATTCTGCAGACGATCTTCTGCTAAAATTGGAGTCCAACGTACTCCAAGCGCGGGGGCGGTATCAAATATCTCCAAAGTTGTTGACTGAGATTGGTATCGAACAACATGCCGCTCGAGTTCTTGAGATCCTGAATTCCTAGTTATCCACATGTTTCAAACGCTTACCTCGCGAGTTTACCGTGCTATCGACTGTAGAAATAATAAATGATCGTGATCGACGCTTCCGTTGGTTCAGACACGTGATTGGGATGGGGCTCGGTCTGATCGCAATCACCGCTCAAGCTCAATCATCAGATACCGCGTCATCAAAAGCCGCGTCCTTCGCGGATCTTAAAAAGTCGTTGACGCTTCATGCTGCATTCGATAGTTCCGTGGATGCGAATTTTTCAAAGGGAGATGCTTCTCTTTGGTCTTCCGTGGATATGAACAAACGAGAGACAGCCGTCAAAGGTCTTCCTTCCGGCGAACGCGTTGTTTTGGAAAAGTCTGGCGGTCGATTCGGTGGATCGCTTCGATTCATGACGGCGAAAGGACCGATGGTCTTTTATCGCGGCAAAGAAAATATTCTTGCACCCAAAACGGGTTGGTCAGGGACGATTTCATTTTGGCTTTCTACTGATCCGCTAAAGGATCTGGCACCCGGGTTCTGTGATCCAATTCAAATCACATCCAAACAATGGGATGATGCTGCGATGTTTGTTGAGTTCGAAAAACGGCCCGCCGGAATTCCTTTCCGCTTGGGTGTTTATGCGGACAAAAATGTGTGGAATCCGAACGGTCGGAAGTTTGAAGATATACCACCCGCCGAACGCCCGCTGGCCTCCGTCGAGCAACCACCCTTTCTAGGCGATAAATGGGTTCACGTCGTTTTTGTTTTCGAACATTTCAATACGAACGAGCCCAACGGCCAAGCGACACTTTTTCTGAATGGAAAAAAGGCCTCGGCTATTTCAAAACGCACCCAGACTTTCACATGGGATGTAGACCAGTCAGCGATCATGCTTGGACTCGGGTACGTCGGGAAAATGGACGATTTGGCGATCTTCAACCGAGCTTTAACTGACGCAGAAGTTCAAATGCTTGGCGGCTTGCAACGCGGGGTAGCCGAACTGTCTTCCCCGTGAGCCGTCATAATCGGAACAGAGTACCCAACTTT
The DNA here is from genome assembly GCA_021300155.1 of Pirellula sp. Lineage (GTDB taxonomy): Bacteria > Planctomycetota > Planctomycetia > Pirellulales > Pirellulaceae > JBKCUI01. Next base: position 81,908 of record JAJTID010000100.1, read on the forward strand.
TGATATACTAGTCTGGTTGGAGCTTGATATCGAACGCACCCCAATTAGCCTGAAGTGGGAGGGAATTTCAATAAAGGTGCGAGAGAAATGCTGAAGAAAATCGGACTTGGGTTGGTTGTTGCGGTTACCGGATTGATGGGCATGCAAGAGAGCGTTCAAGCTCAAGATCCGTTTGCATTTCAATTTGGCTACGCTCTAGGGTTTCAGAATAGTTTTCGGAACCGGTTGCCAACGCCTCCATACTTTGCGGTGCATCCGCCGGTTTACTATGGGCAACGTTATTCTCGTCCTTATGGCGAAAGCCCTTACGCATCGTGGCCACTATTGCGATCTTCGCCGTCGTACCACGCCGTACCTTCCGAAGGCCATTTTGTCCGTCCGCACGTGATGCACAACCCCCATGCGCATGGTCATCACGGCGATATTCCACGTGTCAAGGTAAGTGAAGAAGCAGGGCACGCTCCGATTGCTCATGCACCGATTCCACAACCTGCCATCGTTATCATCAATCCATTTTCGTTGGAACAGTACGCCCAAAAGTAAGGCGGTTCGATGTTCTCTGCTGCCCCCAGCGGTTCATGATCCCAATATGCATGAAGTTCGCATCTTAGGCTATCAACACTGGAATCATCGCAAACTGGTTAGTTTCCAGAACTCACCCCTCTATCCAATAAGGCGACAGTGAAGGCTAGATCTTACAAGAACAATCCCGAGATCGGAAATTCTTCGACTACAGAAGTCGCTGCCAATCATCCAGAGAAAATTGATCGACCAAGAGATTCTCAGGGGCGATTGCTTCTTGAGGGCCGATATTGCTATACGAATGGACCGTTCGAGCAATATCCAGAATCGACGGACTGGCTTCTCCAGTACCGCAACTAAACGCGGAACAGGCTGGGCAACCACACGACTCAGGAACATTGGAAATGCGTCGAGCCCGCGATGACGAACTGTTCAAAATGCGTGAAGAGAGTTGGTCGTCGCTTTTGTCTTGAACAAAGGAGTTGAAAGGTGCCAAGCGACCGCCGTTGGGAGCCATCTCCCCTTCGCCGCCAGTTCCTCCGCCGCCGCTTGAACTGCCACCACTTGAGCTCCCACCGCTTGAGCTCCCACCACTCGAACCGCTACCACGAAGCGTGTTTTGTCCGCTGTTGATAAGGTTGATTACTTGCAATACATCCAACGCATCCAAAATACGATCGCCATTTGGGTCGTAGAAGGGAGGGGATGTCAGCCCTGAATTTGGTAAACCTCGTGCGCCGTTGCGATTGATTTCATTGATCAAGACGAGAACATCCAACGCGTCGACACCATTGCGGCCATCGATGTTCTCGGCCTGAGTCGGATTCCGCCACGGACTGGGAGTAAGGAAAAGTCCAAAGTCAACATGGCTAACGGTCGTGCCTGCATTGTAGACCACCGTACGAACTCCATTCGTGGCATTGGTGGTAATGTAGCCTGCTGATGGACCCTCTATTTTTACATTGTAGGTGCCAGGAACTATGTAACTGAAGCTAAAGCTTCCATCGCTTGCTGTCTTGGTAGACGACCGTGGCCCGAACACTAAATTGTCAAGCTTCACAAACGAATCGTCGTGTCCTCGTGCGACAACATAAGCGATGTTCGCTTGTGGCGAACCGACCTCAAGCGTTACTCGTTGACCAGCCAGCAGTCCTTTACGCTCCGTTCTTCCAATTAGGTTATTGTTGCTGTCGTACGCATCTAGTCGCACGTCGGTGTCGTCAGCAATAGAGATAGCGTCAATAGCAGCGAAAGTTGTTGCGACGGAAAAGCGAGCTCGTAACTCTTGGCCTTTCCCGCGAAATGCATCGAGAACTTGCCCGGTAATCGTCGAGGGACGAAAAACTCTGGATCCTGTCGATGCAGCCGAATCTGTCTCGATATGAACGAAGGTGTTTGTGTTGTTCCCGATAACGTCGATCGTGACGCCTGATTGAACAGAATTCAATTGCCCAAGGGGTAAGTCGTCTGGCTCCAGTCTCCTTTGCAATTGCAGCAGTTGACCTGCCGAGTCCACGAGCGTTACGATCGCAGAAGAGATTCCGTTTTCGCTTCCACTCCATACCGAATTCTGATCGGCATCCACCCAGCCAAAGCCGTTGATCCCAGATATTGTTGTAGTGTCTGGGATGGTCCCTATCGCCCCCTGAAAGATATTACTAGTGATCCCAAGGTCGCTATCGATGGCGCGGATCTCGATCGTGCCTGATGTGGTTGCCAATGGGATGGTGATGTCTACATCCGTAATATAAGCATTGGGGCTGGATGCTACTGTCCAATTGCCATTGTTGATTCGGTATTCAATCCTATCAACACGATTTAGCGTTATGTCGTTCTGCAACCCAGATGAGTTTCTGTTAGGCAAGGTCTGGACTGCTGCCTTCCCAACGAATCGATAGGAGGCCCCATCCAAAGAGGTTCGGCCTGTTCCCTCGAGCTTCAATGGGACATCCAGCACATCGAAAATTCCGTCTCTGTCCGTGTCTCGCCATCCTAGTTGTGCAAGTGTTGCATCCGCTGAAACGATTGTGTCGTATGCGGTTTGCAGTGACGATCCCGACGACATGATGCTCGGTTCTTGGTTAAAATTTGCATCAGGATGTTGTTCAACGGAATTTGTGTTCTGTGCATCGTAGTAACCACGACGTGCGTAAAAGGAGCCACTATTGGCATACTCGTCGCGTGCCCAAAACATATGTCCCGTTTCATGAGTAAACGTCGATGTGGGGCGAGTCGAAGGGACAACCTGAAATAGGCCACCTGCAAAAGCAAAGGCACGGCTGAATGAGCCACCTGGAGCAAACGCTCCATCGCTGTCTGCTTCTGAATTCACAACGAACATGGTAAATGACCAATTGGCATCGTGGCGTAGACGTTGTGCATGATTAAAGTCACGCACATTGTCGAAGACATCCGTCCCGCTTGTGTAGCCAATGTTTCGTAAAAAGTCGGTGACCCACGTGGTGTAATGATTCGATGGCCGGGAGATAGGTTCGTACGGCGTGGAAACCCTGTTGTCCACGTAGGTGCGATCGATTACCCACTCAATTTTATGCAGCGAGCTTTTCGTCGCTAGCAACTGGTTCCACCAGTTCAGGCCCGTCTGAATCTTGGTCATTACGGAATTCACCTGCTGAGGTGTCCAATTCTCCGTGTTGGCGTCGATCGCTCCGTTGCTTTCCAGCAAGACAGGCGTCACGGCGATCCGTCCAAGCATGAACTCACCGAGATCATCTGGATCCGCGCCATACGGCAATGTCATCACCCGTCGGCTCTCAAGGCACTCTATTGCCAGCTTTCGCGTCTTTTTTCTAGAGTTCAGCATAAGAGATCCTGATGGTAGATGCCGGTTCTTACTATTTGATGTTAGTACGTCAAAAAGATTCCCCTAGAACCTAGTTGAAACAACGGCTTTTCTTCTTCGCGGATTACCCCCTTACCCTCTAGTTTTGTCACTTTTAACGATTTTTCCTCTTACTTGGTATCTTACGGATCGGCTCGTTTGGGGAAATGACCTTCCATTTGCGACGGAAGAAACCTAATGTCTCCATCGCATCGGCGTACACCGAACGACTGGTTCGTCAGGTTCGAGAACCAGATCAAATGTTAAGCTATTCCCTTTAGGCAAAAGCTAAAGAGGAACTAGTTTATGTGCCGATAGACCGGATACACCCGACTTTGCTTACATATTCTCAAGCGGAGTTTGGATCGAAAGGACTCGACCTATGGCAAATCACGTGACAAAGCAGGGCAATGACGCACTCCGTCCTGTGGGAAGCAACACTGTTCCCGTATTGTTCTCGCTTAAAAACGTTCAACCACTCATTCTCAATGCACCGCCAGCATCTCCATCGAAGGAAAAGGCTCCGACAGCCGATCAGGAGAAGGCTAGTACTGCGAGTCATACGGGCTTTGTAGCAGCCGGAGCGATTCAGCAAGTTCCGGTGGATGCAGCAGTTCTTTCTCGCCCAACCAAAGTTATGCGTGGCAGCCCAATCCTTAGAACCGTGGGGACTGTCCTGTTGGTTCTTTTGGTAATCCTCGTGATTCGCATGTCCGTCCCCATCGGTTCTGATAGCACCAGGCTTGCAGCTTCTAGGACTACGGATGATGTTACTGTTGAGCTGCAGAAAGTCGCTGGTGATTCAGCAGAATCTAAGAATGCTTTGCCGACGTTGCCGCAGTTAACGCAAGCAGATGTTAGCCACAAGCAAAATCTGGAGCCAGTTCTGTTGTCCCCCTCGCAGAATGTTGAGCCAACCACCGAACTTCAGCTGGGTTCAGCCAGCTCGGAACAGCCAGCCATCAAGGGGAGTGATACCGTTTCGAACCTAGAAATATCCGGAAGTGGTTCGGTGCCAGCTTTGCTTGCAGCCGTTCCCTCGCTCTCCTCATCCCCCAGCAGTTCTAATAGAATTCCCAGCGAAATGCCAAAACCTTCTGGCCTGAGGCTTGGCGAATCCACTGCGAGCGAGCAGTCTGCTCAGCCCTACACGAACGCGTCAACCTCCGCGGTTCCTCCCTACGCTTCAGCGAGACCTGAGCTTAATTCCGGAAGCGACATCCGCGAGACATCGACTCCTGATTTGGACAGCATGGAGGATCTAATTACTTTGTACAGGAGAGGGTTGGTAGATGGATCTGGTGCCGCGGCGGCTTCGGTTGCTAACAGTGGCATGCCCGCTAGGCAGGTTTCTGCCGGTAACTCCATTGAGCAGCATCAACCGACCTCCATCGCTCAGCGGTCCTCGTCAACGTTCCTCCCGACGACTCCCTATGCTCCCCTGAGTGCTGAGACGAATTGGCAAAATACTTCGATCGCAAGTCCTAGTTCACAGGTTGAAGGAGTTTCGCGTTCCGAAGCCGTCTTGCCTACGGGCTCGGTGACAAACGGCACTCTTCCGATGTCGTGGCAGTCCTACCCTCCCCCGCAGCGAACGTACGAGCCATTAACCTTGCCGAGCCCAGAGGCATCAATCAACACAAGTGGACTTAGCGAGAATCGATATCAGGCAAGCCTCATTCGTCAACCGAATCACGGAAGTTTGACGCCCATTGTTCAGCCAAAATCGCCCTACACACCTGTCGGGGCATCGGTAACATCGCCGGTCCCAACTGGAGCGGCAGGCACTTCGTTCGGTTATCCTCCCATCAATGTGCCATCCAACTAGCTTTGAACACGCTAAGAAATTGGTCTATTCCTATGAGTAACGAAGTCAACCAAGCTTATCTTCGTGCCTACATTAAGAGTCGTGCGGAGGGCGCACCGGTTCGATCTCAGCAACCATCTGCGGGAGGGAATCCTGGAAGCGAGACGATTCGAAAGCCAGTAACGCAAAGGGTCGATGCAGGAATGCAGCAAGTGCCCGCGCCGAATCTGCCCACCTCTTCTCGTCGGCCGGCCGTGAGCCTCGCACAAAAGGAAGTGTTGCGACAAGAGTCGACCAGCTCGGCTGAACAACCGCAGCATCCTGGCGTCTGGTCTCCTCTAGGAGTTGAACGAGGAATTAAAGCCACTGGTGTATTTCGCACTCAGCCAGCCGTGGTCGTTAACGGAACAGGTGCAGTCCGGCAAGTTTTTCATGATTCCGATTCGAAGCCTTCGATCCATCGATCGAAGCCAAAAAGTGCCTCTGTCTTACTTCCTGGGGTATTGTCCGCTGAGGCGGAAAGCTCTCCTCGCCCATTGAATTCGAAGCCTGTCGAGGTGCCTTCGCAGATCAAGGGCTCTTCTGCTCCCAAGATTCGAATCGATCGCGCGCACTCGGGAGCGCATATCGATAGGATCCGATCCGAAGCTACCGCTAGGCCTAGCTTGGCTCATTTGCCAGCTTCCGATGTTGTTTCGCCGCCGTTGAGTAAGAATAGAGCCGGTTACGTACCGCAAGCTGCTCCCGTTGCAGCGCAGCAACCCATCGCGCCGATTGGGCTCGCTTCGGTTCCGGAATCGCCTGCTATAGCTTCCTCGCAAAATGCGATTCCGCAACACGACACAATTGCACAAGATACGCATCCCGGTTTTCCTGCCGAGCAAACAAAGCATCGAAGATTGGATGCAAGTCATGAAGTGTCGGCACAAAGGAAGCTGTCTGCATCGCAAGCAAGGGCTTCGGAAGCACGTAGTTCCTTGCCGTTGCCCGTCACATTCTCGGCGAGTTGGGAAGTGGATCGATTCTTTTGGCCCGAAGTCGCGATGCAAATCGAGAAGGCGCACGGCGAGGCTTTTCAGCAGATTGGCAAGCATCTAAGGCTGGCGAACCAAGAAGGATTGAAGGTGATGGCCGTCACCAGTGGCGAGCGTGGAGTTGGGCGAAGTACCGTAGCTATACATTTGGCTAGGTGTGCTGCCGCGTCCGGACTAAATGTAGCTCTTGTGGACGCAGACACGTTTTATCCGAGCTTGGTGGATCAGTTGAGGCTCGATGTAGAGCACGGCTGGCAGGATTGTTTGTTCGAAAATGTACCACTTGAGGAAGCGGCAGTGCGCTCTGTCGAGGATCGAATAACGGTCTTTCCTTTGACGAGCATTGTCTCAGCTCAGCAAATGCATGTGAATTTACACCGCATGTCGAAAATTGTGAAACGAATTGCTTCGGCATTTGATTTTGTCGTTCTGGATTCCAATCGACTAAATCTTGAGCAGCGGGAGCTTGTTGGTGTCTCCCAAGAAACGATCGTCGATGCTGCTATCGTTGTGGTCGACACAGAGCTTAGCATCAAGGAAAAAGTCGACACGGCGGTGAGCATTCTGCAAGGAATGGGGATTGGTTCTGTCGGTATGGTCGAGAACTTCAACGGTTAATTGAGGCAGTAAAAGATGTATCTTTCCCACTGGGGGCTCGAATGCTCGCCTTTTGAAGCCAAGGTAGATTTGCGTTCTTACTATCCATCCGAGTGCCATCAGGCTGCCTCGCTCAAGCTTAACTACGCAATTGAACAACGCAGATCCGTTGCTCTATTGTGCGGCGACTCTGGGCTTGGGAAATCGATGATTTTGGAGTCATGTTTGCAGCAGTTGGCGGAGGAGTTCTCACCAATCGCTAGAGTTGTGTACCCTGCCATGCCTGCCGAATCACTCCTGAAACATATCGTGCGTCAAATCGGACCTAGAGATTCCGAGCCTCAGTTGGACATGGCGAATTTGGTCGAGGGGTTGGAACGTATATTTCGGCATAACATCGGCGATGGACTGCACGCGGTTGTTGCCATCGATGAAGCTCATTTGCTTCAACAGCATGGGTCTCTCGAAGCGTTACGATTGATTCTTAATCTAGCCAGTGATGCATGCGCTTCCGAATCCGCTTTAACTCTGGTTCTTTGCGGATCGACCTCTTTAGTATCTCATGTAGCCAAGAACGCTTCTCTAGAGGATCGCGTTGCCGTTCGCTGTGTTCTTGAGCGGTTTAATTTGGATGATACGATTGCGTATATCTCACATCGTCTTCGATCCGCTGGCTGCGCGAATGAGGATGTTTTTATGCCGAGAGCTATGGAAACCATACAGCTCCTTTCCCAAGGAGTTCCTCGTCGAATCAACCGACTATGTGACCTTGCTCTGATGATCGGTTTCGCTCAGGATCGAACCAAGATCGATTCAAAAACGATCGAAGCTGCTCACGCAGAGCTATCCTCGTTTCGGCAAGTTGCATAACCATCAGTCTCAATCGATTCTTTCTAGAAATAATTCACAAGAACTTCTTTAGATCTTCTAAATGCCTTGAATTAGCCTGGAGCCCAAAGCCGATTTAACGCTATAAGAAATCCTGCGGTGATCCCATTCGAGCCAGCAGTCGATGGCACAAGCGGGGTTTTCCCATGCGTTGTTGATCGGTTGCTCGTTAGTATGTGAGGTGATCGAATTGCTTGATCGTTTGATGATGTAGCGTGGGACTTTTTCTCTGGCCCCTTTCTTTTTGCGACAGCCAACCGCACACACGATCTGTCGCGATTAGTTCCGCGTTCCATAGTCGCGGTTTCGTGATCCTCCGGTTCACTGGTGAGCAAAATGTTCACGAAAGAACTTCATTGGAGAGGTTGCGGTCATGGTTTCTAGCACATTCATACTAATGTTTTGTGTAACCGTCGCGGGGCGAGTATGGAGCGATGGTTCCCTTTCGGAGTGCGTTGATCTCATTGAGCTAAATCACTTCTATGATCGGCAAGGGAAGCACGTTTACGATCAAGTGATATTCTACGAGAGGCATCCGGGAAATGGCAGATATCACGTTCGCGCTTGGTGTCTTGTCGAAGACAGAGAGTCGCTGAATCGCCGTCCGTTGAAAGATGAGGTTTCGAGCCTCTATCGAGTCGACTGGTTTGATAACGATCAGCAAGTGCTACGAAGTATTCGCAGCCGTTTGTTTCGGGAGAGCTGGACGCATACAGATCCGGAGCGAACTGACAAACAGCAACTCGATGAACGGATGCGGCTTCATTTGGTGGCCCCGCACAAAAAACGTCAGTTAGCCGAAGAGAGGATTGCTAAAGAGTCTTTCCCGGCACTGGAAATTGAACGTTCCAACTTGGTTGCCTCGGTCGATACAGTCCAAGTTATTGCAGTTCATGGCAAGTGAATTGCATCGCACAGGCTCGAACACCACTTTCATTCAGGAGAATCGCTTGATGAAAGGTATTCTATTTCGAGCCGATGCCGTTCCTCCATCGCTATTTTCAGGTCCTCAGTCGAGGCACTTACTCCGATAATAGAACAGACGGGGTATCCAGTTTCGAATTGCATCGGTTCGTTGGGTATATCCGCGAACCAGCAGCCCGAAGATGTATCGCTACCGTTCGTGAATGACTCAAGCGGTAGACGGTGATGCCACCATCGCTCGATCATTGCTTCGCTTACTTCAATACTTCGCGGAGCATACACAACTCGTTTTGCGAAGCAGCGTGACGATGCTATTCTCGACGATTGGCTATTCTGCAGAAGTTTCTGCCATGCGTCGTTTGCCAATTTTCCTGATACCGCAAGACTATGCAGTCGTACAAGCTCCAGCCCGGTAGAAGCTTCGAGCAGTTCCATGCTCGCTGTCCAACGCGGGTTGATTTCTAGCAAGTACCATTGGCTCCCTCTGCGAATAAAGTCTGCTTGCCAAAGTCCTTTCCAATGTGATGCGTCTGTGACGTTCTTTGCGAAAGCGTCTAGGAGCTGCCAGTCTTCTTCTGGTAACGAGACAGGGCCTACCGAGCCGTGGTAAACGAAAGGCCCCCAAGGGTGTGGCTGCGCTGGCCATGCTTCGGTGCAGCCCAAGGCTATACCGTCGCGAGTAGAGCTTAGAAATGTCACGCCAACCGATTGGCCATCGATTCGCTCTTGAACGATACCGTTGCTTGAAGCCAAGGCCAAGGGCGATGCCAAAGGTGATTCCTCTCGATTCCACGCAGTAATTCCAAGCCCACCCGCTTGATCGAGTCTCTTGAAAAGATACGCATTGTCGCTGGCGGAATCGGTTGGTGTTCGGGGAAGATCGTCGGGCTCGGAAAGGATGGGGCCTAGTTCCCAAGACCAAGGGAAAAGCATTCCGCTATTCTCGGACCAGTTTCTCCAGTTCTTCCAGCATCGCATGGATAAATACTGTGCGGGATTCATCATGTTTGGAAACATGCGCGATAGCCTGGCAATCAAATGAAGGTTGTTCTCGGTCCCGCCAGCGAGCACGCAGAACTGCGGAAAGCAGGATTTCGCATCCAGCCCACTCGGACGATTGTTTAAAAAGTCGTCGATAGCTTCGTCTGTTATGTCTTCATCTGACAGCCAGAGGGAATGCATTTTTGCGGCTTTGCGAGTGTCCCGGTCACCACATCGATCGATAACCAGCGGAGAAAACCCCTGCCCATTTGCGCATTGTGCGAGTGATCGACACGTAAAGCCGACCACGAGTACGGCATCCGACAAATCAGCCATCAATCATCCAAACACGAGATACCGGTCCACTTTGCCCAGAAGCTGCCAATTTGATTGACTGCACACACGACTTAAGTCCTCGAAACGCCAAATCCGCGAATTGTGGTAGCGGTCTAGATCGACAGTTCTAGAATATCGTCAGTTTGAAGCTGAGACAAAGGACTGTCAATGCGAAGCCTTCCTGTTTCAGCATCCTTCCCGTTTTCCAAAAACCGAGAACTACAACCATGGCCAAGAAAAAGTCTAGCTCGAAACCAGCCAAAGCCAAAACCAAATCCATGGGACGAATTGTCTTGAAGACTGGCGAGGCCCTTGTCGAAGCCGAACCAGCCTGGTCCGCTGCTGAACCCGAAGTCATTATCGGCGAATTAGATGGTCCAGTTGGTTTCGCTTTCGCAAATCTAATCGGCAGCCAAGTCAAAGGTCACACCAAAGTATTCGCAATTCTCAACAGCGACGTGCAAGTAAAACCTGCGACAATCATGGTAAGTAAAGTCACCGTGAACTCAGAGAAATACACAAACATCTTGATGGGAACCGTTCAGGCGGCGATCGCACATGGCGTTCTCGATGCGGTTCGTGCTGGCTCGATCCCAAAATCTAAAGCAAACGACCTGGGGATCATTGTTTCCGTTTGGCTGGATCCATCCATCGTTGATGTGGATTATGATCCAAAACTATTATTCCAAACCAATCGAGAAGCCACAGCCAAAGCCATTGCAAAAGCGATGAACAACGAGCCTTCCATCGATTGGCTCCTCAAGAATCAAGAGACCGTACCTCACTTTTTCCATCAATTGGCGCTCGACGGCAAACTCTAAATGCACTCGGTCGTCGTCAAGATCGGTGGCTCGATCCTGTTCTCGTCGAATGCTCTTGATCGGTTGATAATGAATGTCGCCGATCAGTATCCCGATTGCAGCTTGTTTGTCATCGTCGGAGGTGGAGAGCTTGTTGAAGCTATCCGCATCCTCCATCGGTTACGTCCCGAACTGGATGGGGAACGGTTGCATTGGAAGTGTGTAGAGTTATTGGATGCCACCTGGGAGTTAGCATGCACAATTGTGCCGACGGCCGTCCCGATTTTGACCGCCAGTGATTTGCACGCCGCCTTAGACAATCCGGTGCCATCCACCTACATAGTTCGCGTCGGATGTTTCTACACGGAAGCCATTCACTCGACCTTGAGCGAAGAAGTTCGTCCCGCATTAAACTGGAACACGACTACCGACGCGCTGGCCTGGTTGCTGGCGTACACCATCGAATCAGACCAACTGGTGATTGTAAAGAGTTGCGATATACAAGAAAACTTATCGCTCAGCCAAGCAGCACGTGACGAGATCGTGGATGGCGAAATTATGAATCTTTCCCGACGCAGTCCGGGTATCGCAGTTCGATTTCTAAGTACCTTCACGCAGGCGGAGTAAACTTCGGTGCGTTTGATTCGATCGTCGATTCAGTTTCATCCGTAGGAGCATAAGTCACCTTTGGCTCGTAGGTCTCGACTGCTTCGAATTCACGTTTGAATTCATCAACGCTTTTCTTGAGCCCGCGATAGGTGCCGCCTAAATTCCTGGCCACCTCCGGAAGCTTCGATCCGAAGAGAAGTAATGCGACTATTCCGAGCAAAACCATTTCGGAAGTCCCAACGCCAGTAAAAAAGGCTAAACAAAGACCGTCTGTCACAATTTCCCTTTTCCTCTCAGATCAGAAAGCCAATCGTACTACGCACTTTCAACCCAAAAGATCGCACTTGCACACGTAAACGATTAAAGCGTAACGTCGATTTAGGAGGGCTTGGAAGCTGGGTCTGCAGCGGGCTCGGAGTCTTCGTCCCGCATACCTTTTTTGAACTCAGTCGCACTGCGACCAAGATTACGCATCAGAGTCGGGAGCTTTGCGCTTCCAAACAACAACATCGCAACGATCAAAATGATCAATAGTTCCTGTGTGCCGACGGAGGGTAGAAAGGCAAGCATTTTCAAAATTCCAAGGTGGGAGGTCGATCAGTCGCCGAACGCGAACCGCTAATCCATTTTAGGCGGCGGAGCATGAGTGTCAAACCGCCAATCATCCAATCGGCGGCGTTATTCCATTAGAAAAGAAAGGTATTCGGCAGGAAACGGAATAATCGGCAGGCTTTTGCAGGGTTGTGTGGATTTCTAATAGTCCTTTGTATCCGGGCTTTATTGCGAACTTTCGTCGACATGGAATAGAGAAATATGAATTGCGAGGAAGTCAAAACGAAAATGGATGAAAAAATGGAACAACATTAGGAAAATCCCGCTGTAGTCTTGCCACTTTAACGCGATTTTTAGTAAGAATAAATGTGCTCAAGATCCTCTCCATGGGCGCTTTACGATTTTCGTTGTCGAAGTTCGCGGTCGGTCGATCCCGTTTCAATAATCTACTTGATGCGGTCGGGCGGTCGCGTATAGTGAAATGGATCGAGTTTGTAATGCAGTCGCAGAAAATGGCGGTAGATGGAACTGAGTTGCGGGTAGACCTGCCAAATCACGACCCTCTCGGATTGACATCCTACCAGTCTTTAGGCTTCTTTGATGAGATGTTCGATGAATCGGGAGCACCTCGCTTGGCTTCCAGTTTCCTGACGAATAAGTTGGGCGGTTTGGTATATGGTGAGTTACAACGTCGGCAAAAAGCGGCGGATCACGAATTGCTGAACATGGGGATTACCTTCAATGTCTATGGACATGCCGCGGGCACTGAAAAAGTTTGGCCATTCGATCTCATTCCAAGAATCATCGAAGAACAAGAGTGGATAGAAATCGAGTCTGGTCTGAAGCAACGCATTCGAGCGTTGAACATGTTTATCGATGACATGTACCATGACCAAAAGATTGTGAAGGATGGCGTGTTCCCAGAATACATGGTCCAGTCAAGCAAAGGGTTCCTGCATCAAATCAAAGGCATGAAGCCGCCTAAAGGAATTTGGTGCCACATCACCGGGACGGATCTTGTTCGTGGCGGCGACGGACAGGTATATGTTCTCGAGGATAATCTTCGTTGCCCATCCGGCGTTTCCTACGTGATCGAGAACCGAGAGGTGATGAAGAGAACGTTTCCACAACTGTTCGACGGGCAAAGCATCCTGCCTGTTGAGACATATCCAGAGCAATTGCTGAAAATGTTGCAGTATGTCGCGCCAGAGCCTGCCCGAGATCCCACGGTAGTTGTGTTGTCTCCAGGCATTTACAACTCGGCCTATTTTGAGCACTGCTTCTTGGCCCAGCAAATGGGCGTGGAGTTGGTGCAGGGAAGCGATTTGCTAGTTCATCGCGGTTATGTGCACATGCGTACTACGAAAGGACTAAAGCAAGTCGATGTGATCTACCGCCGTATCGACGATGCATTTCTAGATCCCGATGCTTTGCGAGCCGATTCGACGCTGGGCGTTCGCGGATTAATGGAGGTCTATCGACAAGGTAAAGTCGCCCTCGTTAACGCTCCAGGAACTGGAGTCGCCGACGACAAAGCGGTGTACGCCTACGTACCGAAAATGGTGAAGTATTATCTGGGTGAAGAAATGACGCTGCCCAATGTTCCAACGTATTTGTGCGCCGATGAATCCGAGCGAAAGTACGTATTGGAGAACATCCACGAGTTGGTCATCAAGCCCGCCAACGAATCGGGAGGGTATGGAATCATGTTGGGACCAAAGTCGACCAAAGAACAACATGACCAGTACCGTGAGTTGATAAAGGCCAATCCACGAAATTATGTAGCGCAACCGATGTTGGCACTTTCCACTGTTCCTACGTTATGCGGCGAAAAGCTGGAAGGAAGGCACGTGGACTTGCGTCCTTACATCCTGTACGGAGAAGACATTTACATTGTTCCTGGCGGGTTGACACGTGTGGCCTTAGTAAAGGGCTCGCTCGTAGTGAATTCATCACAAGGTGGTGGAAGCAAAGACACCTGGGTTCTTAGGACAAAAGGTTAAAGGCGAAGCCATGCTATCAAGAGTTGCCAATTCTATTTTTTGGATGAGTCGTTACACCGAGCGTGCAGAAAACGTTGCTCGCTTTATTGACGTCACACTTAATTTGACCATTGATATGGGGCAAGAGCGTCAGCTTCAATGGGAACCCTTGATCTACACGACTGGGGATCAGGAACTATTTTTCGAACGTTATTCTGCCGCAAATCAAGAAAACGTGATTCGGTTTTTGACGTTCGATGACGAGAATCCGAATTCGATTGTTTCCTGCTTGCAGATGGCTCGCGAGAATGCCAGGACCACACGTGAAATGATTAGTAGTCAGATGTGGGAAGAACTGAACAAGTTCTATCTGCTGGTTCGAGATGCGAGGAATGATTCTCGAGCTATTTCGTCTCCATTCGAATTCTTCGGTAGAATCAAACAGGCCGGATACTTGCTCGAGGGCGTAACCTATGGCACGATGTCCCATGGCGAAGCTTGGAACTTTGGACGACTCGGTACATTGATCGAACGAGCTGACAAGACTTCACGCATATTGGATGTGAAGTTCTATCTGCTGTTGCCTGGACTAGAGCATGTGGGGACGCCGCTTGATATCAGCCAGTGGGGGACTCTGCTAAAAAGCGCGAGCGCTTTAGAAATGTATCGAAAGAAATATGGACGACTACTGCCAAAGAATGTTGTTCAGTTCTTGCTTTTGGATCGAAACTTTCCCCGAGCCGTCCGATTTTGCATCATTCGAGCAGAGCAATCCCTGCTGGCGATCACTGGTGGAACACAGGGGAACTTCAACAATCGGCCGGAGCAATTGCTTGGGCGGTTGAGAAGCGAGTTTGATTATTTGCATATAGACGACATCATGGATGTTGGCTTGCATGAATCGATCGACGATCTTCAAAGCCGTCTCAATGAAATAGGAGAGGCGATTTCTCTTTCGTTCTTTGTCGTGTCTCCAGAAGCGGTCGCCGTTTAGCCAATGCGGAAGAATTCGTCGATGTGCACGAACAAGGCCGAATCTCTTCAAGAATCGGCCTCGTTTTGAGACTCCGAGCAGCAGCTTTCATCTTATTGAAGCAAGACTCAAGATGCACCTTTCAAAGTTGTCGCTCGTTTACTTGAACTTGGAATGACAGGCCATGCAGTCGGTTGTCTTCTTGAGTTCATCGATCGCGCCCTCTTTTCCGAGCACGACCTTACCGGCGCTGACGACAGTTGCACTGGCTGCAAGCTTCCATTCTGTCTTGTCGCCCTTTTTCGGTTCGCCTTCGAGCATATCGATATAAAGATCCAATAATTGCTTCTTCTCGTCGTCAGAGGCGGAGCCTGCAACGATCTTCTTCATCAAGCCGTCTTTATGCGCGATCTTCATAACCTCTTTGATTGACTTCGGGGCTGGTGCTGGATTCGCGACGAACGCCGTAACAGTCGTGCCGGATGCAACGAGTCCCACCAATGCGATTAAAGCAAACTTCAACTTCATAGCCATACCTCCTTCGATGCAGACATACAAAACACTCATGGATGTCGCTTGTTGCTCGGCGGACCTTGCCTTTAAAAGGAATATGCAATCGCCAAACCAACGAAGCTTCGAACATATAGGTCGAAGTATAACGAAATTGTCCAGCTCGATGTGGTTCTCGATTCATGTTTTCACTTTCTAGGTTATCGAGTACCATGTGGCGATGATTACTTCTGAAAGCGCCGGGATTGGCAAGCCAAGCGTACGATTTCTTGGTGGGACTGAGTCTATTTTAGGCTCAATGTACTTGTTGGAATTTGGTTCCTATCGATTTCTATTTGATTGCGGACGAGAGATTCACTCCCGTTTTCCGCGAACTGGGCTTCGGTCATTTGGGATTGACCCCGCGTCCATCGATGCTGTTTTTCTCAGCCATTCACACGTCGATCATTGCGGAAATCTGCCCTATCTGGTTAGTGAGGGCTTTATAGGCCCCATCTACTGTACCCACGCAACACGTGATCTGACCGAAGTGGTTTTGCTAGATTCCGCAAGAATTCACGAAAACGAATTTGCTCGAACAGGGAGATCGAGTGGTTTTAATTCAGCTGATGTAGAAGATGCAATGGAGCAGTTCGTGACGGTCGATTACGGTTGCGAAACAGACGTTCTTGATGTCGCAAAAATCCGGCTCTTTAATTCTGCTCATGTGCTGGGCAGCTGTATGTTTCAGATGGATTTCGATTGGAATAGAAAGAACTTTCGATTTGTCTTTACCGGAGATTTAGGGCGATTCGGATTGCCAATTGTTGGTGAGCCAATGCACGTTCCATCGGCGGATATGATCGTTTGTGAAAGTACTTATGGCGGGCGAATTCACGACTCCTTCGATGAAACAATCCAACAGTTCACCAGTTTGATCAAGCGGACGGTGGATCGTCAAGGAAAGGTCTTGGTACCCGCATTCAGTCTAGGCAGAACCCACCTTGTGCTGCATTGTTTGCGTCATTGGATGGAAACTGGATTACTTCCTAAAATACCCATCTATGTCGATAGCCCGCTTGCTCAACTGATTGAAGAAGTCTATGAAGAGCATCAGACTGCGGAATACATATCGACGAATATAGAATTTGAATGGCTGGAATCCAAAGATGACGCGTGGTACAGAACCACTCAACGGGACCCCTGTATCATCATTGCGTCTGGTGGAATGTGCGAAGGCGGACGTATTCTTGATCATCTAAAAGTCCATATCGATGATCCTCGCTGCTCATTAGCTCTTGTAAGCCATCAATCTCCAAACTCCATAGGTGCACAAATGTTGGCACCCACTCCCAAAGTGCGGTTTCATGGTCGCGAATGGAACAAGTGGATTGAAGTCGCCAAGATCGGTGGGTTTTCAGGGCATGCAGATACGCACGATCTAACGAGGTTACTAGCCAACGCGGCTTCCGAAACAGGAAAGATCTGCTTGGTTCATGGCGAGACATTGCAGAAAGAAACGCTCGAGCAAAAGTTGTATGAGTTGGGATTCAGCAATGTCATCGTCCCCTCGTTTGACCAAAGATTCGAAATGTAATATTGCGTTGCAACATAAAGGAATGCTGGAACAACTAGCAGGCGATCGCTAGAGTCGTTCGTTGACAGGATAGCGAGTGAATTTCCATTGGTAGCTAAGCGCGCAATCGCAAGTGTAATCCTCCCGCGAAAATCTTCGCTTTCCCAGAAGGAGGATTAAACAACAAGATAGATCGCCTTGTCATCGCGCATCTCGGATACAAAACGTTGGAAACACGCTATACCTAGACAAGAACTTAACTAGCGGTGCGCAGCTTGGATTCTATTCGTGAAAAGCACCATCGGAAATTTTCAATGGATTGACGTTACTTGATTGAATCGAAGAGATGTTTGGAAGTACTCTAGCAACATAACCGACCACATGATCTGCTTTTTATAATGGTCGCGAAGCGGTTCTGGTTTCTATGCTATCGCGTATAGGAAAGTTCGCGTAGAAGGCTGCTTCGTCGATGCCGTCTCCATCAAAATCTCCGACGACAACATTGCTTCCCTCTCCCTCGATTTTAAACACGCTATCGGTCGCATCCCAAGCTCCATTGCCATTGCTGTCGACGATTAAATCACCACCTCGTACAACAGCCACTTCGTCAAGACCATCGCCGTTGAAGTCTCCAACGACAGCGATATCACCCGGTTTGCCAAACTCGAAGTAGGAGTCGACGGCTTCGGTGAATACCCCGTCTCCATTGACATCGAGTCGCCAGGATCCGTTACTAAAGATTCCCAACGTGGAGACACCATCGCCATTGAAATCGCCAGCGACAGGTTGATCAACATCTCCACCAAAACGGAAGACGTGATCAATCACATCCGATCGAGGACTTCCATTCAGGCTTCGTTGCATCAATCGCCCTTGTTGAATTCTCAAGTCACCTCGTGGAACGTTCTTGGGGCGTGGTACCTGCCTATTCTCTGGGTCAGGTAGTCCAGGTTCTCGCATCAAGGCATCTTCGTCACCATCCCACTCTGGACCGAAGATGCCGATATCATCTTTTCCATCTCCATCCCAGTCACCAATGATCGGTTCATCACCACGTTTGCCAAGACTTGCCCATAAATCGCCCTCGTCCCATACTCCATCGCCATTGATATCCAACAACCATTCACCATCTTTGAAAAGACCAAGCTCGTCTGTTCCGTCGCCATTGAAATCACCTGCCATTTGCTTCGCTCCCGCAATATCAAAGGCATCGCGAGTCAGCTTGGCGATCTTTGTCTTCGTGGTAGATACGACAGTCCATTGTCCGCGATCCATCGTGTCAATAGTCCAATGGGTTGGATTCAAAACCACTGCCGATGCCTTGACTCGTTCACGACTAACTCTCTTGCCAGTTAGTGGACCTCGTGGTTCACCCGCGTTGATAACACTCAAGTGCCATGTGTATTCTTCTACGTAGGCGTAGAGAGGGGCATCCGGTGTCTTGGCAACAATCGGTGGCAGCACGAGCATTCGATCGAAATTGATGGAAACGTAGCCGTTCTCAGGAGCTGGAGTGATAGGTGGACGTGGTGATTCTGGCGGAGGAGCTGGAGTTCTCGGCTCATCCGGTGGCAATGCAGCTACGATGATTTCGCTAAAGTTGTTCTCTATTGATCGGCCTCCCGACTCCAGGTTGATCATCAAGATAGCATCGCTACCAGGATTCGTACTCGGATCGATTGCGAGGAGCTCAATGATTCCTAGTTGATTTTGATCGCCGGCGTCATCCACGTTGATTGCAAAGCTACCGAAACTTGAACCCGGGGTGTCGCGACCATCGAAGTATCCATTCGGTTGCACCTGATAAACGTGAAAAGCTCCAGATCGCAATCCACGGAACTCATAGTAACCGTTTTCATCCGTTGTGACTCGAAGGCTTTCCGTCTGATAGATGCCAGGCAACGCGTTTAGAGATGGAATGCGCAGCCCCGTACGAGTTCGCAACTCTAGAACGACACCGCTGATCGGCTTGTCGGTCGCGTCCCGAACCCCATCGCGAATCCCCAAGAGCGATTCGGGCGGTTGGCCATTTTGGGTGAGGATTTCGTCACCATCCTGGAAAACGTATCCAGAGATGATGGCGGGCGGCACTTCACAGAAGTCGAGTTGGCTGATGCTCTGTCCAGAGCTCAATCGAATCTCGCGGATAAGGTCCGCTTGATCGGTTAGCCCCACTCCAGGAGGCGCCATCTGTCCACCCTGGAAGTAGCCATCAGGTTGTGTTTCTCGGATGGCATACGTGCCAGGGCGCAAATTATCGAACTGATAGCGACCTTCGCTGTCGGTTCTCGTCGTTTCGATGACGACACCATTCTCGTTCAGCAGTTCAATCAGAACGTTCGCTATTGGATCTTCCTGTGGATCACGAATGCAATCGCCATCCGCATCTTCATACACATGACCTGATAGGCTACTTGGTAACAGCTCGCCGAAATTGTAATCAACTCCTGAGTTGCCAGCATTCAATACGATGGATCGGATCGCGTCATTTCCATCGATCACACCGACGACCGAGCCCGAGATGGTGCCGACGCGATCCTTGCCATCGAGATAGCCTGTCGGAGTAACTTCGGTGATCCTATAGGCCCCTGGGGTTAGACCGTCAAATCGATATCTCCCCAAACTATCCGTGCGGATCTCCGAAACTCCGTTGCTACCTTCCAGTCGGATGATCACATTGCTGATACCGGTCTCGGTTGATTGAAAGATGCCATCATCATTCGCATCGTGATAAACATGACCTGAAACGGAGGCTGGCAGAATCTCGCCAAAGTTGTACTCAACACCCTGTTCTGCTCCGCGCAGTTCGATGTCAGTAATCTGATCGTTTACAGTAGATCGTCCTCGTGTTTGGCCATGGATCGTGCCCGGGGTATCTTTTCCATCAAGGTACCCAACGGGTTGCTCTCGTTGAATGACTTGATAGCGCCCTGGTGGCAGGCCTTCAAATCGATAGGAACCATCGGAATTGGTACGAATCGTCTGGTTGATAGTGCCAGAAGTCGTTTCTATCGAAACGATTTGAACTTCAATACCTCCAATTCCGTTTTCACCGTTGTCACGCACACCATCATCGTCCAGATCGCTGTAAACGAAGCCGCGAATCTGAACAGGTTGCGCTTCCGCAAAATCGAGTCGAGTCCCATGCGAATCCCCCAACGGAAAACTGATGCCGGTCAAGACATCCTTGTTTCCGCTCACGGTTTTCCCTAACTCGTTTCCATTCAGTAAGCCCGAAACCGCTCCCACACTAACGTAACCGTTCGGCTGTACCTCTCGCACTTGATAGGTACCTGGCTGCAAGCCTAAGCTGATGCCAAACTCGTATTGTCCAAGCAGATTGGTGGTCGTCGTGTGTCCCGTGGTGACATAGTTTCCGTTTTGGAGTCGGAACAACTCCAGAGTCACATTAGGAATGCCGTTTTCGGCTATTTCCTGGATCAAATTAAGGTTGTTATCTACGTAGACCGTGCCGCTTAATGAGATCGGCTTGGGTGTTTGCACGATACTAGTCGCTGTACCAGCCGTTCGATCTCGCAGGCCGCCATCGTTGTCTCTAGGTAGCGTAAGTCCCGAACCCACGAACTCTTGGTCGTATTCGTTTCGGTAAACGGTATTGGCAATCGCATCTTCATAGTGTGGAGCGCTAAAGTAAGCAGTGAGTTTGGATCGGGCAAACTCAGCACCTGAGGTAATCGGATCGAGATCACTGTTGAATACCGGGATGTTGTTCGGATCACTGAGGAACTGTACTTCATCGACATCGACGGAGATCTTCAATCGGTCGGTCGAACGGAAATTGTCAAAGGTCAACGTGAGAAGCATGCCTCCGTCCGAAAGTTCAACCCCTACATTCGCGTTGGAGAATCTTCCATCTTCGCCCACGATCTGAAAGGCAAAAGCCTCGTCTGCTCCTCGCCCGCCTTTTATCGTATCGAAGAGATTATCACCTTGGCTGAAACCAGGAAGCCCTTGATCTGTGTTGATCACCAGTTTTGTGAGCTTTGTATTAGGAGCACCTCCCTTGAATTGAACAAAGAGAGAGTCGCCATGAAGATCTGATCCGGCATCTTCCTCAATGTACACACCACCGATCCAAATCGGATCTACATTGAACATGGTTCTCGATTCTAGAGACTCCAAAATCGACCGCCGAACCTTGCTAGTATTTAGTTTCATGGGATGAGTCGATCGAGAAGCGGTTGAGTGAGCAACGCACTTTGTGGGGATATCTCCCGAAGAAAGGCTGCTTCGATTGAACAGAGAATGCACAGCTAAGCTCGTCTTCCATCGATCAATGCGTCGTTTCCAAGACACGGTTCGATCCTTCAAAGTGGAGTTTAGGTGTGGTGTGCGAAAGGGTTATTGAATGGGAGTTCTAACAAGCTTGCCGGGCTTCGTTAGGCCCGAGTCTTCGAACTGGGCCGCAACCGGGTGCGAGTACCGTCCTTCATGATCGCGCTCACGCAAGGCACGCTGCAAATCCCATATGCGAATCGTCGTGTCAAATCCCGTGGAGAAAAGGTATCGATCCGACTTCTGAAGTACGCTCACCGAACCATCGTGCCCCACAAGCTTCAACTGCGGATCTGTCGAGTTCCAACCAAGAATGCGAATGGTGTTGTCGGAACCGGACACCGCTAATCTTTCGTTATCCAACGTACAAAGCCCTAGCAGTTTGCCACCACGAATCTCTGTTTGTGCGATTATTGATTTCGTCGAGATATCGTACTGAACCACGCGTCGATCTTCCCCAACGGACGTAATGGTCGTACCTTCCGACGAGAACTTGAGTGATCGGACGCGTTCCAAGTGCAGCTTTGTGATCGACAATGGATTTGATTTTTGACCATCCCAAGCACGGACTCGCAGCACTCCGTCGCGACCTGCGTAAGCGATGTGCTTTTTTGTCGGAGATATCTCAATGGCCCGGAGATCTCGACAGTCACAGACGTGTTCTAGCTGGAGTTTTTCAACGCTGATGTCTACGCGATAAACATTCGGGCTGAAGCCAACCGAGAAAAGCGTTTCGTCATCCAAGAAAGAAACGGCGTAGAGGGAGTGAGCCGCTTGTACTTCGATCAAGAGCTTCCTACTTGATACATCCCAAACTCGTACCCAGCCATCATCAGCACACGAAGCAAGAAGCTTACCACTTTCCGAGAAAGCGACAGAGCGAACCCAATCATCATGGCCCAGGAATACGGCGAACTCTTTTCGATCATCGATTGATATCAGTCGTATCGAGTGATCGTCTCCCGCAGCGGCGAGCAGCGTCTGATTCGGCGACACATCCATCGCCGTGATGACAGGTGAATCGATCGCGCCAGGCAAAGGAGTGATTCGAATCACATCGGAGGATCTATCGCCAGTTGCTGTCGAAGGATTCTGCGAAAGGGCTTCTTGCCCGTTCGTGTTTTGCAACAACAGCAGAACACCGAAAAACGGAAGAGTTGCGTGAAGGATGGTTAGTAAGTCCGTTCGTTGCCGGACGAAAAATCCTGTCACGATGGAACCCTCCTTGGTTTGGTGTCGCTATCCTCATCCCTACCTTGGGAATCGGAACAGGCCGATTATCTGCCTATTTCGTCTTATCTGGTATCGACTCTCCGTCCGTAAATGCTTTGAAGAACTTGGTAAAATACGAAGAAAAATCCGATTAAGTCGGGTTTGCCGTTCCAATTGTGAGGAAGAAACAGAATCCCGTCAATTTCCAGCCTCATCTTCTCACCAAATTTCCAATACACTTTTGCGTGCAGTTCTTCGAACAGGTTGCACGTAGGACACGCACAGTTTGGAACAGGTTGCACGTATGACATGCACAGTTGTGAATTAGCTATTCTTGGTTTTCCGTGCGAATTCAATCTCGATTCGCACTTGCGCCATCGGTTGCCGAACCATGAGACCGCGATTCGAGCCAAGAGTGCATCTCGAGCGGTGCGATGCTATCGGCGATTAAAGAAAAATCGGAACGACTAGACATATCGCCCCCGATGTCGAACCGCTTCTTGCCATTCAGCAAGCGTTCTTTGCGCTATTATTCCGTCAACTCAGCTCTGACGATCAAACCATTAGCCGATGTTCGCAAGACGCTGAACACCAAGCTTGCTCGCCAAGGCCCGCAATCGATCGCGGCTGGCTGATAAGAAACGACCCATCCAGGGCTTCGCTTGCAATTTCTTCACGCGGCTCGACCAAATCTCGGCACTGCTACCTAGCCGCTCAAAGATCCCTTCCAGTTCCTTCGACACCGACGCC
>JAJTID010000094.1 GCA_021300155.1 Pirellula sp.
GGCGTCGGTGTCGAAGGAACTGGAAGGGATCTTTGAGCGGCTAGGTAGCAGTGCCGAGATTTGGTCGAGCCGCGTGAAGAAATTGCAAGCGAAGCCCTGGATGGGTCGTTTCTTATCAGCCAGCCGCGATCGATTGCGGGCATTGGCGAGCAAGCTTGGTGTTCAGCGTCTTGCGAACATCGGCTGACGGTTTGTTCGACTTCTGCGAACTGGCCTTAAGACAGCGACAAAATCCGTTCGAGCTGAAAGTAGAAGCTCGAACTGGGTATCGATACGCCCTCGATGCTCAAATTTTCTTGCCGATGTAGATGCATTGCCCCACTCAAGGCGAAATTGTCGCACAAATCCGCAACTTGCTCTCAATCAACCCGAGATCTCGAGCCATTCGAGATTGGATCTGCCAGGAAAGCTAAATGTGAAAAATAAAAAAATGCGCGTGTCCTTTGATTGAAAGCTAAATGTGAAGGGGCTCGCGACCGATTATTGCGTGCGAGCAACTGTATTGGATGCAATGGAGTTAGGTTATCGGGTAACGCTCCATACGAAGGGGTGTCGGGGGGGGCGATATTCGACAAGGGGACTGCATGAAAGCGATCGAGAAAATGACAAACAAAGGCGCAGTGGTTGTGTGAATACTCAGAATGATCGTCCTGCGCATGCGAGTATTGAAAGAATGGCCGCTTGGTATTGTTTAGGTCAGTCTGTACTAACGCTTGCTTGGTGGGGATGGCTAGTGGTGTTCCCGGAACATCGAGCATTGTTTTGGCCGAAGGATTGGCCGCCGTTATCGCTTAATGCGTTCTGTTTGGCTGATATCCTCTTCATTGCGATGTTCGGATTGATTGTTTCGGCTTTTGCTTTTCAACGGAGTCGGTTCTTAAGGCCGGGCCTGTGGGTGATGTTGGGTGCCATTGGCTACGCTTCGGCGTACACGATATCGGTTTCGATTGGAACTGGCCAAGGTCTTCTCGGAGCGACATGCATGGGGATGGCGACCATCGGTTTCGCACACTTGACTCTCGCCGAAATGTTGGCAGATCGAGATCGCGTCAGCGATTTATTTCGAACGGCCAACAATGCCACACCAGGTCGGCATAGGCTGGCAACCCTTGGTCAGGTTTCGCTGATGTGGCCAACTATCTTGGGGCTGTTTCCATGGGCGGTATGGCAGTTGGAGCAATCGATTGGGATCCCTGGCTTCTACAGTTCGACGGGCCGAGTGGTCGGTGTGGTACTGTTCGGGTTGGTTTCTGTGGTGAATCTCGGGACGGCTTGGACACTCACGAGTCATGGGGCAGGAACGCCGTTTCCGTATGACAAGACGCGAGAGTTGGTTATTTCAGGTGCGTATGGGTGGATTCGCAACCCCATGGCGGTGACGGGTTTGCTGCAGGGAATTTGCGTTGGGCTCATGTTCGGTTCTCCTCTCGTTTTGGTGTACGTCCTCTGTGGGGCTGCAATTTGGCAATTCTTGGTTCGGCCTGTCGAGGAGCAGATGATGGAGGAGCAATTCGGATCAAGCTACCTTGCCTACAAGGCGGAAGTGAACTGCTGGTTGCCCCGATTGTTTCGGCAAAAGTTGAAATAGGCTAATTGAACCGGTTGGCCGCAACTGTTTGGAAAATCCACTAGCTCGGGACTATGGTCCCAAGCTACAGTGCCATCGACTCGGGACGATGTTCCCAAGCTACGGAAATCGTCCCTAGGAGACGCGCGTTTTCTGAGCAGTCGACCTGCCGCGATGCAGAAATACAGCCTAACAACTGGGCAGCCGAACGGTATTGGAACGCATTCAATCTCGTTGCAAGAATTTTTGACAATCATAAAGAAAACTTCTATGGATTTTTCGGCTACGGCATGATTCCGCTATGTCGCCCTGAATGCCATTGATCGCGCAATGGATGTCCATATTGCTAGCAAACTTGCAATGAACCGATGGCAATGGCACAGAGCGTGCAATGGAGGTTAAGAGTTGGGGATGCGAGTCGAGACGTGTGTGTGTAGACGAGAATAACCAATAAACAAATTTACATCGCGATTGAGTCGGAGTTGGCTGGAGGAGGGAGAGGACCTTCAGTCGGTTTTGGTTTGATCGCGGTGTTTTTTTATGACCAAAACTGGGGTCGAATCGGAGCCCCAGTTTCGCTAAATTTCCCAAATGTTGCCTGGGAAATTCAATCGTTATGTCCTTTGGGACATCATCAAGATGTTTCTGCTGACGCTAGTGTCGATGACGCTGGTGATTTCGCTGATGTTTGTCGGGCAGCAATTGGTGGCCGAAGGGATCAGTTTTCTGACCATTATCAAGCTGATGCCTTTCATTACGTTGATAGCGCTTCAGTATTCTGTACCTGCGACGTTGCTATTCTCTGTATGTTGCGTGTACGGTCGGATTTCCGCGGACAATGAAGTCATTGCACTGAAGAGTGCGGGGATTTCCCCCATGCAAATCTTTCGTCCAGTGTGGGTGTTCGGACTGTTGGTTAGTATTCCTGCGGTCTGGTTGAACGATCAAGCTGTTTCCTGGGCGCGACCTGGGATGCAGCAGGTGGTGGTTCGCAGTATTGAGCAAATTCTTTACCCAGCCCTTCGGTCCCATCGCTCTTACACTTCGGAGAAAGGGTTTTCCATTCACGTGGAAGATGTAGAGGATCGCTGGTTAATCAAGCCAACGATTTGGATGTTCTCTGCAAACGGCGGGCAATTGACGACGATTCATGCTGAAAAGGCCAAGATTTCGTTCAACTTAGAAAAGGATGTCCTCGCGATTGAGTTGGTCGATTCTCTTGTTGATGCGAATCGAGGGAAAAAACTGAAATGGCCAGGGATACAAACCGTAGAGCTTCCTTTACTTCAGGCCACGCGCAACGGCGAGTCGTCGACTAGCCCGTCCAACTACTCGATGATTGAGATCCCACAAGAGCTACAGACACAATCCGAACTCAATGCGAGACGTCGAGAGCAATTGGCAACCCAGGCCTCGTTTGCGATGGCGACGGGCCGATTGGTTTCGATCCAGTCACCCGTCTCGGAGCACATTCAGTTGCAAATCCAAGAGACAGAAAGAAGGATGGCACGGCTTCGAGCAGAGCCGATGAGACGCTGGTCATTGGGATTCAGTTGCTTAGCCTTTGTATGGATGGGCGTTCCGATGGCAATCCTGATCCGCAGTGCTGATTATTGGTGGAGTTTTGGACTTTGCTTCATTCCAATTCTACTTGTCTACTATCCACTCTTTGCATTGGCCTTAGAATTATCCAAGAAGGGAACTTGGCCGGCGGTTAGCCTTTGGATTGGCAACCTTGCGTTGGCCGCGATTGGAACATGGTTGATGCGGAAGATTATTAGAGCCTAGCATGAAGATACCGACCTATCGTGGCACCAGTCATGTTTCGATTAACATGACTCCCATGATTGACGTGACCTTTCTGCTGATCATCTTTTTCCTTGTTAGCAGTCACTTGGCCAAACAGGAAAACTTTATTGAGCTAGCGCTGCCAACGTCCAACTCAGGGCTGATGGATGCGAACGATCGCCCCACGCTCACCATCCAAGTGCTTGAGACTGGCCAATATCGAGTTGGTTCGCAAGATATCGTTTTGGACCAAGTTCGCCGGGCGATTCAGCAACGCAATTCCGAGGATGCAGATCCGGTCCGTATCCGCATTCGTACCGACAAAAAGACTCCCTATGAGTTTATTGCAAGTTTACTGCGTATCTGCGCGTTGACTGGGAACTCAGATGTCGTGTTCGCTGTTTACGAGGAAGAAGTCGGATGAAGACTATCTTTTCCAATCGCTCTTCTGGTCCGTCGGTTGACAGCATGTTGACACCGATGATCGATGTAGTATTTCTATTGTTGATTTTCTTTTTAACGACATCCTCATTCCAACGTTTGGAAAAGCAACTTCCTAGCGCGTCAGCGACGCCTCCGCAGCAAGCGACCCAGGGTGTTTCCAAAGAGCCGGTGCAGCCCGAAGCTTCTGACTTTAACGACATCATCATTAAGATCGGCAATCGCAACGGAAGCTTAGAGTACAAACTGCAGGATGCGATTGTCGCGGACTTGACTCAGCTCGAGAGTCGGTTGATTACGATTCTCAAAATTCGGAAAGACGTACCGATCATTATCGATCCGGAGAATTCGGTTGCTGCTGGCGAAGCGATCCGAGTTTACGATATGATTAGGAACAATGGTTCGCTGTCGGTGTTCCTTGTTGCACGATAGCGATCCCGCATCGATACCGACACGCATGCGTTGGCTCAAAATTCTGTCGGTTACTGAATTCGTTTACTAGTTCAATGGAAAAACCATGGCGAAGTTTGACTTGAAAGAATTCCTTGCGACCTCCACCCAAAAAGACCGAGGCCAAGGGCTCTTCGAGCTGGAACGAGACCGAGTTCTGGAAGTCAACTTGAATGGCGAAATCTGGACCAAGACAGGTTCGATGATCGCTTATTTGGGAGGAATCAAATTCGAACGCGAGGGAATTTTGCAGCAAGGTGTTAGTAATCTGCTCAAGAAAGTTGTCAGTGGTGAAGGAACGAAACTGACCAAAGCCTCAGGCCGAGGAGTGCTGTACCTTGCCGATTCAGGCAAGAAGATCACGATCTTGCAGTTGAACAACGAGTCGATTTTTGTTAACGCAAACGATGTTCTAGCTTTCGAAACATCACTACAGTTTGACATCAAGATGCTTCGCAAGGTAGCGGCCATGATGAGCGGTGGATTGTTCAATGCGAAGTTCACTGGATCTGGAATGCTCGCTATTACATCCCATTACGATCCACTGACTTTGCCAGTCACGTCACAGTTGCCAGTCTATACGGACCCGAATGCAACGATCGCTTGGAGTGGTAACTTGACGCCAAACTTCAAGACGGATGTTAGCTTGAAAACTTTCTTGGGCCGAGGCAGTGGAGAGAGTTTGCAAATGGAATTCCGTGGCGAAGGGTTTGTCGTCGTGCAACCATACGAAGAAGTCTTCATGCAACACTAAGTGAATTGTCGACGAATGTTTTAAGAACGATTTGGGACAATCGTTCTTAAATTACATGAAGAAGAATGGGGAAGTGGTGCCCTAGTTCTTGTTCCAGTAGATCACGGCGTTGTGCGTTGCTCTACCAACAGCGATGAGGTCATTGCGTCCATCGCTGTTGAGATCTGCAACGACGAGATCTTCCACGGCTACTTGGCCAGGTTCGATCAGTGTTCTCTTCCATTGGCCACCATCCCAATTGTAGATGCGAACGCCACAACGATGAGGTGCAATGGCGTTGTCTCGCACTCCGATGACAATCTCATCTTCTGTATCGGAATCTAGATTCGCACACGCAACGGCATGCCCCCATTTGAGCTCGTTGTCGATGACCGATCGCTGAAGAAGTCGCGTCCCTTTTTTGGGGTCGGAAGTGTAGACCACGATCTGATCGCCATGCCAAGGCTCGACGGTTGCGATAAATGTGGTTGATTTATCGAGTTGACCGCGCCGAATTTCGCTCGATCCCTTTTGCGGTGCTGTCCCTTGGAAGCCGGTTCCTTGCGGATAGACAAACTTCTTTCCTTCCTTTGTGAACATGAATCGAGTCGCGCCTTCGTAGCTTGCCATAAGAATGTCGGTGGCACCTTCCTGGTTAGATTCATTCTTCGCAGTGCCTGTAATCTCAAAGTTATGGGCGACATGCATGGACTCGTCGAGTACCGTCATGGGCCAAGGCTCTGTCACGGGGTTGCTAGGGATTTCGTACTTCAAAAGACGCACTGGAGTTTGGTCGAATCCAGGAGCTTTCGTGCCACGCCCCTTGAGAGGTAGCACGATAAGCTCCATTCGACCGTCCTGATTGAGATCGCCCCAATTCATTCGGTGGGTTGTTGGCTCCTCGCCAATCTTGGTATAGCTCCAGGACTGACGCGGGTCTTTCGGTGATTTGAGCCAACCAATTTCTCCACCCGATGTTGTGTTGTTCGGTTGCCAGTCGTGTCCAATCGCAAGGTCGATGCTGCCATCGCCATCGATATCGTAAGGAGCCATACACACGTTGTCGCTTTTGGCGTTGGGTGTGTCATGGATCACATGCACCTTCCAGCTTGGATTCTCAAGCCATAGGTATCTCTTGCTATCGGCGATGAGGATATCCAGTTTGGAATCACCGTTGAGGTCCAGGGTTCGGACCGCGTAGCCAACTTGCAGCTCGACGGGCAAACTCTGCGACTCCCATTCTGCACTCGCCAAAGTCGACGCACTCAGGAACAAAAGAACTACGGTTAAAGACGGCCATATTCGAAGCAATAGTAGAGAATTCATTGAGTGGGGACTCCGAGTGCAAAATCGAGGGATGGCGTTCAAGACCAAGGGTTCTCTAGATTGTAGCCAACTTGCGAAATGGAAGTCGGTGTCAACCCGGCGCCAGAAGTTTTCAAATATTCTTATTTTTTGACTTCGGGGCTTGAAATGCCAAACGTATCGCTGTACTAATTAGCTAGTTCACTAGTTCTGCGGTTGCAGAAGGAGTTCCATATGTTTTTTTCCATTGACGCAAACAATGGCGTCGCGATCTACGAACAGATTGTTCGGCAGGTAAAGTTCGCGATCGCCGAAGAGTCTCTCAGGCCAGGGCAGCTTTTGCCGAGCGTGCGTACGCTGAGCGTGCAGTTGGCATTGAATCCGAATACGATTGCTCGCGCTTATCAGCAGCTGCAGAGTGACGGCGTGCTCGAATCGCTCCGAGGTCGCGGGCTCGCCGTGTGCCAGGGAGCGACGAAGGCTTGTCGCGAAGAGCGACGGTCGATCATCGCGGACCGATTGCAAAGTGTTCTCACCGAAGCCTTGCACGGCGGATTAACCGCGACGGAGATCGAGGACATCGTTCGAAAGCAACTAAAGAAGCTGACGCCGACCGTCAACACTGTCTCGTCTACCGTTCCATCACAACCCACCGCTTAGTCGCGCGAGTTCGCTCTGGCGTGACGATAGTCCATTCCAATTCTATTCCTTCCTCTTCGAGGAAACTCCCATGAACGATTGTATAGTCACTGAAGGTTTGGAGATGCATTTTCGGGGATGCGATGCATTGCGCGGCATCGACCTAAAGATACCGCGAGGTTCCGTGTTTGCATTGCTAGGCGAGAATGGTGCGGGCAAAACGACGTTGATCCGAATCTTGACCGGCTTTCAAGTTCCCAGCAAAGGTCGGGCTCGCGTTCTCGGATTGGATCCCGTGAGCGATTCGCTGGAGATTCGCCGTCGGATTGGCTACGTCTCCGATGCTCCGGCACTCTACGATTGGATGCGTGTCGACGAGATCGGTTGGTTTGCATCTTCCTTTTATCCACTCGGCTTCCTCGAACGTTACCGTGAATCGATTGCGAAGTATGAGCTGCCTGCGGATCGCAAGATCAAACATTTGAGCAAAGGGCAACGGGCCAAGGTTGCGTTGTCGTTAGCCGTGGCTCATGACCCGGAACTATTGATTCTCGATGAACCGACGTCGGGATTGGATCCACTCGTACGCCGTGAGTTCATGGAAAGCATGGTCGAACGCGCTGCCACCGGGCGAACTGTTCTTCTCTCAAGCCATCAGATTTCCGAAGTGGAACGGGTCGCGGACTATATCGCGATCGTGCACCAAGGAAAGATCCGTATCAATGCGTTGCTAGCCGATTTGCGAAATGAAGTTTTCGAAGTGACCATCGGCGTAGCAGATCCGCTTGCTGCATTACCTGAGTTAAATGGTTCGGCAGAGTTATTGAGCGAACAAAAGCTAGGTCGGCAAGTGCGTTGGGTGATTCGAGGCTTTGACCAAGCGCAAGAACGAGCTATTGCAGAATGGCCTGGTATTCAAAGCGTTCGGTCGCGCCCGGCAACGTTGGAGGAGTTATTCGTCGCGTGTACGCGAGGCATCTCTCCTGGTCCAAGCGAAAGTTTCGACTTACCCACTCAACCTACGTCCGCAGGCAGTGATGCAGCGGTCGATCGTCAAGCTTCTTAGGTATTGATTCGCTGAAAGTATCGAGGGGATCATGAACACTAGCACATTAGCAAACAGGTCAGTCGACGACGTGTGGGGAACTAGCAAAGTCGCCACTTATCACGCATCCAGCCTAGCGTGGAAGCGGCTTCTTTGGAAAGAGTTCAAGCAGATACTGCCTCTGGTCATCACGATGATCGGTATCGGCATACTACTACAACTCTTGGGGTTATTGACTGCGAAGACTTCTCCGGAAACATTTCACGGAGCTGTTTTCGTGCTCATTCCTAGCTTGCTCGCTGTAGGTATTGGGCCGATGCTGGTCAGTCAAGAGAAAGAGCTTCGCACGTTGTCATGGATCGGTTCATTGCCGATTCAACGGAAGACTATCGTCTTATCGAAAGTGATCATAAGCATTTTCGCACTAGGTTTGGCCTGGCTGATCGGGCTCATCGCTGTGGCCGTGGTTTGTCCCGAAGTCTTTCGAAGTCAAAACTTTCTCGACATGTATGCGATCTTGTGGCCGATCAATACTTTCTTTATCGCAATGCTCAGTTTCTCGCTGGCATGGATTTGCCCAACCGCTATCTCTGCTCTGATCACACTGCTGCCTGTTGCAGCGATGCCTTTGATGTTGGCGTGGCTACAAGTCGAGTTGCTTCCAGGCACTTGGCTGCAAGACTCCTCGAGAAAGATGCCATCATTACTGGCATCGATACTCAACTATGGAGTCGTTGCGATTGTCGTTGCTGGGATTGCATCTCGATATGGTAGGTTGTCGTTTGTTTCCAGCCGATCCCCTAGCAAGTGGATCGCTTGGTGGAATGGTTTGGATCTGCGTTATCGACCGACCGCGCACGCTCGTGCATGCACACAAGGGATCGTGCCAAGCTTGCTGTGGCAGATCACCAAGCAGAATCGATTGATCGCTGTCTTTGCGTCGTCGATCGTTATACTTCCTTGTGTGGCATACTTATTTCTGAGTGATTTTGGATTCACGCGAACCAGTGGTTCCGAAGCGATCGTTGTGTTTGTCGGATCGATTACCGCGTTGCTTTTATGTTGGCTTGGTGCCTCAGTCTTCGGTAGTGACGGCACAAAACAACGGATTCGATTCTTGGCAGACCGAGGCGTTTCTCCAGGGCTCGTGTGGTGGACGCGTCAGAGCATACCGATGAGTATCGTTATACTAGCACTCGGCTGTTGGTATTTCTCGTACGCATATGCAGCCGCCAACGAACCAATCGGTAGCTATCCTCGTCGGGTTCCTCCGTTGCCATGGATGATCATCGGTCTCGTGATGATTGCAGTTTACGCTTCTACGCAATGGTGCTCGCAGTGGATACGAAGCTCGTTGGTAGCCTTTTGCGTTGCACCGGCGGTTGCCATCGGTGCGGTTGCTTATGGAGGATTTGCGATAACATCGCTTGGTTCACCGTTGTGGTTGGTCGCAGTATCCATTGTTATCACGTTCATTGCTTCACGAGTCATGATGCGACCGTGGATGGACGGACGATTCGGCGTTCGATACTGGCTGTCTCAGGCAGGCTTTTTGGTTGCTTCAATCCTCGTTCCCGCGATTCCATTTCTGATCACGTACGCGACGGTTCCAGGGATCCCATCTTCGGTACAGAGTGCGATGCTCAAAGAAGCGACTAGCTACGGCAAAGATGCGAACGCTTTGGAGTTGATAGTAGCTAAGAAGAAAGCGGAGCCTACGGATCCTCAGCAATATGATGAGGATGGGCAGCCGATCCAACAAACTATTGACCGCACTCTCCCAGCAGACCAGAGGGACGCAACGCAGTCCGTTCAAGAGGCGATGGGATTCCTCGAAAGCCAGCTTGCGGGCCATGCGGGGCCTATCGTTGGATCCACGTACGGCGGAATTGGTTTTGCGTATCGTGAAGCCTCGCTCGCGTCTATTCGATTGGATCTGAACAGTTCGGAGACCTCAAATGTTTCTCGTTATACTCGTGCTATCCTGCTTCTGAATTCGATGGCCGAGAGGCTGCGGCTGCGTGGTCGTCTCTTAGAGCAAGAGTATGCGGATCGATTAGATTGTTGGCTGGTTCTCGAATTGAAGAAGCCAAATCGACGCGAGGCTTTAGGTTCGGAGAATTACTCCAAACTGGCGAGGCGATTGGCGGATCAACCGGCTCGGAATCATGCGCGTCGGCGAGCGATTCTGATGAGTTGGGCACAATTCTTACAACCCAACAAAGGGACGGACTTTGGGGGAATGCGAACGCCTACCTATAGTACACCCTCGATGGCATCGGCAAGTATCGTACGTGATCGATATGTGGGACGAGCAGTCCATCAGTTGCTCGAGTATCTCGATCAAAAAGAGAGTTCGCAGTTTGATACGATTCGTGCGCTGTGGCGACCGTCGATGGCGTTCGTCAGTGACGACAGGCAAGACACTTCCTTAAGCGTAGGTCCTATGCCTGGCGCGTTATGGCATCGAGCTTGGGAGCGCGACGCACAATCTTTGGTAGCAGAATTGTAACGAACCCTTGAGGAATGCAATCATGAATGCAAAATCAAAAAAACCAAGTTGGTATTCGAGCAACCTGCGATGGTACGTAGTCCTGGCAGTCTTGCCTGCCATGATGGCGATCGTGGCTGTTCTGTTTTACGGTTATCGCGAATGGGATGCAGCCCAATCTCTTCGAGCTCAGAAGACGCAATGGTCTCAATCGGGAGTGCCTTACAATAACGTTTCGCTCAAGGATTGGTACACGAAACGAACCCATAGCGAGGGTACAGACGATTGGCAAAGGATTCTGCAGCTTTGCCATTGGGGACAAGGAGCGTCTGGTATCGAAAGGCTTCCTTACCTTGGTTCCGAAGGTGACTACCCAATTTCCCTTGTTCCTGGTGGGGACTGGCCCGAGGAGCCATTGGTCGCAAGCTTTTTGAAAGAAATGGAGCCAGTGCTTGATTCAATTGAGAAAGCGTCTGTGCACCCAACACCCGTTCGGTTTCCTATGATGTTTGATGGTGTGGGGACGTTGCTCCCATACTTGCAAGAATCTCGTACCGTTATGCGATTGCTAAGTCTGGATTTTGATTACGCATACTATCATCAAGATACGAAGCGCGCGTTGCGAGACCTCGACTTGATGCTTGCAACGATCCAGGCGTTTGATTCTCGCGAAACGTTGGTTTCCGAGTTGATCAACATCGCATTGAGAGGTATGCGGACTGGGGCTATTCGTCGGTCATTGACGAATAGCATTTGGACCGACGACGAATTGGCCACGCTGCGGAAATCAATCGAGATTCCTGAACCGCATGGTGAAAGATGGAAAGATGTGATGATTGGCGAACGAGCCATCGGTTTGTCTGCGATAGAATCCCTTCGCGGCAATGCCAGTGAAGATTCGAATTTGTATCAGGGTTCTGGTTCAGTCGGCATGCTGTTTCCGTTAACACCATCGGGCGAGCAGATTTTTCTGGACTATTACGAACGTGCTATCAGTGTACCCAATTCCGACTTGAATACATGGCAAGCTGCCGCGGCGGGAGCGGAACAATCGATCGATGCTGCCCGCAGTAGCTCAGCAACCGTATGGCTTGGCATGTTAGTGCCCGCTGTCCAGCCTGCTGTCTCAGCCGAAATCAGAATGGAGGTCGATCGTCGATGGACTCAGACGGCTATTGTTCTTAGGCAATACAAAAGTCAAAAAGGGGAATGGCCGAGTCGACTTCGAGATTTGGAATCGTTGGGGCTTGGGCTCGATGATTATTCGACCGTCAACGGTGAAGTGTTCGGATACGAGGTCGTCGGGAAGACTGCTTATCTTTGGACTGCCGATCCTGCCAAATGGCATGTGAAGCAGAACATTAGTCCCACACGCCCGAGCAAAGCAGATTACGCCGAATCAGTTCAAGACTCGGACGACCATCTCGCCGGATACGTGCTGGAACTGAAGTGACACGACACCGTTTTTGAATTCAGCGGTCTTGCTCCGGGGTATCGTTTTGTTCCGTTACGATTTACTTTGTGCAGGAATCTAGAAGGACGGCTGGGGCTTGCCCCCACCGTCCGCAGCTTTGGAGTTCTAGTGCTGACTTCCTTCTTTGCCCAACCTTGCACCGCGGTGCAAGGTTGGGCAAAGAAGATCTGCGAATCATGCTAGAGCACTAAAGCGGCGTCCGGTCGGGTCGAGCCCGATCCGGACGAAGAGCATGTGGCTTGCCCACATGGGATGGAGGTGAGCTTTGCATCCCCTGACTACCGCTCCACGCAGGCGAGCTGCGGATGGTGGCGTCCGCGAATCGCTCCACGCGATCTGGTTGCGGCTATGGCCTCACGCAGGCGAGCTGCGTGGTAGCCGACTGCAGTGTGGTAGGCAACTGCTGCGTGGTAGCCGACTACTGCATAGTTAGCTCGATCGTTTTTGAAGTTCGCGGATCGCATCCGCGATTCGATCCATGCGTGATCGGTCGCCTAATAGTGCGTATTGCGAGAACCAGACTGCTTCTTGGCACAGTCTGTCATTGATTGGACACTGATTCTTTTCGAGCCAATCAGCCATTCGTGCTTTTCCATAAATGCGGTTGTAGTGTGGGTTAGACGCGATAGCGAGAACGTGAGGCGTCGTATGGAGGGGGCCGTACCCGCTGCTTGCTCCAACGCCTAGCCGACCAAGTTCGGCGAGAAACTTTGCTCGCGGCATTCCTGCAAAGTGCTTGGGGTCATAACGAAACATGTAAAGATGGTAAGCACTCCTGGTGCAGCCGGTTGTCAATTTTGCAGGAGCGATGCCAGGAATCTCTTGGAGCAATTGTGTCAGGTAGTTTCCATTGGTATTGCGTTCCGCCGATTGCTTCTCAAACCGAGCGTATTGTGCCAGTAGCAACGCTGCTTGGAATTCCGTGATTCGATAATTGGAACCACGACCTGCGCTCGCAGCAGGCTTTCCACCACCAGGCGTATGGAAGTTAAAGCACTGATGAAAGAACTTCTCGTCGTTCGTCGTGATCGCACCTCCTTCGCCGCTATTCAAGTTCTTCGACGCTTGGAAACTAAAGCATCCACCGATTCCTTGCGTCCCGACAGGTGTTCCTCGCCATTCCGCTAGTGGTGCTTGACATGCGTCTTCGATGACACTCAATGCATGTTTCTTGGCAATGGTGTTGATAGCATCCATGTCAGCGGAGTAACCACCGATATGAACGGGCAAAACAAGTCGGGTAGCAGGAGTAACTGCCGGTTCAATCTTCGTAGGATCGATTTGGAACGTATCTAAATCAGTATCGACGAACACAGGGAGTGCATAGCTGTTGGTGATCACGTTAAAGCTGGCGACAAAGGTGTAGGGGGGCAAGATGACTTCGTCTCCAGGCCCAATTTCCAAAGCGCCGATCGCAGTGAGCAAAGCAGTCGTGCCTGAAGAGGTCAGGACGCAGTACTTTGCTTGATGACGTTTGGCAAAAGCGACTTCGAACTCGGCACATCGCGGACCACCGCTGGTCCGGCCCCAAGTTCCCGAGTTAAGAACATTGACCAGCGCGGTCTCTTCCGTTTCGTCCCAGATCGGCCATTCCTTTTTCGCTTTGGGGATTCGCTCCGATCGTTGGGCCACCGTTTTTTGGTCAACTGAAGGTTGAGCCAAAGAGGGTTGAGCGGAGGAGGCCATTCCCGCAGTCATACCGACGCCACTCGCAGCGATGAAGGTCGAATTCAGGAAGGTACGGCGATTGTGTTGAGTCATGGCGGGAGCTCGGAAGGGGGTGGGCTAGTGGTGTAATCTCTCGATTTTTGCA
Source organism: Pirellula sp. (assembly GCA_021300155.1). Taxonomy (GTDB): domain Bacteria; phylum Planctomycetota; class Planctomycetia; order Pirellulales; family Pirellulaceae; genus JBKCUI01. Next base: position 13,747 of record JAJTID010000094.1, read on the forward strand.
GATAAACAGGGCGAATGAAACGGGCGGAGCGACCATCAGTACCGAGTATCCCCAACTTCGGGAGAGAATCCCTGTCCTTGTTGAGGGGATTTTACTATGATCCTAGTAGTTTGCTGGTGGATCCTTTGCTTCCCTATAACGTTCTCGCATGAAACATATCCGAAATTTTTGCATTATTGCCCAC
>JAJTID010000056.1 GCA_021300155.1 Pirellula sp.
CAGATTGTTGATCTCTTTGATTTTGTCGGCGGGGCGTGCTTTGGATGCCGAAGCGGGAAAGATGTTGCAAAGAACGATCGGAATCGACGCATCGTACTCGCGGATCTTGTTCAGGATTAAAACAAGATTATCAGCGATCGTCTTCGGCTCCGCTTTCTCTTCGAGATCGTTTGTTCCCATGAGAAGCACGATCCCTTTTGGCTTTAAGGTCAATACATCTTCTTCTAGCCGAATGAGCATGCCTCGCGTGGTGTCTCCCGAAATGCCTCGATTCGCAAGGAGCGCATCGCCGAACTTTCCTCGGAAGTCTTTGCCCCAACCTTGTGTGATCGAATCACCGAAGAAGACAACCGCACCTTGATGCGTGGCTTTTTCTGATTGCCATTGCGTGCGACGTTGAAGCCAAAGCTTTTCGAACCATTCATATCGACGAATGGGGCCTGCGCCAGGTAAGCCGTCGTCCGTCGCAGGCAACGCCAGCTTCGATACTGCCTTGGCAGATGGTTCTGCTGAGGAAGCCTCTCGTGCTTTGCCAGCTTCTTGCGAGAACACTCCATCGCAATCGAGCGAAACGACGAATCCGCTTCCGAGGAGCGCTGTCAGGGGCAATATCCGGTAGTGTTTGAATAGGTTCACGGTTCAGGTTCCAATGGTGGGAAGATGCTTGCGAAGCACAGTGTACCAAGATCATCGGGTGCTGAGAGCTCACTTTGAAGGGACGGCAGATTACTTTTGTGATTGTGTTACCCATTCTACGATTGGGAAAATGAGCCTTTGTGATACTATAAGATTCTGCCGCGATGGTGTTGGAGCCGCTGCGGTCGGAGCGTTGTTTGTTCGATTCCCGCGTTGATTAAAAAGAATGTCCAATCTGCAAAGATCCGTCGTCGTCATCCCATCTTATTCCATGGAGGAGCTACCGGATGGATTGGGGCATGAAGTGTCGTCCGATTTTTTGAACGCTTGGACGGTGGGGTGGGATGCGCGGCTGCTGATCTGTTTAGGAACGTTGCCGGAATGGAAGCGTCCTGAAGGTGGTGCGCTCGAACTGGAGAACGCGCTCGTACTCTGTCCCGAAGCTTCCCGAGAGAAAGTGGATATTCCGCAGCGCGAGCGAATGGGATTGGGAAACTGTCTGGTGATTGATACCGATCGTAGGAAACGGCCGGATCTGTTTCAACACATCGCAACCTCCATTCGTGAGTCAGGTGTGGAAAATGATCTACAGGTACTCAATACGTCTCCTGTGCTCGGCGAAGATTTCTACGCGCTGGGTTACGCCGTATTGCAAGTGCAAATACTAGCACGCAAACTTCGATACTCTTGGAACATCGATTGGATTGCCTTTACCGAACAACTGATGAATGCAGCCAAGGCTTCGATTCAGGGAGATGCCGAAGAAACGGAACGATGGATCCAAGCAAGCTTTGATACGATCTCTCAGGAGCGCGATCGCTATTGCTCGCAGCAGATCTATCTTTTGGATGTCGTATTGTTGGCCGAATCCACTCTCGGAGATGCCCTTACTCAGCAAATGGACACCTCGCACCCGTTTAGCGTACTTGCCACGAGCTCGCTACTGCTAAGCGTTCGTGATAAAAACCCCGATACGTGGCAGCGATTGAAACAGAGGCTGGAAGAGAAGCATGTGTCCATCGTTGGAGGCCTACAGAAAGAATATCTCTCGTCCTATCGAACGTATCATGCATTGTTTGAAGATTTGCGAGAGGGGAGGGAATCGTACGAGAAATTAGGAGTATCACCTCCCACTGTCTTTAGTATGTTCGCTCCGGGGGTCAGCCATCTGCATGCAGATCTATTGCGTCAGTTTGGCTATGCGGGTGCATTGCTTAACGCGTGGTCGGGAGGGAAGTTGCCGGAACTGGATAGCGCGAAGATCTTATGGCAAACTCATAGCGAAGCTCCTTCGATCGATTGCGTTTTAGGGCATGTCAAAGACATGTCAAATGCAGAGTCGTTGTTGCATTGGACATCGGGGCTTTCGAAACAACTCGACTATCATCAAATACCGACCATCGTGTTGGCGCATTGGCCTAACCGCTATAGCGAAGGGATCGAAGATCTGTTTCGCGTGATCAAACGGTCGCCTTCCTTGGGGAGCTTTGAGTCGATCGAGAATTACTTTAGTTCGACGAACCAGCCATATTCCTCGAATGTGTTCACGAATACGCAATTCAAGATTCCTGTTCCTGATTCGGCCGTCGAACGCACGGCGTTGCGGGATCGATTGATGGAATTGGGACGCGTCAATACGCGCGCATCGCGGCTTCGGTCCACGGCTGGACTTTGGCACCAAGTTGCACCGACCAAGGTGCCGAAAGAAGAGCTTCAAAAGACTTGCATCCTGCAACGCGACATAGAAAATCTACCTCTCGAATCTTCAGCGAGCACGCGGCCTATCGATGAGTCGATCGATGTTGCACGAATTCGACTTCTGGAATTGATTGCCAATGCAACCGGTATAGGTTCAGCCGGTGTCGGAGGTGCGAGTGCATCGCAGCCGAATGGATATTTGGTGGTCAATCCTTGTAGTCACCCGCAGCGTGTGTTTCTTAAAGACCTCAACGCAGTTATCGATCCCCAATCGAGCGGCCGAATCCATGGTTGCGTTTCGTATCGGGGCTTTAGTCAAGCGGTTGTCGATTTGCCTCCGTTTGGGTTCGTGAAGTTTCGAGCGTCAGGGATCAACAGTTCGAAACAAGATAGTTCCATCGCACCATTGGTTCGGAATCATAGTTTTTGGCAGAAAGCAACCGGCAAACGTACGGAGATCGCCGACACCGATTGGACGATGTCGAACGAGTATATGGAATTGCAAATCGATCCTAAACGCGGCCACTTACGTTCGGTGTATGTTCCGAGCAAACGCGGAAGTCGAATGAGCGGTATGCCATCCATTATAGCAGGGGACTTTGATACCAATCGAAAATGGAAGGAGGCGGATTTTCTTTCGTCGGAGCTAGTGAGTCTCAAGATCGTTGAGAATTCTTCGGTATGCGGTTGCATCGAAGCGATCACATCGACCAAGCTTTCCAGCGGTGCAACGGTCCTGTTACGGACTCGCTATACGTTGTGGCGTGGCGCTCGTTGGTTACAGATCCAATTTTCGGCCGAGAAGACTACAGCGGATGCCTTTCATGTAGTGTGGCGAACGGCATGGGCCAATGAATCGGCGACGATTGCGGCTTGGCAACAAGGAGTGAAAGGAAAACTTCCGACACCGCTGCAAGCCAGTATTGAGCTCGTGGAAATTGATGACGTGGAGAACAAGATTTTCGTAGCTGCGAAACACAACCCGGTACACCAACGATTCGAAATGCGATACCTGGTGACGGCGGTGCCCTCGTCGAAAGATGGTGGAGTAAGTTCGGAGCTTGCCGTTGGGATGGATTGGAGCCGGCCTTATGAAACAGCCATGGACTTTGTAGATTCACCGTGGATCGTTCCTGTAACCTTGCCCACTGGAGCTACCAACGACGATGGTGCTTGGCTAGCACAAAGCAATGTTACGAATGTGCGATTTGAGTTCGATTCGGTTTCGGGGGTCGAAGTTTCGCGTGATGCAAACCATTCAGACTCGGGCGGAACGGACAGAATTGCAGTCGACGCGGTCCTTTGGGTTTGCGAAACGCAGGGAAAACGAGCTCAGAGTCGGTTAAGCTTCTTTAAAAATGTCGAGGAGGCTTGGCGAATCGATGCGGTCGGCCAAGAATGTTGTAGACTGGATGTGGAAGACGGACAGGTGCTGATCAACCTGCATCCGTCGGAACAGTGCCGAGTTGCACTTCGCTGGACGCCAATGAAATGACAAACCAATCGACGTCGGACCTGACCAATCAAACCATCGCAGGCTTTTCCGTCCTACATCGTTTGGGTGTCGGGGGAATGTCCGAGGTGTATCTTGCATTTCAGGAGTCGTTGCGTCGCCACGTCGCGCTGAAAGTGATGCGATCGGATTACGTAGGTTCTGCGGACCATGAGCAGCGTTTCCTGCAAGAGGCACGCGCCGCGGCCTCATTAATTCATCCGAACATCGTTCAGGTCTATGATGTTGGAAAGATTGACTCGATCCACTACATCGCCCAGGAGTATGTTCCGGGCAGCAATCTACACGCATACATTCAGCGTCGCGGTGCATTGCCGTTAGCCGAGTCCATTTCCATCTTGTGGCAAACAACCGCCGCATTGCAAAAGGCCGCGTCCATTGGTTTGGTACATCGCGACATCAAGCCAGACAATTTATTGCTTACACCAGACGGAGAAGTGAAGGTCGCGGATTTTGGTTTGGCTCGAGCGCGAGGGCAGGCGCAGAACTTGACAGCAGTTGGTGTCGCATTGGGCACCCCGCTGTACATGAGTCCCGAGCAGATACAAGGGTTAGCCGTAGATTCACGCAGTGACCTCTATTCGCTGGGAGCAACTGCATATCATATGCTTTCGGGCCGCCCGCCCTTTTCGGGGGAGACGAACATCGCCTTGGCAATGCAGCATGTTCAAGCGGTGCCGGTACCGTTGAAACAAATTCGTCCCGATCTACCGGATTCTCTCGTTTCGGTTGTACATAAACTACTCTCGAAAACCCCGGAAGAGCGGTACGCAACTGCGTCGGAGTTATCGCGTGCGCTCAAAGAGGTCATCGATAATGAGCTTGGCGGGAATGTCGATCAGATGATTCCTTTTGCAGGTTTGGTGATTGAACATCAACGAATTTCGAATTTGGCTGCCACGCAAGCACTTCAGCAGTTAGCGATCCAAGGGCAGCGCGGTGGAACGACCTCATCGCCGAAAAGAAAGTTCCCAGGGTTAATTGCGAAATCGATAGCGATATTGGCCTTAGGCGCCGGTGCGTTCGGAGTCGTGTACTCAATGAACTACAAACCGCTCTATCGCAGAGAAGTTCCCATATCTGCCGTTGTTCGGCAATCGAGTATTGAGAAGCAATTCGCATTGGCTCTCATTCAGAACGACGTGATTCACTTTCGCGCGGTTTCGGAGAATTTCCCACCGACAGATGCTATCAGTAGAAACTATCGCATCAAAGCGGAACTGCAGATCGCCAGAAAGCAGATCGAGGGAGAGAAGTACACTGCAGCCGAAGAGACGCTACGCAAAGTCATCACTGCCGACCAGCCTGAGAAAGATATTGTCCTAATGACGATCGCGAGAATTGAACTCGCATGGGTATGTGGCATGCTGAAAAAGACGGGAGAAGCGCAGAGCCTTTACGATGAAGCTTCTCGAGATAGACGAACGCTTGAAGAGGACAAGTATCGCTTGATCTTGGATGCTCTTCCCAGTCGAGTAAAGTTGGAATGGGATAACAGAGTTGTCGATCTTGCAGAGACGAGCGCCTAGGCTGAGGGCATTCAGTGTTTGTTGGCTGATGCTCATGTCCCGTAACAGGTCGCACATGATCGTGAGCGACGTACTGTCATCGGTTACATGTCTTTTATCTTCGTAGGTTCAACAGTTCATCAAAAAGCTGTTGAGTTGCTGTGATCACTCGTGCGTTACTTCGGTACTGTGTAGACGCGAGCACCAATGTGACCAAGTCACCACCGACGTCGGTATTCGAGAGCTCTAGAGCACCTGACGAGATTGCGCCCAGGCCATTTTCCGAAGGTCGCCCTTCGATTGGCAAACCTGTATTGATCCCTTGTGCGTATAAGTTTTGACCGCGTTGTTCCAATCCGCTTGGATTGGAGAATCTTGCAAGACGAATTTGGCCGAGGTCTCGGGCGATACCATTGCTAAAGACCCCACGGATGGTTCCATCTTCGCCGATAACGTAGCTAGTGAGAACACCGGGAGGCGAACCGTCCTGGCGAGATGCTGCAATGGTTGCTTTGTCGCCAGCCAAACCGCTTAGGTTTTTGAAGTCCAGGGAGAACTGGAGCGGTTTAGTACTTGGCAACCCGAATCGATTGACTGCTACCGTGTTGCTGGACGAGGAAATAAAGTTGCCGTTTCCATCAAAGTAAATCAGGCCTGTGCCAACAGAGATATCGGTAGATCCTCGCTCGAGATTGTCCGAACTGTCCGCGTACCATCGATAGACCGTTTGTTGATCGTTGCGTTGCTCCATGGTTGCGGTCAGTCGCATTCGGATCGGAAGACCGAGCGAATCATAAGCGATAAAGTCCGTTACCGCGCTTTGCCCTTTGGCTTCTTGGACCGTTCCGAAAGCCAGGTTGGGGGTCGTGATCACACCATTCGCGTCGCGTAGACGGAAGCTGGTCAAGTCGATACCTACTCCATTGTCTACGCCGGTGTTGCTTACAAATCTCAGAGCACCGTTCGTGATGTAAGCGTTAGGCTGAATACTGCCACCTTCGCCAGGAATCAAATTGAGCGATGCTGCAACGGGGTTGGTAGCGTCGCCGCTATCGCTGACGATACCCATCGAGTTTTTCATAAAGCCCAGAAGATCCTGCACGGTCGATTGATTGGTGATCGTAAAGGATTTCTCTTCCAGTAGCCGATCCCCTTTTCTTGCCTTGAAGGTGAGTTCGCCTGGCTTGAACGGATTGTTGTATTCAAATCCGTCGCGGCTAATCAGATTGACAAGGAGCGAGTTACTATCAATCGTAGGTCCATCGAGGTTTACTTTTTGGTTACCCGGCAAGGAAAGATTGCTGATCTCGGTATCCGTTTTGCTGTCGCTATACTCCCCTCCAGGAGCAACGGTATCTACCAAGTAGAAACTGTTAGGGTCGTTCGCGAGGTTTCTGTAGATACGAATCTGATCGTACGCGGGAAATCCACCTCCTGGTGGTGGTGCTGGCGGCGTAGGTAAATCGCTGATAAAGATTCGGCCGTTCACGATATTCTGAGGACCGATCAGCGGGGACGGACGCGACTCGGGTTCGCCAGCTTTGTAGAACGTGACCATGTAAGAGTAGTTGCCAGTCAGACCATTTCCATCCAGTGCCGTGGTCGAGGAGCTGGCACTAGTGTCAACAAAGGTGCTACCTGCTGCCGCAGTCCCTGCCAAAAAGAACGAATTTCCACCAGGTGCAGTTCGGTATACGCGCACCTGGGAATACTGAGAATCTGCCGGCGGCAAGTTGTTTAAAGTAATCGTGTTATCTGCTGTGCCGTTACCCGCCGGAACCGTCACATTGATTGGCGGGCTTGGCATGCTTTCTTTGCCAGATGTGTCGACATATGTGAATCGATATTGGTAAACCGATCCTTCAGCATGGGTACCCCCAGTTCCCTGTGTATGTCCGAACACCACAGAAGTGCCCGCAGGCGACGAAGCACTTTGCAGAGAGACACCGGATCCGACTGGACGAGGAATACTGTTGCTACCAAGAATAGAGCTTTGGATCACTTTCGAAGTGTTTGCAATATCTCCCTTTGCCGTTAAGGTTCCCTGCAAAGTAACTTCATTCGTAGCTTTTGCGACCGCTTCCGTACCGATCGGAATAGTAATCGGGGATACTTCCGTGGTTTGAAGATTGAAACCTTCGTCGACCCCGAATCCCAATAATCTATTGCCGGTTGATGTAACGAGCTCGTTCGTACTATTGAGTTTGAAGATACCGTTTCGAGTAAAGAGTTTCTCACCCTGCCCCCCTTCGACTTGAAAAAACCCGTCTCCTTGAATGGCAAGATCCGATGGGGAGGCGCTGATCTCGATCGTTCCCTGACGGAAGTTCGGATTGATCGCGGCTACTTGAACGCCCAATCCTGTTTGGCGAGGGTTAGTACCACCGTTCCCTTCGTTCGGCGCTGCACCTAACGAGAGCGTTTGAAGAAACTGAGTGGCGAAGACCACTTCCGACGACTTGAAACCGACGGTTTGGGAGTTGGCTAGGTTGTTACCTAATACGTCGATCTGCGTTTCCGCAGCACTCATTCCAGTCAACGCGGTACTTAGAGATGATGCCAAGCCCATATGCTAGCCTTCTACGTTCTAGGGAACAGGACGTGGAGACGCTAGCACTTGCCTAAAAAGCCGCGCTACTCCACACGATCGATTTCACGAACATTTTTGATATCGACAATTTGTGTCCCAACGTGCACTTGTACCGACCGCTTGTTTCGATCTTTTTCGTCAATCTTGACCGAAACGCTCGAAACTGCCCCATTTACCTCGCTCCCCTTAACATCCAATCCCTTCACTTTCTTCCCAATCAAACTACTAGCAGTCGTCAATTCCTGCGTATTGGAAAACGAACTTAAAGTGTTCACGAGTTGGTCATTCGAGCTAATGCTTCTCAATTGTCCGATCTGTTCCAACAATGCTGCGTTGTCTGTGGGATTGAGCGGATCTTGATTCTGAAGTTCTGTGATCATCAAGTTTAGGAACTGATTCATATCGACGTCATTCAGCCCGTTACCTTGCACAGAATTGGCGGCAGAACTAGTGGCTCCGGTAGATGACGCGTTATTGACTCTGGTCATGGTTCGATTCCTTCAAGATTTTCCGTTGTGCTAGAAGCGTTGTCTGTCGACCTGTTGTATATATAGCCCCCCACAGAAGTCACGTTTTGACCGTAGCTTGGGTCCATTGTCCCGAACTAATGGATTTTGCAACGAGTTAGCGATGGCCGGGACTATGGTCGCAGCCTACTTCGACTTTTGTCGGGTGTGTCATCAGGCGACGGCACATCGCCTGATGACACATTTCCTGTGTTATTACTAGCTTTGTAGCATGAATGCATAGACCAATCTGATGGATTCTTTTTGACTTCCAGCCGCGTTGGGTAAAGGGCATTGGACCGGAAGGCAACTTGGATCATAATACGGGTGGTTCACCGATCAATCCCGCACCTACCTTTGAGGTCCCTCCATGCGTTTTTCCTCCCGGTTTTTTTTATTGGCAATTGTTTCGCTAGCGAATGGGTTCATTACTTCACCGTACAACCCATCGTATTGTCAAGAAGCTCGCTCCGTTGCAACGTCACCGACCTCTGCGGCATTGGCTTATTTGAAGTCATTATCTGCTGATCAGCTAAAGCTCGCTCAGATTCCGTTCAACGATGTCCGTCGACGAGAGTGGCATTTCATTCCGATGGAGACTCGAAAAGGTCTGCCGATCCGTGAGATGAACGATGTGCAAAATAAATTAGCTTTAGAGTTGCTCAGGTCGGTAACAAGCGAAGCTGGCTATAAACGAGCGACGGACACGATGAGCTACGAGTCCATTCTTTTGCAACTCGAAGGGCCCGCCTCGGAAAAGCGACGCGACTATCGAAAATATTATGTCGCTGTGTACGGCGAACCCAACAATCAAACGCAATGGGGGCTTAGTATTGAAGGGCACCACATGTCATTGAACTTTACGTTCGACCGCGGTGTTGTGGTCGACTCGACTCCGCAGTTGTTCGCCTCGAACCCAGCTTCCCTCAAAAAGGACTTTGAGGTTCCCAGCGCGGCCAATCCTGGAAAGACAAACAAATATCAAAAGGGGCATCGATTGTTGGCATCGGAAGAAGATGCTGCATTCTTGATGCTCAACAGCCTGAACGATGCCCAAAAATCGAAAGCAATTTTCAATACAACTTGCCCAGAAGACATTCAGTGGGCAGGTGAACCACAACCTAAACCAAGCGATGCCGTCGGAATCCCCGCCGCTGAATTGACTGGTGAACAAAAGAAGCTCCTTATGAATCTGGTCGATACCTTCCAAGCAAACGTGACCAAAGAAGTCGCCTTGAGTCGCATGAATGTCGTCTCAAACGCGGGAGTCGACAAGATTCATTTTGGCTGGGCGGGCGCAACCTCCCCGGATGGACAATATTTCTTTCGAATTCAGGGGCCGACCTTCATCGGCGAACTCTGCAACTTTCAGAAAGACCCCGAAGGAAACTCCGCGAATCATATCCATTGCGTCTGGCGAGATTTGACCGGAGACTTTAACCTTCCAGTTACATCGAAGTAACAAAATCGTTTCGCAGACTCGAGTCGTCCATGATCAACACTCTTTTCCTCCCTGAACTCCGAGAAATGCTCGATGAAGATCAGACGCAGGAATTGAAAGAGTTCTGCACGGCATTGCATCCTGCAAAGACCGCTGAGTTCATGGAGGGGCTCAACGAAGCGGAAATGTGGCAAGTGCTTCAACATGCATCGCCATCTCTGCAAGCCGAGATTTTTCATTATTTCCCATGGGATCGAAAGGTCGACCTGCTACGCACGCAAGATGACAAGCAGGTGGCTACCTTGGTCACCTCCTTGCCAGCGGATGATGCCGTTGACTTATTGCAAGAGGTTGAGGAATCTCGAGTCGACCAAATCTTAGTGTTGGTGCCTGCTGCAGATCGACGCGACATTCGACGATTGCAATCGTTTCCTGAAGGAACAGCGGGCGCGATCATGACAACCGAGGCCGCCTGTCTTTCCGAAAACTATACGTTGAAGCAGGCATTGGAAGAATTGAGCCGCCAAGCAGAGCGACTCGAAACCATTCATTACATTTACGTCACAGATGATATCAACCACCTTCGTGGAGTCGTTAGTACTCGTTCGCTAGTTTCTGCGATTGGTAAGCCGGAGAAACGTCTCGGCGACCTGATGAAGAAAGATGTCGTCACCGTCAATGTGCGCGATGACCAAGAGCAGGTCGCCCAATGCGTCGCGCATTACAACTTGATGGCAATTCCAGTCGTGGATGACCAATACCATATGATGGGTATTATTACACACGACGATGTCATGGATGTTGTTCGGGAAGAAGCTACCGAAGACGTTCAGCGTATCGCCGCTGTGGAGCCTCTCGATGATTCGTATATGCGAACGCCCGTCTCTGTGCTCTCATGGAAACGTGGAATTTGGTTAACGATCCTCTTTCTGGCCGGATTGCTTACCGCTTTCCTGCTTCAAAGCTATAACGATGAACTAGAAAAACATGCTTGGCTAGTTCTCTTCATTCCGCTGATCATTAGCAGTGGCGGAAATACAGGGAGTCAATCATCTACATTGGTGATTACCGCTTTGGCCCTCAAGGATGTTGCTCAGTCCGACTGGCTGACGATTATAAAACGCGAGGCGTTGATGGGGATGATCCTTGGTGGCTTCCTGGCAGCAATCGGCTTCGGTTGCGCGATCATGCTTGCACCGTCAGTGATTGCAGCCAGCGTTATCCCGATTACTGTGCTCCTAGTTGTCGTTTGTGGAGCATGCACAGGTAGCATGCTACCTCTGATTTTTCAACGACTAGGCCTTGATCCTGCTCTCATGAGTAACCCTTTCGTCGCAGGTATCAGCGATATTCTCGGCCTGCTGATCTATGTTAATGTGTCAGTCCTAGTACTGAGATAGCGTCCATTATCTATCGAACAGTTTCTCGCCTGCGGAGAGTTCTTCCTTCTTTCCCCGTTTGTCCTCGAGGCCAGGCATCATCGATAATGGATCAAAATGCATCCACGCTGGAGATACACTGATCAGCGTTGCCGCCA
>JAJTID010000250.1 GCA_021300155.1 Pirellula sp.
AACTGCAAGAGGCAGAACAGCAACAGGACTTTTACACGGGTCTTTACCGGCAGTACACGACGAACCTGCTGAAGCTAGTGATCTACGTCCGGTCGCTGCTGAATAACCCCGAGATCAAGTCGTATTTGCAAACGCATCATCGGACTCTACATTGCAGCTGCCAAGCGGTTTGGAAGCTGGCATAGCGCATTGCAGGCAGCTGGAATTGACGGCTGGGTTCGGGAGCAGTGGAGTGAAGAGAAGGTGCTCGAGCGCCTGCGGCAACTGATGAACGAGAATGTCCCAGCGGAGAAAATTCGAACGATTGACACAAAGGTCACTGCCGCGGCGCGGAAGCGCTACGGTTCGCTTCGGCAGGCTATGGTTACGGCCGGCTTCCAGATCTCCCCAAGGCGACGGACCGCAGAGTGTGTGGTCGCCGCGATTCGGACTCGATACTCGGAGAAAGAGAACTCGGAGAAAGAAAAGATTGGCCTTCGAGGATTTGGCGACGAACGACTCGCGACAGCCGCCGCACGATTCTTTGGAAGCTGGGCAGAGGCGGTCGAGGCCGCAGGGCTTACAGATCGCATTACTGTGAAAAAGCCGCCAAGACGCTGGACTAGGAGAGAAGTGATAGAGGGCATTGTGCAGTGGCACAACACATGGGATTCACTGGAGGCCATTGAGAATGAAACGACGGGGCTGGTTGGGGCAGCGCGGTACCACTTCGGGACTTGGTGTAAGGCCGTAGATGCGGCTGGGTTTCGTTGCAAGAATCGCCGCTGGACTCACGACAACATCATTGAAGATATCAAGCAGCGACTGGAAGCTGGGGCATCGCTCAGTAGTTATGACCACAGCAACATCAACTTGGCTTCCGCCGCACACCGTTTCTTCGGATCATGGCCTGCAGCGCTTCAGGCTGCCGGCGTCACTTCCAAGACACGAAAACCGAGGAAAGCCCGATGATTCGAGAGACCATTATTCGCAAGATTGTCGAGTTGGAGTTGGCAGGCCACAGCATGCTTGAGGACAACGTACGTTCAATCGATGAGCTACTTCACGTTGCTGCGGTGAACGAGTTTGGATCGTGGGAGACGGCGCTCCAATACGCAGGCGTCAACGCCCACGACGTTGGGCGGTATCGCGACTTGACGCCCGAGCGTATCAAACAACAACTCCGTCGTTTGTGTACGACTGGCTACGACCTAGGGGCCAAGGTGAACCGCAGTCGAGATCGCGCGCTCTACGACGCCGCAGTCCGCCACTTCGGTAGCTGGCGTGAGTCCTTGACGGCCGCAGGAATCAACATGGCCAACGTCACGCATCGCCGGCCCAAGCACCTTGATCGCGAGAGCATGCTGCTCTGGCTCCGCAACCGCAAGGAGTCTGATCAGCCGTTCACCTTCAGCGAAGTCTGCCTCGAGAACCGCGACTACGCCCTGGCGATCAAACGCGAATTCGGCAGCTGGGCCCGAGCCCTCGAAGAGGCGTTCCCAACTTCAGATGAAGAATTGTAAGATACGACTTCATAGCTCTTTCCACCCACCCAAGATCGGGCAATGACCCGTAGTCCAGCCCGCGACTGCCCCTAGAACAGCGTCGCAGAATCTAATCCTTTATATGTTATGTCGCGACTGAATCTACGTTTGAGTTTAGTGAACGATGAATCCGTGACTATCCCGACAAAACTTAGCGAAGGCTTTCAGAGCCTCGTAGGTCGCCGAATAGTGATTATATGTGTCTTCGCCTGTCCATTTGGAACCGGGTTTATCGTATTCAATGGGATCGTCCGTAATTGATCCATCATGAAGCACGCGTTGATTTGCATCGAGAGTGGCGACAAGTTTGTCTAGTACGTTGGCAGCGTGGATAGCCTCATCTGATGAAAGGCAACCACCGCATCCATTAGAGAGGCACCGTTCCGCACGTTCGCCGCTTGGGATTACGCCTTCGCGTTCCAACAGAGCTACGGTTGGTCGCCAATTCCATCCGTTGATAACGAAGTCATCTCCGCCACTGTTCGGTTCGAGGATGAAGCCCATCTAAGGTTTTCGCTTCTGCTGGCTAACGAATAACAATCTATCCCAACTGGTGTGAAGCGGAACGGAGGGATAGACTGTGCGTTGGGCTATGGTGGTTCGCCGTTGCTTCCCGCTGTCAGGCTTGTGCGGATTCTACACGTTCCGCATCTCGGGAAATCAGTCTAACCGATGCGGTGGTGCAGCTGCAACATGTCGATTTGAAATGATTGGTTGCAGGCTGAATCGTGGTCCCAAAGTCAACTCTCGATCCGCCACTTAGCTGCAATGCATTGTTATTTGGCTAGCCGCAATGAATCACAATCCCCAAATGTCTACTTATTGCCATAAATCGTAAAACATGAGGAGGGAACCAGCAACTCTGACCCCAGAAAGGCTGAACTGCGAAATGACACTGGCCCATGCCGATCTCGTCGGCTCGGTACCAATAACACATCCGATCAATGTAGTGCCTATCACTACGTCCTTGATCGCAAGGGCAAGGTGGATGACTTTGAAATTGGAAATAGGAAATGTATTCGAAATCATATTGAGAGGTAAGGAAAGGATGAAAGGGCTAAGTGCAACTAAGCTATAAAAACATTTCCAACGTGTCCCCCTCGATACGCATGCTGCTGCAATACCACCGACTAGATAAAGAATGTCGCCGGGGGCGAAGTTCCAAAATCCCGCAGTCAAATTCACCGCAACCCTAGCTCCAAGCAAAATCCATAAGTATTCAGCCGGATGTGCCGAATACTTAGCCCAGCAGAACAAGTGCCTGACGAGGGCGACTAATCCACATATGGCAATTGCATTTGCCAATGCGTCGAACATAAAGAATACTGCCATGTGCGGCTTGAGATCGATAGCCGTACCTCGTAATGCCGCAGCTGAGATAGGGATTGCAAGAACAACAGCGACCGCGAATGTGAATACAATGATGTCCGAAAGACGCATTTGCAGTACGCTTGGTGATGCACGTATATCGGACATTGGTTAGTGTTTTCGTGATGGTTGATCGAAACGAAGGCTGGCCATTGCCAAATAACGAATAACAATCTATCCCAACTGGAGTGAAGCGGAACGAAGGGATAGACTGTGCGTTGGGCAAAGTCGGTTTGTTGTTGCTTACATCCGCTGTCAGGCTTGTGCGGATTCTACACGTTCCGCATCTTCGAGAAACAGTCTAACCGATGCGGTGGGGCAGCTGCAACATGTTGATTTGAGATGACTAAGCCACCCACCATAGATCGGTCAATCACCCGTAGTCCAGTCCGCGACCATCCCTAGAACAACGACGCAGAATCTAAACCTTTATATGTTAGCCAGCTTTTGTGTCGAGTTTGAACCACTGCCGCCATTGAACGGCGTTGTCGCAAGCGGGAAGTATACCTGACCCAGAGTCTGTCACGAATGGCAGCCATTGCCAGTCTTCAAGGCCAGGGCATCCGATGCGCAGAAACCGATCAATGAAGTCGTCAGCATCATTACCGAGCTTATAACCGTGACCTTCTCCATCATCATGGCTGAGATACACCACAGACTGATTTTCTTTCTCGTTCAGGTCTATCGCGACCATATCGCCGTTGGGAACCTTGAGAAACGCAAACTTGTTGTGCCAAACACGATCATATGAGTTGTCTGGATCGGAGAAACAGTTTTCGACCCACCCCTTGTAATCAGATTGAATCTCAGGCAGTCGGTGCAGATTGAAGTTCAATTGACCGCTGAATATTTCATCGCATGGTTCTGGTGGCTCAATTCCGTCAGGAAGTTGCCAAGCGATATCGACAGCTTTGGAGTAGGTAGTGAATACGTTGCGGAGCGAGGACGGAATCGAAGTGCCAAGTGCAGATTCAATCTCAGCAATTTCGGCCGCCGTTGCTGGTGGCGACACATCAAAAGCTAGGAAATCTTTGTCTTCTTCGCGAAACGGTGGAAAGGTCGCGGCATGTTGTTCGCATGCGATACGGATTGCTGTGATAAGTGAATTCCAATCGGCTGACGTCATACATTTCGCTTCTGCTGGCTAACGAATAACAATCTATCCCAACTGGAGTGAAGTGGAACAGAGGGATAGATTTCGCGTTGGGCTATGTCGGTTTGCCGTTGCTTCCACCCACTGTCTGGCTTACGCGGATTCTACGCGTTCCGCATTTCTGGAAACTAGTCTAACCGATGCGATAAGACGGTTGCAACATGATGGTCGCTTAACATGCCAGCACGATGAACAAACGATGGGACAAACCACCAATTAACACTGATCTTCACGGATAGATCAATCCTAACAATCTGAGTCAATCCGCTTCAATCTGTGGCGTCCTCCGCTAGAACGACGCAGATACGTAGGCCTTTATGTGTTCTGCATTATCCGGGGTCTCGATTTGGTGCTTCTAGCAACACCCGGACCTCGAACTCTGCGCGGTCAGGTCCGGGAAATCCCTGTACTTCCGTCCGTCCGCCACGATAAATTGGCTCTCCTACCTTAATTGGACCTTCGGGACGGCCAGCGTTAACGCCCGCGTTCGCAATTGGATCGTCAATCGCTCCCGATCCGCCAGACCATGCGTTGTCTTTTTGCGAGCGAAAAGCAAAATCAATTTTTTTGTCTGCCGCGTTTCGTCTTGTCACTAGAGTCACATGCGACCCGCCAAGAACGGACACTCCACCACTTGAATAAACCTTATCATCACTTCGACCTTCAAGCCGTAACAACCAACCATCCTGCTCTTCCGGGACATCAAATGTCCAGCGTTTTGCATTCAAGAGCATCTGTAAATCGGATGCACTCATCGATGTCGAGTCATTTCGCCCTTTAACGACGAAGCGGGAGATAAAGGTCAGATAAACCGGAGGCCAGACTAAAATCAATAAGACGAGTACTAAATACTGCCATCGTTTCATTTGATGCAAATCATTCATTTGATAAGGCCATAGCAAAAGACAGTACCGCAATTCACCGAGTGCGATCAGGAGACCCATCTACTCACTGTCGAGCGTACGCGGATTCTACACGTTCCGCATCTTTGAAAACCAGTCTAACCGATGCGGTGGGACGGTTGCAACATGTTGGTCTGCTAGATTAGCAAACCGTTCGATTCGTATTCGATTGTGAGACAAACACCAGACATGCTGCAACACTCGATACTGAGCCTCTGGCTAAGAGCTACCCAGGTGGAAATCTCACCCACTTGTCTATAAATCATTTCCAGTACGCACGTCCATCCCTTTGTTCATCATTTGCAAGTTCGGCCTGTTTCGCATGGAGAGCCAGTTGGCTACCAATTGCCACTAGGTTTATGTTCGGCGATTGCATACACCATCCACCGCATGACGATCGATCGGAAACAAGTTGCAGCGACATGCCATTATCGAAATCAATTTGAACGTCATTGGTGATCGGCCGAACGATGGCTGAGTGTATACGTGCATTATAGAGGCAGCGACTCAGCTCTTGGCCCGCGTCCCGAAAGACAATTGCAATTTCGTCGCTTCCATTTCGATTTACCCAAATGGTCGATCTTTGGCCTTGATCGAAGCTGGCGACAACGATTTGCGTTGAGTCGACAAGACGCCAAAGACACTCGATGATCAGCGTTGAGTCGCCTTCAAATCGAAGCATCCAGTCGTCGATTCGCTTGGAAGCCTCAAGCAGCTGCCTTCCGATAAGCCATGTGAGTTGCATAGGGTCACGAATGATGAACGAATAACAACCTATCCCAACTGGATTGAAGCGGAACGGAGGGATAGATTTTACGTTGGGCTGTGTCGGTCTGCCGTTGCTTCTACTCGCTGTCGAGCTTTGCGGATTCTACACGTTCCGCATTTCCGAAAACCAGTCTAACCGATGCGACAGGGCTGCTGCAACAAGTTACTGCGATGACAGTGCGATAGCGTTAACTATAGATCGGGCAATCACCCGCAGTCCAGCCCGCATCCGCCCCTAGAACATCGACGCAGAATCTAATCGGTTATAAGGTACAACTTTACGAGCAAAGCCAGCGAAACATGCCCGCGTTTTCTTTTGCGGCCATCCATTGTTCCGGAACGCTTGCGCGCAAACCAACGTTGTATTCTTCATCAGCCATGCAGTCGGTGAACACAACGAAGTCATCGGTACATGCCTGATGACTCCATCCGCGTTCATTCAGCACTAGACACGCTGACGCAATGGCCGTACCAATTTGATCGAGTAGATCGGTACTCTCGTCGTTGTCATTCTGGAAACTGTACCACTCGAGCAAAGCATCATTCAATTCAGTAGACTCGATCATCACGGACTTGGCACCCATGAATTCCCTCCAACCGTATGCACGTCGTGAAACCTCATCGACATCATCCGTTTCGCCTCGAATCGTTTGAAGGTACGCGGTGTCAAGAATGTAGATCGTTCTTCCATGTTCGGCGTGGTCCTCTGGTTCGGCTTCCCAACCGAAGTACGGAATGAAACCACCGTATAGCTTCAAACCGGTTGGCACCGATTTAAGTGCGGCGGGAATCAATTCCACATAGAGACGCGTAATGCGATTGAGCAGATCTTCCAAGTTATTTCCTTTCGTGTCGTAACGCTACGCATCAGCGGGCCGGCGCGATATGCATTGACTTCAAATCCGGCCGACCGGCTCCGTTGATTGAGGCTGATGGGCCAGTCATGGGCATTTATTAGTTGGGTTCAAGTCCCGTTGAGAGATTGGAACCACGAGGAAATCAGTATAGCAGATGATCGCTTCAAGAGAACGCGCACTAGGCGAAGGCAACTGCGTGAGGGTGACCGTAATTTCTCAACTACACTGAACCGCCCGGTGCGGACCCGCATGCCGTGGTGACGTCGTCAGCAATGACCATCCCGACCCGATTTTTTTAACTTATGTTTGCTCTCCAACTATCGTACGTTAGGTCCGCTACCGTTTAGTTGATGTTCGTTCAGTGCATCGGACCAAATGATCGAAGCGTTTTCAGCGAAGTAACGTCGCAAGATATCAAGAATTGATTTGTTGTTCACGTCATTTTCGCGAATCGCATTAATCGGAGTCATCGCGTCGCTTGAGGGCAATGCCGCACATCTGTCTTCTGTTTCGCAACAACCATAACCATCGAAAAAGATACGCCGCAACAAAACACCTTCTTCTTGCTGCCAAGATACGAACCGCCCCCGGCACTCTTGTGCGTTGAGTAACGCGGCCGGATCCACATACGAGGTGGTGTGGGAGGTGCGCCCGGGCCCTATCCCGATGGAATCGTTACGTTGTATGTCAGGTTACAAGTGTGGTCATGAAACTTCTTCGATGCGTGCTTGAGGAAGCATCTTTCGAAGTCGATCGACGCCCTGCCGGGTGAGAGCAGTACTGTACAGTTTGATCAGCGGAATGTCCTTGAGACCTGCCAGTTTCTCGATGGTTTTGTCGTTGTATCGAGGGCCGTTCAATTGAGCAGAAATGATCTCACCATAGTCGTCCGTCTCAACGAGTATTCCCAAGTCAGCAAGCTTCTTTTCGTCATCACTGTCGACTGGATGTTCTTTCAAGTGTGCGTATAGCAATGCACCACAATGTGGGCATACGGTATCTCCAAGCGGTGTGCACGACGACACGATCATTTGTTTTCCGCAAACGGTGCAGATAAGCGGAAAGCCTTCGGATGTTCTAGTGGAGGTCTCCATTTCGAGCTTGTGAGTCGTGCTTCCTCATGAACGTAACGAATAATATCGGAACGGAGGGATAGATTGTACGTTAGCCGGTGTCGGTTTGTTGTTGCTTACATCCGCTGTCAGGCTCATGCTAATTCTACACGTTCCGCAACTTCGAGAAACAGTCTAACCGATGCGTTGTAACGGTTGCAACATGTTGATCGCAATGATTAGGTTGCCAGATGGATCGTGGTGTTTCCGAATGTTGCTGATGCTAGTCCCTAGAACAACGACGCAGAATCTAATCCTTTATATGTTTTGACATCAAAGAACTGGACACCTAACAATCGAATAACCTAGAGACGTCTCTGACGTCCTTATCCCAGGTTATTCGCCGAATCCGCCAAAGAGCCATAACCTAGTCGAGAGAAAACATCGCGATTTCGCGAGGTGTCGGTTCCACTCAAAAAATGAAACCCTTATATATCTATCCAATTTGTCGGAGTCGCGTCTCAACAAAATTTTTGGAATTTAGTTTTACCAATGAAAAACAAGGGGAAAAACTTGGTCCATCCGGTTTTACTGTGGATTTGGTAAAATCTGCGACGAAGGAGATCGTCGATGCAGGACAAAGAGTTATATCAGCAGATACTTGGGTTAGCTTCTCCATGGACAGTGGAGTGTGTGAAGCTGGATGTCGAGGCC
>JAJTID010000068.1 GCA_021300155.1 Pirellula sp.
AAGTACAAAGTGCAACTCGAGGAGCCGATCTACGTCGAGATCTTTCCCAAGCAAAAAGACTTTGCCATTCGAACGTTCGGAATGCCAGGTGGACAAGGCTTCCTCGGCGTTTGCTTCGGTCGATTGATCACAGCCAATTCACCCGCTGCATTGCAAGTGGACTCCAATTGGAAATCTGTTCTTTGGCACGAGTACTGCCACGTCATTACGCTTCAGAAGACGAAGAACAAAATGCCTCGCTGGCTCTCCGAAGGGATTTCGGTATACGAAGAACGATTGCGAGATAAGACTTGGGGCCAAACGTGGGATCCAACATATCGAGAGATGACTTTGGGCGAAGACTTCGTTCCGTTAAGTAAATTGAGCGGCGCCTTCTTGAACCCGAAGACGCCGATGCATTTGCAGTACGCGTATTTTGAGTCGTCGTTGGCCGTGGAGTTCTATGTCGAGAAGTTCGGTTTGCCAGCGTTGCTTCGGATGCTCGATGATCTATCGCTCGGACTACCTGCCGCGGACGCTTTGAAGCGATCCCCAGGATCTCTCGAAGCGCTCGACAATGAGTTTGCTGCGTTTGCGAAAGAACGAGCCGAGGGGATGGCACCGAAGGCCGATTGGTCAAAGCCACCCATGCCAGAGAAAGCCAAAGAGGCGATAGGGCTCGGGATTGGGCTGGGTAGCCAAGGTGGTGAAATCGATCCTGCAGCAAATGCAACCGCCAACGATTGGTTCGCAAAAAATCCCGATGCATTTGTCTCGCTCGAACGAAGTCTTCAGAAGGCCGTAGGCAATTCGAAATGGACCGATGCGCTCGCCATTGCAGAGAAGATGCGAACGCAATGGCCCGACGACGCACGAACAACCGGAGTGTATGCCAAACTAGCGATGATTCATCAACGGCTTGAACAAATGGATCAAGAGCGAGAGGCATTGGTTTCGCTCGTCGAGCGATCTTCGGACGCATTCGATGCGCTAAGTCGTTTGTGCGAAATCGATGAAACACGTAAAGATTGGGAATCGTTAGCGAATTGGTCCGAGCGATTGCACGCGATCCAACCGATTCGATTCGATGTTCAGCAACGACGCGCTTTGTCTCATGAGCTGATCGGTAAGCATGCTACGGCGGCAGATGCTTGGCTTGCATGTCTAGAGCTCGATCCGCTCGACTATGCATGGATGCACTACAAAGCGGCCGAGAATTTGAAGTACTCAGGTCGAGACTCGGACGCCAAAAGACAAGTTCTCATGGCGCTCGAAGAATCTCCACGATTCTCGGATGCATTGCGTTTGTTGGTACAATTGCGGAATGGTGCGATCGCTGAGAACAAACCATCGGAGAAGTCCGAACGACCTGTACCACCTATGCTCGAGTTACCGGAACTGCCACAATGAGCGATACGAAACGATGGAACGCGACGCGTCAACGCTTGATCACCTTGGGCGGCCTCACCGTGGTTATCTTGCTGGTGATCAGCCTAGGTAGCGTATTGGTGGCAAACCCTCAATGGGGCAGACGTAACCGAGACTGGAGGCAAGTAGGGCGTGAAGGTATCCCGTCATGGGAAGTCGAAAAGAAGTTCAGCAAAGATGTTTTCACGTTTGTGCGAATCAAATACGATTCGTCGGGTTATCGTCGCGGGGGTGGTTGGTCCACTGACTTTCGCGATAGTGAATTGAATTTCTCGCTTCGTTTGCAACAGCTCACTACGATCAAAGTCAACCCAGAACCGATTGTCCTAGAACTAACGGACCCGTCCCTTTTCGATTACCCGTTCATTTACATCATCGAGCCAGGTGGATTGATGTTTCATCCCGAGGAAGTCTCCGCGCTTCGAAAGTACCTGCTCAACGGCGGTTTCTTGATGGTGGATGATTTTTGGGGCGACGAAGAGTACGACAATTTCTATCAGGAGATCAAACGCGTTTTTCCGGACCGCGAACCCGTCGATGTTCCACTCGAACATGAGATCTTCCAGTGTGTATATCCATTGAACGAGAAGCCCCAGTTGCCTTCGATCCATGCTGCGTGGGCAGGTCGAAGTTCAGGAGTCATTTGGGAGCCAAGATCCTCCGACACAAGCAAAGCTGTTTACAAAGCCATCCGAGACGACGCGGATCGAATCATGGTCTTCATTTGCCACAATACCGATCTAGGTGACGGTTGGGAGCGAGAAGGTGAAGACCCTTGGTACTTCGAGGAGTTCTCGGTCAAGAAAGCCTACCCTCTCGGCATCAATATTGTGACTTACGCGATGACCCATTGATCCCGATACCCGTTCATCCACAGTTCAAGTTTTATTTCATCGTTCGTTTTAAGCAGACACTTTTCAGGATATTACTTTGAGAAACATCACGATTGATCCATCGGAAGAAGAAGGCTTGGTTGCACAAATTAGGGAAGGGCGGGATCGAATCTATCGCGAACTGTCCAAAACGATCGTTGGTCAAAAGGATGTCATCGAACAATTGCTTATTTGCCTCTTCTCCGGTTCCCATTGTTTGATAACAGGAGCGCCGGGGTTGGCCAAAACGCTCTTGGTGCGGAGTGTTGCCCAAGTATTCCACTTGGAATTTCGCCGTATCCAATTCACGCCCGACTTGATGCCGGCAGATATCACAGGAACCGAGATTCTGGACGAAGTCGATGGCCGGAGAGCACTGCAGTTTGTTCCGGGGCCGGTTTTTGCCAATGTAATTTTGGCCGACGAAATCAACCGAACGCCCCCGAAGACGCAGGCTGCACTTCTGGAAGCCATGCAGGAGCATCAAGTGACCGCCGCTGGCAAGCGTTACGGCTTGCCCGAACCGTTCTTTGTTCTTGCGACACAGAACCCGATCGAAATGGAAGGGACTTACCCGCTTCCCGAAGCTCAACTCGATCGCTTCATGTTCAACGTGATGATCGACTATCTTCCTTACGAAGATGAACTCAAAGTCGTGCTCGATACGACGAGCAAGCGACCGGAGCCCATTGAGCCCCTGTTCAATGGCGAGGACGTATTGAAGTTTCATGAGATGGTTCGCCGAATGCCGATTGCCAATGATGTTGCGGGTTATGCGGTGCGTTTGGTGGATGCATCGAGGCCAGGCCGACCGAATGCTCCAGAGTTCGTCAACCAATGGATCAGTTGGGGGGCAGGATTGCGAGCAGCGCAGATGCTGGTCTTGGGTGCAAAAGCCAGGGCGTTGCTGCAAGGGAAGTCACATGTGTCGCTCGATGATATTCGTGCCTTAGTACCACCAGTTCTTCGTCACCGTATTCTGCTCAGCTACAAAGCGGAAGCGGAAGGGATCAGCCTTGAGAACTGTATATCCCGTCTTGTGGCAGAGGTTCGCTAATGTCGACCACGACAGGATCGTCGGTTCCATCCCATGATCGTTGGATCGACATGTCCGCTATCATGCGGATGGAGAATCTTCAATGGCGTGCCAAGTCGATCGTCGATGGCTTTCACAACGGACTGCACCGAAGTCCGAAGCATGGCTTCTCGGTAGAGTTCAGCGAGTATCGCCCCTTTAGCCTAGGCGATGACCCACGAACGATCGATTGGAAGCTCTTTGCACGAAGCGATCGATACTACATCAAGAAGTTCGAGGATGAAACGAACCGTCGATGCTATCTCGTGGTGGACCAAAGCAAATCGATGCAGTACCGTTCGTTGGATTATTCCAAACTCGAGTACGCACGAACACTTGCAGCCACTCTAGCCTATTACTGGACATTGCAACGCGACGCTGTCGGGCTCGTCACGTTCGATGCGAAGTTGGCCGAAGTGCTACCCGCGCGATATCGAACAGGGCAACTCAAGCGCGCTTTGACCATGCTGAGTCGCGATGCCAGTGGCGAATCTACCAATCTAGTCGATCCGTTGCGGCACCTTGCGGAACTGGTGACTCGCCGAAGCTTGATCGTTCTCGTCTCCGATTTTTTGGTCGATCCAGCGAGCGTGCGACAGGCGTTGGCTTTTTTGGGTGCACGGCGGCACGAGATCTTGTTGATGCAAGTGCTCGATCCCTCTGAGACCGAATGGAAACAAGACAAACCCGCGATGATTCGGGACATCGAAACGGGGCGTGAATTATTCGTCGATCCCGGCACCGTCGCAGCGACTTACAAGAAGCGATTTGATCTCCATCAAAAACAATGGCAAGAGATGGCTGCGCAATTGGGATTGGGTTGGTTATCGTTGCGAACGGACGAATCGATCGAGTTGGCGTTGTTGGATCTGTTGCAACGCCAACAACGGGCTGGCGGTGGACCTGCACGAGGTAGAACATCAGCGACGAGCTTTTCGGGAGGATCGCGATGAATTTTCTATCGCCCCTTTTCGCCCTAGCAGCCCTGGCCGTTGTCTCGCCGATCCTTTTTCATTTGGTCCGACGAAGACCAAAAGAGCATATCGAATTCAGCTCACTTCTCTTTTTGGATCCAGCTCCACCGAAACTGACTCGAAGCAGTCAGATCGATCAATGGCTATTGCTGTTGATGCGATCTGCAGCGGTCTTGTTGGTCGCGGCTGCATTTGCACGGCCTTACTGGGATATACCAGTCGCAACCGATTCCGTTCGATCCGGTCTCCAGCGAATGATCCTTATCGATACCAGCGCAAGTATGCGTCGTTCCGATCTGCTCGACCAAGCCAAAAAGCGCGCGATCCAGTGGATTCAAAAATCAGCCCCCGAGGATATCGTCTCGGTCTATGCATTCGATCGGGAGCTCAAAGAACTCTTCTCGGTCAGCGAGTCGATCGATGCGAGCCCGGGTCAGCGCAGTGCGCTAGCGACTGCCAGCCTAGAATCGATCCAGCCAACTTGGTATGAAACGGATTTAGGGAAAGCCCTCGGACTAGCGATCGATCTCCTCCAGGTCGACAAGGACAAAGAGTCGGAGACGGCAGCTACCAATACAGAGATCGTTGTCATTTCGGATCTGCAACAAGGCGCTCGAATCGAGACACTCGCTCAAGTGCAATGGCCCAAAGCATGTCAAGTGCGTATCGAGAATCTAGGAAATCAGCTGGGACTCGCAGATAACGCACACGCCACATTGCTTCAACAGGAAGCTGATGCACCCATAGAAACGGCAGAGGATGAGCTCCGTAAAATGGCTCAGAAGAATGACTCGCCAATCGTCCGAGCACGCTTGGTGAATGGACAAGGTTCAAAGGCTGAGTCTTTTCAATTGCGATGGATCGACGAAACAGGCAAATCGATCGAAGGCAATTCGATACCGACGGTAGTCGCTTCTGGCCGGACGCAACTGGTCCGAATACCAACGATGCCAGAGAATGCTGCGGCCTTAGAATTGACAGGTGATGCAGAGTCCTTTGACAATCGATTTTACGTGGCAGCCCGCAAGCCAGCGGAAATGCAGATCGTATGCGTGGAGGCAACAGATCGACCCGAGAAAGAGTCGTTGGCGTTCTTTCTGTCGCATGTTCCACTGAGTACGCCGACCCATAACTTTACATTGTCGATTCGACCACCAGGCTCCTCAGACCCGTGGCCTTCTTCAACCAGTGCGCCACTTTGGATACTGTCATCTTCGGCTCAAGCAGAGGACTTGATCGCTGCTCGCAAGCATCTAGAGAACAAAGGCCATTTATTATGGGTTTGGGATCGTCCGTCGGATAGCAAAACGGACTATGCTTCGCTCTACGAAACGGGTTTCGCTACACCGTTAGGACAAGTGACAGAAGCGAAATTGAAAGACTATGCCATGTGGCAGAAGATCGATTTTGAAAGCCCCTTGTTTCGCGATTTGTCGGATTCGAAATTCAATGACTTTACCAAGGTTCGCTTCTGGCAGCATCGCCGCTTGGAACTGAACGACTCGGCAACCACCTGGAAGAGAATCGTTTCGTTTGACGATGGATCTCCAGCCCTATTGCAAAGGGGGGTAGATGGCGGATTATTCAGCATCATGCTATCAGGCTGGCAGCCGATCGAGAGTCAATTGGCCTTGTCGAGCAAATTTGTACCGATCGTTTCGAACTTTGTGCGTATGGCTTTGCCGGAAGATAAGACGAGACCAGACTATCGAGTGGGTGATGTTCTCGATGTTCCGGAGGGGGCAACTGTCGAAGCGCCACCCCCGGCTTCCAAGTTGGAGCACGTAGACGGTGGGATTCGATTAAGCGAACCTGGGATCTATCGGTTGAAGATGCCTGAGGGCGAAGTGATTCGGGTGGCGGTCAATCTGATCGAGTCTGAATGTGTGACACATCCGATGGACTTGCAACGGTTGAGTCAGATAGGGGTGCCGATGTCTGAAACGATGGAAAAGTTACCGCCCTCCGAAGCCATGCAACGACAGTTGCGTGGAGCGGAACTCGAATCGCAACAAGGAATGTGGCGATGGATCTTAGGTGCAGTCATTGGTTTAGTCGCTTTAGAATCGCTAGTCTGTTGGTTCAGGTCCTTCAAACCTCGGCAACTCGCTCCGTAGATCTCGCCCGACCGCAACCATCTGTCATGATTCACGATGAAGATGGAACGGGCCTTGTCGAGGAGACTATGGACTTAATCGTGAGGACCTTTTTTGTGCGACTTGTGCTTCTTCGTGGCTAGCCTATCCTTCACCGAACATCGGATAGCTAGCCAACAAACAGTCGTAGTGGAAATTACTTCGTCAACTTCACACTGATTAGCTTCTCGTCATTTCTCACATAGATGGAGCCATTAGCGAAGGCAGGAGCGCACCAGACAACATCGCGTCCGAAGGCGTTGTTGGTCGGCTCAATCAACTTGGTTCGAGCGAGTTCTTCATAACCACCCGGTGACAGCTTAGCGATGATCAACTCTCCCGATTCGTTGAACAAGTAGAAGAGTTCCCCACTGCGGATGATAAACGCAGTACCACTTCCCACTGGGCGGCTGCTTATCGGTTTGCTCGTTTCCCATAGACGTTTACCCGACTCGATTTCAAAAGCGATCATCTCTCCCGTTTCATCGAAACCGTAGATAATGTTACCTACCCGAATTGGCTGCACATTTACTGGAGAGACTGCTTTTTTCGCAAGATCTTGCCACAGGACTTTGGCTTTCGGGGCTGCTTTATCCAGTTGGATCAGCATATTCTTTTTGCTGTAGCCGCCGATAAAGAGGAAAGAATCCTGCTGGATCGGAGTCATAATGATCGATCCGTTAGATGCTTCGTAAGGCAATGACCAATAGGATTTCCCTGTCTCTGGATCGACGGAATTGACAGCCATACCACTTGGTACGATCAATTGCCTTTTGCCACCGGCTTCAATGATGGAAGGTGGTACATATCCAACCTCTTTGGCAGTTCCTGTTTTCCAGATTTCGTTGCCAGTTTTTTTGTCGAGGCAAACCGTGTGCGAACCATCACCACCGGCAATCGTGATTAGTTTATTGCCATCAATCAAAGGATGCGCTGCGTATCCCCAAAGAGCAGAATTCGTGTTGTATGCCTTTTTAAGATTCTTGCTCCAGACAACGGTTCCCTTAGCGGCGTCGAAGCAATAGAGGTCTCCTTCAGCACCGAGCGTGTAGAGTTTTCCATCGTTAACGATTGGAGTGCAACGAGGTCCAGCAGGATAGGAAATTGAATACGTAACAGGGTACTCATGCTTCCAAACAATCTTTCCATTGCTATCGTCCATGCAGAGCACTCGCTCGGTACCGTCGAACGAACGACGTCCAAAATTATCCACTTTAGCATCGGCAGTCGTGACTAAGTCTGTGACGTAGACTCGATTTCCAACGACCGCCGGACCTGAGTATCCACCGGCAACACTTGCCGTCCATCGTGCTTGAAGACCGCTCGCAGGGAAGGATGTCGGAGCGCCGTCTACCTTCCACACATTATCACGAGTGGGGCCCATCCAGTGTGGCCAATCTTCCCCGAAGAGAGATGCACTGAAGAGTGCAGCGAAGCTATATACAGTGACTTGCAAAGTATGGTACCAAAATCGCTTCATGATCGTTTCTCGCAAAGAAAGTGTTGGAATAGATATTCAATTTCGAACGTTACGCTACAGATTTCATGTCACAGCACGCTCAAGCTAGGTTGCGCCAATTAGCCGGAATTCGATCGGATGATGCCCCTTCCCTAGCGGTTGCCCTGCATGGATCGCTTGCCAAACATCTTCAATCGACCGGTTCACGGAATCCTGGATCTTCTCACCGCGCGATAGCCGTGCGGTGATTGCTGCCGATAGAGCGCAACCGGTGCCGTGGGTATTGTGAGTCTTTAGCCTCTGCACCACGTGGCCAACGTTTGCGTTGCCGTCACCGAACACGTGCATGGACTTTCCGTCTTCGTCACCCAGCTTCAGCAAAACATATCGAGCACCCATTTGATGCATATCATGGATGGCTTTTGCTACATTGTCTTGGCTATCAAGTGAAATTCCTGTCAACTTCTCCGCTTCGAATCGATTGGGTGTGACCAGGTAAGCATGACGCAATAGCTTGGAGCGGTAAAGCTCGACCGCTTCATCGTCGATCAGCGAATGTCCGTGTTTGCTAATCATCACAGGGTCGACAACAACTGGAACATCTAAAGAGCTGATCCGATCGGCAATCGCTTGAACATTGGCAGCACTTCCTAACGCCCCAATCTTGATCATGGCCGGCGGTATGTCCGTCAGAATAGCTTCTAACTGATCCAGGACTAACTGTGGCTCCAAGATCTCAAGTCGCTTGACTCCCTGTGTATTCTGAACCGTGATGAGCGTCACCACGCTCATGCCATACACGCCCAATTGCTGGAAGACTTTCAAGTCAGCTTGCAAGCCAGCACCGCCGCTCGGATCCGATCCCGCGATAGTAAGCGCTATCGCTTTAGGAAAGAGAGTTATCGATTTCTGTTTTTTCGCCATGGCACTTGTCGATCGAGGAGACGCTTCAACTGTCAAATTTTAACCTTGCGACCGCTCCTCTGCGACAGCTAATTGGTTTCGATGTTCGGCCTCGTTAACACACAATTCACAGAGACTGGCACAAGACGTTTTCTTGAACGGAACGCCTTGCTCTCGCAATGGATCAGTATCTTCCGCTCTGTCTCTCCTGCTTTGCCGCCATGCGTAGGGGCTATTCCGATCAGATTCTCGCAGATGCGAAATGCCGCTAATTTTCGAGTGAATGCGTTCCGCTTCATCGCTACAATCCCTACGATTTAACCAGGTCATTGTCCCTGAGCGAATCATGTTTTTCGTAATTCACGCTGTTCCTTGCATCCCCTATCTGCTCAATTAGCATAAGCTCTTTGCTTCAGACTACCCTCCGTGAGGAATTGATGCGAATACTGGTTACCGGGGGAAATGGCTATATAGGCAGATCGTTATGCCGATCGCTGATGACGGAGCATTCCCTTTGCATCATCGACAATCTGCGTTCCAGCAAAAATCGCTTCCACGACTCTGAGAATCGGTTTCTGCGTTGGATCGATTCTGATATCCGAAGTGCGAAAGCGATCGAGGTTGCGGTAGCCGATTTTCAACCAGAAGCCATTATCCATTTGGCGGCCATCCACTTCATTCCGGAGTGCGAGAAAGATATCGAACTCGCAGTTTCCACGAATGTGCTAGGAACCGCCACGCTAGCCTCAGTTTGTCCACCTACTTGTAGGATGATCTTTGCCAGCACCGCGGCTGTCTATCGACCTGACGTCTCCCCGCATGATGAACGCCTATCGCAAACCGGTCCCTCGGATGTATATGGGTGGACGAAACTGCAAGGAGAGCAGTACGTGCGTTACTTTGCAGAGAAGAGAAACTATCCTGCATGCATCGTCCGGTTATTCAATGTGATTGGTCCTGGGGAAACAAACCCTCATGTTGTACCCGAAATCATCTCGCAATTAAAGGCAGGTCGAACCAAACTGCATCTAGGCAATCTCGACGCGAAAAGAGATTACATCCATATTGATGATGTTGTTTCTGGATTCATGGCCGTAGCGACTCGCGGGAATATCAATCCTGGAGATGTCGAGATCGTAAACCTAGGAACGCAACAATGCTATTCGGTAAAGCAATTGCTTGAGTACCTTCAAAACGTAAGTGGAATACCATTCGAGATCCAACTGGACCCAACAAGAATGCGCCCCTCCGATCGCCCTTTCCTCTCGGCGAACATTGCACGCATCCAACAGCAATTTCAGTGGAAGCCGTCCATCGGAATTTCGGAAGCGATCAAGAGCACGTGGCACTCACCAGACATTCCAACAGAATGGATTGATCGCTATCGATGAACGTTCTGGCTGCCATTGTCATACCACCGCATCTTGGCGACAGTGGTGCCGTCAACGCTGCGATGTATTTATCACAGTGCTTGACTCATCATTGCAACATGGACGTGGCACTCATGAGCGACAGCACCGAAGAATTACTCCAAGATAAACTGAGGCTCATGCATCGACGTTCGACGAATGTCATGAGCTTTACAAAGCTATTCCTACCCAACAAGTATCGAACGCTCTTTTATCGCTCGGATATCGCCAGCCTCGTTTCTAACTACGATCTGGTTCATATTCACAATCCGATCCCTGCGTTGGAGATGCGTAGCATTGCGAAAGCATGTGTCACTAACAAAATTCCGTACGTCATTACAACGCACGGATTTGTCGAGGTCATGGGGCTCACCCAAGCGTATCATCTCAGTCGGCTGGAGTCGCTGGTTGGCCAATGGATGATTCGCAATCCCCTGGAGTATGTCATCCGAAACGCACACAAGATTTGCTGTCTAGCTCCCCAAGATCGAGACTTGCTTCGCAACCATGGGGTATCCGATGAAAAACTAGTGATAATCCCCAATGGTGTTCACTTAGAAGCATTTTCTCCTCCGACCGCTGATGAATTAGCGAACGTTTGTGCCAAGTTTCAATTGCCAATCGACAAAAACGCAGAGACACCGGTGTGCTTCTTTCTCGCGAACCATACGCGCAACAAAGGACTGGATGTTCTGGTCGATGCCTTCCGACAAACGGATCGCTCTTACTGCCTGATCGTTGGCGGGAAAAAGAGAGCCTATGACTACGATGGCTATGCTAAGAATCTAAAAAACGCACAACGAATTGTGTTTACGGACGCTCTCACCAATCAAGAGATTCGCGCATTGCATCACTACTCGGACTTGTTTGTCTTTCCTACGCGAGCCGACACACTGCCTCTCGTTGTTCTAGAAGCGATGGCTTGTTCCAAGCCAGTTCTTTCGACCACCGTCGGGGGCATACCCCACCAAGTGGATGACAGTTGCGGGCGATTGGTGAAACCTAACAACCCAGCCGCACTGCGGATCGCCTTCGAAGATTTAGTTCAAGATCCAATGCGGCTTCGAGCGATGGGACTCGCAGCTCGTTCGAAAGTTAGCAAGCAGTTCAACTGGCATGCCTCTGCCGCTAAGGCTTTTGAGATCTATCAGCAAGTCACAGCCCTACCCTAGTGCGGAAATAAGGGGAAGAGGTAGTTCTTGTCCCTTGTCCCTTTGCCAGCGATTGTTTCCGCACTCATAAGTCCAAAGGAGCGGAAGAACTTATCGGGCGGTGCTAAGTGCCGATTATAGTCCCTTTGGGTATTTGCCTTATCCCGTGATCAGGCGTTTTTGGAAACGGCCTTCGTTGATCGTCGGTCGCTCGATTCGTCCTTTGTGATTATATGTTAGTTTCATGTTGTCTAGCCCCATCAACCATAGGATCGATGCATGAATATCATGGACATGCATTTTGTCCTCGACTGCATAAAGTCCTAACTCATCGGTGGCACCGATCGCTTGTCCGCCTTTCACTCCACCACCCGCCATCCAAATGGAAAAGCCCGTCGGATTGTGATCGCGTCCATCCCCTTTTTCACTCATCGGCGTTCTACCAAACTCGCCACCCCAGACGACCAGTGTCTCGTCGAGAAGCCCGCGCTGCTTCAGATCTTTAAGCAACCCAGCCACTGGTTTATCCATCGCTTTGCAAAGGGCGGAATGATTCTTCTCGATCCCAGAGTGCGAGTCCCATTTACTACCGGTACCGCTGTAAAGCTGTACGAATCGAACACCTCGCTCTACAAGCCTCCGCGCCAACAAACAATTGCGGCCAAAGACTTCCGTCTCTTTCGCATGCATGCCATACATCTCTTCTGTTGTGTACGTCTCTTGCGATAGATCGACAGCTTCGGGCGCTTGTGCCTGCATTCGAAACGCCAACTCGTAACTCCGAATGCGAGCTTCCAATTCTGTTTGTTGCGGGTGTGTTGCTGCATACGATTGATTGAACTGCTTCAACAAAGAGAGCTTCGATTCCAATCGACTACCTGTTTGGCCATCGGGAAAGTGCAAGTTTGGAATCGGCTCTTTCTCCGTACCATTGATTCGAACTCCTTGATGCGAAGCGGGCATGAATCCGCTTCCCCAATTGCGAGGTCCATTGACCGGACGCCCCGAGTTGTCGCACAACACCACAAAGGATGGCAAGTTCTCGTTCGCAGATCCTAGTCCATAATTGATCCATGAACCCAACGAAGGTCGGCCCGCAAAATTGATGCACGTGTTCATTTGACAAACACCACCCGCATGATTGATGCCGTTCGTCCAGCAAGATCGAATCACTGCGATGTCGTCCATGCATTCGCCAATATGAGGAATCCAATCTGACGCCGGAATCCCGCTGTTACCGTATTGGGTCCAACGCCGAGGAGAGGCCAACAACGGCGCACCCTTTTCACCCATTGCCGTAATGGGCTCGCGAAAACTACTTGGCAATGGCTTGCCCGCCAATTTCTTCAACAACGGTTTGGGATCGACCAAATCCAGGTGGCTCGGGCCGCCCTCCATGAACAACCAAATAATGCTTTTCGCACGAGGTTGATGATGAGTCTCCGCAGACGATTCGCCCGCCATCATCCAGTTGAGGGCTAACGAACCGAACCCCATGCCTGAAGACTGAAGCCATGCTCGACGAGAAAAACCAGATGACGATTCGTTGTACGCGTTCATGTCATTCCAGATACAAAAATTGGTTCGAATTGAAAAGGATATGACAAAAGTCAGAAAGCTTGTCCACCTCGATTGCTGGAGCATCTTCTCCAGCAACATAGTTCACATACTGCGTGGCTTTTTCCCATTCCTGCTGACTGGGCTCTCTACCCCATGTCCAGCGAAACGCTATCCGCAAAGTTTCGTCCGGGGGTAGTTGCATCGCGTTAAGGCGATCGGCGAATTTGCTAGCCTGCCCTAACGCATACTTGCCATTGAGCAGAAGTAGCGACTGTGTCGGCGTGGTCGTATTGTCCCGCAACGCAACACTTTGCAAACCGTTCGCAACATCAAAGCCGTGCAAGAATGTGTCGTTCTGATTGCGGAAGCTCTTCAAATAAAGAGAGCGGCGAGGTTTGTCTTCCGTTAAACTTGGGCCACCCACCTTTTGCGACATTTCGCCACTGGAGACGAGCATCGCATCTCGGATCTGTTCCGCTTGCAGTCGACGCACGCGAGCACGCCAAAGCAATCGTTCCGCAGGATCCACCGACTGGTATCGGTTCGCTTCGGGATGGCGAGCGGATTGTTGCCAAGTTGCCGACATCAAAATCTGTTTGTGGAGTTTTTTGAAACTCCAGCCTTGTTCGATAAAGGTCGCCGTCAGCCAATCCAGCAACTCTGGATGAGTTGGCTCTTCTCCCAAATGACCAAAGTCACTCGAGGTCGCAACGAGTCCTTGTCCGAAGTGTTGCTGCCAAATTCGATTGACAATCACACGTGTTGTCAGTGGGTTTCGTGAATCGCCGATCCATTTTGCAAGTGCCGTTCTGCGGCCTGTTGTTCCCTCGCGCACCTTCGTTTCCAACAAAGATGGCAACTCCACAATCGAAGTTAACACTTCAAGAACGCCCGGTGAAACCGAAGCTCGACGGCTATCTTCTGGGATCACCGTCGGGGCGATCATGCCAGGGAAATCCATCGCAGCCATGATTTCCGGAAGTGGTTTCGGTTTGAGGTGATCGAACTTCGCTAACTCTTTCTCGAGAGCTTCACGCTTTTCAACATCCTCTTTCTTCATGCTCTTGTATGGACCGCCTGCTTCTTCCATATACTGACGCGATACCAAGTAGGTCATCTGCTCTTGCCATGACGTTCGGTCCTTCGGATCCATGTGGAAGCATGCTTGAATGTCCAGCGGGAACTTGTCTACGGTCGATGCCCACTTCTTCTTCTCGTAGGGTTCAAGAAGCTTTGCGAGATCGTCTCGAATCGACTGCGTTTCTTTTTCCCAAATGGCAAGCTTTTCCTCGTACTCCCGTTTTTGGTCTTGAGTCGCAGCGACGACGTTATCTTTCCAACAGACCGGCTCAAAGAACGCACGGAGCTTGAAATAATCCTTTTGCGGAATCGGATCAAATTTGTGTTGATGACATCGGGCGCAGGAGACACTCATTCCGAGAAAGACATCCCCGGCGACATCGGTCATCTCATTCATGATGTCATTCCACTGACCTCGCGCATCGCGCTGGTTGTATTCGTATATGCCCAATCGCATGAAGCCAGCGGCGATCAAGCCTTCGGGGTAGTCGCCATCGACTTCATCGCCCGCCAACTGATCCAACACGAACTGCGGATATGGCTTGTCAGTGTTGAACGCGTTCACAACGTAGTCGCGAAAACGCCAGATCAAAGGTCGGAAGGCATCTTGGTTCCAACCGTCCGATTCGCTGTAACGCACCAAATCGAGCCAGAATCGAGCCCAATGCTCTCCATAGCGTTCGTCTTCTAATAACCGATCAACCATCGACTCCAAAGCGTCCGAAGAATCATCGCGGAGAAACGAATCAATCTCATTTGGAGTGGGAGGTAAACCGATCAAATCGAAATAGACACGACGCATCAAGGTCGCTTTGTCAGCCGTCGGAGCTGGTTGCAACTGATGTTCGGCGAGCTTCTTCCACACAAATCGATCGATAGGAGTCTTCGACCACGTATCG
Organism: Pirellula sp.; assembly: GCA_021300155.1. Classification (GTDB taxonomy): domain Bacteria; phylum Planctomycetota; class Planctomycetia; order Pirellulales; family Pirellulaceae; genus JBKCUI01. Next base: position 14,925 of record JAJTID010000068.1, read on the forward strand.
TTTTTGTCTACCGGCGGATCTAACTTCTGGACCGGTTGAAAGGCCCACCATTGTCTATCCTCGTCGGTAATGTCCCCTTCGGAGACTCGGAGCGATTTTGTCGATACAGGCCATACGGCGCCGCCCGCGACCCATCGTTCCAAATGTAGGATCGCTTTATTCGGAAGCTTGGATGCGGGAGGCATTTCGAGACCGCGATGATGGACGGCTTCGATGAGGAGGCTTTCCTCGGGCTTGCCAGGAACCAACACCGGTCCGCTATCCCCTCCTTGGAGAATCCCTTCGTTTGTATCGAGTCTGAGTCCTCCTTCTTGTTTCGACTCACCATGGCATTTGATGCAATGGCTAATCAAGACGGGGCGAACTTCGCGTTCGAATTGCGCCTCCCGCTCTGCCGTTCGACTATCGTCGCCCTGGACAGCATGGAGCGAAGCCGATGCCGAGACAATGGCAAGCGTTAGCAGAAAAACTCGTAGTTGGCAGGCTGGCATTGGCGGGATCCTTTCCACCCCATTCTAGCTCTTTCGCTCAGCTATGTGAATCGAATTTCCCCTCTAGCAGGAACTATCGCGTTTTCCGTACCTGACTTTTGTACTGTCACAACGGGCCTGGAGCCCCGTTTTACGGGTAGTTCTTTATCCGCCGCTCGCTTTGCGGATTTTTCTTGGAGTTATTGAAGGCCTGGACAAAGGTGACAGTGGTCCCAGCCTAGTTCTCCGTGTTGCTTGCATCTGCATCATGCACGATCCCGCCTGCCAAGACAGTGAGTTCGACTTTAGCGGTCAAGAGATCTGTAGGTTTGCAAGTTAACAGATCGGTATTCCATACAACCAAGTCTGCGAGTTTGCCGACCTCGAGCGAGCCGAGTTCTTTCTCTTGAAACGCAGCCATGGCCGGCCACAACGTGTAGCTAAGTAACGCTTCTCGTCGTGTCATGCATTGCTCGGGATAGAAGGTGTCCCCGTTTGGCAATTGCCTCGTCACCGCTGCATAGAGACTAGCCCGAGGATCTACCCGTTCGACAGGAGCATCGGTACCATTCGGAATGATCGCACCCGAGTCGATCAACGAACGCCAGACATACGCACCTTGAACACTTCGTCGTTCACCCAATCGCTGCGGCACAAAGATCGCATCACTAGTGCAATGGTTCGCCTGCATCACAGGGATCACTCCCAGTTTTCCAAAGCGAGGAATGTCTTGAGGTGAAAGGTGCTGTGCATGTTCGATTCGCCATCGATGACCGCTGGACACTTGCTCACCGAGCACTTGTTCGTAGACGTCTAGCACTTCGCGATTCGCACGATCTCCGATCGCATGAACACACAGTTGCCAATCGTACTTCTTGCACAATTTGGCAATCTTCGTGAACTCTTCAATGGATACCGTGTTCAGTCCTGCTGTTGTTGGCAAATCGCTGTACGGCTCGAGTAGCCAAGCACCGTGAGGGCCGAGTGCTCCATCGATCGAGATCTTGACACTGCGAACTGTCAAGAAACCATCGCCAACGTTATTCCATTTGTGAGTCTCCATTTGAGCCGCGAGGCTATCGCTTCCTTCGCGAATCATGACCGCCATGCGCAATGGCAGTTGTCGAAGTTCCGCAAAACGTTTCAGCATTCTAGCTGTTGCAAACGAATTACCTGCATCGTGAACACTTGTGATCCCCTGCTTGAGACAGGCTTCACCGGCTAGCTGCAATTGTGTCAACGTCGCGGCGCGCAATTCTTCTTCGCTAAGTCGTTCGGTGGTTCGCATCTGAGCGCGACGAATGAGCGATTGTGCATTTTCGCGAAACACGCCGATCGGGTTTCCATCCGCGTCTTTGAGGATTTCACCACCGCGTGGAACGACGGTGTCGCGATCGACCCCCGCAATCTTCATCGCCGCCTCGTTTGCGAAGTTTGCATGTCCGCTTGCATGCGTGAGCACGACGGGATGGTCTGGTGTCACAATGCTAAGTGCTTTGTGGTTCGGATAACCATCGATGTTCCCTTTGGGTGGTGCTGTCCATTTCGATTGGTGCCACCCACGACCTTCGATCCACGTTCCCTTGGGCAATCGCATGGAGGCCGATACAACCATCGATTCGACTTCTTCCCATGAGTTGGCTTGGCTCAGGTCCAGCATTTGGAGCGATTGCCCCAGGCCGATAAAGTGAAGATGGCTATCGATCAAGCCTGGAGTAATCGTCATCCCCGCCGCATCAATCACCTTGGTCGATTTCGCAAGGAACGGTTCGATGTTCGCTTTGGTACCCACAGCGATGATTCGATCCCCTTGTATCGCGATCGCATTGGCCGGCTCCATGCCGTTATTGCATGTCAAAATGTTCGCGTTTACAAACGCGAGGCTCGCGAACTTGGATGGTGGTTCTTGTGCGATTGCCCCTAGGGAGGCGAACAAGAAGGAAACGAGTCCGAAAAAAGTTTGTAGAATGACAGGCGATCGCGAATGCCGTAATGAGCTCACCGACGGGTACTCCGAAAAGGAAATGGAATTCAATATGGACCAACAAAAGGAGAGGTGAGGACCGACTGGAGTTTGAGCTTTTCTCGCAAGAAAGTCAAACGGAACTGAAACATGGAATGAAATCATCATGCCCCAAATAGCCATACCGAAACCACGCCCGGGCCGTCTCTTGGCGATCGCTGTTTTTGCCATTGCTCTTTCCTATTTACTGCCTTTCATCGGCGTCGTTTGGTTGAGGTCCCTGGTAGGTCCCATAACCGAAACACCTCGACTAGCGGTTTGTTCAGGAATTGCATGCTGGCTCGCGTTTAGACGAGGAAAAACCGATACGACCACTTGGCTAGTTCCTCTTTGCCTTTTTCTTTATATCGTAACCACCGCAGTCGGATACAGCATCTGGTTGAGTTCTGGAAATACTGCTGGATTGCAGTCTCTGTTTTTTTGGAAAATTTTCGCGTGGCATCCAATGAAGATCTTGTTGCTCCATTGGGTCGGATACTCTCTTTTTAGCTCTGGTTTTTGCCTCTACCTGATTCGATGCGAAGAGGACAGCGAACTAGAGCATTCAATCGCTAAACGCAAATCTGGTATTCGCATTTTGTTCATTACTACGTTAGTGATCGCATTGGTCCTGTTGGTTGAGAGGTTAATGGCCACTTACATAAATTTCGACGAAACTAGTTCATCAATCTTCAATGAGCTTTTGATGGCGACCTATCCGCTCATTGAAGTCTTGCTGCCGTTCGGAATCGCTTATACAGTGGCCTCCAAGGGAAGGCACAAACTAACTGGCGTCGCCGCTATTGGGTTCTATGTGCTGCTGACATTAGGCCTATACGTTTGGACCATCATGACTGACCCGTTCGCTGGTTCGCAGATATACTCCATGATTCAGCATTTTGTTTTCGTACTTGTTGTGAGAAGCTTGATCATTCCTGCGTTTCTCGTGTCAGGCTATCGATTTATTGTTGATCGACGGACACCCTCTGCGTCCATCGGAAACGAGGAATCGTTCGATTCCGTCCTCGCGACAGAAAATGCAAGGCAGGAAAGTTAGCAGAGCCAGAGAACGGAAATGCAAGACTCCATTCCTTTTTGCGTTCCCTGCGATCTTATGCGGCTCCTTCCCGAAAGATGTCGACGAGTAAATCAGGGTTTCGATTCTTTTTGCAGAGGCGTCGTTGATGGAAACAGCCATCGTTTCCCAACCAGCTTCAGTATCTCGAACCAAACGATACTCAGGAACCCACAGGCCAGGCAAAGCCCGAGGTCGTTGAGGTGCAATGTAGAAAAGTGAAAGATATTTTGTAGAAACGGTACATAAAGCGCAAGTCCAAGAAAGAGCATTGCTGCTCCGATAACCCACCAAAGCGCGGCATTTGGAACTTGTAATGTTTTCCAAATGGGTTGTGTCCAAGATCGATTGACCAGAATCAAACTCACATTCGAAATGACGAGGGTCGTAAAGCTAAGTGCGATCGCATCGGATGCATGGAGCCACCCCCAAAGTGCAGACAAGTAGATCGCCAAAACAACGAACAGAGAACTCATCCCCTGCAATACCCCCAGTCCGATGAGCCGACCTCCAAACATCGGCTTGGATGGATCTCGCGGTGGACGGGTCATCACATCGCTTTCGTCAGGCTCTGCTTCAAAAACGATAGAACACGCTGGATCAATTACCAATTCTAGAAACAGAATATGCACAGGCATGAGTGCGATCGGGCTACCGAGCAACACCGGGACCAGCGACATTCCCGCGATGGGTACATGCACCGCCACAATATAAGTCATGGCTTTCTGGAGATGATCATAGATTCGCCGCCCCATCCGGACAGACCGGACGATCGATGCGAAATCATCATCGAGCAAAACCAACGCGGCCGATTCGCGAGCAACGTCTGTACCGCGACCACCCATCGCGATCCCAATGTTGGCCGCCTTCAAGGCGGGAGCATCGTTTACTCCATCACCCGTCATCGCGACAATTTCACCATTCGCCTTCAATGCGTTGACGAGTCGCAGTTTTTGTTCTGGAATCATTCTCGCAAATACATTGACGGTGCGCACTCGTTGTTGAAGCTCGGTGTCGTTGAATTGCTCAAGCTCAGGACCGATGATCGTATCGTCGATCGATTGGATGCCAGCTTGCCGAGCTATACTCTTGGCTGTCGTTGGATGATCGCCTGTGATCATAACGACCCGGATGCCGGCTGCATAACATTCTTGTACTGCAGCGGGAACTGTCGCTCGTACCGGATCGGCTAGACCGACGAGCCCCAGAAAATCGAAGTCAAAATCGTGTTGTTCTTTTGGTAGCGATTTCTGATCAAAGTCACCGCGTGCAACTCCCAAAACACGGAGCCCGCTCTCTGCCATCACTGCCACTTGGGCTCCAATCTCCTTGACACGCTCTTCGGATAGATGACATAGATCTGCGATCGCTTCGGGCGCGCCTTTTGTCGCGAGGACATAGTTGCTACCGTTGGGAGATTTCCAAACCTGCGACATAGCCAATAGGCTTGGCGATAGCGAGTATCCGCGCTCGAGCACCCAGTCCCCATGCATATGCTCGGTTTCAGCAAGATAGGTATTTCCTAGATCGTAGAACGCCTTTTCCATCGGATCAAATGGGTCACGTTGACTCGCTAAGATTCCGAACTCAATGATTTCATGAAACTCCTCGGGCAATGATCCCGATGCGTTTGGCGATGTCGCAAGAAGTGGGTGTATCTTTCCTTCGATAGCCAAGGCGCGAACTGCCATCCGATTCTCAGTCAGCGTTCCAGTCTTGTCGACGCAGAGTACCGTTGCCGAACCCAGCGTCTCGATCACTGGGACATGCCTCGCGAGAACATTGATCTTGGACAACCGCCAAGCCCCCAAAGCGAGGAAGATCGTTAGTACGACAGGAAACTCTTCCGGCAACATTGCCATGGCCAAAGTGATCCCGGCCAAGAACCCTTGTAGCCAATTGCCTCGCGTCATGCCGTACACGATCACAACGACAGTGCATAAGAGGGAGCCAAAAATCGCGATGCGCCGAACGAGCAATCCAACTTCGAGCTGGAGTTTTGTTCCGCCCGATTTTACAGACTGAATCGCTTTACCAATACTTCCCATTTCCGTCTGCAGTCCAGTCGCCAGAACTTTCGCAAGCCCTTGGCCTTGAACGACAAGCGTTCCGGAATAGACAAAACAGAGATCATCTCCGCCAGGTCTCGAGATTGGCTGGACGTTATCCCAAGGAACTTTTCGAACAGGCACCGATTCACCGGTAAGTAACGATTCATCCGTTGATAGTCCTTCACTTGAAAAGATTGCAGAGTCGGCGGGCACTCGATCCCCTTCGGATAACACAATCAAATCGTCAACCACGACTTCACGGCCGGCGATCCGTTTGCGTTGACCATCGCGAATCACCAATGCACGCGGGCTGGATAGGTCTCGAAGCGCATCTAAAGTTCGCTCGGTCTTTCGCTCTTGATAGAATGTGATTCCTAAAACCACGAAAACGAAGCCAAGCAGCATCAGCGCTTCTTGGACGTCACCCAA
>JAJTID010000047.1 GCA_021300155.1 Pirellula sp.
ATCAAATTATGCAGACTCATTGATCTCTAAGGCCACTGACCAAACGAACCCTTATGCGAATCCGTTGAACCAGTACCAAGCGATTCCTGTGACGAAGCGAGATCCCGCATCAGCGTTCGAAGAATGGCGACCTTACATGTCGTATGATGCTGTTTGTGTACCAGGGAATAGTCTCTCGGAGCTCAGTGCCAAAGCTCGCAAAGCTCTGTCGCAGTATGCAATGGCGGGTGGAACCATAGTTGTCTATGGCTCTTCCGACGTGGATCGATTGACCATCGATCAAACGTTCTCTGGCGGCCAGCTTATGTCGCCGGACCACCGATGGGGAAGCCTAATGCACAATGGAGAGAAGTACTGTCTCCGACGATCTCATGGTGGTGGGCAGATCGTGATTGATTCTATTGAGGGCGGGAGCGAGCGAAAGCTCAACCCTGGTGTCTTTGCGCAGCTACTCTCGGAAAGTCGCCACCACCCGGTCAGTACGATCTTTTACGATGACGATGTGGACTATGAGTGGTTTTGGAAGAATTTGGTAGAGAGTGTGGGTACTACGCCCATCGTTTTTTTCACTGGGTTGATTGTGTTGATTTTGTTGATCGTCGGGCCGGTGATGATCCTGATTGCCCGTAGGCTTCGTCGGCAAACGCTGTTGTTGTTCTTGATTCCCGCATTCTCGATAACGATGTCCGTATTCGTCTTGATCGTCAATGTTTTCATTGAGGGACGTGGTACGACAGGGCGAGTAGCTTCGCTGCAATATTACGATACTGATTCAAAGCAAGGGTTTGTTTGGTCGCGTCAATCGTATTCGAGCGGTGCTCCTCCTCGATCGGGACTGGAATTCTCTGACAAGGCATTGCTCAGCCCGTTGAGAACTGATGCAGCGACTGGCTATCAACAAGAGGTGCGAAGCAATGTTCAAGGACATCTCTTCTTCGAAAACGGGAAGCAAACCCTAAAGTACTGGATGCTTCCACGAGCACAGCAGCAGTTGATCGTGGCCCATCCATTAGAGCAATATTCAATGCCGATCAAAATCGAAGGGAACGAGGCAAACGCCGTTCAGGTAACGAATACTTCGAAGCATCCCATCGAGCTGGTGATCTTAAAAGATGCGAATCAGAATTTCTTTGTAGTCGAAGGCTTGGAGGCAGGAGCGACAGTAAACGTAAACGGTGAAGCGCTGGATACACTGAGTGATCGGTTGATTCAATGGACTTCGGCATTCACGCCAAAAGCACCGAAAGAAGTGGACTCGACGAATCGCCCGAGGGGGCGAGTTCGAATTTGGGGGGGAAGCGGAACTGTTGCGCACGAAGATTTTCTTGGGCCTGTTCTCAATATACGAACGACACTGCCTCGATTGGATAGCTATGGCTATTTCATGGTGAGTCGACATGAGTTAGTCGCAGAGACTCCGTTCCCTTCGGAAGTTTTCGCCAAAGAGAAGAATCTTCATATCCTTACAGGAGTCTCCAAGTGGTAGTGCCATCGAATCATCCGATGATCGAGCTTCGGCGGCTGTTTCGATTCTACGGCAAAACGAAAGCAGTGAACGATGTATCGTTTCACGTGAATGCTGGTCAAGTCTTCGGCTTCATCGGACCCAACGGTGCTGGCAAAACCACGACCATGCGAATCCTCGCCACGTTGGACACGCCCGATTATGGGGACGCGTTGATCGATGGATTTTCCGTGATCAACGACCCAGACCGAGTGCGGCGGCGCATGGGATTTATGCCCGACGACTACGGGACTTATCCCAACATGAACTGTTTGGAGTATCTCGACTTCTTTGCACGCAGTTATGGATTAGTGGGTCGTGAGCGCATGAAGGCGATTCGCTATACATTGGGCTACACAGGGTTGGACAAGATTGCAGAAAAGTCGATTCAGGGGCTCTCCAAAGGAATGCGGCAAAGGCTTTGTCTCGGGCGAGCCATGATACATCGGCCTGCCGTGTTGATACTGGATGAACCTGCGAATGGTTTGGATCCACGTGCTCGCATCGAATTGCGTCAAATGGTGCTCGGATTGGCAGCGGAAGGGACATCGTTATTGATTTCGTCTCACATCTTGAGCGAGTTGGGAGAAATGTGCGATTCCTTAGGGATCATCGAACGCGGTTGTATGATTGTGAGTGGCACTGTGCAGGAGATACAGAGCCGACTCATGCCTCATACCAACTTAAAAATGAAGGTGATCGAACAGCAACAAAAATTGGTAGAGTGGCTTTCGGTCCAGGATGGAGTTGACGCAGTCGCAGTCGACGGAACGATGGTCCGTTGTCAGATCCTCGGAGCCAAATCCGATCGAGAGCAAGCGGCATTGTTGCGTGCGATAGTCCATGAAGGATTCGATGTGATCGAGTTTTCCACCGAAGGTCAAACATTGGAAGATGTATTCATGCGCATCACGACGGGAGCGGTTCAATGAGTCAGGGCACGACACCACCGCCACTAGAACGTCAGAAGGCGTTGATCGAACGATTTACCGAAGCATCCTCTCAGGGTTGGCAGCAAGTCTGGGATTGGTGGAGTGAGCGAAGCAATCCGATTGTGGTCAAAGAAGCGAGGCAGTCGCTGAACTCCAATCAATTTGTGATTTGTTTTGGAATCACGTTGGTGGCTGTGCTGATATGGACGATGTTTTCCGTCTTCTCTCAATTGCCGAATGCGTACTATCTGCCAGGCGGCTTACTAGTGTTGACTGGATATTTTGTGATCTTGTCATTCCCGCTTATTCTCGTCATTCCCTTTACTGCCTACCGATCGATGATGCTCGAAGCCGAGAGTCGGACCTTTGAATTGGTCAGTATCTCTGGATTATCGGCCAAGCAGATTGTTCAGGGGAAGATGTCCTCAGCATGTCTTCAGATTGCCATCTACCTGTCCACGATGTTACCGTGCATCGTCATCACGTATTTGCTTCGTGGAATCAGTGTAAGTACCATTCTGATCTACCTGTACTTTATGGTCATTGCTTCGGTGGTGTTGTCGGCGATTTCCATCATGATCGCGACGGTATCGCGTCAACGATTCTTGCAGGTGTTCTCGAATCTTTTTATTTTGGGAATGCAGTTAGTCCTTTTCTACGTTGTATGTGCGGCAACGATTGCGTTTGTCTATTCCTTTCCGATGATGTCGTGGGTGAACGCACCAGTGCTTATATCGATCGGAACAATCGTGCTGACAACCGTGCCGTTATGCATGCAATGCAGTGCCGCGGCGATTGATTTCCCAAGTGAGAATCATGCAGTGGCGATTCGGAGTCGATTCCTCGTTTGGATTGGGACGATCTTCTTTTGGTGTGCATGGGTGGTTGTGACTACCGAGACGGCAGGGCATTGGGTCTGGATTTATTCGGTGTTGTTAGCCATCTTTTTGGTTGTTGGAGCGCTCGGTGTATCGGAGCGTGGTGTTTTGTCACCGCGAGCGCAGCGGGCTTTACCTCGCACGCTTTTAGGGCAATGTACGCTAACGTGGTTTTATCCCGGAGCGGGTTTAGCTTACGTTTTTTTCACTTCTGTCTTTGCAAGTGTCGTGATTGGCGTCATCGGGTTCGCATATGCTTTTCCTTTGTACTCGGCGGCGTATCAGCAAGAGGAGGAGACTATCGCCATTGGGGTGGCGGCGCTGTGTTACTTCATGTTGTATACGGGATTGACTCGGCTGATCATGATGACGGTGCCGCGACACATTGTCGGGCGCCCATTCTTGGGGTTGTTGATGCAAGCGTTTTTGTTTGCGTTGGTACCGCTATTGCCATATCTAGTTCTCTTGTCGCTAAATGACTTCCGTTCTTTCAGCTACGGCTGGCATCAGTTTTTATTCGTTACCTGGACGATCAGTGAACTCGACTCCGGTGGGTTTTCTTCGGTAAACGCAGGCGCTCTAGTTTTGCTCGCCGCATTGTCGGGAGTCGTTTTCCTTATCAATTTGCTGATGTGCGGCCGCGACGTGCTGTTGCTTCGAGTCGAGGTGCCACCCCGCGTCCAGCAGGAGTTGGCTAGCTCTCGCACGCCAGAGGCTCCCGTCGAGAGCGTTTTCGATTGATCGCAATTCGAACAATTCCCTCTACCCTTCGGATTCACCTGTGTATATACTGTGTATATGACAAAGCACAGTTGGATCACAATTTCGCTGAATGATCCACGGCCGCTTTATCTGCAAGTGATGGAGCAGATCATGCGGCGCGTGGCGGTGGGCGATCTATTGCCCGGCGCGGATTTGCCGTCGATACGCGAGTTGGCTGCGGATTTGAAAGTGAGTGTGATCACGATCAAGCGTGCTTATTTGGAATTGGAGCGCGATGGAGTCATTGTCACGCGGCAGGGAAAAGGTTCCGTCGTTGCGGAACGCCCCGGTCTTCAGTCATCGCTTCAAGAGCAAGAGTTGAAAGAGCATTTGAATCAGGCCGTTAGTCTTGGATTGCTGCTAGGCATTTCGAAAACCGAACTGCAACGGCGACTTGCAGAGGTGTATGAACAATCAAAAAGGAGAGCCCCATGAAGGCTACGATAGAGGATCCTATGGTTTCAGAATGGTCAGCTTCTCTTCAGGGTGTATCGAAAACGTATAAACACTTTCAGTTGCGAGATATTAATCTTCAATTGCAAAGCGGAACGGTGGTTGGGCTGATTGGGCCAAACGGTGCCGGTAAGTCGACGACGATGCGAATTTTGATGGGTCTCGTGAATCCTGATAGTGGGACCGTTTCGGTATTTGGTAAACCGGTTTCGTCATCGGAAGGGTCTGTCAAAAAAGACATAGGGTACTTTTCTGACGACATGCGATTGTACAAGCCAGAGTCCATCGGTTGGCATATGCAGTTTGTGCGTTCGCTTTATGCATCGTGGGATGACACGTATGCAAAGGAGTTGCTCGATCGGTTTGGGTTGATCGAACGGCAGACAATCAAGGGTCTTTCGCATGGGCAGCGCGTCAAGGCAATGTTGTTGCTCATCTTGGCGCGAAAGCCGAAATTGTTAGTGCTCGACGAGCCGACTAACGGTCTCGATCCTGTCGCCAAGCATGAGATTCTAGCCGAATTGATGAAGGTCGTTCAGGACGAGACTCGTACCATACTTTACTCATCGCACAACACACAAGACGTCGAGCAAATCAGCGATGTGATCACCTTTATCGATCGAGGACAAGTGATCGCATCGAGCAATCGGGATGACTTCCTCGAGGGTTGGAAGCGAATCAAGTTGCACGTCCAGGATGACTGGAAGGCACCGCATATCCCAGGTCTCAAGCTGGAGTCGGAGTTTCGCAATCTGCGTGTCTTTTCCTGCAATTCCGTCGAAGACGACCTTGCTGCGAGGTTGAGTGCGTCGGGTGCTGTGATCGAAGCGATGGAACCCATGACGCTTGAAGAGATTTTCGTCAGTACTGTTATTCGTGGCCGCGAGGAGAACAAATCATGAACATGCACGCTATCCAAATTCTGTTCTTGAAGGATTTGTTTCTCAGCCGTCGCTATCTATTCGGCTACCTTGTCGGTGGGATTGCAAGTGCTGCCATCACTTGCCTGCCGAATCCGACACTGAATTTTATTGGGTTTTTATTGATCATGACTGTCGCGATCGCGGCTGGGATTCACATGATTGGAATGTTGTTGTTGGCGGAGAGTACCGATCAAACCCGGATGTTTGTGATGAGTATGCCAGTCAGTCTACTCGATTATTCACTCGGCAAGATTTCCGTGGTGTTGACGACTTACTTGATTCCATGGTCCACCATGCTTGCGTTCTGTGTGATCGCTACGTTTGTTGTTCCTGGTGCAAAGCATGGATCGGTCGTTGTACTTCCAGCGATCTTCTTGTTCCTGCTATGTGGATTCATGATACAGTTGGTGACTGCTGTTGTCTCGGAGTCGGTTGGCTGGACCATCTGTGTTATGGTGGGCTGCAATGTATTACTCAACGTCTTCTTGATGAAGTTTTTTGAGAATCCTGCGATTGTAGCTGCCAGGAAAAGCGAAAGCGTTATATGGGATCCTGTCGTGTTGCAATTGCTGGGTGTGGAGTGTCTTGTGATTGTTGCTGCGTTGGTAGCAGCCGTTTTCTTTCAAACTCGGAAACGAGATTTGATCTAAGAAAGAACTGCAGGAACCATCATGCTACCAACGCCCGTCGCACATGAGACTAGCCGTACAAATCCAGCGATGCCTCCCGGCAACTCGCAAATGGACGATGCTAAAGTCAACGCAAGTAAGGTACCGTCCGACAGGATTTACTATTTAGACAACTTGCGAGCCATCGCGATGTTGTTAGGGGTTTTCTTGCACGCCGGGCTAGCCTATGCCAAGCCAGCGCAATCGGTTTGGTTGGCAACAGATCCAGGCGCTAGCGTTGTGATCGACGCATCGATTTGGTTCATCCACTTGTTTCGGATGAGTCTTTTCTTTCTGTTATCTGGTTACTTGGCAAAGTTAGTGATTGAGCGAAAGGGACCCAAGATATATTTTTGGAATCGTGCGCTGCGAATCGCGCTGACGATGGTTCTATTCTATCCGTTGCTTTTGGTCGCTATGACAGCGACGATCATTTTTGCAATCTCGTATCTCGAAACACCAACTGGATTGATGGGTTTGTTCGCTGCGGCGAGTCAAGGTGGACCCGCGGCACAAGAAGAAACACCGATCACCACGATGCATCTCTGGTTCCTCTACTATTTGATCTTCTTTGCGATTGCGACCGTACTTTGCATTCGAATGCAAAGACTCAAGTTCGATTGGCTATTTTCTAGGCCTGTGTTGATGGCATTGTTTCCGTTCGTATTGTTGCCCAGTGTACTCCAAGCGGGAGTACCATTGCCGGCGCCAGAGTCGTTTGTCCCGACGTGGTGGCCATTCGCATTCTATGGCGTCTTCTATTGGTTGGGTTGGCAATTGCGAGGACGGGAATCGATACTGGATCGGCTTAGTCCGTATGTCTGGATCTTCTTGGTCGCGAGTGGATTGCTATTCGTTCCGTATTATCTTTGCATGCCTATTCTTGACTTGAGTTTGATAATGCGTGGAGCGAGTCCACCTCGCGGTTGGTCGGTAATTCTCGCAGCTGTGTCGACATGCTATTTGTCCGTCCTATTAACGATCCTCTCGCTATTGCTGGGCAAGCGCTTTCTGCAGCATCGAAGTCAATTGTTAGGATGGATTGCGGATGCGTCTTTCTGGGTGTACCTGGTTCATTTACCTTTGGTGATCTTTTTTCAAACGCTGCTGATCCCGCTGGAGTGGTCGGTTTGGATCAAGCTCGCGATCACAATCCTCAGCACGCTCCTTTTTTGCATGGCGACGTACATGGTGTTCGTTAGATACACACCGCTGGGCTGGCTGTTACACGGGAAAAGATCATTTCCTTAGCACTTAATCAATGCGAGGCTGAGATCGCGACAAGACCTTTTTGGAACGCATTCCACAGTTTTTCGACAGGTTCGAGTCCGAAAGAGAAACGCAGCGTTCCTCCGTCGATTCCCAGGGCATAGAGTTGCTGAGCCGAATAAGAACGGTGGCTTGTGGACACTGGGTGACTCAGGGTAGTGCGAGTGTCGCCCAAGCTCGGACAAAAAGGAATCGTGTCCTTGACGGCAGAAATGAACTGATTTGCTTTTTGGTTATCACCACGGAGATGCAGGGTCAGCATATTGCCAAAACAACCTGGAGGAAGTTGTTTGATGGCAGTAGCATGGCTCGGGTGATCGGGGAGTCCAGGATAGTCCACTTCGAGTTGAAACTCTTTCACAAGCCGTTGTGCAATATCCATAGCGGAGGTTGCTGCATGCGTCATGCGAACAGAGAGAGTCTCTAGTCCTCGTTGCGTAAGCCAACAATCCAGAGGGCTGCTGGCAAGTCCGAATGCACTGACAACGCCTCGTATCCGGGCCCAAGTGCGATCAGTGCCACACAACAACCCTAGCATCACATCACCATGGCCACAAACAAATTTGCTGAGGCTCTCCATCACGAGATCGGCACCTAATCGCAGAGGTTGGCAAAGAACCGGAGTTGCAAAGGTATTATCGACTAGGACCAAGGTGTCCGCGTTCCGATGCGCCAGATTACAAATCACCTCTAAGTCCGGTACGTCGAGGCGAGGATTGCCGATCGTTTCTACGAGGATCAGCCTCGGGGCCTTTTGGATCGCGGTCGCCCAAGCGGCAATGTCGGTTGCCAAAACGTCTTCGGTGAGGATTCCCCATCGGCTGAGTTCCGACTTCAGTAGGTATGACGTCTTGCCATACAGTGGCTGGCCCAAGAGAACCAGATCGCCAGGCTTGAGCAGTGCAAGACAAGCGGCGCTGAGGGCGCTCATACCTTGCGCGGTAACGATCGCTTGATCTGCAGCGTGCATTTCGCGAAGGATGTCCCCGAGCGCCTTCGCATTGGGATGACCATCGCGGCGGTAGATGTGCCCCTCGAGTTGTCCTCCGAGGAGTTGATCCGCTTGTTCCACTGAGTCCATTTGCCAGACGCCGGACAGCTCAATGGGTGGAGAGATAGGGCGAGCATCGCGAGGCTTCATCATGGTCCTAATAGGTTCCGAAGATTTGACGGTAAGACCACCAGCAAATCGCAGCCGTGATGCCGATCAGAATCAAAGTATAGATCGTATTGATGATTGACCAAAAGATTTTTTCCGAAGGAGTAAACGACTTGCTGATCCACAACGCAGGCAAGCCAAGGAATCCTGTCACTCCGAACAGGACGACGAACATGACGATCCTTGTTGTTTGTCGATCCAACAAGGGCTCGGATTTTTTCGGTGCTGGGGAAACTGGCTCCGTCAATTCCTTCGCGTTCGACGAATCGATCGCGTTCGAAGATTTATAAGGATTCGAAGAATCATTCGTGTTCGACATAGCCGATCAGCTCGGTAGATTGCCTTCTGCGATTTCTTGTTCCCATTGTTCGATCAAGGGCCAATCGATTGCACAGGTTCCAAAGTCGGAGAGGTGGAGATAACTATCGAGACGTTGCAGTGTTTTGTCGATCATGGCAGCGTCTTTTCGAAAGTACGGTCCGTGGCTAGGTAATAGCCACTTTACTTCGGAGTCTCGAATTCGTTTGAGCGATTGGATGAACGAAGGAATGTCGCTACCGTGGTGAGCGTCGATGGCTCCGACACCGCCATCGCGGTAGATGTTGTCTCCACTAAAGAGCAAGTCATTCATTTGAAAAGCCAATTGGCTATCGGCATGTCCTGGGGTAGACCATACTTTCAGCTCAATACTTCCAATCTGGATGATATCTCCATCATTCACGTGTACCTCTACAGTGACTGGCGGCATTTCTTCGCTGATACCTTGAGCGTGTATCTCAGCAAAGGTTTGCAATCGGTCACCGGACTCCAGAAGACTGGCCGCCTTTGGATGCGCGGTGACGGTGGTGCGCAGCACTTGTTTGAGTTTCGCGAGCCCTTGGCAGTGGTCAACATCTGCGTGGGTTGCGATGAGCGTCTTGCACTTGGACAAGCGAAAATCGAGATCTCGAATCAATTCCACAATCTCGTCGACCGATTCATGGTAGCCGACATCGATGAGCGCCCAATCTTCTTTATCATGCACAAGGTAGACGTTGCAACCGATGAGATGGCCGGCCTGAACGTTTAGTTCGATGACGTTTGGAAATATGTATTTTCGTTGAAGCATTCATTCCCCGATGTGAATAGCAAAATGCCTAGAAGCTGGCCATCCAGTCAGGCGGAGACCCGATTGTAGACAACAAGCGGGCGATTGGGCAACCGCTAGCATGGCGGCTTGCAAGCCAATTCCCAGCTAGAATGTCTGACCGCGGACAGTCTATTCTCTCGCGATCGTGAGTAGCGTGCCTGACTCGTACTTGATTTGTGTGAGAGCTTGCATGTGTTCGATTTGGCGGGTTGCCAGTTCTTTCTCTGCGTTCAAAAGGCGATTTTCGGCATCGAACAATTCGTTGAGGACGCTGCTTGGTGTATTTCCCTCGGTGAAGAAATCCTCAAGTTTAGCTTCGCGCTCTTCAATTTCGGACAGAACGGATTTAGCCGAGTAGAGGGATGCCAAGATCGATCTGTAGGTAGCTTTCGACGTTACGATCGCTTTATAGACTTGGGCTTCAACCTCCATTTTCTTGTCTTCGTAGGCATCGATTCTTTCTGCTAATGCCATTGCGCGACCTTGTAGATTGGCGCGTGCGGCGCGATTCCTATGAGGGGATTGATAGGTGAATCCGCCTGAGTAGCTGGGCGCGCCGGAATCGAATTGTCTCGAAGACGAGTCAATGATCCGCTTGTCACCCGCCAGGCCTCGAACGTAGCCTTCCACGACGAGATCTAATGTAGGTCGAAGCTCATTGGTTGCGATTTGCTTACGGACCGATTCCGTTTCGATCTGGCTGCGGATCTCTTGCAATTCTCCCCGGTGCATCAGCGCGTTATAGAGTTCATCTTCGAGCGAATCTAGAGGTGGGAGAGAAGCGATCGGACGAGTCAAGGGAACCATCTCATCGCATACCGTGTTTTGCAGGTCTGGCGATCCCACCAATCGAGCTAAATCCAGTTGCAGCCCTACGATTTTGCCTCGCAGTTCATTATCCTGAGCGATCATTGACTGCACCATGGAGTTTGCTCGGTCCGTGTGCATTTTCAAGACGTCGATACCACGGCGGTTCTCAAGTTTCTGGCTTAAAGTTTCGAATCGAAACTTAGCTTTGATTACTTGCGCAAGCTGGAATCGCGCGAGCATGAGCTCCCAATAGGCAGAATGAATGGTGCGAGCATGCTGTTGCAGATTCGTATTGGCGATCGCTACTTCTTCTTCGGTCTTCATTTGCGAGAGGCGAATAGAAGACGTGTTGTAGAAAACGCCAGCACCTCTCATGAGTGGTTGAGAGTAATTCAGCGTGAGCTTGGAATCCACTTGATTGTTGGGACGAAAGAACAGCGAGTTGCTATCGCGAGCATTGATCGCTTGCCCGAAGTCCGTTTTTCCACCGAACTGATTTCGGTCGCGTATCCCGACAGCATTTTCCCAGAAGTAATCATTGAGGCGATTGGGCCCCCCAGTTGTCAGAGTGTTACCAACAGGGTCCGAAGTGTCTTTGAAATTCGATTGCGCATATCGCATTGGATCAAAGTCTCCTCGTGCGATGTCGATCTCTGAACGTTGAATCTTCGGCATCTTCAGGATGGACTGGACTTTGGGCGAATACTGCATCGATTGCCAAATCAGTTGCTCTAGATCGATGCGCTGTACTCGATGCATCTTATTGGTTAGGAGTGGTTTTAGTGCTCCTCCCGTTGGTGATTCCCACCAGCCACCTTCCCATGTGTAGTTGATCCAGACTTCGTCATCTGGTGGCACATAATTTTCTAAAGCGGGTTGAAACACGTCTCGAGCGAGGCTGGGATCCGTCGCGAACGAGGACGCAGTGTTCCTGGCTGACGGATCGCGCGAGGGGACCACCTGGAATGGTTCTGACTGCGAAGGACGCAGAAGCGTAGTTGACGTCGGTGGGATGGGAACCGCTGGGAGGGCTGGCGAAGCCTTGGGAGGGGCTTGATCGGCCGAAGCTACAGTGGCGGTCTTACCGGAGTTTTCTAAGAATCGTTCGAATTCATCGCTTGAAGCGACAGCAATACCCGAGGATCGTTCCTCGTCACTCGCGAATCGTACCGCCAAAACTGGATGCCAATCTACGGAAAGCCATATACAAAGGAGCGCGACAATGCTCCTTTGTTTCGACTTTTTCCGATGATGGGGCAAACCGGGCACTTTGACCTCCTGTCCGTGCAAAACACTTCCTTGTGTCTCTGCTCTATATCGAGAGAGGGTGGCAATTAAGAATCGAAGAAAACCTAGTTCCCTGCTGAATTCCCGAACCGTTGGTGATTTCTCCGCAGAATAGTCAGAATCGGCATTGAATGATGAATCTAACTAACCAACAGAGCTGATCCGCCAGTGATGAACTATGCCATTGGATCTTTCTCGCTAAATCGGCTGACCCGTACAACCGGAAGACTTCACAGAATCCTCACAGATTTGAACGCAATCGAGACAAACAGGGGGTGAAATCGACGCATGCATCGAACTTTGTCCAACAGTTGGAGGATATCTTGGCCCAAATACGGGTTTTCCTAACGTGGGATCAGATATCTTGAATACTCGTTTCGTTCAGATTCACTTCTCCGATGCCAAAACTCAAGATCACCTACAAAATGGCGATCATCCTAGCGACTATGTCGTTCGGACCGATGTTGGCTGGAAGTCTGTCTGGACTCATCAAGGATGAGAGTCAAGAAAAACAAAAGCAACGCAGCGAATCGAGCTTGCAAATCGCGACTATTTGCTCGAATCACCTGTCGGTGAAGGATTTGGCGGGACTTCAGAAATCTTGTCGCAAATCGCTGACGACAGTGGAAGATTTACTGAGCCTCCGGATCATTAGGCGCGATGGTTTGGTGATCTATACCAGTCCTGACCATGCGAGAAACTGGATTTTGGCCCCCGAAAGCCCCTCTACCGTCAACCATGTGCGAGTTCCATTGGTAAAGGAGGAAGAAGTATTTGCAGAATTAGAGATTGCATTTACACCCGCTCCCTCTGGTTTTTATAGCGCGATCTTGCGATGGGCTATTGTTGTTGGGGTGGGTTTTTTCCTTAATGTTGGAAGTTTTTCACTCTTCTTGAACAAAGCGTTCGGTGCATTAGACCCCAAGAGTGCGGTACCCAAGCGAGTTCGAAACACCTTGGATACGATTGTGGGTGGGGTTGTGATTTTGGATGTGCAAGGAAAGATTCTTCTGGCCAACGATTCCTTTGCTCGATGCGTAAATCTGAAAGTCGACGAGCTGACGACTCGAGAATTGAACAGTTTGTCTTGGGGAAGCGAAGATTCGCAGGAATGGCCGTGGGAGTTGGCGATCCGCGAACAAAGTCAGAAAGCTGGCGTGAAGCTCTATTTGAATATGGATGGGAAGCAGTTGACCTTTATGGTGAACGCAACACCTGTATTCGATGGAGAAGAACGAATCACAGGCGCGTTGGTTAGCTTTGAAGATATTTCGTTGATGGAAGAGCAGCGACAACATTTATTGAGCGTTCTTTCGGATCTAGAAACCTCCAAAGAGCAAATCAAGCGACAAAACGAAGTGCTGCATGAGCTAGCCACACGCGACGGATTGACGGGCGCACTGAATCGGCGGGCACTGTACGAAAAGATCGATGCACTATGGGAAAACCGAAACGATGGTGAGCGCGGTTTGATCTCCATCATGATGGACGTTGACCACTTTAAGAAATTGAACGACCGACACGGACACGCGGCAGGAGATGCCGTCTTGAAAGATGTCGTCAAGACTGTCTCTAAGATCGTCGAGGGCCGAGGCATTCTCGGTCGTTATGGTGGAGAAGAGTTCTGCGTGGTGATGCAGCACGCCACCCTGGACGAGGGTGGAGCCATGGCAGAAGAAATTCGCGCAGGCCTTCAATCAGAACTGGCGGAACCGTACAAGGTTACTGCCAGTTTAGGGGTTTCTAGCAGTATTTTGGGCGCGCCAACGTTCCAAGCTCAGATTGAGCAGTCGGACCAGGGGCTCTATGCAGCAAAGCATGCCGGCAGAAATCGCTACTGTACCTGGAGTCCCGAACTGGAAGAGAACGCCAAGGAAGAAGAACGCAAGAAAGCGGCCAAATTGGCATCGATCGATGTAGAAGAGTATCCAATCTCATACCATGCGGTCGTGACGTTAAATGCAGCAATGACCAAGAGATTTCCCTTGATGACGGCTCACTCTCACCGAGTCGCCGAGATTTGTGTTTCGTTGGCGAAGGGCCTAATTCCTATCGGTGAATTGTATGTTTTGGAAATAGCAGCCATGTTGCACGACATCGGTTGTTTGACACAGAACCAGACAGACGAAGATTGGAGATTGCATCATTTACATTCGCAAACAGATGCATCGAGCGTCGCGATAAGCGGTGCGGCTGAACTGTTGAGTTCGTCGTTTAGCAGTCCTGCACTCCTTGAGATACTCAACTTTTACAGCACTCCGTTTGCGACACAGGCAGACGTGGAAAATTTCAAAATTCCGTTCAGTGCACGCGTACTCTCCATCGCTAACGCATATGATACCATGACTTCGGAACTATCCGATGCACCGATGTCACACGAGGATGCCATTGAGGCTCTCCAGCGGGAGAGTGGTACGCTTTACGACCCGGAACTCTTAGAAAGATTTGCGAATTCTCCGTTTGGCTGGCGACCGCAATTCTTTGAAAGCAGCGATCTCTCCAATAGCAACGCTGTCATGATTGGCTACCAGATTGAGCGAGTCATTCACTGCTTTGAGTCTGGGAATCTAACGGCGTTGAAGTCACGATTGGAATCGTTGAAGGTGCTATCAAATAAGATAGACATGCCGATGATCGGTTTGATCGTGAACGAGTTACAGAGTGAAGCCGAACGCAAGTCGGTATCCGACTGGGAGTCGATCGTGCCGATGTTGCAAGATCTTGTGGAAATGTGCTTGATGATACAACGAGCGTATCTGCGACCGGCGCGCAGGATTCCCAGTACGACCGAGTAATCCAGTACGACCGAGTGCTTTGGCAAAGACACGTCAAGGAGCCGAGACCGAGCTCTTATTTGTTGGACTCCGAGGAAGAACGATTGCGGATCTTCGTACGGGCGCGGGATAGCATCGGGCCAACACTGTTTTCAGGCATGCCGATTTGGTGCCCAATATCTAGATAGGATTTTCCTTCGAGATGGAACATTCGAACGGCGGTCGCTTCGCTGTCGGAAAGAAATTGCAAGGAAGTATGCAGTTCCTCCAAATCCTCGGGAGTAAAACTGCTTGGCCTACTTTCCTCCGCATGAACTGCACCCAATGCTTGCGATGAATGGAGAGGCAGCCTTAATTGCGATAACCTGCGAATAATGACGCGTCGAGCGACAACCGTTAGGTAGGTGGCCAGCGAGCTTTGCCCCCGAAAACGCCGGAGAACTGCAAAATCCTTCTCGATCCAGGACAGAAAAACTTCGGCGACCAGATCGTCCCTGGATTCCGCAGTGATCTGAATGTTTCGCGAGTTAGCGGAGTGATTCACGACATGGATGATCAATCCGAGAAAGCGATCCGTCAGCTCCTGCCATGCCATCGGCTGGTTTTCCAGGCATTTCTGAAGTAGTTCTCGATCTAAATTGGTGAGTGCCACAACTTACTTCTCGATAAAGGCGATCGCCAGGAAGGTAATGGAAAGAACTACTGCATTGTTGGCAGGAATTCTTCAATATTAGGTGCTGTGGCGGACGACAGCAAGCAGATTCAGTTTCTTGACACGTAGAATCTCTACGCCTACCATGCCGGGGGTGGGAAATTGCTGGAAATTTGGCGGTAGTATGCGATTGCCGCGATATTTTCCATTGTCCCAGCGACAAATGAATCCGATCGCATGTTGAACAAATAGGGAAGGGAAAAAAGATGGCACACGTTGTGACGCAGCCATGTGTTGGATGCCGTTATACAGATTGCGTGGTCGTATGCCCCGTGGAATGCTTTTACGAAGGGGAAAAGATGCTCTACATCCACCCGGATGAGTGTATCGACTGCGAAGCTTGCGTCGCCGAATGCCCTGTAGAAGCGATATTTCACGAGGACAACGTTCCGGATGAGTGGAAAAACTACACGGAAATGAACGCAGAAATGGCATCGCAGTGCAAAGTAATTACGGAAAAGAAGAAACCACTCGCCGATTCCTAGTCCAGGCACGACGGCTGCCCTTTGTGCTGGGGTTTTTCGTGATCAATTGGATCGCCAGGGAGTCAGACAAAGAAAAATTCGGCGACGAGGAAAATTACGCTCAATTCTACGTGGAATTGCGCCGATAACTCGGGCTCTGAAGTTTGTTGCAATAACTCTTCAGGCAATTCGAGAAAACGCGTTGACAGGACCGAACCAATCGATACCATTCTCGATCCTGGTTTTGGCCAGGATCCAGCTAGTTGGAAACGCGCGCGTAGCTCAGTTGGTTAGAGCGCGTCGCTGATAACGACGAGGTCCCCGGTTCGAATCCAGGCGCGCGCACTAGTGGAAAAGCTTTCATCTTCTGCAAGATGGTTGCTCTTTTCGCTGATTAGTTGGGGGTGTAGCTCAGTTGGGAGAGCATCTGCTTTGCAAGCAGAGGGTCATGGGTTCAAGTCCCTTCACCTCCACTGGGGTTCAGAAATGAACTCCAAAGAATGATCCGAAAAAGATTCGGAAAAGGCCTTGCGGCCCGAACTGAAATCTGGATGATTCTCGCTCCCTTGACCAGACGGTTGAGAGCGGACGCGAAAGCGAATGCTCAAAGCAGATGGTTGGGTGGGTCGCCAAAAAAAATTGCGAGTGGCCTTGACGCGAGTCGAGAACTCCAATAAGATGGTGACCCCTCGCAAACGAGAAATCGATTGCGAAATTGATCTTTGACAATTTGGTTGGATTGGTAGATGGCATCTTATTCGTATGTGGAGACGCAGGTTTTTCCGGCTTGCGAGAAGCGTACGAGATGAAGTTTGAAACCGGTTCTTGAGAAGAACGCTTGCTGATTACTCAGTGAGAGTTATTAATGGGCCGTTTTTGAACGAGCGCGATTAAATTAGAATAGGCGTATCGGCAATGCTCTTGATGCGAATCAGGTGTGTTAGTCGATTTAATTAGAATTGGGATGCGGATTCGACTGATGCAGTTTCTGGATTGTGAATTCAAGAAAGAAATGGTTGAAGGTTGAGTTCGAGATTCCGATGGTCAAGTTACAAAGGGCGCACGGGGGATGTCTTGGTATCGAGAGGCGATGAAGAGCGTGGAAGTCTGCGAAAAGCTTGGGGGAGTCGACAAACAGGTTTTGATCCCGAGATGCTCGAATTAGCGTATACTGAATACATAGGTATACGTGGCCAACCCAGGGAATTGAAACATCTTAGTACCTGGTGGAAAAGAAAGAAAAATCGATTCCGTTAGTAGCGGCGAGCGAAAGCGGAATAGCCCAAACCGAGAGGGTTTCCTTTTCGGGGTTGTAGGGCCATTCACATGGGAGTTACAAAGCGACAGCTAGCTGAAGTGTCCAGGAACGGCACACCATAGATGGTGACAGTCCAGTAAGCGAAAGTTGAGCGCCTCCCGAGTGGTACCTGAGTAAGGCCAGTCACGTGAAACCTGGTCTGAATCTGCGGGGACCATCCCGCAAGGCTAAATACTCCTCGATGACCGATAGTGAACTCAGTACAGCGATGGAAAGGTGAGAAGAACCCCTGTTAGGGGAGGATTAGTGAACCTGAAACCGTGTGCTTACAAGCGGTCGGAGCACTATTAAAAGTGTGACGGCGTGCCTTTTGCAAAATGATCCGGCGAGTTAGCGTTTGCAGCAGGTTAAGACCTTACGGGTCGAAGCCAGAGGGAAACCGAGTCTGAATAGGGCGACTACGTTGCGGGCGCTAGGCGCGAAACTGTGTGATCTACCCATGGACAGGTTGAAGCGCGGGTTAAACTGCGTGGAGGACCGAACTCATTTGGGTTGAAAACCGATGGGATGATCTGTGGGGAGGAGTGAAAGTCTAATCAAACACAGAGATAGCTCGTTCTCTCCGAAATATTTTCAGGGATAGCCTCGAGCCACTATGTAACGGGGGTAGAGAGACTGAATCGGACGGGGGCCCTTCCTTGGGTACCTCGCCGAACCAAACTCCGAATACCGTTATAATTATCTCGGGAGTCAGTCTGTGGGGGATAAGCTCCATGGTCAAGAGGGAAACAACCCAGATCGTCAGCTAAGGTCCCTAAGTTCTATTCAGTCACTAAGAAAGTTGAATCTCTGTGACAGCCAGGATGTTGGCTTAGAAGCAGCCACCATTTAAAAAGTGCGTAACAGCTTACTGGTCGAGAGATTCTGCGTCGATAATGAACGGGAGTAAATAGAACACCGAAGCTGCGGGCTCAGCAATGAGCGGTAGGAGAGCGCTGATGGGGAGATACAAGACGTACCGAAAGGAGCGTTGTCGGCCCCATCAGGTGATTATGCCGGAATGAGTAACGATTAAACAGGTGAGAATCCTGTTCGCCGAACACCTAAGGTTTCCTGGGCAAGGTAAATCCGCCCAGGGTTAGCCGGTACCTTAGTCGAGGCCGAAAGGCGTAGACGA
The DNA here is from genome assembly GCA_021300155.1 of Pirellula sp. Lineage (GTDB taxonomy): Bacteria > Planctomycetota > Planctomycetia > Pirellulales > Pirellulaceae > JBKCUI01. The sequence continues at coordinate 18,160 of JAJTID010000047.1, forward strand.
TGGATGGAAGGTTAATATTCCTTCGCCGGCCTTGTGAAGTGATGGAGGGACGGCACCCGGAGACACAGCAGTACGATTAGAAATGTCTGTTGGTCCTGATGAGGTGCCCGGTTGGCAAATCCGCCGGGCGTAAACCAAGACAGGATCACGAGAGCACTTAAGATCTCGAAGTGTGTGGAAGGGTGTCCAAGAAAAGCTTCTAAACGTTAAAGCAAGATCGACCGTACTAAAACTGACACAGGTAGGTGAGAAGAGTATTCTAAGGCGCTCGGGAGAACGGTGGTTAAGGAACTCTGCAAAATGGCTCCGTAAGTTCGCGATAAGGGGCGCCTACGCAAGTAGGCCACAGAAAATCGGCAGCAGCGACTGTTTATCAAAAACACAGGACTCTGCGAACTCGTAAGAGGAGGTATAGAGTCTGACGCCTGCCCGGTGCTGGTAGGGTAAGGAAGAGAGTTAGCCTCACGGCGAAGCCCGCGACCGAAGCCCCAGTAAACGGCGGCCCTAACTATGAGGGTCCTAAGGTAGCGAAGTTCCTTGTCGGGTAAGTTCCGACCTGCATGAAAGGCGTAACGACTGCTGCACTGTCTCAACCACCGACCCGGTGAAATTGTAGTTGTGGTGAAGATGCCACATACCCGCGGCTAGACGGAAAGACCCCATGAACCTTCACTGTAGGCTGATATTGGGTTGAGGTATGTTCTGTGCAGAATAGCTGGGAGGCTTTGAACTGGGGACGCAAGTCTTCAGGGAGCCATCGTTGAGATACCAGCCTGGATATGCTTTAATTCTAACTTTGACCCATGAACCTGGGCTTAGGACATTGTCAGTTGGGCAGTTTGACTGGGGCGGTCTCCTCCTAAAAAGTAACGGAGGAGCGCAATGGTACCCTCAGCCTGGTCGGCAATCAGGCAAAGAGCGTAAAGGTAAAAGGGTGCTTGACTGTGAGACAAATAAGTCGAACAGGTACGAAAGTAGGCCTTAGTGATCCGGTAATTCCGAATGGAAGGGTTATCGCTCATCAGATAAAAGGTACTCTGGGGATAACAGGCTTATCGCCACCGAGCGTCCACAGCGGCGTGGCGGTTTGGCACCTCGATGTCGGCTCATCGCATCCTGGGGGTGAAGAAGCTCCCAAGGGTTTGGCTGTTCGCCAATGAAAGCGGTACGTGAGCTGGGTTCAGACCGTCGTGAGACAGGTCGGTCCCTATCTACCGTGGGCGCACGAAACTTGAGGAGGATCAACCTTAGTACGAGAGGATTTGGTTGGACTTAGCTCTGGTGTACCAGTTGTCACGCTAGTGGCACGGCTGGATAGCTAACTAGGGAAAGGATAAACGCTGAAAGCATCTAAGCGTGAAGCCCTCTCCAAGACTAGGTTTCGTAGCTACTTGTAGCGAGAGTCCCCTGGTAGACTACCAGGTTGATAGGACAGATGTGTACGCACCGTAAGGTGTTTAGCTAACTGTTACTAACGGACGAACGCTTGACCATCGGTATCTTGCACTTGACTGTGCATCGATATTCGATGATGACTATTCTAAAGACGCGACATTTACCAATCCAACATGGGTCACGGGTGGCTACCGCCCTCGTGACTCCCTACCGGTGACTATATCGAAAAGGCCCACCTGTTCCCATACCGAACACAGTAGTTAAGCTTTTCGAGCCGATGATAGTGCATACCAGTGCGAAAGTAGGTACTGCCGGTTTTTAAAAACCCTTTTCAGATCAGTCTGAGAAGGGTTTTTTTTACGTACCTACGTTACTCGGTGGTGTGTTCATCGCTTAGTGTCTGTCCTTACGAAGCAATTGAACGTTCAGGTTGCTGGGTTCGGGTTCGTGTTATTTGCTTCATTCGTAGGTAGATGCTTGTGGTTCTTTTGGTAAATAGGTCCACTTCTCGATAGCAATGGAAGAGGCCGCTTCAAGGTGGCGTTGTTTTGGTACGAACGTTTCGTTCTTGATCCACTATGCCTTGAAGGCACCAAGCTTTTCCATGAGTGCGTCGATGGCTGGCTTCAGAATTTCCTGTACACCGGGGATCGCCATGATCTTTTCGAGCATTGGCTTTAGTTCTCCGAGGGACGATTCGAAGATTCCAGCGACTGCTGTTTTCGCTGCTGCTGGCAAACCGCCAAACTTGTCTGTCATACCGCCGAAAGTTTCTGCAAGCTTCGATAGTTGTGGAAGAGCTGCGGTTGCTGTCGCTTCGTCCCTGACAGTTCCCAGCGTTTTGGTGATTTCGCCGAAAGAATCCGTGATTCCCTTCAGCATGTCCGCACCACCTTCGACGGAGGAAAGAGATTCGGTAGCTTTACTAAGAAGGTCCTTCATTCCCGTTGCTTCTATAGCCTTGCTGCCCATTTCCTTGGCAGAGTTAGCCATGTCCGAGGGGCTAGGCATGGGCTTGGTTTCTGGGGTGCATCCTAGAAAAACAGATGAAAGAGCTAGTGCTGCCAAAGTAAGTGACGAGCGTCGCATAACGAGAGTCCTTTTTTGAGGGTAATCGAAATTGAGAAACGGAATATCGCGAAGGAAAACCCGATCGCGTTCGATTCTTTGGCCTGTATCATCAGTGATTGATCGCCACTTTGCAATGAGCCAAGAGTGGAATGATTGAGGCTTCGCGATGGTTTTATTTGTTCAACGACATGAATGGCGGATGGCCACAAATTTCTATTGTTTTTAAGCTGATTTACATGGGTGGTTTGGTTGGCTTTTCGGACAGTTCGAATCTTTCCTACCGGTCGCCCATACTGCGTTTTCATGCTCGACTCTAGAAAAGATTTTCCTTACAATTCGATTTTCCTTTCGACTCTTGAGTACGTACTTGGCTTTGGAGCGGGTGTTGTTGCGAAAGAAAGGAACCGCAATAACGGCGAGTAGCGTCGTTCGTTCGGCTATTTCTTTGTTTCTTGTTAGCACATAGGGCATGCTGTATCCAATGAACATCGTTCTTCTCGTCTTCGTGTTGCTCTATTTGGTCGGAACATTAGGGATTGGCGTGTGGGCTGGTTCCCGAATCAAGAATACCGAAGATTTTGCGGTAGCTGGGCATAGCTTGCCGCTCTACATGGTGATCACAACCAGTTTTGCGACTTGGTTTGGTGCGGAAACTGTGATGGGGATCCCCGCGAAGTTTGTTGGTGGCGGATTGCGCGAAGTGGTGGAAGATCCGTTCGGTGCATCGATGTGTTTGGTTTTGGTCGGGGCATTTTTTGCAAGCCGGCTTTATAAAATGAAATTACTTACGATCGGAGACTTCTATCGTAAAAGATTTGGAGTTCCGGTCGAGATTCTTTGTTCGATTATCATCATTCTCAGCTACCTCGGTTGGGTTGGTGCTCAGATCACGGCACTTGGCTTGGTTTTTTCTATTCTTTCAGGTGGAGCGATTACTCCGGCGGTAGGTATGTTCATCGGAACCGTTTTGGTTTTGGTTTACGTGATGGTCGGAGGGATGATGGCTGTTGCTTACACCGATTTTGTTCAGATGATTGTTCTGGTGATCGGGATGTCGTACATTGCTTATTATTCGGCAAGCTTGGTGGGGGGGGCGGATAAGGTGTTCAATCTGGCGACTGAGCGAGAGTGGTTCCGCATTTTGCCCGAACATACTCCTAAAGATTGGGCCTTTTTTATTGCAGCGGCCATAACCATGATGTTAGGCTCCATTCCGCAACAAGACGTTTTTCAGCGTGTGATGTCGGCTAAATCGGAGAATGCCGCAAAGTACGGTGCGATCATTGGTGGGCTTTGTTATTTGGCCTTTGCGTTTGTACCGATGTTTATCGTTGCTTCCTCGATTTTGGTTATGCCGGAACATGCTGAAGAGTTGCTTAAGAACGACGCACAGCAAGTTCTTCCTAAGATGATCATGGATCACATGCCATTGATGGTGCAGATCCTCTTTTTCGGTGCGTTGGTATCAGCTATTAAATCATGTTCGTCCGCCACGTTGCTCGCGCCGTCTACTAGTTTCGTAGAGAACATCTTGCGGCACTTGGTACCAGGTTTGTCGGACAAGCAATTGTTGTTGGCGATGCGAATATCGATATTCACCTTTACAGGCATGGTTTTGACGTACGCGATAATGAGCCAGGGGACATCGATTTACGAACTGGTTTCGAGTGCTTATCAGATCACGTTGGTCGGTTCTTTTGTACCGTTAACTTTTGGACTTTATTGGAAACGCTCGACCACACAAGGTGCGATCTGCTCGATTGTGTTGGGTATTGCGTGCTGGATTCCGTTTATGTTCGCACCTCAGTTGGGCGAGTTCATTCCAATCTTGAAAGGAATCGACGAAGTGTATCCGCCGCAGCTGATCGGACTTGGTGCAGCACTTTTGGGGATGATCGCAGGTTCCCTAGGTCCGCAGCTCATTCTTAACCAATGCAATTTGCAATCGGAAGCTGAATAAGGCGAATTGTTGATCTCGCAATTCGATTCTGATTTGATTCGATTCTACTCCTTTCGTATCCGTATTCGATCTGCGGACATACGTGACTAAAGAAAGGATCTCGAAAGCCAGTCAAGGATTTACATGGATCTTCGTGGACGCGAGCCAAGTAGTATCTCAGGCTTGTTCACGTTGCCCAATCAGCAATCTTCGCTTGACGGTTTATCCACATCCTGAACGATTAGCAAGAAAATCGTGTCTCGAAGAAATGCTGCTACCAAATGTTGTACCAGCATTTAGCGGCTCGTCACTATATGCATCCTGGTTAGCTGGTCACACCCCTGGCCAATTCGACCCCCTTGGGTAGAAGAGATCATTGGACTTCCGATTCAAATCATGCATCGAACTGACAGGATGTAATCTTGCCAGTTCGGTGAGATACTTCAATTGCTATCTACACTTGTTCCGGGACCACAAATGGAGCGCGGTATTCGCGTTTCAAGAATCGATTCGCTTGCTCCGAGCCTTCCCCAACAAATCGCTCTGAAACTGGGTCGATGAGAAGCATCTTGCTCAGCTTAAGATTCGCTTGGTTGATGTCCATCGAATGAGCCTTGAGCAAGTCGGTCATTTCGCCCAAGACGACGTTCCATTCCTTCATGTTCACACTCTTCGCATCCGAAAGCGAAAACGCTTGACCGCTTTGGAATGCGATGTTGGCCATGTTGCACCAACCGGTCGAGTCATGTCCCACTTGGACGTCGGTGTTCAGGATGGATGACTTTCGTGCGCGAACCGCTTCGATAAAATTCTTTTGGTGCAGTTGACCACCACTGTTACCTGAAAACTTCTTGATCAGTTTTCCTTCGTTGTCGTACGCAGCGCCGCGGCCTCGCTGTCCTTCGAATCGACCGCCTTCACAATAGGCGATGTAACCACTGCCTGGGCCGGGGATTTCGGGTGATTTATCGCTCTTCGGATTGGCAGGAAGATTGGTCAATCCGATCACGACAGGAATCGAGCCTGTATCGAAATAGACAAAGTGCACATTCGGTGTTTCCCCTGCATCATTCCAAACGACGCGTCCACCGCCACCGAAGATGCGTTTGGGTAGAGCGACTTTGTCGAGGAAGACATTGTTTCGCAAATCGTCGAGGACGTGAACGCCCCAATTCCCCATTTCCCCCGAGCCGGTGTTAAAGTCCCAGTGCCAATCGTAGTGGAATTTTTCGCGCATGATCGGTCGCTCTTGGGCCGGGCCGAGCCATAGGTTGTAATCGATCTTTGGATCGATCGGCAACGGCGTGGTGCGCAATCCGATTGACTGCCGGACGCCATAACGATTCACGCGTGCGGACAAGATTTTGCCCAGTGCTTTTTCTTCATGCAGAAACTTCTTAATCTCCGCTTGCATGGGGTCCGAGCGTTGTTGCGTTCCCACTTGGCAGATGCGGTTGTATTTTCTTGCGGCCAGAATCGTTTGCTTTCCTTCCCATTGGCTATGGGAGAGGGGCTTTTCGACGTAGACATCTTTCCCAGCTTGCATGGCCCAAATAGCGGCGAGGCAATGCCAATGATTGCAGGCTGCCACGACGACTGCGTCGATATCTTTGTCATCGATAAGTTTTCGCAGATCTGCGTACTCTTTCCCGTCTGCGTTGTAGTTCTTCTTCGCATTGGCCGTTTTGCTGGCGTCTGGATCGCAAAACGCAGTCATCTTGACGCCGGGCAATTTGGAGAAGGTGGACATATGTTCGCCCGCCCGGCCGCCGCAGCCGATAAATCCTAGTCGGATATCATCATTGGCCATGCCGAAAGAGCTGCCAGGGTGAATCGCCATCGCAGTGCTCGCGATAGCGGTTGACTTTACAAAGTTGCGACGAGTAAGTTTCAAGATTTGGTACCGTGAAAAAGTGGGAGGGATAGATGGGAGGACTAATTCCGCATTATAACTACAATTTTACACGCTTGGTAAATCGACGCTAACGGAACGGATGTTCCGAAGCAAGAATATGAATGGATGACGAACTAGAAAAAACGACGTACCACGAGGCAGGACATTGCGTCATGGCCGTCCTGTGCGGTGCCAAAGTTGGGCGAGCGACGATTGCACCGGAGGAAGATGGATTTCATGGGATTGTCGAGATTTACTGGCCGAGCGGCTTCTCCATGGCAGACCAACTCTCCGTAGCCATGGCTGGTCCGGTGGCGGAAATGATTTTTTCCGGGGAACCGTATCACCCCGGTTTTGTGCCGGAATGGGCCCACGATTGGAAGCAAGCTTGGAAAATCTGCCGCCCCAGGACTCGCAATGATAGAGAGTGCCTCCAACTGCTAGAGGAGTCTGTTGCTAAACTCTATAAAACGTTCTCGATGGATCATTGGTGGGCCGCGATCGCTGCTGTTAGCGATCTCCTGGCGGCGCATGATGAAATCGAGCATGCTGATATCGCTTACGAAGTTCACCATTGGATCAAAGGATAATCGATGCCAAAGTTAGCCGCATTCCCAAAAGCCTACATGCAAGCTCTCTGCAAAGATGGGACCATGAAATTGGCGGAGTGGTTTCAACTCGCGAGCGGATTAGGGGTCGATGGCATCGAGTTCTACGCTGGGTTCCTCGAGATGCAAGATCGAGCAAACTGGCACAACGTACGCCAACAAGTGGATCAATTGGGGCTGCGAGTCCCGATGATGTGTTGCTCCCCGGACTTCACCCATCCGGATCGTCATTTTCGTGAGGAGCAGATTGCAAAGCAACGTTATTGGATTGATATGACGTCCGTCATGGGAGGCCAGTTCTGTCGAGTCTTAAGCGGACAACGAAGACCTGAGCTGTCGATAGAGCATGGCGTCAAGTTAGCAGCCGAATGCATTCTGGAGTGTTTGCCGTATGCTGAAGAGAGAGGCATCACGCTTATCATCGAGAACCATTACAAAGATGATTTCTGGGAGTATCCAGAGTTCGCCCAGAAGATGGACGTCTTTTGTTCGTTGGTGAATGCAGTCCAGCATCCTCACTTTGGAGTGAACTACGATCCGAGCAATGCATACATCGCAGGGGACGATCCGATCGAGCTTCTCAAGCGGGTCTCGCACAGGGTCGTTACGATGCATGCCAGCGATCGTTACTTGATCGAGGGAACGCTTGAGGATTTGCGACGAGAAGAGTCAGGTTCCGCGGGCTATGTGAAACGATTGCGTCACGGTGAAATTGGGAAAGGGCTCAACGACTACGACGCGATCTTTACGGAGTTGAAGCGAGTCGGATTTGACGGCTGGATCAGCATTGAAGATGGAGTCGAGGGGATTGAGCAGCTCGCTCGAAGCGCGGAGTTTCTTCGGAAGAAGATCAAAAAATACTGGCCGTGAAGTCGGGACGGATTAGCCATCGATTGGATACGGATCTCCTGGGAGCGATTGTGTCGATTCGACCGATTGCAAAGGTGCGGTAGTATGTGAGTTCTGGTAATGACGGTGGGCTCACGGTGGATTAGTTGATTTTTTGCATCATTTCGTTTGCGCAAGAAGTTCTCCTCTATTTCGCAAGCTACGTTATCCCACTATTCCTTAGTTCTGATTCCCAGCGGAAGCTTAATTGCAATGAGTTCCGGCCTTAACTCCAACAACAATCAAACCAATCTATCGCTCGAAACAGGCGTCATTCCTGCCGACCTTTATATTCCAGCATTGGAACTGAGGCGAGTCGAGGATTCTTGCAGTGGAGCCCAAGAGATCGATCAATTGCTATCTCACTTGGAAGCTCCTCTGTCTACAGCGGCTGATGAGTTAACCAACAAGATTGCGCCAAGTACGGAAGAAGAGATAATCCGCCAAGAGTTGGATTACTTCAAACGCAAAGCCATCGAGCAAGACATCGAGATCTTTGAGATGCGGGCGTTGCTACAGTCTGGTAAGGGTTTGAGCAATATTCTCAATCTCAAGCAATTGCTCGATACATTTATGGCGGTTGTCCGGGAAAAGTATAGCGCCGTAAATACGGCGGTATTGCTCAAAGACGATTTAGAAAACGCGGAGCACTGCTTTCGTGTGAAAGCACACTTTGGCCTCGAAGAAAAATTCCGACACCCATCGGGATTGGAAGAGTCCATTTACATGTACAAGTTTCCGAAGAACAACGGTTTGCTCTGGCAGTTGATTCAACAAGGAAACGTGTTCAGCGTTCGCGATATGCAACGTGGACCGAGATTCAAGCATGCATGGAAGCAGTGGAACATGAATATCCTCAAGTCCGATGTCTGGTGTCCGTTAATTAAGAGCGGTGAAGTGCTGGGCATTTTAACCATCGGCGAGCGAGAGGATGGTTCGCAGATTCCTGAGAGCGATTATGCATTCATTCAGGAATTAGCTTCGATCGCAATTACAAACATCGATTCCACGCTCAAGTATGAAAAGAATGAGCGAATCCTGAAAAACATTCAAACGCTGTACGATGTCAATCAGCAAATCGCTAATGTAAATGACTTTAAGAAACTCTGTATTGAAACGCTCAGCAAAGCGGTTGATGTTCTGATGACTCAGAAGGGCAATTTGATGATCTACAACAAGATCACACGCAAATTGGAAATTCGAGTAGTCTGGGGCAACATACCTATTGGCGTTCGTGATGAGATCAACAATGGACTTGTGGAGACTAAATCATTTGACTTAGGAGAGGGTGTGGCTGGTATTTGTGCAGAAACCAAAAAGCCGATCCGCGTGAACGATCGCATGCTCATTCCGCAAGTGGGGCAACACGAAGTGTTCTGCATGGCCAGCGTTCCTATCTTGTACGGTAATGAGCTAGAAGGGGTCATCAACATGACCAATAAAGTCATGATCGACGAAGAAGGGAACAAAGTCCTCGATCCGCTCGGTCGATTTACCGAGGAAGATGTTTCGCTCTTGCTGGGGCTCGCTGACCAAGCTGCCGTGAATTTGAACAAGACTCGAATCTACCGCCAGTCAATCACGGACCGAATGACAGGGCTCCACAACAGTCGACACTTCGAACAAGTGTTCTTCGACCACACTAGCGAGTCTATTCAAACGAACAAACCGATGGCACTTGCGATTGTTGATATCGATCGGTTCAAACAGTTCAACGATCAGCATGGACACTCTGCTGGTGATGAAGTTTTAAAACACGTGGCCAAGATTTTCGAATCATGCACACGCTCCGGAACAGGAGACATTGCATTCCGCTACGGCGGTGAAGAATTCTGTATGCTGCTGCCAGACACGTCACCTGTTGATGCAATGAATGTATTGGAGGCATTCCGTGCGAAAGTTGAGGCTACGAAATTGCAGCACGGTGAGAAAACTCTCGAGGTAACCGTTTCAGTTGGTCTGGCATCGTCGGTTCTGGATGGCACCGAGACAAAAGATCTATTCGAACGAGCTGATGAAACTCTGTACGCATGTAAGAATGGTGGACGTAACCAAATTCGGCACTTTGCGGCCGGTCGTATGGTCCGCTTCCAGCCAACCAACCTTGCCGCAGAAATCGACAATGCGTACTCTGGGACAAATCAATCCAGTTAAGTTCTGATGTCTCAAACATAATCGCTTCTTTCGAAGACGCGAATATGACTGTTTCTGAGAATTGCATAGAGTGCGATCAAGCCTTTAAGCGATCCCTGCCTTCCTCTTGTTCTTGTTCACAAGCTTCATAAAATCTTTGTTGCTGAGAAGGTCAGGCTTTGCGGCGAGTAGCCAATCAAAAGTCGCAGCAGCATCGGTGTACTGCTTGGCTGCTGTTTGAATATCGACTAGCTCTAAGCGAAGTTGGTACTCGATGTCTGGTGTCGAACAAGCGATGGCCGATCGATAGGCTTCGATACACTCGATCGTTTTCTTTCGAGCCGCTAGCAGCAGTCCCCTCGCATGATGAGGCTGAAACGACTGCTGCTGAATCTGGCTCGCTTCCCGATATGTATTGATGGCATCGTCCGGTTTGCCACGATATGTTTCGAGCGCTGCGCGAAGCATCGTTTGAGCATATCTGCATTCAGGTTCCGTCAATTGAGAAAGCATACTTTCACAAAATGCTACGTTATTGGATGCATAAAGCCAATCTACCACGCTATGTAAGAACGGGACGCATTCAATCGGAGCTTCGTTGGGATCATCGCTATCGAATGTTGTATCGCCACTCTTCAATGCAACGATAGCGTCGGCGGACTGGTCCTTTAACCGCGTGATGATACTGTCAAATACCGCAGGTTCGAATGCCTGGCACTGGTTGCATTTGCCACAGAGCTTATGACTGCGTTTTCTCGACCCGATGGGAATGACAGGTATGAAGTAAAGATGTAAAAATGGCATCGCAGTAAAGCTTCGCATTTTTGCGTAGCTGTTGCACAAACTGCAAAATCCATGCTGCGTGACCTTATTCGAACGAAAGTAGGTATTCGTACCATAGATAAGCATATCGGCGTCCGGCGAAGTGTTGAAAAGACCGCTGTGTCAGGAAGTTCGCTTCGTCAAGCAGCGCTTCTGAATCAATTATAGCTAGAGACTCTTGATGCAAACAAGCCAACGGACGGCACACCGCTACATCGCGAATGCTTCTGCGTCTTCGTCAGGAGCTACTTGATAACCACTCGGTTCCATCGAACAACCTGCTCGACCTTGACTCAGTGATCGAATGGCGCTCGAGTATCCGAATAGCTCCTTCAGCGGAGCCAATGCCCATACGCTCGTCACAGCGCCGCGAGACTCGGTACGTTCGATCAAGCCTCGACGTTGCTGCAAATCGCCAACGATTTCACCGAGATAATCTGGAGGAGTCGTGATGTCCATTTTCATGACAGGCTCCAGCAATGTTGGAGTCCCCTGCTTGAGGCCTTCGTCAAACGCGTCGTTCGCTGCAATTCGAAATGCAACTTCGTCCGAGCCGGTTTCGGCTATCTCCGCACCCAAAATGCTAATACGAATTCCTGTCAATGGGAACGAGCCGATCAACCCGCCGCCTTCGGCGCGATTGCGTAACTCCTCTAACGCTACTTGACGCAAATTCTCTGGAAGCATCTTCTCCACAGGAGTTCGGTCGAGAACGATCACTTTGGCAGAACGATCCTCCAGAGGCTCGAATCGAACTTGCAAGCGTGCAAAAAGTTGATTTGCACCCACCTGACGATTACATTCCCCAACGACTTCGGCCATACGGTTGATCGTTTCACGATAACTCACTCTCGGCTTGTAGAACTTCACTGCTAGTTTGAAATCGCGGACCAACCGGTTCTTGATCACTTCTAGATGCAACTCGCCCATCCCGCTGATCAGCGTTTGACCGGATTCGGAATTCTCCGAAGCATGGAATGTCGGATCTTGACGCTTCAGCATATCGAGAACCTCTGCAAGCTTCTTGCGTTCGGTCGTGTTCTCTGGCTCGATCGCCATGGAAATCACAGACTGTGCGAATTGGATGGAAGGCAATTCGATCATTTCGCGAGTGTCGCAGAGCGTATCTCCGGTGATAGAATCGCGAGGACCTATGGCGCATGCGATGTCGCCGCACTCCAGTGCATCAATTTGTCCTTGTTTTTCACGTTTGGTCGCGTGAATTTGCCAAAGCTGTGCTACGTTTTCTTTTTTGTCACGGTTGGGATTGTATACCCGCGAATTCGAATCCAAACGACCAGAGTAAACTCGAATCCAGAACATATCCCCTGTTTTCGCCGGCAACACCTTGAATACCAGCCCACAAAAAGGCTCTTTTGCACTCGGCTTTCGCTCCAGAGTTTTCTCTGGCTTCTTCGGGTCGATTCCTGTCACCGCAGGGCGATCGATCGGGCATGGCAGATACGAACCCACCCCATCGAGCAACGGTTGAACACCAGCACCATGCAACGCCGAGCCGCATAAAACGGGTTGAATCTTCAATGCGATACACGCATCGCGAAGCGCTGCACGAATCATCTCGCTTGGGATGGGTTTCTCTTCCATCGCCAGTTCCATCATCTCACTACTATGCAAGTAAAGTTTTTCCAACATGACATTTCGCCAATCCATGGCGTCCGCTAGAAGTTCTTCGGGAATGTCCTCCACGAAGATCGTTTTCCCAGCATCTTCGCGACTGAACTTGAGAAACTTCAGGTCGATCAAATCAATGACACCGCGAAACGGATCGCTCGTGTGTGATGGTCCCTGCCCAACGGGGATTTGAATCGCAATCGGATCCGCCGACAGCCGAGGACCAATCTCTTCGAGAACTCGATAAAAATCTGCTCCTTCGCGATCCAGCTTGTTGATGAAAACGATGCGAGGTACGCCATATTTGTTGGCTTGCCGCCATACGGTTTCGCTTTGTGCCTCGACTCCTTCGCGTGCCGAAAACACAACCACAGCACCATCGAGGACTCGAAGGCAACGCTCTACTTCGGCTGTAAAGTCCACGTGGCCTGGAGTGTCAAGCAGATTGACCGTGTAATCTTTCCACTTGAAGGTCACGCAAGCCGCAAAAATAGTGATTCCGCGTTGCTGCTCCTCGGGGTCATCGTCGGTTTCAGTCGTCCCGGAATCGACCGCACCCGCACGGTGCTTTGTCCCACTCATATAGAGCATTTGCTCCGTGACGGTGGTTTTGCCCGCATCGATGTGGGCGATGATTCCAATATTACGAAGGGTTTTCAGTTCTCGTGCCATGATGTTCTGAAATTTAACGGCAAACGGCTGCCAATCCTAGTCTTGATTTCTAGAACGGATTCTCGTCATCGTCAAAATCATCCTCTTCTCCCGACATTTCGTCTCCGGAAGTTCGAAAACCTTGAAATGCGACACCAGGACGATCGTGGAGCGGTTCTTCATCTTGCGAAACATCCATTACCTCCGCTTCTAAGGAATAGCACTGCGATTGCATCTCGATGGCATACTGCTCCGCTTGCTCTTCGTCGTCCGCTAGGACCCCCCAATGCGCGATATAGGAGCCCCAATCGGTTTGATCGGGCAGGCATCCTTCGAACTCTACCCAGTGCTCATCGAGCGGTTGCAAAAGACTGACATGGAATAAAAAAAGGTCCTTAGGCTTTTGATCGGCCCGAAGATCTGCAAAGTACTCCTCTGTCGCTATGCCGGCTTTTAACATCCTTTTCTCTAAGCGATTGCGGAGCTTACCCGCGGAAGGGAGCAATCTAGAAGCTCGCCACAATCGCTCGATGGCCGACGCGATGCCTCCATTGGTAAGATCTTCTGTATCGCACAAGGCAAAGGACAAACCACGTTCAATCGCTTCCTCTGCCTGTTGCGTTCGATGGAGCAACGCATTCGCTTCAGCCAATATCGACTCGATATGGACTCCGTTCCCCTCGAATTTCTCAATCTCTAGTTCAATGGACTCTATCGCCTCTTCGGGCTTCTTGAGCTCGAGCAGCCCGATCGACATGTAATAGTATGCCCAAGGTATCGGCAGAAACTTCTCAAGCAACGTTCGGAGATAGCTAACTTGAAGCTCATGCATGCTAAGAGAATGTGCACGCATCGCCGCTTCGAAATACAAATCAGAAGAACTGCCCCCTTCGCGAATGCAAAGATCCAACACGTAATGCGCATCACTATTGCGATCGGAGTTGGTATAAATCCTCGCAAGAGCTAATGCAGCATCCTCTCGCTTGCGATCTAGTTTGAATGCTCGCGCGTAACAACGCTCCGACTCCCCCAAGTTGTCGATGTACTCGAAGATCTCACCAGCCCGAAAGTTGTTATTCACTCCGGCGGAGTCGAGTTGCAACGACTTTCGAACCAATTGATCAAGCCGCTCGCTTTCAATCAACGCTGGTGGCAGGTCTTCGTCAAAGTTCTCGAAGTCTATCTTGGAGAACTGCTCGAATCGCTCGGCCGCATTGATACTCATTCCCAACCGAGCGAGCAATGAAACCAGGTATCCGGTTTCTTGATGGCTCGATACCAATCGATTCGCCCACGTCCAAATTAATCGATAATCGCTCTCTGGTGTCACCAGATAGCACATGAAGTAGAGCGCCCGACCGATATCTTCTGGGTGGCTCCAGTCACGGTTTTGGCTATCCAGTAATTCGCTACGAAACGCTTCAATGTCAACCTGATCTGGTGGGAGTTCACGAGAAGCCTGAAGTCGTTTGGCGTAATCTTCTAGCCACTCGTAGAGTGGCGTAGTCTTCGAGATCTCGTAGTATCCTGTCGGTGGTTGCTCTGACTCACTATCCGCCATAGATCTCGAATCGGTCGATGTTTTCGTTGTCTCGGTACTTCTGCTGTTGAGCACTCTCGAATTTCGAATAACCGTACCAATGGGGGTCACAGGGGAGTGGCTATCCAAACATTGATTTAATCGTCGGAGCGACTGCCAATCATTGGCCTTCGTCGCAGCCATTTCCAAAGGTGCAGCGATTCGTTTGGCTGATTCGAGGTCGCCTCGCAATCGTTTCGATGCAACAATACGAATACCTGTTTCCAGCCACCTTGTCGTCGCCTTGGATTGCTTGAATAATCGACTCCAGTCGATGAGCAACTTTTCCCCCTCATCCCACTCTCCTGCCAACGTATGATGCAAGGCAGCCAAGCAATCGACATCGTAGTCGTATTCAGGACATTCGTCTCTGGCTGGCATTTTCTGTAACAACGCGGTGAACCTGGGGTCGGGCGGTCGATCATCCAATAAATCGAGCATGTGCAGTTCCAGCATCGTCGATATACGGGCTCCGTGCGAATCGTTCACCCCCGCTGACTGCGATAGCTCGTAAGCTTTTTCGATCTTCTGTCGAGCGATGTCGTGTTGTCCCTCGAGAATATCGATCGAACCAAGCTTGAGTGTGGCCAGCCATCGTCTATCGCCTCGATCGGAAAAATCCTCCGCTTGCTTCAAGACCTGGTTACAATGGTAACGTGCCAGCTCGGAGTCGTCGGCCGCACGATGAATGTCGCATGCATACTCACGAAAACACCCTATGCAAGACAGTTTGCCAATACGTTGGCACACCTCGATTCCTCCTGTCAGGCATTCTTGCATCCCCTCCGAGTTGTAACCCTCGAGATCGCCAGTGGCTTCCGCAAGCACTTCATACGCGCAAGCGCACATCGAATACTTGATCCCTTCGTATTCCTCCAAGCTTAGTTCAGGTTCGATTTTCCGAGCTTGCTCTTCGTTTTCAAAGATAGCGATGAGCTCAATAGCACGCTCTCGAACAGTCTCAAACTGGAACAGTCGCTGAGCTAAGTTCATTTGAAAGAAGGTGCCGAAGACATAATAAACAAGACTATTCTCGGACTTGGCACGTTGACGAAGCTCGCCAAACAATCGATACGAAGAGCGACAGTGTGATTTCTCCATCAGATCGCCGGCCTTTTGATTCAGGTCGGCGAGTTCTTTTTCAACATCGTCGCGTTGCGTGGATTTCTTTGCCACGTTGATTCCTTTAGGCTTAGGAGACGCCGGAAGCGTGGCTGCAAAACAGCAAGGTGGCTTGAACTCTTGCTTGTTAGAGGACGGGATAATAATCCCCTCCTACGGTAGAAATCCAGAATACTCTATTGGTTCGGGCCGCCAAATGGACTCGCGCCACCGAATGGGCCAGCGCCGCCGCCAAAACCACCTGGAGCTCCCGGCAACCCCGACGCACCGCTCGCAGCCTTGGGCTGAATCAGCTCGTTCAGTGGAATTCGCATTCGCTTGAAGTCTGCTTCACTGACTACATAATACCAGTCCGCGAAGCGGCGATTGAGTTCTGCAACTCTTGTCTTCGCCTTTTTGAGCTTCTCTTCACGCTCTTCAACCTTTCGAGAATTCTCTTTGGTGATCTTCTCTTTCGTGGCTTCCAAACGTTCTTTCCACTCTTCTTCGGTGGGTTCTTGCGGAACGGCAGGAGTCGCCGGTGCCGGCTGGCTTGCCGGTGCCGATTCTTGTGAAGCCGCTGCTTTCGCTTCTGCCTCCTGAGTCGTGCTGATCAGCTTGGCCGAAGTCTTGGCTTTGCTCGCTTGATCCGACTTGGATGGATCTTCTTTCACTGGTTCGTCCGAATTGGCTTTCGGTTCTTCTGCTGTCTTACCAGACTCCGGTTTGGTCTCTTCCACTTTGGGCTCGGCTGGCTTGTCCGACTCGAGCTTAGGCGCATCCTCTGGTTTTGACGTTGGAGTGTCTGCCGACGGATTCAACGCTGGTGTCGGATTCGAAGCAGCATTCTTCAATGCTTCGAGTGCCTTCAGTTCTTCGACTGACTCTGGAACCTTTTCCAGAATAGCAGGTGGGATCTTTGATTCATCCAACCTAGCCGTCACCAATAAGAAGCGATTAATGGAAACCGATTCTTCTTTTCCTTCTTCGACCGCTGCATTGATGTCTGCGCTCGCAGAGCCACCGAAGCGAAGCAGATACTGAACACCATCCTTCAAAGTGACAATTAGTTCGCCGTTCTTCGAGAAGAAATCGACCACATCCCCCTCTTTCTGGTTTGGATTGGGGAAGAAGCCGCGACGAGCCAGGGACTCTTGGACTTCTCGTGAAAGCTTTGATCGATCCCCTTTCAAGTCTGCGGCTAGACCAGCGGGCTTCTTCGTAACATCCGCTATTTTGAGGTTATCCAACGCACTCTTAATGTCGTTCAATTTGGTGGTGTTGAGTTGTTCGTTCTCGCCCACCGTCTTCACTCCAGGAGGGTCCGAATCATAAGTGTTCACGCGGACGGCTTCCCACTGTCCGCTAGCCGTTACGTAATTGATGTCCGCTTCGTAATTGCGACTCAAGACCTGGCCTTGATTCGTGGGAAGGATTTGATAATCACGGATCCCAAACGTCTCGATGTCCGTGCTGCTGAGCTGGAGAAGATCAGGCTCGATCCATTGCTTGAACTCGGTCGTCAGCGGGGTTGTATCGAGTTCTGCAACATAGATTACATCTTCGGAAGGGATCCGTACGAATCGCTTCTTTTTGTTCCCATCCACATCTTTCCCAATGATAATGTCAGCGAGCATTTCTCCTTTTTCATCGCGCATTTGCACGAGCATCCCAACGCCATCGCCGCCTTGATCTTCTTTTTGTTTATCCGGTGCAATCACGCCAAAAAGAGATTGATCTTCACGTTTCTCGCTGGCGACATCGAGTGCCTTCAATCCAACGAAAAGCGTAGCAGCGTCAGCCATCTGCTTGGAAGCATCGGCTGGATAGCTTTCGTGCGATGGAATAGACCAAACGCCCGTCTTTCGATCTTTCGAAACTTCGAACTCATCCATCTGTTCTTTCGATGAATCATATCGAAGCAGTTTGAGGGACGCTGCGGTTAACGGATCATTGAATTTCTCAAAGATCACCTGATTGATACGGCTCGTCTTGGCGTTCACCACCACGTTGCGACTGGTCGTAGCCCATGCTAGCAAAGCGACCACTCCAGCAATGACGGCGAAAATACCTGTTTTCTGTCCTTCACTCACTTTGATTCTCCCCGGTTTTGCTACTTGAGTCTGTTCTTGGAAATGCCTTCACGTTCGCGTAGTCTGCGGGAGACCATCACGATGATACCCACCAAAAGTGGAGGAATGGGCGGTACGAAAACGGCAAGCAGTTTGTAATAATTTTGAATCTTGGCAATCGCTTCGTCAGCTTCCCGGCGAGCGTTCCTGATTCCCGTGTCTCGTTCGCGTTGCAAGCGATCTTTCTCCACTTTGAATCGTTTGGCGGTGTTCTGTTGACGCATCGCAGCCTCGATTTGTAGCTGTTGAAGATCTTGGAACTTTGATGCATCGAGCATTCCGTCCTTGGACAACTTTTCGATTCGATCCTTAAAGTCTCGTTCCGCTTTTGAGTTCTCTTCTTCCGCTTTCGCGATTGCTTCATTGAAGTTTTTACTGAACTCCGATCGCTTGGTAGCTTCTTCTTGTCTAGCGATGTCAGCTTGCTCTTCGACGAGTCTCAAGGTGCTAAACGAAGGAACGTGTCGACGAATTTGTGGGTAGTTTGTTTCACCCGCCAGAACGTCAATTGCATTGAGTACGAAGGTGATATTCTGGAACTGAAACTTGATTTCTTCCAGCATAGGTGGACGATTACGAAGATCGACGAAGGTGCGGGTCAAGCAATCGACGTCAGCGACATAGACCGCTTTGATCGGCTTTTCTCCCTCTTTCTTCTCAGCAGATGGCTTTCCTTCTACGAGGACTGCCAGAATTTGTTCCGCCGCGTTTTCACCTCGACGCATTCGCAACTCTGTAGCCTGGGACAATCCGGATCGTTCGATCAAATCGAGATCGGATCTAGACAAAGTCCCTGCTTTTGCTCCAGTCTTTACCAGTGGTAACACTTCGACATTGCGTTCGGACTCAGGGGCCGCCCGAATGGCTCCGGCATACAAGAACATGACTTCCTTGAGTCCTTTGCTGATTTCACTTTCGGAACTAAAGGCACCTTCGGCGCCGGGCGCTTCCTCGCGTGCAAAGACCCAGAGGTCAGTCGCTTCCGATGTTTCAGCCAGCACAGGGTATGGATTGTATTCATGCCAGCATAGGTCTGGCGATTGCAATCCCATCGGACCTGGTTGTCGAGGAATGTCCAATCCGAGCGCTCGCCAAAGAGGCAAGATATCTCCCTTGGGTTGGGGACCACCACCGCCGAACATCGCCATCGGTCCTCCCGCTTGCTTTGGCTCCCCTGTTCCGGGCATCGATTCAAGGGCTACCATCGGGTCTTCGAAGATCGCTGTTGGCAAGCCCGACTTCACAGCATCTGTAAAGTTGACCATCTCTTCAGGAGACATCGATGACGGCTGTACTGCCAACAACACATCCAACTTTTCCGTGTCGATCGGAGTTGCGGCGCTGACCGAAACAATTTCGTATTGCTTGGAAAGCTCCTGCACGATGGGCTGTTGCTGAGACGACTGCATCGTACGCTGATCGAATCCTCCCATCATTCGAGCATCCGTTGTGAGAATTCCCAGCTTCTTTCGTGCGGGCTTCGCAACGGTGGTCAGCGAACGAATCAACTCGTATTCAACCGGCACACCTGGCTCAAAGAATGGGATCACGACTTTCTGAAGCCCACTGCGAAACGCTGCCGACAACAGGACTGGCTGGTCCGAATAAGCACCACGCTCGCGCACGCGGATCGTCTGAGGCAAGATCCCGTATTGCTGCTCGGCTTGCTTTTCTTCCTCGCTCGAAGGTAGGACAGAATCGTAAATTCTCAACTGCATCGACACCCCGTTCGCCTTTGCAGTCGACTGGAATTCTTTCAGCAACGAGATCACTTGGTATTTGATCTTCGCGTACTCTTCCGGCACTTCTGCGGACAGATAAGCGTCCACAACAATGTCCCGGTCTTTGCCCATGGCTTTGATCAAATCAGCAGTGACAGGTGAAAGCGAACTCACTTTCATTTCGGTTGCATCAAGTCGGCGATCTTTGTTGCGGAACAACATCGTGCCTCCGATCGCAATTCCGACGAGCAAAGCAATTCTCAACAAATAGTGACCGAGCTTAACATTGCCGTCACTGCCACCTGTCCAGTGACGCTTTCCAATCAAAACCATGCACAGATAGATTCCCACCATGGCGACTAGCACAAAGTAAGAAATCCCGGATAGGCTCAAAACGCCACGACCGAAGTCGTCGAATCGCTCAGGAATACTAAAGTTCTTGATCTCTCTCGCGATGCTACGATCAGCAATCGTGTCCGCTTTGAACGCAAAGGCGAGTGGAGCATTGAACAAAGCACCGAGAATAAAACCCACTGTCAAATTATTGGTTAAGAAAGATGCCACCATACCAATGGCAATCATGGCTAATCCGATAAACCAATAACCGATGTAATTGGTGAAGAACAAACCGGTATCGATCTCTCCCTGCGTGAGGAAGGCCAGCACGATAAAAGTTGACAATTGCGAGAAGAGCAAAGAGACAGAATAGATGGAAGCAGCAGCAACATACTTACCAATGACGATGTCAAAGTCATCTGCAGGCAGCGTGAGCAACAACTCATCGGTCCCTTGTCGGCGTTCTTCGGCCCAAATACTCATGGTGATCGCAGGGATGAAGAACAGCATGATGTAAGTGAACCACTTGTTCAACTGTCCTAGAGTGCCGAGGTTGGAGCTAAAAAACTCGTGCGGCCAAAACGCCGCCATGCTCGTCAATAGCACGAACAAGCAGAGGAAGACGTATCCGGTCGGATTGGAGAAGTAACCATAAAAGTTACGCTTCAATACCGCATATCCAACACGTCTCGTCATGGAGAGCGTCATGATGATGGCTAGTATTACGCCCAGGAAGACGAGATCTAGCACCAACAGTTTTGATAAAGCAGTCAATACGTTTACAAGCGTCACGGCAATGGATCCTAATGGTTATGGTATGACGATGTTGAGTTGGAACACTTTCGCACTTGGGAGCGAATCATTTGGTATCGCGCCATCGAGGCGAATTATTGGGTGTATGGCTAAACGGCAGCGCCTGTTAGCTTGTGGAATGCATCGGACAGGTCACCTTTGACCTGCTTCAGTTCGGCGACCGTTCCTTCAAAGACCTTGCGACCTTCGTTGATCATGATCACGCGTGACGCCATGGCTTCGACTTCTTGCAAAATGTGAGTCGAAAGAAGAATCGTTTTCGTCTCTCCCAATTTACGCATCGTGTTTCGCACTTCTCGAATTTGATTTGGGTCCAGACCGGCGGTCGGTTCGTCCAGGATCAACACGTCTGGTTCATGGAGCAGCGCCTGCGCCATACCCACCCGCTGACGGAAGCCTTTCGAAAGCTTGCTGATCGCCTTATGGACCACTGACTTCAAGTCGCACAATTCGATGACCGCTTCGATGCGAGTGTTTTTGTAGTCAGTCGCCATCCCACGAGCGTCGGCGAAGAACTTCAACAGACTATGCGGGGTCATGTCGGGATATAGCGGGCCGTTTTCAGGCAGATAACCCAATCGCTGCGAACCCGCGATCCGATCGCGAAACATGTCATGGCCGGCGATTCGAGCAACCCCTTCGCTGGGGGCCAAATATCCGGTCAACATCTTCATCGTCGTGCTCTTGCCAGCCCCGTTCGGGCCGAGAAAAGCGACCAGTTCTCCCTTGTTGACTTGAAAGGAAATCTCTCTGGCAGCAGCGAAGGGTCCGTAAAACTTGGACAATCCATCCGCCTCGATCATGGCCGAAGAATTGGTGGTCGTTTCAGTCATATGGATTCCGTTTGGCAATAATTTCCAAGGATTTTTGTATTGTGGAGGGTCGAAGTATATCCAGAATGTCTGCTCAAACAACGCCTTCCGGTCTCATCGTCGTTTTTTGGAGAGAGAAGAACCGTGGAAAGTCGCCGTTCGCAAATTTCCTCCAGAAAAAGGACTTGTTTGCTCCCTTAAAAAACAACGCTAGAAATCGCGCTACGCCAGCAAGAACGAACAGGTTCATTTCCGAGCAAAGAATTTCAAAGGTTTGCGGTGGCGAAAAACACCCTCTTGGCTGCCGTCTCGTCAAAATCCTCTTGTGCTAGCCTTCGGATCTTGCTAATCGAACAGTTGCGGCACTTCGCCGCGATGCCTTGCCCAGTAGTCGTCTCGATCATGGAGGTTCCGGATGCCAGCCAATCTGCGATTCATTTGCTGCCTTTGGATGGGAGCGTTACTGATCCACACCTCACAATTCAGCAAGCAATTGCTCGGCCAAACGCGTGACGTTCGGCCATCGATCGAATCCCAATGGCAACGTCCCAGTTGGTATGTCGCGATCTCGAATCCCTTTGGAAATTCGAACGATTCAGCCCTGTCGAGAGCAGCGGAGATTCGGGCGCTCGGCAACGAAGCCAATCGCAATATCCGAAAACTGCCGTCCATCCTGCCTCGGCTTGTGGAAGCCATCGAGGATAGCGATATCCTCGTTCGTTCGACCGCGTCCAAATCCTTAAGACAGCTATCCTTAAATCTACAGCGCCGTATTTACGCTTATCGCGATATTGGAAATTGGGCCGAACTCGAGCCCCAGTTTCGGGAAGCATATGCCAAACTGACCTACCGCCCATCCATGGCTCGGGACCAACGTGAGATCGAAAGACTTCTCGCATTGGATCCACCTAACTATGCGAAGCGACGTCAGATCGCACGCACCAAGAGTAAATTGGCACCTCCGACAGAACGGTTCTTGGATGGGTTCTATCGATTCGATGAAGACCAGGTGACTGAGATGTGGCAATATCTCAACGTTCACTTTGATAAGATGGATCCTGCAAACCAAAAAGCAATCCTTCGCGAATTGGTGCGATCCGCTTCTCCTCGATTTCTCGAACTGCTTTTGATCGCATCGGATCGGTACGACGACCGAGTGCTGGAGATCGTGTTGGAATCGGATTACGTCGAATCTCCCGTAGCAGCAACTTGGTTGTTGTTCTCCGCAACACCCAGTGAATCGAGTGTCCGCACTCTGATCGCCACGCAAGCTTGTAAGCCCAATATTAACGCTGAGGTTCGGGCAGGATTGATTCAATGCCTCTGCAATAGTTCTGAATGTGAACCGAATGTGATCTCGCAAATGGTTCAAGCCTATATTGCAACTCCTCGATGTGACTGGTTACCCGATTGCTTCGATTTGGTCGTTCAGCACAAATCGGCGGTTCGTCCCAATGAGCTGCGAACGATCGTTCGCCATGCCCACAATCGACTAGCGAATGAAAGCTTGGACGCTTGGGAGAGAGGTCAAGCGGCAACGACATTGGGAGAGTTGCTTCCCGGAGATCCCTCGATTGTGGAGGCGGTGGTCCGTGAAATCGTTCGGGAGATGAATCGGGATAGTGAGCTGTGCGTTAGTTTGTTGCATGCGCTATCTTGCCATGGAGTTGCGTGCAAAATGGCACACCCGCATTTGATTCACCTTGCGAAGTCAGACGATAACTCGTTGGCTGAAGCTTCGCTCCATGTTCTTGCCCAAACCCAAGGTCTAGACTTGTCCTCGGTAGAATATCTGGTCGAGCGCATCAGCATGCGTGATATAGATGTGACCTACAAGATTGCTGCAGCAAAAGTGCTTGCAGCAAACGCGACGATAGCCCTTCCGGTCTTAAGAGAGGAGATCGTCTCTCGGTATCACTCGGACCAAGATGGACAACGTCTCGTCGATTTGATTTGTGCTGCAGAGTTGCTTAGGCAGCGTGATGATGAATTGGACAAAATTTGCCACCGTGTCGCGGATGATCTTTCGATTTCCATAGATGTACGGCTCGCAGCGTGGCATGCACGTGGTGTGTGTGCAACACAAACAAGTCAGCTCGCGACTCAAGTCCTAGCATGCCTAAGAGATCGACGCGAATACAACGAAATCAAGGGAGCGGCGCTTCAAACCTTGGCGACCGCTACTGGTAATTGCGCCATTCCGTTGATTTCAGAATACACACACCATGAAGATCCGGTTCTTGCCTGCGCCGCGCGATTTGCCTACCACATGGCAGGCGAGTCCAATACATCCGTCTACCTTCTGCTCGGGTTACTCCCCTCGGAGATGGAGGAAACGATCGAGCTGGCAATTCGAGATATCGGGCTCGCTGGTAAAAAGGCCTTGTTGGAAACACTCGACTCTCCAACAGCTTCCCATACTCAACGCCAAATTGCATTTCGAACTCTGGTATCTGCCAATCCGGTAGAGTGGGATAGATTGCTTGGCTATGTTGAGAAAGATGAAGACGGCGACGCGTTTGCCAAATCACTTCGCATCGCCTGGAACTTTGATGACTCTGTGGTGCCCGCCTTGTTTCGCAAGTTAGAGAAGTTGCCATCCGATTCGATTGTGACGAAAAGATTTTGGAGTCTCGCGGATGACTTTACCGATGGACTCGGCGCGGCAAGTGATGTGCAAGACTTGAGCCCATCTGCGATTCGACAATCACTCGTTAAGTCAGCCAAACAATCCTCATCCCGAGCCGCAGAATCACCTGCTGCATCTCCATCAACCGCTGCGGCAGCACCCGCGATGGCGGCCACAGCACCAGCCACGGCGGCCCCTAGTGCTCCACGGGTAGCTGCACCTGCGAAGAAAGTTGTCGAAAGTAGTGCCTCCACAGCAATGGTGCCACCCACCGAAGGTACTCGAAAAGTCGACGTCTTCTACGGCACGAACCGCCAAGTGAATCGCTTGTCCATGTTCGGCAGTCGATTGCGTTGGGGGGCTTTCGGAGTCGCTTTGGGGTGCACGATGTTTTGCATCATTGGGTTCGCCAAGAGGCGAGCTATCGTTTATGCCATCGTCGCTCTTGTCGGCCTCATGGGCTTAACGGCCATGGCGCGCGATTCGCTCGATATGGCTTTCTGGTTTCCCCAACGCACTAAAGTTTACAACGGCGAATACTCTGATGAAGTCAAACTGGGCGTTTGCCAAGTGACGATCCCAAAGAACCATGTTCCCGGCGAACTGGAATCTCCATCCTTTTTGTTGCGAATGGAAGTGAAGTGGGATCCCGAGAAACATATCGTTTTGGCCAACACGCAGCCACTCGAGCGCGAGGAGTTCTACTCGCAATTGCACTCGTGCATGGATCGCTCCGGTAAGAATCTATTGGTGTTCGTACATGGCTACAATGTGTCTTTTGAAGACGCGGCACGTCGAACCGCTCAAATGGCATCCGACCTTGAATTCCCAGGTGCGCCTGTATTCTTCAGTTGGCCATCGCACAACGATTGGTATCGATATCCCGATGACGCGGAGAATATCCAAGCGAGTGTGAACCAGATTCGTAGTTTCCTGGAGCAGATCGCACGCGAGTCCAAAGCGGAATCGATCAACTTGGTTGCTCATAGCATGGGTAGTGTTGGGTTAGCACAAGCGTTGGCAGGACTATCCGATCGCGAGCCTGTGTTCAACCAAGTCGTATTGGCAGCTCCCGATATCGATGCAACCGTTTTTCGAGAAGAGATCGCTCCGAAAATAACGAAGACAGCAAAACGAGTCACGCTCTATACGTCGCAAACCGATCTCGCCTTGTTGGCGTCGCGATACTTCAATGCAGGCGATCGAGTGGGTGACTCCAGTCGAGGCGTGTTGTCGATTCCCGGCATCGAAGTGATCGACGCGACCGAGATCGACTCTAGTTTGCTGGGACATTCGTACTACGGCAGCAATATTCAAGTCCTAGACGATATTGCGAACCTATTTCGCAACAAAGCGCTCACGGATCGCAAGTACCTGGAATATCAAGCCGATGCGACGCCCCCACATTGGAGCTTCTCTCCTCAATACCGATCCGCAACGAGACCAACTAGCCCAGGTGCGGTACGCTGACGTCATGTACTGGAGGCTAGGCTAGGCGCAAGGCATTATACAATGAGTTGGATTAAATCCTTTCAAATGGTTTTGTTTGCTCTACTAATCGTGGCTGAACGGTGCACCAACGCGTGTGCACAGGGAAAACTGCCTGAGTTGATTCGAGAGCCGATTAAAAATGATGATCAGCCGCTGCTGGAACAGCGCATGATAACATTCTTAGACATGCTAAACCGTTTTCCAAAAAAGTATTGCGTAAAGTCAACTTACTCAAGACTGGCTGTGTTTGATGAAGACTCGAGTCGAAGCTTGTTTCCGAAGCAGGTCAGCGGCGTGCATGTCGTCGTGGTCGATGAATTGCGAAAACAATGGCGAGCAATTCAGCTCTACGAGGAAGATGGACGAGTTGACAATTATGAGGCTTATTACGACGGAAGCGTAATTTTCGAACGTCCAGGAGGCCAGAATTATTGGGCTCCGTGCCAACCCTACGGGGGAATTGTGCGAACAGTCGGATACGTCAATCCGAAAAACTTCTACGAACTGCGCGTCAACACAATTCACGAAACGGTTCTCCCTCCGAGGTTCTTCACAGTCGATCTGGATTGTTTTGCATCAAAGTCGTCAAGAGAAACATCGAGGGGACTGTTTGCAAGTAAAAATGGAAAGGGTCCGAATTTGAATTTGGAAGTTACATTTGACGCTCGGGCACTGCCCCTCAAGATATGCTTCAATCCCGCGGTGATCGGCGATTTCAGTATCGAAAAACTGGGAAAAAAATTCCAAGAGTTTCCAGAGCATCTGATCTATCCATTCGTAACAGAACTCGAATGGGAAAAAGTGAAATCCGCGGAAGTCGACAGCGACATTTATGCGATACACAAATGCAGGTCGGAAGGGAAATTCGGAGCGTTTCAAGAATTCAAAGCAGAGAATTTATGGCTATTCTCTCCAGATGTCGTAGACAAGTTTTTGATAGACCCACGCAAGGAGAATAACGCACCGAGCTTGAAGGAAATTCGATTTGTTGAGAACGTGGGCAAGTAAAACGATTCCTAGTCTTTAAACAAGCGAACGCTCGTTTGTCGGCAGCACAAATAAAGGACAGGCAGTGTTTTGTTGACCAGCGTTTGTTTTTGGGGTATGATTTGGCCCGTTGGGACGATTGACGCCTCTGCAGTTCGGGAAATGAATCTATGACTACGGCACGATTTCGGCTTGTGGATACGAAGGTGACTCGCTGGTATCATCTGGTTTCCAGATGCGTACGTTCCGCGTGGCTCCTCCAAGACGACGGAACCAACAATCGGAAAGATTGGATCGATCAGCGTCTCAAAGAGCTCGATCAAATTTTTGCAGTGTCCGTAGGTGG
>JAJTID010000164.1 GCA_021300155.1 Pirellula sp.
AATCAGATGGAAGCTCTTGTTCGCAGGATGTCAGTAAGGTGTATTCAATCGCCATCTTCTATTAATCCGTCAAATCGTTGGGGTTTACCTAAGGAAAGTTGATTAAGGAAAGAACTTGACAATGTTCCCAAGTTTGTCAATGACAATTATCTCGAGTACATCTGTTGAAGCGTAGTCATCAATTCCCTTCCGAAGCTCATGCCGAGTGATTGGTGAATCAGCTAAATTAAGGACAACTCTTCGAGCCTGGAAAGCTGCTTTGCGATTTATCTCTCTCATAATCGATCGAACGTCTCCAGAAGTTGGTGCATAGTTGTCAAATAGTTTGCCTTCAATTCGAAAGTCAGGATTCGTAGACTGTAGAGGGACGTTTGGGTTTTGCTCAACTTTGTACCCTTTGCCTGCAAGAATGTCTGCAGACTGATTTTCTCTGGCAATTCCACGCTTAAACTCGGAATCGGCATTTTGAAGATTGGTGCTTCTTCGCCCAGCTGGAATGCCGTTTCTTAATCCAGTTGGATACGTGTAGTCGGTAACGAATGACCTGCTGGAAGTTTTCTTCAGCGACTCTATTGCATCATCGATGGAATCAGGCTCGACCTTCTTTAGTCCAGGTTTTGCAGTATCGACTTCCGGCATCGATCCGTCGACAACTCGCCGAGCATCACGTGCCGCATCGGCAAGTTGTTTCGCGGAAAAGCCAACGTTCAATACGCTAAATAGGACATCCAACGAACCAATCGCTGCACCAACCTTATTTCCTTTTTGAACATCTTGTACCGTATCATGAATACCTACCCCAGCATTGAGTGAATCCACGATTAGCATGGCCGATGCCATTGTCTTGGCAGATATTGCGACGTTGGAGACTTTCGTAACCTTGCTCGTAACTGAAGCTAGCTTTTGAAGTTTGGCGAGTTTCCCCAGAGGAAATACCGTTTGGACTACATCGCTGCCAAACGCTAATCCCGCTCGAATGAACTTGCCGTCTTCAATGTAAGTCGCGGTTGAACCTCCTGGAACGATGGAGAGAAGGACCTCCGTGGTTTGCAGCGCCGAGAGATAGCCTTGATCACGAATCAAAGCAAAGATTTGCTTATCCATTCGCTCGCTGCTGTTATTGACTGAATGCAGTTCCCACCGAGCTGATACAGTCCGATCAGAGAATCCTGAACGAGAGTGATAGGTAGTGGCATCGTGGAAAACGTAGGCATAGTTTGAATCACCAATACGAACTACCTTCAGTACGGACTCCCAGGGCCAAAACCCATTGTCAACTACAGTAAGACCGGCTTGGTCGAACGTGCTCATGTCGCTTGTGGATAGCTCTTTCATCCCAGCAAGCTTTTGTGAGAGAGTCGCAATCATGTTTTCGAACTCGACGATCGCATTCGCTTCCGATTCTGAGAGAATTTCCTCAGGTTCTGCCTCAGTGAAAGCACTTTCTAGGAGAACTAGATTCGGTGTGTTCTGTAGTTGTACGTTGAGTGACTGTTCAAACGACTGAGCAGATTCAATTGCACTCGCTCTTGCATCCATTGAAAAAGCGTTGTTTCTAAACAACGAAATTGTCGGCTTTGTTTTCGTTCGATCTTGCGAGTTACCGAGTACGCTGGGTGAAGACAGTATGGGAGAGTAAGTGGCGCCTGGGCGCATCGGTAGTGAACTATATCTCGCGGACGCAGTGGCTTCGAAAAGTCTCTGCAATTCTGGACTGCGTTCACCAATGATTTCAGAAATAGTACTTGTGGATGCGAAATCCATAGTCAAAGGGCCATCGAATACAATAGGAGGTTCGCCTTCACCTCCGTACCCAGATCCTCCGTTCCCAAAATTGTCTGGCTCTTCGGAGTCAAAAATAGTCTTTAGTCCAGAAGATAGTCCATACAATGTGATCGCTATATCCGTCGCTTGAGTGGATTGAATGGAATCAGCTTCACCTATGAGGTTCCAATTGACTCTAGACGACGGGGACCCGCCAATTACAGAAAAGTCTCCAAAACCACCTCCATTTCCTGAGCCTTCGTAACCGACTTCTCGAAATCCGTCGGGATTTAAAATCGAGCTTCGGTAGCCACCACTCAGGCCACCTGAATAACCACTAGAGTTGGAGAAAGTATTTGTACTTGTCGGAATAAATCTTGTGCCAACTTCGGATGGAATCGTTCCACTCGCGATTGAAGCATAGAATTCATCTAGGAATGGTGCTTGTGATAAAGTCGGAAGTGGCATTGAGCCATTTCCATACACTCCCGGCAGTGACGCCGTTTCTAATTGAATCGAAGACACGTAGTCGATTCGTCGATTTTCATACGTGTCGTCAGCATTTGTAACGGCCAATTCCAGTTGCCTTTGTCCCTGTGCAACTTGAGCGTCCTTTGATGATATGACATTTCCTACAGTGGTCTTCCATGCTGCTCTCGCGATGGCTTCCAAGGCATCGTACGCAGCCCATGGAGAACTGGTTGAAAAAGACGAAGATGCAGAAACAATAGCGGCAAATTCAGCGATCGTGTATAGGCGTTCTGCATTTCGGAGGTCGGCAATTACTACGGAATATGCGTTTGCTTCTACACTACGGTATGTCGCGTCAGCATCAACCATAGTCCTTGCCTTCGCAGCATTTGCAGTTGTGAACGCACTATCTTCTGCAGACGAATTGGCGTCGAAAGTTGTTCGGGCAGAGGATTGTTTTTGTGCACGATTTAGTACGTAAGTGTTGGTTGCAGAAGTTCGTTGGGCCTGCCAATCACTTGCGGGTCCGTTTGGATTGTTCTGTTGTTCGATAGATTCGTCTTTCTTTATTTCCGACAAACGATCGAGATAAACCTGTGTGGTGGTTGACATCTGCTGCTCGAACGTCTTTCGCGCGTTGGCATTCGAGATTTCACTGCTCTTTGTCGCTGCCGAGGACATGACCATCGCAGAATGGTCTGCAACAACGGATGCGATTGTTGTATCCAAACGGGCTTGCGAAACGCTAGAATCGTAAGTCTGTTCAACGTTTGCTCTCTGTACCACGAGTTGTCCGTAGACTAGCGAAGAGGCGCTCCATGCGTTCTGACGAACTTGCGCTGCCGAAACCAAATATTGGGTCCACGGTAATTGCATTCTTGTGTGGATCAAGTTGTTGGCAATACCAATCGCAGTTTCCGTAGCTGTATAAAAGGCCGCTTTCGCGTTGTCATGCGAGATAGTTGCCATTCTTCGCTGCGCGCTCTCTGTATCCCAGTAGACCTTGTTCGCATTCGCGTCAGAAACTCGCTTCGCTTGTTTCGCAGAAGACAAAGAGACTGTTTTTGACTCCTCGATTGAGTGCCCCGCTACAGCATATGCGTGTCGAATATTGCTCTCCTCAAAAGAGTAAACCTTGCGCGAAGCATGCTCAGCTGTAGAAAAATCATGAGAAAGCGTTGAGAACTGAATCGCGCCCTGTTTGCGTGCATTCTTAATGGCATTTTGATATTCATCGGAATCTTCCTCAAAATCTACGAGTGCTTGCGCTATTGCAACCTGGCGAGCCTTTGCATTAGTCGCTACCGAAACATCAAAAGCCTTGGCGTTGTTAGCGTGGGTAGCCGAGCGTTGATTCTCGATTGTTCGCAACCCCGTCGACATAGAGTTCGAAGCCTGAGTATTTGCCAACACATATGTTTCATTCGTCAACGTATTGGCAGTCACTCTATCATGCTCGGAGTTAGCCATCGTATTTGATTTCACGGCGTTTGCCTTAGCGATTTCTACGGCCAGCAATGCCGTAGCATTCGCCTCAATGGACTTACTGGAGACAAAGGCGGGTGCAGCATTGGCAATCCACGTTGAATTTGCCTCAGCATAGGCCCGTTGGTACTC
Source organism: Pirellula sp. (assembly GCA_021300155.1). GTDB lineage: Bacteria > Planctomycetota > Planctomycetia > Pirellulales > Pirellulaceae > JBKCUI01. The sequence continues at coordinate 3,853 of JAJTID010000164.1, forward strand.
ACCCCGAGGTCCGATTGGATTCTGTTGAGCGCGAAGATGATTTTGGACTGAGTTCGCGTGATGAAACACTGATTCTGATTGCGCGATACCTTGCAGATAGGAGGAAGTCGTAGATGCCTTTTCCGTTGCAAGTGTCACAGTAGCGGCATTCTCAGCGAATACTCGATTCTTCTTTGCTGTGGATACAGCAATATCCCAAGTTCTTTCGGCGTTCCCAACAGTCAAATTGAGCGTGTTGGCCTGTGATTGGGCTACCGTAGAGTAAGCATCGTCAGCGATGTTTTGTGCAATGACATAGGCAACTCCTGCATTCCCACGAGATGTTGCAAAGGCAATTCCGGCATCTCCGTTTCGGATCGCTTCCGCGAGTTTGGCTGCGGCTAGTTCGTCTTTTGCCGTATCATTGGCTGAATCAAGTGCGTCATTGTAGTCATCTTCGATTTCGTCTACTTCATCATCATAGTCTTCTTGAGCACCACTGTTTCCGCCATAATTGCCGCCGTATCCCCAACCATAACCCCAACCAAATCCCCAACCTCCATACCATGTACCAAATCCCCAGCCAAACCCATTCCAGCCTCCAAAGCCCCCGTATCCGTAGCCTCCCCAGCCATAGGCTGCGTACCCGAATACGTAGCCTCCCCAGCCGTACCAGCCGCCCCAACCGTAGCCCCAACCGCCGTATCCTCCATACCAACCACCCCAACCATAGCCCCAGCCACCGTATCCCCATCCGTTCCATTCGATTGGGACCCAATCTGCATTGAGCGCCGTTTGCAATGCGTGCAGCGCATCTGCAAGCGCATGCGCGCGCGCCAATTCAGCGTCCGCTATTGCCTTGGCTTGATCGGATTCCGTTCCTACTTTCTGTCTTGCTGTGGTTGCAGTGGAAACGAAAAGAGTCTCTCGAAGAATTGCCTCGGCTGTGGTAATCGCCAAATAAAGATCGTAGAAAGAATTCGCATATGCGATTGTTTGGCCCTTATGGAAATATAGAAGACATGCACAGCGATTGAGGTGGCCCGACCGGAATTCAGCACCGAATGCAAAGACAATCGGCTCTAGAAACGCGGCCGTTAGAGAGAATGTCACCTCAACAGCGCCAAAAGCGTCAAAAAAAGAATCGCGATGACTGAATCGCGAGATTTCGAACCGAATTCGATCGATGGAAACGTACCGCTACCTCGATCGAATTCTTTCGTTGCGCTTTAGAGACGCCT
>JAJTID010000114.1 GCA_021300155.1 Pirellula sp.
GTCCCCGTTAACTCGGAGAGTAAGAGAGATTTCGTTGTTCTGGTCTGGGTGCCGAGCGGGAAATGAGCGTTCCTGGACACTAGACCGAACAGGACAGAGACGAACGTAGTGGACGTCAAATGCTCAAAACCCAGCAAAACACTGGGTAAATAGCAGAAAAGCCGAGATTCTCATCTCGGCTTTTGCTGATTACCGAATTGGTCGCAGTTTCGAACCAATTCTGAAAGGCTCCCCCGGGTGGGCTCGAACCACCGACACGCGGATTAACAGTCCGCTGCTCTGCCGACTGAGCTACAGGGGAATCAACTACTAAACTACTGAATCGGTTCACTCACTCTAGGTTCGATCTTTTTTCGAAATCACCCGGTTCGCTCTACCTAACCAGAATATCTTCCGAAATGTAGCCGTATCTCCTACCTCATGCAAGCCGAATCCGCTCACCCCACTTGGCTTTTTTCTAAACCGATTTTCAACTCCCCTTCAACATCCACTGCACGTCGCGATTTATGACGGAATTTCTTAACTTCTTTTAACATTGCTTCCAACTCCAGCTCATGTTCGATCTGCGAAAAATCCGCACACCATCGTGCCTAGTTCTCGAGATTTGTCTCTTTTTCAACCTTCATCACTGCCGAGATTGAGGAACAATCTTCATGCGTAGCTCCTCGGTGCCTCTTCGAACAACAATGTCTGTCTCTTGCCCGGCTTTTATGGCTTCTATTGCATATGTGTAGTCGTAAATGTTCTCTACTTTACGACCTGCGAGTTCGATGATGATGTCCTTGCCTTGAACGCCAGCTTTCGAAGCAGGCCCGTCTTTCGCAACACCCGACAGCATCACGCCCTTGATGTCCCCTTGGGCATAATCGGGAATCGTGCCGAGATATGCGGTCATCACAGCCCGTGAACCTTGGCCTTCAGGGGCCTTTTGTTCTTGGTAGATTGGCGGTTCGACGGTGGTGGCAACGCTGCGGGCGATCAAGCCCATCAATTTTGCAGTTTGTGCAGATCCCTCGTAATTCAACAATTCGGGAACGTCTCGCGGTGTGTGGTACTCGCTATGCGATCCTGTGAACGCGGACAGAATCGGAACCCCGTCCAAGAAGAATGTGCTAGCGTCGGTTGGAAGATAACTGTCGTTCTGAAGAGACAACGACATGCCGACCACAGCGTTACGCTTCTCGATCTCCTTTGCCCAAAGGGATGAAGAGCCGATCCCTTGAAGCACTAAATTCTCTCGCAATCGACCAACCATATCGAGATTGAAGCAAGCGATCACCGCTGGATAGAGTTTGCCAGCCCCCGGATCCTTCATGTGTGGGTAAAGCGAGAAAAAGTTGTCGGAGAAGTGAGCCGAACCAAGAAGTCCAAGCTCTTCACCAGACCAAGCAGCGAACAGAACATCATGTTCGAGCTTTAATTTGCCCTGTCGTTTTTGTATCGACATTGATTGAGCAATCTCTAACATCGCAGCAACGCCAGAAGCGTTGTCGTCCGCTCCTCGGTGCATACCGGACTTTTCTTCGTCTCGTGCAAGGCTTGAACCGTTCGATCCTGCACCCAAGTGGTCGATATGTGCACCGATGATCACCATGCTGTTCGTCGGTTTCGATCCTGCTCGCAAAACGCCAAGCACGTTTCGACCGGATTGCTTGACCTGTTTGATCTCCACTTTGGCGGAGACGGAAACTTCCGGAAGCGGAAATCCCATCATCATCTCGCCTCGATCGAGTTCTTTCTGTAGATCTAGCAATTTGTCTTCGCATTTTTCAAACCAAGTTTCCGCGACGGCATCGGTGATGCTGATCGCGGCGATACTGGTGCCGGAAAGGCTGCCGTCTACTTGGAGTGGAACCAACTGTTGCCGGACGCCGCTATTCGGTCCGCTCACGATGATGATCCCTTTCGCCCCGCGATCTCGAGCTGCCATCGCTTTATAACGAAGCGAACTGTAGCGAGCAAAATGTTGACGGCGTTCGGGGGATATATCGCTGGGCATTTGGCGAAACATCATGACCCATTTGTTCTCCACATCGAGGTGAACATAGGAATCGTACTCAGCGTGCTCGCCTTCCTTTGGCGCGACGATGCCATAACCAGCGAACACGACTTCGGTCGGTTCGATTGCTGTCGACTTCGAAAAAACGAGCGGTCGCCAGTCTTCGTTTAGCTTCCAAGTTTTGTTGCCGGATCGAAGTTGATTGGACTCTAGTAGTTCAACTCCTGCGGTGAAAGGGAAGTCATAGAAGTAATCTTCTTTGGTACCTGCGGGTTCGAGTTGCAGCGATGCCATGTAACTCGCGACATATGCAGTTGCCAGTTTTTCGCCTTGTGTTCCGGTCATTCGCCCACCGAGTTCGGGGCGACAAAGGAAATCGACGTGTCTCGCGACATCTTGGGCACGATAGTCGGTATCGGTTGCTTTCGCGACTTCGGAAGCTGCAGATCGAACGGTATCGAGTTGTGCGGTGGTCGGAGGAAGAGTCGAGTTAGCGATACTCGAATCTGGGGCAAGGTCGAGTGCTTTGCGAGCGGCAGCATCGTTCCAATCGGCAATGAAGATTTGCGACTTCTTATCCGGTGTTCGACCGGCAGTCCAGGAAAGTTGTTTGCCATCCGGTGTGAAGACTGGAAGGCCATCGAAGCCATCGGTCGTCGTCACTCGAACAGGAGTATGGATGCCCGCCGTGTCGACAATGTAAAGTTCGAAATTCGCAAATCCATTGATGTTCGTTGTGAAGATCAGATAGTCACCAGATGGATGATAAAAAGGTGCCCAGCTCATCGCGCCGATCGTTGTTAGGCGTTTGGCATCGGAACCATCGAGGTTAGCGGTGAAGATTTCCGCGGTCGCTCCATCTTCGGAAAAGCGTCGCCAGCAAATCCGTTTGCCATCGGGAGAGAAGAAGGGTCCACCGTCGTATCCAAAGATATCGGTAATTTGTCGTACTTCGGTCCCGTCGCTTTTCATCACATACAAATCGAGTGCTGCTGCAGGATCTTTTTCGAAAATCGCTTTCTCGCGATCAGTAAGCTTGTTCTCGTACGCTCGACGGTTCGAAGAAAAAGCGATGTATTTTCCGTCGGGTGAATAGGACCCTTCGGCATCGTAGCCTGCAGCCTCTGTAAGTTTTTTGTAGGCTCCCGTCGTGCGATCCCATTCGACCAAATCGTAGGTTGGATCGTAATCCCAGCTATAACGACGGGTTTGGCCGGAAGCTCGAAACTCCAATTCATCTTTTTGTTTCTGATTGGCTGCCGGATCAAATTGTGTGGAAGCGAAAAGAACTTTGTCTCCGGAGGGATGAATCCACGCGCAGGTCGTTTTTCCAAAGCCCGGTGAGACTCGCTCAATGTCACCTGATTCACGGTCCATCATGTAGATTTGGTAGAAAGGGTTCTCCTTTTCACGCTCACTCTGAAAAACCATTCGCTTGCCATCTTGGCTGAAGTAGCCTTCGCCTGACCGCAATCCATCTAGGGTAAGCTGCCGAATCTTGGTAAGGTAGGTGGACTCCGTGGGCTCTTCGAGAGCGAACCCCCAGGTTGCTGTCAGCACAAGGGACGCGAAGGCAACGATCCGAGCAGAATTAGACGAATGCATGGTAGGAATACTGTTATGACAGAGCCGACAAAAGCTAAAGTAGGCTGAGACTATTGTCCCGGCCTTCGATTACTTGGTGGAAAATCCATCGCTCGGGACAATGGTCCCAAGCTACAGTCAAAAGTTGTTTTTTGTCGGCTGTGTCTGTTTTGGGGAGCGAGGATTAGCTCCCACATTGTAGCTTTCGGTGAATTGGCATCTACGCCAACGGCATAATCGGAACGGCGGGACGCAATGTTTCTGGGTCGAAGCAGTTCAGGTGAACTTCACGGAATTGCAAAAAAGCTGATAATGCCGACTTGAGGCAGTGGATTGCGAGTTCGATTCATTGCGAAGAGAAACAATCAGCAAGACTTGTCGATGGCAACAACTTACAAAGATAGCGGCGTTGACTTAGAGCTTTACGAGCAGGCGATGAAGAAGTTGCCTGCATTGATGCATCGTACTTTTACGCCCCGAGTTGTTCGCAACGATGGGGGATTTGCTGGTCTTTATGCTTTAGACTTCACCAAGTCGCTGTTTGCGAGGAACTATGAAGAGCCAATCCTCGTGTCGGGTACTGACGGTGTAGGCACGAAGCTTCAAGTGGCACAACGTGCAGGCAAGCACCATACGGTCGGCATCGATTTGGTCGCCATGTGTGTCAACGATGTGTTGTGTACCGGGGCGGAACCATTGTTCTTTCTCGATTATGTCGCGATGGGAAAAGACAATCCGCCACTTTTGGAATCGATCGTTCGAGGGATTTCCGACGGTTGCATCGATGCGGAGTGCAGTTTGCTTGGTGGTGAGACAGCGATCATGCCGAGCCATTATCACGACGACATGTACGACTTGGCCGGTTTCTGTGTGGGCGTGGTGGAAAAGCGCAAGCTAGTTTCGGGGCAAGCGATCACAGCAGGAGATGTACTGCTGGGGATCGAGTCATCGGGATTGCACAGCAATGGCTACAGTTTGGTACGAAAGATAGTTTTCGATAAGGCAAAGCTTGACATCGATAGTCATGTGTCGGATTTGGGCACGACAGTCGGTGATGCGTTACTGACGCCGACGCTGATTTACAGTCGCGTGGTTCGGTCTGTATTGAGCCGTTACAAAGTTAAGAGTGTGGTTCATGGGATTGGGCACATCACGGGTGGCGGGTTGTTGGAGAATACCGAGCGGATTTTGCCACCGAACGTTGATCTGATGTTTGAGCGTGGGACGTGGGAAGTGCTGCCTGTTTTCCAATGGTTACAACGACTGGGTGAAGTGGAGCAAAACGAGATGGACCATGTGTTCAACATGGGAATTGGCTTGGTATTGGTTGTCAGTCCGTACTATGCAGAGAGTGTTCAAACGCTGGTTCAGTCGCTTGGGATGCGATGTACGGTGATCGGTCAAGCGGTCGTGGGTACAGGTAAGAGTAGATACGTGGGATAGGGCTCCTAGCTCGTCGTACTAAAATGGTTTGAACCGTTGTGTGTTAAGCGATTATTGTGTTGGATGTCCTGTTTGTTGGGTGGTAAGAAGATTCAGTGTTTGAGTTTTTGACAGGCTACAATCTCGACAGGCTGGAAGCCTATCCCACGTTATTAAAGATGAGTTCATTATGCAGGTTAGGCTTTTTGCAGGTGCTCGAGAAGCCGTTCAATCGGACACGGTAGAGTTGGAACTTGAGCTGCCGTGTACAATCGAATCGATGAAACGATCGATGATTTCCAAGTGGCCTGGCCTGGAGTCTTATGTAAATTACGGTCGATTTGCTGTCGGTAATGATTTCGTCGACGATCACTTCGTTGTCGAATCGAATGCGGGTGAATTGGCGCTCATTCCTCCTGTGAGTGGTGGTTAAACAATCGATGACGACGTTGAAGCAATCTCTATTCGAACAGCTAGATCAAATTGTTCTGATCGATTCGCATTCGCATATCAATCCGTACAGTGCCGCATCGAAAGATCTCGGCGATTTGCTCGGTTATCATTACTACACTGAGTTAGCGCATTCGTCGGGCATGCCTCGCGAACGCATCGAAGAAGCTGGCTTGTCGCCTCGAGAAAAAGTAGGGCGGCTATTCGGCTTTCTCGGCAATATTGACAACACAATCCAATGGTCTTGGTTCCTGGAATTGTCGAAGGACTTATTCGGCTTTGAAGGGGATACTATCGATGCCGGGAATTGGGAATCGGTATATGAGTTAGCTAGTCAAAAGATGGCTCAGCCTGATTGGGAGTCTCAAGTGCTGCAAATGAGCGGCGTTGAGAAAGTGTTCTTGACCAACGATTTTGATGATACGCTCTCGGGATTTGATACCAATCGCTACGTTCCCTGTTTACGAACGGATGATCTCGTCTTTCATCTGGCGAATCCTGTGGTTCGCCAGCGGCTGGAAAAGTGCACCGGAATCGTGCCTGCCAGTTTGAAGCAGATTAAGGATGGGATTGATAAACTATTCAAGTATTTCTGTGGGAATCAAGCTCGCGCGTGTGCAATTTCCTTGCCGCCTTGGTTTTCACCGACAAAGCAATCCGATGACTCGACTGTTGCGAAAGTTGCGTTAAACGATTTGCTGAAGCATGGTCTGGATGCACAAGAATCATCGAAGCGAGCGATGGCCAATTGGGTTTTCTGGAAGATTGCTGAATTTGCGGATGAGTACAAACTGCCGTTCGATTTGATGATCGGAGTGAATCGTAAAGTTTACCCAACCGGCGTTTTTCAAGGCCAAGATTTATACGATTCGCGATTGTCATTGATCCAGTATGGTGAATTGTTCAATGCGTTCCCGAACCTGCCGTTCCCGATATCCGTCTTGGCATCGGTCACCAATCAAGAGTTGGTCGATTACGCTTGGATTTTCCCGAACGTCGTGACGCATGGACATTGGTGGTATAGCAATACTCCGAACTACATCCGCCATGATTTGCGAGGACGGATCGAAGCGATACCTCGGAACAAGCAAATTGGTTACTACAGCGATGCTTACAAATTAGAGTTCATCCTCCCCAAGTTCCGGATGTTCAAACGAATTCTTGCGGAGGTCCTCGCCGATGAGTATTGTTCGGGTCGTGGATGGTCCGAAACAAAAGCTTTGGAGTTGGGGCGTCAGATTCTGCGTGGCAACGTGGAAAGCATTTTCAAAATTTAGAAAGAGCGGCGATCAAAGTGAAAAAGGTTGGATTGGTCGGATGGCGTGGGATGGTCGGTTCGGTTTTGATGCAACGCATGACCGAAGAGAAAGACTTTGGGTTGTTCGAGCCTGTCTTTTTTTCAACATCGAATTCTGGAGGAGCAGGTCCATCGATTAGCGGAGCAACTTCAGGTCCATTGCAATCCGCGTCTAGCATTGAAATACTCGCCAAAATGGACGTCATCATCTCGTGCCAAGGTGGTGACTACACATCGGAAGTTTACCCAAAGCTTCGTAGCGCGGGTTGGAATGGTTATTGGATCGATGCTGCTTCGACGTTGCGGATGAACGCTGACGCCATCATCATCTTGGACCCGGTGAACGATCGCGTGATACGTGATGGTTTAGCTCGCGGCATCAAAGCTTACATCGGTGGTAATTGCACCGTGTCGTTGATGTTGATGGCTTTGCATGGATTGTTTAAGAACGATCTCGTCCAATGGTTGACGAGCATGACGTACCAGGCTGCTTCCGGTGCAGGTGCTCAAAATATGCGAGAGTTGCTATTGCAAATGGGGGTGGCACATCAATGCGTTCAAGGATTGCTCGCCGATCCAGCATCTGCCATTTTGGATATCGATAGACAAGTGGCTACAACGATTCGTTCGCCAGAGAATCCGACAGCTCAGTTCGGTGCACCTTTGGCGGGCAGCTTGATTCCTTGGATTGATAAGGATCTGAACAATGGCCAGAGCAAAGAAGAATGGAAAGGGCGAGTCGAGACCAACAAGATCTTGGGGCTTTCACCAGATACGATACCAGTAGATGGAATTTGCGTTCGGATCGGAGCGATGCGTTGCCATAGTCAAGCGTTGACGATCAAATTGCGAAAGGATGTTCCGTTGGATGAGATCACGGACATGCTAGCGACCGCCAATCCGTGGGCCAAAGTGGTTCCAAACGAGCGTGTTGCTTCGATGCGAGATCTGTCACCAGCGGCAGTAACGGGTGGAATGGTTTGTCCGGTGGGGCGATTGCGCAAGCTGGATTTGGAGCCAGGTTCCAACGGGACTTATCTGTCCGCGTTTACCGTTGGCGACCAGTTACTTTGGGGAGCTGCGGAGCCATTGCGACGGATGCTGCGAATCTTGCTCGAAGGTTAGGACTTCCTGCGTTTTTGGGGAGGCGAACTGTTTTTTCGAACCCATCCGACAATGATGGCTAATGCGGCAGCGATTCCGATAAAGGGACCTGTCAAATAGATAGTCCTCGGTCGATAAACGAACAGCAGCATTGTCGCCATTACGCCTGCCAAAACCAGCATCCCCCCCGGAGCTTTGCGCAAAGCGATGACTGCAGGCCATGCTAACCAAGCGGCAAGGAAGACTAGTCCAACTTTGCCGAACAAGTCCGCGATGAGGCTAGTGTTTTTTGATAGCAAAGACGGCTGAACTCTAAGAACGAGCGATGTTGTAAGCATTGTCAAACCAACGGCCAGCATTCCCCACCGGAGAATGATGGCAGAAAGCTCCTCGTCGGTCAGTTTTCGGGTCGAAGGCTTTTGAGCTGGTGACGGCATTTGTTACGCAATTCTGGAAACGGGGGCTGCGGCCCGGTCACCCTTCTTCGACATTGCCTATAAAAAGGTCGGCTGGGAGCATTGTCCCGGCCGTCAATAAATTTCCCGGCCGCCAATAAGTCCTCGGCAAAATCCATTTGCTCGTGACGATGGTCCAAAGCTTCGGGTCCCAAGCTAGGCCGTATTCTACCGTCCGAAACCGATTTCGAGCGATGTCCAAGTTTCCAATTTTGCGATCAAGCGGAACCTTTTTTGCATGGTTGGGTTTGAAGTGAGGTCTGGCAAAGGGCTTACAATCCTCCCAGGTTGTCCTGAATCCAAGAAAATCGCCTTCTTTCCGAACTTATCGTTCCAGGGCGCACTATCGATCTAGTCAACCATTGCCGGGTGACTAGAGTCAGACAAAGTCCCTTTTTCGTCTTCAAACCCAGCGTCTTCCATGAAAATTTATCGAAGCCTTCGCAGTACTTTTTTGGCGACATTGCTAGCAACTACCACGATTGGTAGTGCATTGGGGGAGGGGAACCCCGATTTCGTGGGAATTCTGGCATCCATTACTGATCCAGCCAATGCGGCGGACCTCGGTCTGAGTCAGAATCAAGTCGAAAGATTAGTTTCTCTGATCAAGCAGCATGAGAGTAAAGCACTCGACTTTGCCAGCCAGTTACGAAATTTGCCCTCTGCGGAGAGACGAAAGAAAGAGCGGGAAAGCGTTCGAGAGATTGAGACCAAAGGATATGAGCTACTAAGTGAACAGCAGCGTGCAACAGCTGAAAAGTGGCGATTGCAAAAGTTGGGGCCGATGGCGTTGCTGGACAGTGAAACAGCGAGTCAATTAGGTGTTACGCCAGAGCAGGTTTCCAAGTTTGACAATATTTTAGAGGGGCGATCGGCTCTTGCGCGGTCCATGGGCAGTCGCGAAAAGGCTGTTGAAGAGATTCAAAAGCGACTTGTTGAAGTACTGACAGACGAGCAAAAGAACAAATGGGTAGCATTGGTTGGGACGCCGATGGTGAAAGACCAATCGAGTGTGAATGTGGCGGCGAGCCCGTCTGATTCCAAGGCAGCGGCCTCAGGCCCCGACGCCGCGGGGTCTGCTGTACCGTCCGTTGCTGAGTTGCGGATGCGAGCACGAACGCAACCTTCGGGTTCCCAGGCCTCAGGTTCCCAAGATGGATTGTTGTTGAATTTTAACGCGACACCGTGGCCGGAAGTTTTGAAGTGGTTAGCTCGAGAAGCTGATTTGAGTCTGCAAATGGATTACTTGCCGACCGGAACGTTTACCTATTCCGATTCGAAGAGGTATACGGTTGCAGAAGCGATGGACATTATGAATGGCATTCTGTTGACCAAGGGATACACGTTGATCAAAAAGCAACGCATCCTCACAACGCTTGATTTGGAAAGTGGTGAAACCCCTGAAGTCATGCGGCGACGAATTGCTGACATGGCTGAACTTGTTTCGTTTAGCGAGTTAGACCGTCGTGGTGAGTATGAATTGGTAAAGTGCTTGTTCTCGCTTGAGCGAACTAGCATCGAAGACATGGAGAAAGAGGTTGGTAAGTTACTTGGGCCCCAGGGGTCAGTGATTCCGATGGCTAGCGCTCAGCAGTTGCTGATCACGGAGACAGGTGGCAAGTTGCGCATCATTCGCGACACGATTGAACGCTCCGAGAATCCTCAAGGGAGTCGATCTGCGAAGATCGTTCGGCTGCCGCTAAAGTATGTCAGCGCAGAAGAAGTGATGGGCGTTGCACGAAATCTACTCAAGATAAAAGAAAATGAGTTTGTTGCGGACGATATTAGCATTTCGACCGACACATTCGGATCGACTCTGTTTGCAACGGGTACCGTAGACAAGCTACAAAAACTGCAAGACATTGTGGCTGAGTTGGATAAGAAGCCGGACGAATCGGGCACCAAGGCGAGTGCGGAGCAGCCATACATCAAGAGTCATTCGATCTTGGGCTCTGACCCGACGACAACAGAAGCCGTTTTGCAATCTGCATTTGCAGGTCAGCCAAACATTAATATGGCTGTGGATCCCAAGACAAACAACATCATCTTCCGCGGCACCAAAGCGGATCATGATTTCTTGGACAAGATCATTTCCGAACTGGCTGGCCAAACGAGCGATGTCGAGTTCATTCCTTTGGGGAATTCCGATCCGCAGATAGTATTGCAAACGCTAGAGAGACTTTACGGAAAAATTGCGAAAGACAAAGATCCTGCGACGATCAAAGGACCTATCTACTCGTTGGACCCAACCTCCAATCGGATGATGGTAAAAGGCACGACGCAAGAAGTTGAACAGATCAAGATCCTGATTGGCAAGCTAGAAGAATCCAGTCCCATTGCAGATAGCTTTGGTGACGGAATGCGAATGCTTCCGATGAAGGGCAAGGCTGCAGAGCGAGTGCTTGAGCAGGTACAGATGATGATTGAAGCGAGGAAGTCGCGGATCAAAGTTGTCATGCCCAAGAAAGCCGACGAGCCAGCGACCAAAGAAGCAGGAAGCAAAGAAGAGAGCAAGGCAACAACTTCGCCAAAGCAACCTGTCAAAGAGAACAATCCGATCGGTGCGGTATCGAGACCGTCGGAAGTTTTGACGGCCGCGTATTATCAAGAGGCCCAGCCTGAGTCGGGAAACGGAGAAGTTCGGATTTTTCAAGGACCAACAGGTCTTGTTATCGCTAGCGATGACCCAGAAGCGATGCGAGAATTCGACATGATGCTTCGCGAAGCGCAAAAGCAAATGGCACAAGCCCCTTCGGAACCGACTATTCGATATCTTGAACACATATCTGCTGCTGCTGCTGCCGAGTTGGTCAAGAGTGTGATTGCCGGTGAGCAAGCAACAGGTGGAGGTGGTGGCGGTTTGTTGGGTGATGTCGCTTCAAGTGTTCTGGGCGGAGGTGGAATGTTCGGTAGTTTGTTCGGAGGTGGTGGAGGATCGAGCGGCAGTGCTAGTTCCGGAGTCTCTGGAGCATCGACTGTCGGTTCTGTTGTTCTGACACCTGATGCTCGTTTGAATGCGCTGTGGGTCCAAGCAAACCCGATCGATGCGATGTTCGTCGAAGATCTATTGTCAGCGATTGATATTCCAGAGAGTCCTGCGGAGATTCGAACCCGTGGTGATACCCGGTTGATCTTTGTAAAGAACAATCCTGTTGCGGATATCGAAACCGTTGTGAAGTCAACGTTTGCAGCTTATATCGGCGGAGGCGCAGCGGGTGGGGCCGGAGGTGCACCAGGGGCACAGCGACAACCATCGCCAGAAGAGTTTATCAATGCCATGCGAGGAGCTATAGGAGGTGGCCGTCGTGGAGGCGGAGCTGGCGGAAGTGCTCAATCCGAACTCAAAGAGCAAACAATGACGATCAGTTCGGACAAGAAGAACAATGTTTTGATTGTCGTCGGGCCAAAGCGTCTTCATGATGATGTGAAGGAACTTGTCGACTTGTTGGATCAAGCGGCAGAGGAAGACGAGCAAACAATTTCGACGATTCAATTGGACGGAAGTGTCAATCCAACCTTGATCCAAAACACGATTGCGAACGTTTTTGGACCAAGCGTGAAGACTAGTTCTGCATCGACGCCACAAACGAATACAAATCAAACGAATCGAACGACGAATACCAATTCACCATTCGATCCGAATTCGTTCCGCAATCGAACCGGTGGTGCGAACCCGTTCGGTGGTTTTGGTGGCGGAGCGAATCCGTTTGGCGGCGGTGGATTTAATCCATTCGGTGGCGGTGGTGGCAATTTCGGTCGTCAAGGTGGCATGGGCACTGGTGGCGGTAACCCATTTGGTGGTGGCAACACGGGCCGAGGTCAAGGGGGTGGCACTCGAGGGACAGGTGGCACGGGTGGCACAGGTGGCACTAGAGGTACAAGAGGAAACCGATAGTCATGATTACTGAAGCTGGTGAATTGCTTCTTCGCCGCGGTCTCATCACTGCAGAACAACTAGTGCAGTCCAGGGCGAATCTGAACGGCAATGGAATCCTCGAGAGCATTATCGAGTCGGGGTTTGCACGTGAAGAAGATGCGCTCAAAGCGATCGCCGAAGAGTTCGGACTCGACTACATTGATCTGCGCGAAACGAATGTTGATCTGTCGTTGCTCGCGACCTTTCCCCAAAAGTTGATCTATCGACACAGTCTCTTCCCGATCAAGAAGGAAGGGGGGCAGTTGTTCGTTGCGACAAACAACCCGCTGGACCTTTATCCGATTGATGAAGCCGCCGCAGCGACAGGAATGCAGATCGTTCCGTTGGTTGCCGAGAAGGTAGAGATTGCAAAACTTGTTAAGAAGCATTTGGGTGTTGGTAGCGAGACCATTGAAGGTCTGCTCGCCAACAAATCCGACGATGATGATATCGAATTGCTTGAGAAGATCGAAGCAGACGGCAGCGAACTAAGTGAACAGGCGCAAGAGGCATCTGTTGTTCGATTGGTCAACGAAGTGTTGGTGGAAGCGATCGATTCGAGGGCGAGCGACGTTCACATTGAATCACAAGGTAGCGGTCTCGTCATTCGTTATCGTATCGACGGTATCCTGCACAATCAGCCAGCTCCACCGGAAATCAATCGATTCCAAGCGGCGATCATCTCCCGTCTCAAGATTATGGCTCGGTTGAACATTGCCGAGAAGCGATTGCCTCAGGACGGTCGGATCAAATTGCGGGTGCATGGGCGTGAGATCGACATTCGGTTGTCTGTCATTCCGATGATTCACGGCGAGAGTTTGGTCATGCGGATTCTTGATAAAGGATCGATGAAGTTCGACTTACGCAACCTCGGAATGGGTGAGGCAACGTACAAACTCTTCAGCGAGTTGATTCGATTACCGCACGGAATCATTCTAGTTACGGGACCGACAGGTTCTGGAAAAACAACGACGTTGTATAGTTCCCTTTTGGAGATTCAGTCGCCGGAAGTAAAGATCATCACGACCGAGGACCCAGTCGAGTACCAGCTCGAGGGGATCAACCAGATTCAGGTCCATCCAAAGATTGGTTTGACATTCGCTGCTTCTTTGAGAAGTATTTTGCGGCACGACCCGGACGTAGTGCTCGTCGGTGAAATTCGGGATGCGGAGACCGCCGAGAACGCCATCCAAGCTTCCTTGACAGGTCACACGGTTTTCAGCACGCTTCACACGAATGATGCCGCCGGTGCCTTCACTCGAATTGTCGATATGGGGATCGAACCGTTCCTCGTAGCGAGCACGGTGGAAGGGATCATGGCGCAGCGACTTGTTCGGCGGCTATGTAAAGATTGCAAAGAAGCGTATGATCCCAATCCGGAAGATGTGCCAAAGGATTTCCCCTGGGAGAAGTTGGACGGCAGACCGTTGTATCGTGCCAAAGGCTGCCGATCGTGTCGCGGATTGGGCTATTCGGGACGATTTGGTATTTATGAGTTGTTAGCAACGACGGAGAACGTTCGTCAGTTAGCACATGACAGACGAAGTTCCTTTGAAATCAAGCAAGCGGCCTTGAAGGCGGGGATGTTGACTCTGCGCGACGATGCATTCCGTAAGGCGATGGAAGGAACGACGAGTTTGGATGAAGTGTTGCGAGCAACCAAAGGCGATCACCTCGGATAATCGAAAATGCCTGACTTTGCATACGTAGCCCGTGACATGAAGGGCAAGTCCATCGCAGGGACAATCACTGCGAGCAACCAACGAGACGCAGCAGCGCAACTGGGATCGAAATCCCTATTTCCGATTTCGATTACGGTCAACAAAGGTTCGCAGGTTAAGAAGACTCGCGGCGTCGGTGGTGCTCAGATGGCGGGCTTCTACGAGCAGCTATCATCTCTACTTCGCAGCGGCGTTCCAATGATCCGAGCGTTGACGGTGCTTTCCACGCAGAGCGGTTCGAGCCGTACACTTCGCAACGCGATCTCTGAGATCAAAGCGAAGGTTGAAGAAGGGGAATCGCTAGGGGATGCGATGTCCCGATATCCGCGAATATTCAACTCCATGGGCGTCAACATGGTAAAGGCGGGAAGCGAAGGTGGTTTCCTTGAAGACGCACTTGAACGAGTGGGTGCCTTCATTGAGCAGCAGGAAGAGATGAAGGGAAAGACGCTTGGAGCGTTGGCTTACCCTGTGTTTATTCTCTTCGTCGGCGTGACTGTTGTTACGATTTTGCTTGTCAAGTTCGTTCCGCAGTTCGATGTCATGTTTGCCCAGTTGCGAACCAAGGGCGGATTGCCACAATCGACAGAGCTGTTGTTAGCCATCAGTCGTTTTGTTCAAGGCTATTGGTGGTTCGCATTGGGGGTTGTGGCGGTTGTAGGATTCGCACTCAGTCAGTATGTGAAGACAGAAAAAGGAAAAAGAACGGCAGATCTGGTCAAAATCAAGACACCTTTGTTGGGATCGGTGTTCTTAAACTTAGCGGTTTCCAGGTTCTGTCGAGTTCTTGGGACACTGCTCAAAAACGGTGTTCCGTTGTTGAAATCGTTGGAGATCAGTCGCCAAGCGGCTGGCAATTTGATTCTTGCCGAAGCGGTAGAACAAGCCAGCGAGCAGATTTCAGCGGGGGAACGATTGGCAAAGCAGCTTGAGAAATCAGGCCACTTTCCCCAGACGGTCGTCGAGATGATGTCCATTGCGGAAGAATCCAATACACTCGATAATGTGCTGATTAGCATTTCAGACAACTTGGAAAAAACGACGTTTCGCCGATTAGAAATCGTGGTTCGATTGCTCGAGCCCTTTATGTTGTTACTGTTAGCGGGCATGGTGATGTTCGTCGTATTGGCTCTGATGTTGCCGATCTTTAACATGTCGAATTCACTTTAAAATTCAAAACTCCAGACTACAAAAAGGAAACGCGATAATGAAAAGAATGAAGATCAGAAGACAACGGTTGAACCGAGCAGCTTTTACGTTGATGGAAGTGATGCTGGTGCTTGTGATTATCGTTGTAATCGCTGGATTGGGGATCCGAACACTGGGTGGTTCATTTGAAAAGGCAAGAGTGAATACTGCCAAAGCATCACTTTCGACACTGTCAAACTCCGTGAAGGAGTATCAGATCGAGATTGGCAACGGTAATCTTCCGCAATCTCTGGAGGCGCTGGTTTCACAGCCTAGTGACGTCGAGGCAGGGGCTTGGTTTGCCAAATTGGATAAGTTGCCTATGGATCCTTGGAACAAGCCATTTGAGTACGAAGTCACCGGAACTACTTTTAAGATCAAGAGCAATGGACCAGATGGCGTCGCTGGAACAGCGGACGACATTTCGAATTAGTGGTTAAAGGAGTCTTCTGTTTCGAACGAAAGTAGTGAACCAGTCAGATGGGAACTAAAAGTCTATTTTGGGAGCCATCTCACCGCTTTCGTTCTGCCGCCTTTAGGTCTGGCGTAACACTCATCGAGATCATGTTGGTTTTGGCCATCTTGGTGGCCATTGCTGGTATCGTCGTTCCGACCTTCGATGGGATGATTGGAAGTCGACGCATTGTCAATTCATCGGAAGACTTAGCCAACGAGCTTTCAGAGGCACGCGTCACGGCGATGCGAACGGGGCAGGCGCAAGTTTTCAAAGCGACGATCCACGCTCGCGAGTATTCGATCACACCTTGGTTGGATGGCGGCGAGTCCATTAATGCGGGAGCTGGAGCGACGGTTGCGACAGGAGGAGCGATCGTTGAGACGGACGCTACCAACGGTGGTATGGTCGCTTCGGTTGCTGACGGTTCCGACAGTGTCAAGCAACTATCGGAAAATGTGCAGTTCTCTGCGATAGAGACTTTGGTGGATACTCGCAACGCAGCAGCGATCGAGACCGAAGGTGGCGTTGTTCCAATGGCAGGTTCAGCGGGCGGAAGTGCGGATGGCCTCTCGTCGCCGATCCTGATTTATCCAGATGGTTCGTCGACAACGGCGCAGATTGTGATTGTCGATGATCGCGGGCGACGGATGGTGATTCAATTGCGTGGGGTCGCTGGCCAAGTGTCCACGTTTCGAACAACACCGGATACGAGCGCATATGTTCCAGGTTCTTAGGAGACGAATGGTGAATCGCATCGATCGAGGGCGTTTTCGCACATGCAAGCGACGTGGACTTTCGTTGCTTGAAGTCGTTCTCGCATTAGCGATTCTGGCCATGACCGCAGCATTGCTCTCTCAACTCACACGTCAAGCGACCGACAATGCATTGGCATCGCAACGACAAGCGGACGCGCAGATATTGTGCGAGTCCACGATGGCTGAGATATTGGCTGGTGCCATTCCGATGCAAAGTACTGATTGGACACCGATCCAGTTCTCGACTCGACCAGGAAACTGGCATTATCGACTCGAATCGTCCGCAACGGAGCGTCCGGACATGCTCGGTTTACGATTAGGTATCTCGGATGATCCGCAAAAGACGACAGGACAGGTCGAGCTTTTCTACATTGTCCGTTGGGTGATCGATCCGAATCTTGGGCTCGATGTTTTACCAGAGCAAACAGATGCGGCGGGTACTGCTGGCGCGACCGGAAGTACGACTGGCGGAGCCTCGACGGCAGGAGGATTGCAATGAATTGCACAACCCTCCGCTTCAATTCACATCGCGAGAAGCATACTCGAAATCGATCTGGATTTACATTGTTGGAGTTAATGTTATCGTTGGCTTTGACAGCCGTGGTAACCGTTTTGATCGGTAGTTTGGTTCAAAACTATTTGATCAATCAAGCGGTGGGACGAGAACGGGTTCGGCAGGCGCAGTTGTCCCGTTCGATTTTAAACATGATCGCTGAAGACATTCGTACGACAGTACGCTATCAGCCATTTGACACCAAGGGACTGACGGAATTGCTTTCCGGAGGTGGTGCAGCAGGAGGTGCTGGTGCTGGCGGTACACAACCTAGTGGAGCAGGTGGTGGGGCAGCCTCTGCGGGTGGTGCTCCACCTAGCGGTGGAGCCGGTGATACAACAGACATGGATACAGGAGTAGCTGCGTTACCACCTGGATTGTACGGAACGAGTACTTCCATTGAGATTGATATCAGTCGTTTGCCTCGACCCGATGAATATTATGGCCAAGCGAGTGATCCGGTGACTGGCTCGCTCGGCGATTTGGCAACAGATATCAAGACTGTCGGCTATTATGTGCAGGCTTTGCGGACGGATGGAATTCAAGATCCTTTGGGGAGTCTTAAGCCGATCGATGGCACCAACTCAACATCCCAAGGGGTCGGAGGATTGGTCCGTCGTTCTGTCGATAGAGCGATCACACAATATGCATATCAGCAGTCGCAGTCCGATGCGTTGATGAGGACGGGGCAATTGTTGGCTCCCGAAGTAATCGCGATTGAGTTTCAGTACTTTGATGGAGCGATGTGGCAAACGGAATGGGATAGCAGCACGCAGGGGCTACCTCGCGTAGTGAAAATTACGATCGCAGTGCAACGAGAATCGAATGCGAAGAAATCGCCAATGGAGCCGGGAGTGATGATCTCTTCGATCACTAGCACTATGCAGGCGGAATATGGAATCGACATCTACTCAACCAATACAATCATTCCCGGCTCTCAACTTTTGATGGGGCCGCAATCCACGGATTCGGGGATGAGCTCGATGGGGCTCTAGGAGAATTATGATGAAGAAAAGTAAGTCGAAGAATCGATTGGCGAACCGCAAAGCTTCACGGGTTCAAGCAATTCAAAACAGAAAAGGATTCTTGTTATTGGTGGTGTTGCTGGTCGTTTCTGCCATTTCTCTTGGTGCCTTATCGTATTCAAGATCGATGATGACGGGGCGTGAAGAAGCAGCGATTGCAGGCGAGGCTATTCAGGCGCGTTACGCTGCCGACTCAGGAATTGATGCGGCTCGTTTGTTCCTCGCGTATCCACGTGACCAGCGAACCGAATCGGGCGGAACGTACAGCAATCCGAATATGTTCCAGGCGGTTTCTGTTTTGCAAGGTCGAGGGCAAACCAATGTATGCAACTACAGTTTGGTGGCACCTGACCTCAATGAAGGCGGGAAGTATGCGAGTGTTCGATTCGGTCTGCACAATGAATCTGCCAAGCTGAATATCAATGTATTGCCTATCATCGACAGTCAATTTTCTTTAACGCAAGTGTTGCAACAAGTGGCGGGACCTGATCTGTCAAGTTTAGGGCTCGGTGGCGGTCAACCTAGCGGTGGTGGAGGTGGTAGTGTTGGTAGCGGTGGAGGTGGTGATAGCCAGCCAAATGCAGGAGGTGGCCAACCAAGTATGGCTCCTGTGGCGCGTGGTGGACAAGCAGTTGTGGGACAAGCACTCGGCGGACAGAGTGGCGGTGGAATTGGGGCAGTTCGTTCCGGCGGGGTAAGTCTTGGTGCTGCCGGTGGTTCTTCGTCGGGAGCGAGTGGCGGAGCAGCGAGTGGCGGTATCGCCGGTGTTGCAGGGGGAGCTGGAAACGGAAACATTGCTCGATTATTGCTGATGGCTCTTCCGAGCATGACGGAAGATATCGCTGATGCCATTTTGGACTTCGTAGATGCTGACGATACGGCACGCGAGTACGGCGCCGAGGGGGATTACTATGCAACATTGGATCCACCGTATGCTCCGGTGAATGGACCGCTTCAATCGATTGAGCAGTTGCTTTTGGTGCGTGGGGTAACGCCTCAATTGCTGTTTGGTTTTGATCAAAATCGCAATGGAGTTTTGGACCCCGCAGAAGAGACCGCTGCAATGACCGCGGGATCAAGTGAATCGACTGCAGATGCGAGTGCCGAGTCTGACATTCCAGAATTGGGATGGGCTGTTTACTTGACAATTTATTCGAAAGAGAAGAACGTTCAGGCCGATGGCTCACCCAAAATCAACATCAACGGCACCGATATGACAACGTTGCAACCAGACTTGGAGACCGCCGTCGGTGCGGATCTAGCGACGTTCATTGTTGCCTATCGGTATTTGGCAAACGCCCAACAGCAGGGAGCCGCAGGCGCCGGTGCCGGTGCAATCGGAGGTGGTCAGGGCGGACCCGGTGGAGGACAAGGCGGCGGAGGTCGCGATGGCGGCGGCCGCGATGGTGGAGGTCGAGATGGTGGCGGCCGAGATGGTGGCGGCCGAGATGGTGGCGGTCCTGGCGGAGGACGAGATGGTGGCGGTCCTGGCGGAGGACGAGACGGTGGCGGTCCTGGTGGGCCTGGAGGAGGTCGTGGACCTGGCGGTCCCGGCGGTGGTTTTGGTCCTGGGGGACCTGGAGGCGGTGGACCTGGTGGTGGGTTTGGTCCCGGTGGTGGGTTTGGTCCTGGGGGCGGTGGTGGTCCTGGGGGCGGTGGTGGTCCCGCAGGTGGTGGCGGAAGAGGCCCTGGCGGAGGTCGTGGCGGTCGATCGTCGATTGTTTGGGAAGCACTTCCGTTAGTGACTTCACAGCCTGCCATGCTGGTTTCATTTCTGCAACAAGGCGGAGGACGTGGCCCAATTCAAAACGCTGGCGGACAAGCCGGTGGCGGTCAAGGTGGAGGAAGAGGGCCCGTGAACATGGGACCTGGTGGACAAGGCGGAGGGCGCGGCCCAGGAGGTGATGGTGGCGGACGCCCTGGCGTTGATGGAGGCGGTCGTGGCCCCGGCCGTGATGGTGGAGGCCGTGATGGTGGAGGTCGTGACGGCGGAGGTCGTGATGGCGGAGGACGTGATGGCGGAGGACGTGATGGCGGAGGACGTGATGGCGGTGGCCGCGGGAGCGGAGGTGGAGGACCTGGAATGGGAGGAGGCAGTATGTCAGGATCTGGACAAAATGGTGCCGCGCAAACAAAAACGCAAAAGTGGAATGCAGGCCTATTTGATTCCTTAGGGATTGATACGACTCAGCCACCTTCGGGATCGGTTCGCCAAGTATTGGACCTGATCGATGCACAGTTCACGGCACAAGTAAACGGGGAGCAAGTAGTCTTCAAATCACCGTTAGAGCCAAATCCGATTGCGATGGCTATTTATCTTCCAACGATTATGGAAAAATTGACTGCGGTTACCGCAACTACTTTGCCTGGACGGATTAATATAAATGAGGCTCCACGCGAGATTCTTCGAGGGTTGCCGGGCGTAACGGAAGAAATTTTGGAACAGCTCATTGAGGCTCGAGCACAGTCGGCAGACAACCAGAACCGCAAGTACGAAACATGGCCAATGGTTGAGGGGATTCTCACTTTGCAGCAAATGCGAACGATCTCCCCATTGATCACCGGCGGTGGCGATGTCATGCGAGCTCACAGCGTGGGTTACTTTGAACAATCGGCTGGTTCCTCCCGTGTCGAAGCGGTTATCGATGCGTCTGGGAGTGTTCCGATTGTGGTTATGTACCGCAAGCTAGATCACCTGGGGCGAGGCTTTAGCCAAAGCACTTTGGGACAAAGAGCTCAAGGACTTGTGAGCCAATAAATAACGAAGAACGACTATATTCATGACTAGAACAATAAGTATAGACTGCGACCCACGCGAAGCGAGGATTGCTGTCGGAACAAGTGGCCTCACCGGAGTTTCAATCGAGCATGTGCTGAGCACACCGATAGATTTGGCGCCGGGCGAAGACTATTTAGAGAGCAAGCGAACGATCGAAGCGATTCAACTCTTGTTGAAGCAGGCCAATGTGCGTTCCGGAAACGCTATCGTTTGCATAGGACGGAGCAATGTTGAGCTACGATCTGTGCATCTGCCGAGTGTAGACAAGAACGAACTGCCCGAGATGGTGCGATTCGCTGCACAACGTCACTTTGCGAATGTTGGGGACACATGGCCGATCGACTTTGTGACTCTTGGGACGACCGCTGAAGGAATGACCGAGGTGCTCGCAGCCTCGATGAATCCTGCGAGAATCGAGAGGATTAGCAAGCTGTTGGAAGCCAACGGCCTCAAATTGGGACAATTGGTTTTGCGCCCGATGGTGGCTAGTGCAGTTGCGATTCAAAAACGACCGGAGTTGGCGAACGCACCTACACTCTTCATCGATCTATTGGCTGAAGAGGCCGACATGGCAATCGTCGATGGCAAGCACGTAGTGTTCATGCGTACGATTCGATTCGATTCGAGCCAAGACGAAGCGAGTCGAGCGAAAACACTAACGAACGAAATCAAGCGAACGCTGCTGTCAGCTGCGTCGCAGAGTTCCACATTGAATGTGAAGCAAGCGTTTATTTGGGGAGCCGCCACTACCAATAATGTGCTGTGCGAAGCGCTCACTCATTCCTTGGAAATGTCAGTTGCATCTCTCGATCCGTTCGATCTCGTCGATGCATCGCCCAAGGCGAAATTGGAAGCAGCCGGCGAGCAGGGCCGATATGCGGCGGTCATCGGGGCCCTTTTGGCTCCGAACTACTCGGCGCATCTCATCGACTTTTGCAACCCTCGAAAGAGGGTCGAAAAGAAACGACCCATCTTCAAATATGCGCTTGCTGGTACTACAGCGGTTGCAGTGTTGGGTTTCGGTTTCTATTCGTACTATTCACGACATGCAGAGCTCGACTCAGTAATCAGCTTGTTGGAGAAAGAGATCAAGGACAACGAAGAGTCAGTAAAACTCGCAGACGTCAAAAATAGCCAGTGGAAAAAAGTCGAAAACTTTATGTCCGCGGATTTCAATTGGTTGGAAGAATTGGATTACCTTTCCAAGAAGTCGCTCCCAGCCGACAAAGCGATTTACAGCGGCTTTTTGTTTACCACGGAGCCTCGCACGAACAGCGCGTCTATTGCGACACGGTACGAAACTCCGGAACAAGATATTGCACCCAAGCTCCAGAATGCTCTTCGAGACACTGCCCACGCGGTAACTGGCAAAGGGATTTCTAAGAATCCCGACAAATTATCAAGGTTTCCTTGGGTCCAGGATCTCACTTTGAATATGGAGCGACGGTCCGTGGCGGATCCTCGGCAATGGAAACAAACGCCTGTTATCGAACCACAGGTCGACGCCACCCTCGAAGATGTAACTCAAGTCGCTGACGGGGCTGCTAAGACAGACGCTGCATCCGCGATAAAGGTCGCACCGTCAAAGCCAGATGGTTCGGTGCCAGCCGATCCTACCAAGAGCACGAGTGTTGGCGAGAAGCCTGTAGAGAGTCCAGCGCCACAACCTTCTCTGGATAAACCGACTGCGGATAGCAATCCGACTAGCGAATCTTCGAAAGCAGGAGCATAGACATGACGCAAAGAGAGAAACTACTTGGAGCTGCTGTCGCTGGAGTCGTCCTTCTGTTCGCCGGGCAGATGGTTTGGTCGAACATTCAAGCTGGGTTCGCCGCGAAGGAAGGAACCATTGAAGCATTGAAGAAAAAGAAGTCAGATCAAGACCTTGCTAGCAGGCAAGGAATTGTTTCGACTCAGCGACTCGCAAAAGTACAGCCTCGATCGGCATCCAAGAAAGAAGAATTTGCGCGAGCGACCTATCAACGTTGGCTCATTGAATTGGCTGATCAGGTTGAGCTAGAGGACTATAGCGAGCTTTCATTGGGGGGAACTGCCGACAAGGATGGGTTCCGCACCTTCAAATTCCAATTGCGAGGAAATGGAAACTTGCAGCATGTTACGAGGCTGCTGCATGCTTATTATACGAAGCCTTTTCTCCATCGAATCAGTCGGCTAGATGTTCGGCCTGCATCCAATCAAAAGGATACCGGTCGGCTTCTGATCACTTTGGAATCTGAAGTCATGTCGTTACCGACTTCGAAAGATCTGCAACCGGTTTTGAAGTCGGATGACTCGTTGCTAGTAAAGTCTTTAGAAGATTACGAACAGAGCATTCTTAGCCGCAATCTGTTGGCTAGCGAGAACCAGCCCCCACGAATGGCTCCTTCCAAAACAGTGGAAGCGACCAAAGGCCTGAGGGTTGAATACACCGTCGAAGCTAAAGACACTAATCCGAACCAATCTGTTAACTTTGCAATCGAGGGCGAGGCTCCTAAGGGGCTCACCGTCGACGGCAAGTCAGGCAAAGTGAATTGGACCGGAAACGAAATAGGTGACTACACTTTTACAATTGTCGCAACCGACAGCGGAATACCGGTCAAGTACTCCAAGCAATTGGTGACCGTTAAAGTCAAAGAGCCACCCCCGCCCGAAAAGCCGCTTCCGAAGTTTGACGTCGCGTCGCAAGCCAAGTTGACTGGTTTGGTGTCCGGACGTGATGGTCCAGAGGGTTGGGTGATTTCCAAAACGGAAGGCAAGACACTGCATCTTCGTGAAGGAGATGAACTGAAGCTCGGCGATATTGTTGGCAAGGTTGTAAAGATCGGTGCCACCTATATGGAGGTTGAGACTAACGGCAAACGCTGGACCATCGGAACAGAAGAGTCTGTTGCCGACGCCTTCAAACGCGGGCAGATCGACTAGCGACGGTCCTCATTTAACGTTAAGAATGAATATACATTTCACAACGATTGTACCCAACCGTATTCTAAGTCATTAGAACTTCAGAACATTCGACAAGCAATTAGGGACAATTGCGCTACTAGAAGTGGATGAGAAGGCTGTTTGCTTGGGATGCATTGAGTTAAAGAACATCACGAAGCGATTTAGTAACCGAAAGGCGATCGACAGTCTCCATCTGTCCATCAATGAGTCTGCATTTATTGTGCTTCTAGGGGCGAGCGGTTGTGGGAAATCCACATTGCTCCGATTGATTGCAGGGCTCGAATCGCCCGACATAGGCGAGGTTCTGTTACAGGGGCAGGTCGCGACAAGGGTGCAACCTCACAAACGCAATTGCAGCTTATCCTTTCAAAATGGAGTCTGCTACGACCACTGGACTGTGCGAAAGAATATTGAAGAAGCGGCCAAGGGAACCGATGTTAAAGTCGTCAGCGATGTTCTCGATACCCTAGGACTGAATGACTGCATGCATCAGTATCCTGCAGAGCTGTCGGGTGGGGAAAAGCAACGCGTTTCATTGGCACGAACGCTCGTGTCCCCCAAAGGAATCTACTTGCTCGATGAGCCCTTAGCGCAGTTGAATCCGAAAATGCGATACCACGCGAGGAAATTGATTCGTCGTGTGCATGATCAAAATGCAAAAACGACCGTGTTTGTGACACATGATCTTGCTGAGGCATTGTTCTTGGCAGATATTGTCGTCGTGATGGACCAAGGGAAGATTGTATCCCAAGGCTCACCTCGCGAATGTTTTGATCCGCCACAGAACGAACATTGCGCGTCCTTATTGGGTTCGTATGACCTTCTACCATCGAACCAAGTCCTTCCACTGCCGCATCATTGGAAGATTCTGGCCATCGGGCACGAGACAACGAAACCGATGCAGGAAACTCTTCAGAGTGATGGCATCGTATTGCAAGGGACCATCGAGAACTGTCGGTGGCTCGGTACCTATTGGGAGCTCAGGGTTCGTCCTGTTTTAAATCCCGACGTTGGTGCTAACCATCAAATCGATCGTACCATATCAGTTCATGTTCCTGATGGCCCATCGGTTTCGCGAGAGCTAGCAAAGCAATTGAGGGCTGTTGAAGCGAAGAGACTTGAAACGGAATCGAACTCGTCGAGGGAAATGGTGTGGATATCGGCGATGGTTCGATCTGGCGTTGAAAGACCTTAACGCAATAAGATTGGTGCAGACCAACAGCAACTCGTTCTTGTTCCGCAGGATGGCTATCGTTGGGATCTGAGGAAAAAGGAGTTGACAAATGGAGTGCCAGCGGGAGGACGATTTGCGACGAATTTTCAAGCGATTTGTTTCGTTCGTGCTTCTTGTTCCTTTCCTGGGCTGCCTTGGATCTCCAGTAGGTGCGCAGCGTTGGAGTGGCGGGCAATTTGGGCAGGGATCGGTAGAGAGACAGAAGGGTAGGTCGGTATACTTTGATCCTTTCCCTCTCAACGATCTCGGGCCCGAAGTCGTCGGAGGCAGGCCGCGAGGCTTTACCGATCCGCTTCCTGAAGCGAAGCGAAACGAGTTGACCGCCAGACCTTATTGACCATAAAGACCCCAGCGGACTTTTGCTACCGGTGAATCAGGTTCTGTAGCTAACGAGCCTTTCGCGACCAGTCAGACAAGCCGACGTGGGGGCGGTTTTCACTTTCTGTTACGCTCGGCTAGCGGCGAACCGTTCGCTCCAGTTGGACGAGCCTACTAGGGGCATGTCGGAGATTTTTCGATCTTCCGATTTTTTTCAATTTTCGCTAAAGTTCTTTCGCTGCCGTTTCTGGGCGGCTCCAATCCAATCGTTCGCAGATGATAGCACGGAGGCTACGTCGATGAAAAAGACAGTCATTCTTGGTTTTGCTTCGCTTCTTTTCGTTTCGAGTGATTTGTTGGCGGAGGAGCCGATGGGCCCTAGCCAAATGCAATCGCCTCGCCGATTGGCTCTTCTTGTTTCTTCGGGTGGTGCCCCGACAAAGTCACCAGAGCAAGATTGCGGATCCGATAACGAAGATGCTTCAAGCTCCAACCTCCAATACAGCGAGTTGCTAAGTGGCTGGCTAAAGAGTCAACCGAAGTTTACTACTTTGTTCGCTGTGCATTTCGCCTCCGAGGAACAAGCACCAGTGGTTCAATGCACAACGACACGTGTCGCGGATGAGATCCAAAAGGTCGGGGATAATCTCAACATTCCTCGCGTCACAAAACCAATGATGTTTTCGACCGGCTTTCCTGCGGGGCTTGGGGAAATTGTTGACGAAGTAATTTCGTGTGGCCATCGAATTTGTAATGGCAAGCAGTGTGTTGATGTTAGTGATGAGACTGTCAAAGGGAGCGATCGCACTAGCGAAAACACTCCTGAAGACGATCAGCCTATCATGATGGTGCCTGTGGCGCCGCCTGCTCCGCCAGCTGTCTTCGTTGCTGAATCCGCAGAGCAATCCCGCGATCCGCTTGCAGATATGCTTCTGCATGATAGGAGCCTTAATCAAGCAGAGGTTTCTGTCCCAGTCGGTAAGTTCGTTCGATTGATGATGGATCGGGCTGAAATGGCAACTCGATTGGAGATGCACGAGCAGATCGCGAGCGAACGTGCTGCAGCAATGGAGCAGATTCTGGCTTTGTCAGACAAAAACGCCAAGCTTGCAACACAATTGGCGATCGCAGAAGTTCGGCAACAGCACACCGATAGTCTTGTAGCCTCCATGGCTGAGAGAGCCGAGAGTGCATTGAAGTTATCCGCTGCTTCTGCTGCTACAACTCAGAGCACAAACGGAGTGAACGAGACACAATCTCCCGCGATGAAAGCGATCCAAGAAGACTTGGCAAACATTCGCAAGCAGATGTCGCTTCTTCGACGAACGCAGCCTGTTCCTTTCGCAGCCAGTTCCGTGGGACTGCCTGTTCGACCTTATATTCCAACAGCTCAAGTGCTCGTGCCGCCTTCCATCGATGACAACGAATCTGAATCGTCCGATGCGACACAATCGACGATCAAGTAAGCGAGCTATAGAACAGGCTGGCTAGGGTCGATCCGTCGTTTCAAACAATCGCCCATCCCGTATCCCGCATTCCTTAGGATTTTATTAGCATGTTGCGTTTCATGAATCTTACCCCGCTTTGCCTCATCGCGACGATATGCTTCACAAGCAGTTCTGTCGATGGGCAACAGCCTGCTGGGTCGGGCTTAAAGTCTCTTTTGGTTCGTGATGCAGCTGATCAGTCTTCGGCTTCGGGTAAAGTCCCGGCGAAGCCTGCTTCGATGAAAGAGGAGAAGCCGTCGACTCCAAAACTCAACCCGGTGGAGCGAAAGACCATCAAAGAGAACGCGAGTGCTGAAGGTGGTGAGACACACCTTCTTCGCTACAAGTTTACGGCCGGCACGCGAGTGGTTAGCGAAGTTACTCACTTGGCAAAAACCAACACCAAAATAGATGTGACAGAAGAAGATGCGAATTCACGAACTGTTTCCCAGAAGACTTGGGACTTTGTGTCTGCCGAAAAAGGCAAGATGACATTCGAGTACCGGATTACATCCATTGATATGTCTCAAAGGAAGGGAAGCGCTGAGGAGCTTAGGTATTCATCAAAAGATGGGGAGGCTCCCCATCCACAGTTCCAATCGGCAGCCGATTCCATTGGACGCGTGATATCGACAGTGACGATCGACGAGCAAGGGTTGATCATTGCGAGAAGTGATGAGATCAATCCACCGAGCTTGGGGATGGGCGACATTACCTTGCCATTACCAGAAAAAGCGGTCGCGATCGGCGGCTCTTGGGAATGCCCTCGCGAGATGCGAATTCGACGGGAAGATGGCTCTCAAAAAGTAGTTCGATTCCGAGAGCTTTACAAACTAGACAAAGTGAGCCTGGGGGTAGCAACAGTATCAGTTCGAAGTGAAATGATCACCATCATCACCGATCCGAAAGAGGAGGCCCAAGTGCTTCAACAGTTGAGCAATGGTACCGTGCGTTTCGATATGGAAGCAGGACGGATGATTGCAAAGGATCTCACATGGGACAAGCGAGTGATCGACTTTGCTGGGCCTGGAAGTTCAATGGAATACAACTCCCGACTCAGTGAAGAAGTCACCAAAACGGAATCGTTTACGCCTCCATCAAGAACCGCGAGAAAGTAGTTGGCGTTGTCCTGCGACCGCCAGGCATCTCATTGACGCCCGAATTCTAAATCATAACATGCCGATTTGGGGATCACCTTTCGCATCTTGGATCTGTATAATTGATTGGGAATAACGCCAGATGTATTCATTGCTGGCTCCTTCGAAAACCAATCCATTCACAGGGCCCCAATGATTCATGCGAATCAGCTAGTCAAGAAGTTCTCGATCCGCGGTGAGTCACTTATTGCTGTCAATGAAGTGAGTTTTCAGGTCTCCAAAGGAGAAGTATATGGACTCCTTGGACCGAACGGTGCAGGCAAGACGACGACCTTGCGAATGGTCATGGGGCTTTTGGAACCCGATAGTGGTTGGGTAAGCATCGATGGAAAGGTTACCTCGAACGATTCGATGGAACATCGAAAAATGCTTGGCCTGATTTCGACCAACGACGGAGTCTATCCATGGTTGAGTGTTCGCGAGATGCTGATGTACTTCGCGGACCTTTATGCGGTAGATCTTGCTCTCGCAAAGGTGCGCATCGAAGAGCTTGCAAAACTATTGGACATGGAATCTATCCTCGACCAACGTTGTAGCACATTGAGCACAGGCCAGAAGCAGCGCGTAACGTGTGCACGAGGGTTGATGCACGATCCTCCTGTCATGCTTCTAGACGAACCGACACGAGGGCTCGATGTTGTCGGTAGCCAAACAATATTTCGTTTTATTGAACTCCTCAAAGAGCGGGGCAAGGCGATCCTACTTTCCACTCACCGGTTGGACGAGGCGGAACGCGTTTGTGATCGATTCGGATTATTGCACCATGGGCATATGCAATATGAAGGAACATTGGTCGATTTGCAGAACGCCACTGGCCAGACGCATTTGACCGACATGTTTATCCAGCTAATCCAATCACCAGCGAATGCTTAGAACAGACTCTTGATATGAATGATTACCTTGGTGGTGGTAGGTTGTGGCGAATGTGCCTGAAGGAATTGCGTGAGAGTCTTCGGGATCGCCGAACGGTCATGACGCTCATCTTGATGCCGATCTTGGTTTACCCGCTGTTGAGCATGGCTCTTCAGAGATTATTGATCGGGAGTGCTACCTCTAAGCAGGAAGAGATCTACATCATCGGAATCGATGATGAAAAGAAACAATCTCGGGTGGATGCGCTTTTGACCGAGGGGCAAAATCTCCTCAATGCGGGCACAATCTCGCCGATTCCACCGATTGAGTTCCTGAAGAAGGCGTCTGTATCTGGTGATTTAGTCAAGCTGGGCAGTAGCAAAGAAGAGAAAAACGAAAATGATCAATCTTCGTTTGATCCTCGAAAGTTTCGGTTGAAATGGATTGAGAAACCAAATCTGACTTTTGCGGTGGAACAAGGGTTGATCGACGTCGCCTTCACCAAATTGGATTTGAATGTCGTTTCGCTTCGACGCGGAAAAACGCAGTCCTTTGATGTCGAAATGCAGTTTCGTCAAGGTGATGCTCGAGGTGAGTCAGCCGCCATGATGCTGCGACGGATGTGCCAACTCATCAACGATCAACAGTATGAAGCACTGCGACAAAACATCGATTCCAATTTTTCGCCCGCCGTAGAGATGAAGACGATAGGCATTGGCTCTTCTGTGGATCCCACTGCTTCGATCGCGGCGGTCATCCCATTGGTGCTCATTCTGATGACGATCACGGGCGCTGTCTATCCGGCAATTGATCTAACAGCCGGCGAAAGAGAACGAGGAACGATGGAAGCGATGATCGCTACTCCGGCCCCTCGTTTCGCGTTGCTGTTGAGTAAATACATTGCGGTCGTCACTGTAGCAATCTTAACTGCATTGGCGAATCTCTCTGCGACGTGGGTTACTCTGTCCTTTGGAGGTCTCGGCCAGGCGTTGCTGGGACCACGTGGATTCTCTCTTTGGACATTGATTCAGATACTGCCAATCCTCGTAATCTTTGCCGCATTCTTTAGTTCCATTCTTTTGGCACTCTGCTCGTTCGCAAAAAGCTTTAAGGAAGCCCAAGCGTATTTGATACCCGTGATGCTGTTGTCGTTGGCACCTGGGCTTGTGACATTGATGCCAAATGTAGAATTCACGACTCTCTATGCAGTGATTCCACTGCTCAACGTGTTGCTGTTATCGCGCGACATTATGTCGGGCACACCAGAATTAGTCCCCTCGGTCGTGGCCGTCGTCACCACCATTTTTTATGGAGCTGCATCTCTGGTCGTTGCATCGAATCTTTTCGGCAGTGCGAACAGCGCGATGGGTAGCCAAGCGAACTGGTCCGATTTGATACGAAGGCCCACGAAAGCCGCTTCCTCACCGGATGTCGGCACATTCGCACTCTACTTGGCGATGCTCTTTCCTGTTCTCTTTGTCGTATCTAATTTGGGTAC
Source organism: Pirellula sp. (assembly GCA_021300155.1). Taxonomy (GTDB): domain Bacteria; phylum Planctomycetota; class Planctomycetia; order Pirellulales; family Pirellulaceae; genus JBKCUI01. The sequence continues at coordinate 30,195 of JAJTID010000114.1, forward strand.
TTCGATTACCAAAGATGCCAGTCTGTTGATGGGATTGAACGCTGTTGCACTCTTTGTGCTCTTTTTCGCGCTGCCAATGTTGTGGTTGATGTACCATCGCGTGTCACTCTCGAATACCTTTCTAATCACGGATGGTTCTGAGGCTGGGTTGTCGCCCTCCAAGCGAATCGCGAGAGTCGCATGCATGTTCCTCGCGGTTTTGCTTCTGGCGAGTTCCGTTTGGATCTATGCAGTGGAAGGATTGCTTTTATTTCAATCCTGGAGCATCGCCGCTCAGTTCCCAGACCTAGAGAAACTCAAGAAAGACTTCATGAGTATCCCGTTCCCATGGATCTTGTTGACACAAGCGATCGCACCGGCAGTTGCCGAAGAATTTTTCTTCCGCGGTTTTGCGCTGTCTGCGATGAAGACCAAAATGAATACGGTTCGAGCTGTTACGTTGACCGCATTATTGTTCGGTCTATTTCATGTGATTACTGGCAATGTCCTGTCTCCAGAAAAATTCGTACCAACATTTCTTTTAGGCATCGTCTTGGGGGCAACCGCCTCCTTGACCCGAACGATCTGGCCAGGAATCGTGCTTCATTTTTCCCACAATGCTCTCGTTTTGTGGTTCTCTCGTCTGGAAAAAGACCAATTGACGCGATGGTTTGGCGAAAGTGAACATATACCTGCCATCTGGATTGTAGCTGGTGGAGGAATCATCATAGTAGGATTCGCCCTTTTGTTCCTCGCATCCCGGTTGAAACCGAACACATGAAGACAGTAGCGATGTGGACTGTGATCCTTGCTGTAATTGGCACCGCCATTGGCTTTAGTGTCAAGCCGATCAGGGATTACATCGCCGAACGCAATCGACCTCGTTGGAAAACACAATCGATGGTCGTAGGAGAGATCATTCAGTCCGTCAACTCAACGGGTAAAGTCGAACCAGTCCGTCGTGTCAGCGTTGGTGCGTCCGTTAGTGGACCAATCAGCGAACTCAAGGTCGATTTCAATGACCCTGTGAAGGAAGGTCAATTGATGGCAAAGATTGATCAACGTCTCTACATAGCCAGCGTGCAACGCGACCAAGCTTCGCTTCGAACCCGTCAAGCCGAAGTGGCTCGAGCCGCTGCAATGTTTGAACAAGCTAAGAACGAAGAGCGACGCGGTATGGAACTCAAGACGGTGAAATCAGACTTTATCTCTGAAGCCGAACTAGACCAAATCAAGTTTATGCGAATGACTCGCGATGCAGAGTTGCAAATCGCGAAGATGAACGTCGAACAAGCACAAGCGCAATTAGATAACTCCCAGGCAAACCTAAACTTTACAGAAATACGTTCACCATGCGATGGGATCGTGATCGACCGGAAAATCGATATTGGTCAAACTTTGGCGGCCCAGTTTCAAACGCCGGAGATGTTCACCGTCGCACCTGCGATGGATAAGAAAATGCATATTTACGCTTCTGTTGACGAAGCGGATATCGGATTGATTGCACGTGCTCAAAAACAGAATCAGACCGTCCGATTTACAGTGGATGCGTATCCTGACGAACTCTTCGATCAAGGGAGGATTTTGGAGGTTCGCTTAAGTAGCAAAGAAGAGCAAAATGTGATCACCTACCCCGTGATTGTGGAAACGCCAAATTCTGACATGAAGCTACTACCTGGAATGACTGCCAGTCTTTCCTTTCAAATCGAAAGAAAACAAAACGTTCAGAAAATCCCAAATGCGGCTCTGCGTTTTTACCCACCGCGTGAGCGTGTTCATCCGGATGATCAAAAGATCCTGGATGGAAACGAGGAACAAAAAGATGCTGTAGCCGATTCCGCCAAAATGATGTCTGCAGATGAAAAAGCTCAAGCAAATCGATCACAAATCAGCCGCCACGTTTGGGTTTCGGACGGAGCATTTCTGCGAGCAAAGGCCATCAAGATTGGTGTTTCGGATAATCGATATACAGAACTCCTTTCCGGCGATGTGTCCGAAAATGATTTGCTTGTGGTGGGTGAAGAACTCAAGAAGAAGTAAAGTTGCAAACAAGGCGACACAACGATGAAACGAAGACAACTCCTCCAGTCGTCCCTTGCCTCAAGTCTGTTTCCTTGGCTGCTGGCAGAATCAAGTCCCGCGGCACCCCATGCGTCTTCATCCGAGCCCATAGAAATCGGTTTGTTGGCGGACATTCAATATGCGGACATCCAGTCAAAGGGAACGCGGTTCTACCGTGAGTCGATCGCCAAACTCCAGGAAGCGATCGACCATTTCAATGGCCTACCTTTGCGTTTCTGCGCAAATCTCGGCGATCTTATCGACATGCATTGGGCAAGCTTCGATGCAATCTCAAAACCACTCGAACACCTGAAGCATTCAGTCTACCACGTGCTCGGCAACCATGATTTTGACGTTGAAGACAAATTTAAAGATCAGGTTCCTGCACGTATCGGCATGAAGAGTCGCTATTACGCGGTTTCTCTGGACCATTGGAAGTTTCTCTTCTTGGATACAACCGATTTGAGTTTATACGCTCAGCCGAAGGAATCCCCGAAGTACTCCATTGCAGAGACTTTTCTGAACGATTCGAAAGCCAAAGGGGAAAAATGGGCCCAGTCATGGAATGGCGCCATCGGCAATTCTCAATTGGACTGGATCAATACCGAGTGCGAGTCGGCAAACGCTCAAAGTGCTCGAGTATTGATATTCTCGCACCATCCTGTCAGCCCTGACAACGAACATAACCTGTGGAACTCAAGCCAACTGTTAGATATCGTAGGGAAGCAAACCTGCATTGCCGCATGGATCAATGGTCACAATCACGCAGGTAACTTAGGAGAGCAGTCGGGCGTTCCATTCGTGACCCTAAAGGGTATGGTCGAAACCAAGAACACGAATGCGTTCAGTACTCTTCGTTTGTTCGACGATCGAATCCAGATCATCGGACATGGTCGCGAACCATCCCGCGAGTTCGCGATTAGAAAAAATCGAGGATGAATGTTCTGCTTGCGATCATGAACTCGGTGGAGTCTTGGCTGCAGACTTGCTTTCGGCCTTGCTCTCGGATTTGGATTCAGATTTGCTCTCAGATTTCGTTTCACTCTTAGAATCGGAGCCACCAGTGGATGACTTCGAATCAGATGCAGCCGATTTCTTGTACGATTCGCTGCGATAATCGGTCTGATAGAAGCCCGATCCTTTGAACATCACAGCACCACCGGTTCCGATCAATCGCCGGAGTTTCTTTTTCTTACAAGATGGGCAAACCTTCTCTGGTTCCGCAGAGATCGATTGGTAAAGCTCGAACTTATGCTTGCAGGCATCGCACTCATAATCGTATGTTGGCATATTGCACCTTCGTTAAGATCCAGAACCTGTGGAAACGATCACCATGCTGGGACGAATGACTCGGTCATGCAACGTGTACCCCACCGAGGTTTCCATCATCACAACGCCTGCCGCATATTCATTGCTCGGTTGCTGTGCGATGGCTTGATGAATATTCGGGTCAAAAGGCTTACCTAATCCAGGAATCGGTTTACAATGATGCTTCTCAAGTACTCCCGTCAATTGATGCAAAACCAGCTTGACTCCTTCTACGAGATTGCCGCTCTCACCCGCTTTTTGAGCAGACTCGGTCGCTCTATTCAGATTATCAACGACATCCAACATGTCTCGTACCAGATTACTGGAGGCATAGCGAAGCTGCTGTTCAGTATCCCTAAGCAATCGCTTACGAAAATTCTCTAACTCCGCTTGTGCTTTGAGTTCGCGGTCCCGCAAATCTGCCACTTGCTGCTCTAACATGTCCACCAGTTGTTCTGGCGACTCGTCGCCGGATTGGTCCGATGCTTCCATCTGCTCAAGGACAGAATCGAACGGGTCGTTAGTAAGGTCTTCTTTTGGATTTGTGTTTTCGCTCATGATTCGATTGAATCTCGCAATGTGTATCAATGAAGGACAATAAACTGTTCAATGGCAATCACTGGTTCGCCAATCCACTACTTGGCTTTCGCGGACTCTGTTGCTCCAAAGTAATCCATGATCCGATCCATGAATCCTTTGCGTTCAGGAGTGATTTCTTTCTCTTCCAACTCGGCAAGCTCGCGAAGAAGTTCTTGCTGTCGCTTGGATAACTTCTTCGGAACTTCGATGATCGTCTCCACCAACAAATCACCTCTCGCTCCAGAATGTGGATCTGGCATCCCTAAACCACGGATCCGATATACCGTACCGCTCTTCGTTCCTGCTTGGATATCCAGCGATCGTTTACCATCAAGCGTTGGAACTTGAACGGTCGTTCCCAGGGCCGCTTGGCTATAGGAAATCGGAAGCTGAAAAATCAGATTGTGCTCATCTCGATGAAAGATCGAATGCTGCTTGAGATGGATGAAACAATACGCGTCCCCACGTGGACCTCCATCAGGACTCGGCTGACCTTCGCCGGGCAATCGAACTCGCATTCCATCATCGACCCCTGCTGGAATCTTGACTTCTAGCTTGACTTCTGTCGGCTTGAGACCTTGCCCATCACACGTTTTGCATGGTTGGCTAATCGTCTTGCCGCTGCCTCGGCAAATTGGACAGGTAGTCTGCACCCGCAAGATACCTGTCGCTTGAACCACCTGACCTCGGCCCTGGCACTTTCGACAAGTCTCTGGTTGTGAACCTGGAGCTGCACCCGAACCAGTGCACGTTTCGCAAACGACATGTCGCGTCAATGAAACTGTCTTAGTAACGCCCTTTGCTGCTTCCTCTAATTCGAGAACTACATCGCAACGAAGGTCCGCTCCCTTGCGAACTCGGTTGCGACCTCTTCCGCCACCACCACCACCAAAAAAATCCTCGAAAATCGTTCCGCCAAAGACATCGCCAAATGCTTCGAAAATGTCGCCAACATCCCGAAATCCACCTGATGCCTGATCTACCCCAGCATGGCCATATTGATCGTAGCGAGCTCGCTTCTGTTCGTCGCTCAGAACTTCGTACGCCTCGGCCGCTTCCTTAAACTTATGAATCGCATCCTCGTTCCCCTGATTGGAATCCGGATGATACTTCAGAGCGAGCTTGCGGTATGCCTTCGCAACTTCGTCCTGGGTTGCACCTCTGGCGACCACGAGGACTTCATAATAATCCCGTTTTCCTGACACTATGAATCTCGATAGGCGAATGTTGGAAAAGCTGACAAATGACGAGTTGACGAACGATCATCAAAATGACCATTCGAAACGAATAATCCAATTCATGGTTCAATAGCAACACGATTGAACCCCCGTTCATGAAAAACGGTCATTCGCATACCAAATTAACGGTAGGCGAATGACCTTACAAATCTTTGCAGATCTTGTGCAAATCCCTTAGCTAATCGAACCTTCGATCTTGCGCTTCTTCTTGTCGTCCTTGTCGTAGGTTGTGACCAACGAGTCGGTTGTCAAAAGAAGTCCTGCGATGCTGGCAGCATTTACCAAAGCGGTACGAACTACCTTCACCGGATCGATGATACCCGACTTGAGCATGTCGACGTATACACCCTTGTTGGCATCGTAACCATGTGTCAAAGGCTTTTGGCTGACTTCGTCTGCAACCACGCTGCCGTCGATGCCCGCATTGTCAGCAATCTGACGAAGAGGGGCCTCTAGGGCACGAAGAATAATGTCCGCACCCGTCTTCTCGTCGTCTTTGAGACTGCTAACGATACCGCTAACAACTTCTCGGCAACGAAGCAACGCAACTCCACCGCCAGGAAGAATACCTTCTTCGACAGCAGCGCGAGTCGCATGCAACGCGTCTTCGACGCGAGCTTTCTTTTGCTTCATGTCAGCTTCGGTTTCTGCACCAACACTGATAACCGCAACACCACCCGCTAGCTTCGCGAGTCGCTCTTGGAACTTCTCCTTGTCATATTCGCTATCCGTTTGCTCGATCTGAGCACGGATTTGCGAGACACGCTGATCGATAGCCGTTCTATCTCCGCCACCTTCAACAATCGTCGTGTTGTTCTTGTCAACAACGACCTTCTTTGCACGTCCGAGGTGCTCCAAAGAAATCTTCTCCAGCTGAATACCTAGATCATCGCTGATGAAAGTACCACCGGTCAAAGTAGCGATGTCACCAAGCATTGCCTTGCGACGATCACCGAATCCAGGAGCCTTGACTGCACAAACATTGAGTGTGCCACGCAGCTTGTTCACCACCAAAAGTGTCAACGCTTCTGCGTCCACATCTTCGGATATGATTAACAATGGTTGGCCGGATGCACTTGCCTTTTCAAGAACTGGCACCAAGTCACGAATGTTGCTGATTTTCTTCTCGTAAAGAAGAATCAAAGCGTTCTCAAACGTACAACTCATGTCGGTAGGAGTATTGATGAAGTAAGGGGAGACGTATCCCTTGTCAAACTGCATCCCGTCCACATACTCGACACTCGTGTTGGCCGTCTTGCCTTCTTCAACAGTGATCACACCGTCTTTGCCTACTCGCTCGAGAGCTTCGGCTAGAAGATTACCGATCGACATGTCATTGTTCGCCGAGATTGCACCGACATTCGCGACTTCATCTCTGTGACTGACCGGTTTGGCCATTTCATGTAGCTTCGTCGAAGCAGCTTCAACAGCCTTATCGATCCCGCGGCGGATCGCCGATGGGTTGCTACCGGCTGCGACATTTCGCAAACCTTCCTTGAAAATTGCCCGCGCTAGAACAGTTGCTGTCGTTGTTCCGTCACCAGCAAGGTCACTTGTCTTTTGAGCGACTTCGACCACGAGCTTTGCGCCCATGTTCTCAAATCGATCTTCCAGTTCGATTTCCTTGGCAACGGTAACACCGTCTTTGGTCACTGTCGGACCGCCGAAACTCTTGTCGATAATCACATTGCGACCCGTAGGTCCCATCGTGACAGCGACAGCGTTCGCCAACTTCTCGACCCCTTGAAGCATTCTTGCTCGGGCCTGATCATCAAATAGTAATTGCTTTGCCACGCTTAGCTTTTCCTTTTCGTTGTATTGATTACTTGGTTAACGAGAAACAATCGCTTACGCGAGCTTTGCAAGAACATCGCTCTCGCGAAGAATCTTGTACTCAACGCCATCTACTTCAACTTCACTTCCGCCGTACTTGCCGAAAATAACTTCATCGCCAACAGCAACGCTCAATGCGGCGCGAACGCCATTGTCAAGCAACTTGCCTGGACCAATCGCAACAACCTTGCCTCGTTGTGGCTTCTCTTTGGCCGAATCTGGCAGAACAATACCGCCAGCAGTGGTCGATTCTGCTTCGAGAGGCTGAACTACGACACGATCATCGAGAGGACGGAGATTTACTTTTGCCATGTTCTGATTCCTTGTTTTGAACTGTTAATTGAGTTTGATTGATTGTTTGAATGAAATTTGACTTAGAGAAACACAGTGTGCAATCGACGTCTACATCATGCCGCCCATGCCGCCCATGCCGCCCATTCCTCCCATGCCACCCATGCCACCCATTCCTCCCATGCCGTGGTCGTGGTCATGATGTCCGCCGCCAGCAGCTTCTTCTTCCTTTGGAATCTCGGTGATCAAGGATTCTGTGGTTAGCAGCAACGAAGCAACCGACGCTGCATTGCTCAATGCTGTTTTCACAACTTTGGCGGGATCGATGATACCGGCCTTGATCATGTCAACATACTTGTTCGCATTCGCGTCGTAGCCTTCGGTTCGTTCCTTCTGTTGACGAACGCGATTCACAACAACCGCACCATCCAAACCTGCGTTGTTGGCGATCGAACGCAATGGATAGTCCAAGATGTTCGCAATGATCTGAGCTCCGAATTGCTCGTCCCCTTCCAATTTCAGTTTTCGCACTGCAGCTTCGCATCGGAGCAAAGCAACACCGCCGCCAGGAACGATACCTTCGTTCAATGCAGCTTGTGTAGCAGCCTTTGCGTCATCCAACAGCGCCTTGCGTTCCTTCATCTCGGTTTCAGTCGCAGCACCGACGTTGATCTGAGCCACACCACCCGCGAGCTTCGCAAGTCGCTCTTGGAGCTTCTCACGATCGTAATCGCTGTCGGTGTTTTCGATCTCGCGACGGATCTGAGCAACACGACCTTCGATCGCATCTTTCTTCCCTGCGCCACCGATCATGACTGTGTTTTCGCTGGTGATCGTGACCTTCTTCACGCGGCCCAAATCGCTCAACTTGACAGATTCCAAGTCGATTCCAAGATCCTTGAAAATCGCTTTGCCATTGGTCAGCGTTGCAATGTCACCAAGGATCGCTTTGCGACGATCGCCGTAGCCAGGAGCCTTGACAGCAGCCACGCTCAAAATGCCACGCATCTTGTTGATCACCAGTGTTGCCAACGCGTCACCTTCGATGTCTTCAGCGATAACCAACAATGGCTTCTTCGCCTTGCTGATTGCTTCGAGCAGAGGAATCATCTTCTTGTTGTTGGTGATCTTCTCTTCATGGATCAAAACGTAGCAGTCTTCCAATTCGACAGACACTTGGTCTTGATTGGTAACGAAGTGGGGCGAGAGGAACCCTCGATCGAACTGCATACCTTCAACAACTTCGACAGTCGTTTCGTTTCCGCGACCTTCTTCGACAGCGATCACACCGTCCTTGCCAACCTTCAAGAAGGCATCTGCCAAAACATCGCCGATCGCTGGGTCGTTGTTACCGGCAATCGTCGCAACTTGCTTGATTTCCTTTTTGTTTTTTGCATCGATCGGAATCGCAATCTTGTCGATCTCACCCTTCACAATGTCCACGGCCTTTGCAATCCCACGAGCAAGCGACATCGGGTCGGCGCCCGAGGCAATCATTTTGAGGCCTTCGCGGAAGATCGCTTCTGCAAGAACCGTAGCTGTCGTCGTCCCATCTCCAGCGACGTCGTTCGTCTTGCTAGCCGCTTCCTTTACCAACTGAGCCCCAAGGTTTTCATAGGGGTCATCCAGCTCGATCTCTTCGGCAACAGTCACGCCGTCTTTTGTAATTTTAGGGGAGCCCCAGCCCTTGTCCAAAACCGCATTGCGGCCTCGGGGTCCCAAAGTGCTGCGAACTGCCCTTGCTAACTTCGAAACACCGGCCAATAGCGGCTGCCGTGCTTCGTCATCAAAAACCATCTGCTTTGCCACGTTGAACTCCTTGCGATGAGTCGGTAACTACCAA
>JAJTID010000060.1 GCA_021300155.1 Pirellula sp.
CCTCGGACGCATTCCCCAGCGGTCGCCAGCAATTGTTGCGAGCGGGTGTGATACGCGGCCGATTTCGTGAAAGCTTTTCTACTCCGAAGCCGTTTGTCTCCAATCAACCTACGCGTGTTCAAATCAAGCTCGATGATATCCTGCATACATTTCCGGCTGGCCATCGCTTGATGATCCAGATTCAGAGTACTTGGTTTCCCTTCATCGACCGCAACCCACAGAAATTCGTTGAGAATATCTTCGATGCGAAAGAGACTGACTTTATCAAAGCAAACCATCGCGTGTACCATAGCCCCGAACACCCCAGCCGGATCGAGTTCTCCACGTTAGCTCGCTAAACCATTTTTGAAAAAATCTTCCATTCGATCGCATAGAAGGCAACCACGCAGGGACTGAAAACCTCTACAATAAATCCTAAGGAGAATTAGAACACCTCTCCGCGTCGACAGACGACTTTTGTTCTAGCTATTCTATGGGAACTGGAGGTAACGATGAAACATTCTCGTGGCTTTACATTGGTGGAACTATTGGTGGTGATCGCCATTATTGGCATTCTGGTTGGTTTGCTTCTTCCAGCAGTGCAAGCGGCTCGTGAGGCGGCGCGGCGCATGCAATGTTCGAACAACTTGAAACAGTTGGGGCTCGCATTGCATAACTATGAAAGCAGCTTCAAAACGTTCCCGCCATCGGGCATCGATTCCAACTCGATGTCGTGGGCGGTGATGGTGTTGCCTTTTGTCGAACAAGGAAACCTATACAACCAATTCAACTTTACTGCGGGAGCTTGGAATTCTCATAATCGGATTGCCGTTGTGAAGGGTGCGCTCATCCCATCGCTTCAGTGCCCGAGCGCACCACCTGACTCTATCTTTTCTGCATTCAATACAACACTTACGAATCTTTCGCTCAATGAATCGGACGTTCGAACAAGCCACTATCATGGCGTGCTAGGACCAACAGGACCGAACGCCGCAAACAACAATCAACCCTATACAGTCATTGGTAATCCTGCTTTAGATTTCGGTGTCGTGGCTACCCAAGGTGCCTTGGGTGCAGCACGCGTACGCACAGCAACCTACACGGTTCCAGAAAGAAACCCGATCGGAGCTATTACCGATGGAACTTCGAACACATTACTGATTGGGGAGTTTGCTTGGAGGAACTACCAGTTCTGGCGTCCTTTTACACGTGGATGGTTTTCTGACAACCGAGGTACACTCTTGTATCTATCGAAAAATGTGACCTACCCTATCAATTCGGGATTCTCCTTAAAGTGGAATGATGGTTCCTTTGGAAGTATGCATACGGGTGGAGCTCAATTTGTTCGTGCGGATGGTTCTGTGAATTTCTTCTCGCAGTCTATTGATATGGCAACCTATCGAGCTGCAGCAAGTAGAAACGGGGGAGAAACAGCGAGCATCGACCCATGAGAATTCAATTCTTTTCCAATGGCTTAGGGCTCGCACTATGTTCGTGCCTATTGCTTGCTGGATGCGACTCTGGCGAGAAACGTTATCGATTGCAAGGAAACGTCACCTTCAAAGGAAAGCCGGTTCCCGAAGGTTACATCGTATTTGAACCCGATTCTAGCAAAGGCAATACTGGGGGCCCAGGAAGAGCCAAGATCCTCGATGGCAAATACGATACCTCAGCAGACGACAATGTCGGGGTCTTGGGAGGACCGCATCTCATTCGAATCCAGGGATTCGACAAGAAGATCACCGGCGAGAGTGCACAAGAGGTCGCGTTACCAAAGTCTCTCTTCACCGACTACAACGTCTCGGAAGAATTGCCAAAGCAGGACGGCACGAAAGACTTCGAAATCAAATAGCTCGAGTCGTCGACACGAAACTACCGGCGACACTCATAGAAGACTGCTGGTGGCAACGCAAATTTTGCTGGCAGCGGTATGTTGGTCAGAGCGAGGTCGTAGATCTTCGCGTCCCAGCCAACATACACAGCTTGCCATTTTCCCTTCAGCTCCGTTTCCCGCGTGCCTACAACAACTCTTGGTGCGTAAGGAATGCTTGCATCGAACGCTACTTCAAAGCGAAGAACCAAAATGTTTGGATCATCATTTCCGAACGTATCCTCCTTTGCGATGGTAAATCGAGGGGAATTGTCTTCTGCCTTCGCTGACTTCAATTGTTTCCCGTTAAGCCAAGCGCCTGTAAGTCGGCCACTAGCATGGAGAGTCGCGACCTGCTCAAGAGTGCCCTCTGGAAAGCGAACAGCACAACGAAGCCAAATCTGTTTGGTTGCAGATAGCGATTTCGAAGGTTCGGTTGGCACAGCAAGCAGGGACCATTGAACCGCGCTGGGATCAGGAGGAGCTTGTGCAACCACTGTCGCTACATCGCGTACGGTTCGTGTATCGCCCTTGAAGCGTATGGCCTCGCCCCCGAGGACTTGATCGCTCGTAATCGTCGGGCATACAAATCTCTCCACATGCGCGAGAACCAAATCATTGCCTGTAAAGTGGTCTACAAATGGCCAGCGTTTAGGATTGTACATAGAGTCGGTCAAGTCGCGGACTAAGACAACATCCATCTTTTGCTTCACCAGTTGCCGCAATCCAAAGGGCCTGCCGAGTACACACATGTTCGTATGTACACCTGTCATCAAAACATGCTTGATTTTTCGATGAACTAGTATGTTCCAAATCTCGTCACCTCGGTCGCTGATATAGTCCTTGTTCGCGTCGATACCGATACCGGGCGATTGAGCTTTCCAAGGCATGCCAGGATTTCGTCCGAGCGCCTTTAGCTCTTCCGCCCATTTCTGATGCTCGACTGGATCATCATCTTCACCTCCGTCCGATTGATCGACTGGATAGATAGCCGATTCTTCAGTAGGTATTCTGGAACACCATGCGGCTATGTCGCTCGGTAGCGAAGTCTTGGCGACACTGGTCGCTCGAATCCTCGCCGGGTGCCCCTCGTAGTGTGGCATACAATCGCTTGGCGCATGAATGATGATAGCTCCTCGCTTTCGTGCTTCGACGAGCAACGCATTCAAACGCGGTAGCATTTCTTCCAGTCTTCGTACTGCATTGATCGAGTGATGATAGTCCCAAACGTCGCAAACGATGACCGCCGTCTGCTCAGGTTGCCACGTTGCCACTTCAAAATCGCGGACTAGGTTTTCGTTTGCATCGATGCGGACACTTCGCTTGTTCAAAGAAAAGACGGAATCGTCTGCCACTAAGTCGGTGGTATTGATCATTGTGGAGATCCCGAAGATGACAAGAGCTAGCGTAGCGAAAAAAAGTCTCGACATCATTTCCCCAGCAAATAGTAAATAACGGAATGAGATACCGTTACTATAGCATTCTCTGGCTTAGCGTGGCTGCGACACAATGATGATGCCGGCGCCGTGTGCGTCGTCCAAGGTTTTTTGGCGCTCGATCCTCGAACTTCGGCCCGTACGCGATTGAGGCTTAACTCCGGTTGAGTGAAAGAGATTGCTCGGCGGCTCGAGTCGCGGCTATGGCCAGGCCTCACGCAAAGCTCCGCAGGAGCGATAGATATCCGATCCCGTATGGATTGAGGACATCTGCTCCAACGACGCGTGCTATGGTATGCATGCTGGGCAAGACGTAAATACTTGAACAGATTTCCGTCTCTCCGGCAACGGGGACCATAATCCGCTCGCTCAGTGTGCCCGCCGCGTCGACTTCGTTCACTACAGAATTCGTTATCTGAAACAACGAGACAGCCAAAAAAAGCTCAATCTTCCAGGTGGATAGGTTCATAAGGTCTTTTGCGGAGCAACAAGAACGAGGTGGAGAGGTTCGTGCGAAAGTAGGGAAGGAAGGGGATATCGTACTATCGGAAGATCGCTGGCACATCCATGGAATATCAGTACCAACGGTAGGCGAAGGAACGGAATTTCTCGATAGCATTGTTCCGCTCGGTCGGATCCGACAGATAGGGTTGCATTTTTGCTTGAACCTTCTGCAAAGACGATCGCATGTGGTCTTCGGACAATCGCCAGTTTCTCCAGTCACCCTCGGTGGTTTCGATGGAAGATGAGGCTAAAAACCGTTGAGCGAGCATGGCCCGAACTCCTTCGCGGATGATTTCGTTTTCACAATCCACGAGGGGAACAATCGATGTGAACCCATCCGATGACAGCGTATGAACCGTGATCTGAACTGACGGCTTCAAGTCTCCTTGAAGAATCGATTGTCGGTTCCATGTGTAAGCAATCCAGTCCTGTGGAGTACAGGAATGCGCAATCCAAAAAATCATCAGTGTCATCAATTGTCGCTGGATCAACCATCCGAACGATTTGTTTTGAATGATCTTGGCGACCACGAGCAGAAAACCTATCAACACGCATGTGATCCCAAAGTAGGCAAGGATTCGCATGCGCGTCATTCCATTGAACTCGACGTAAATCCACATTCGATTGTAGACGCTGAGCGCCAACAACAGATTTAGAAAAGACCAGCACCACGCCCAGCCTCGCAGTCGACTATTCTTCGGATGCGACTGCATTTCCGGTTGGAAGATTACAGACAAAACTACGGTAGCAACGGCAAGCGCAAACGTGAGCCATGCAGCTCCTCGATGGGCATAGGCCGAGTAAGGGAAACCATCCGGAATTTCTCGAAACCAGAAATGATTGAGCTCGCTGATCAAATAGATTACGAACAGAAAGCACAATGCGACGAGTGTATTCTCTGCCATACGAAAATGCGAATCGGCTTGAGGAAAAGCGGGCTTGTCTACAGCGCTCTGATAAGTGGCTTTCGAGTGTTCCTCGAAATTGAAACGCAAGGTTGGCGGCACTATCCATCCTAATATCAATACACCAACAACAATCCAACCGAGCAATTGTGCGAAGAAATGGCTGCCGAGCCAACCTGCCCAACGATCGGATAACGTGGAAAGCCACTCTAGGGATAGCTTCAGTGTGTCGGGGTTCGCTTGCAGAAAAATCCAGATAAAGACACTGCCAATGGCGATCGGTACAATCCACTCAGCCCAACGCGATCCAAAGTAACGGCGGTCCACGACTCGGATCGCATTGACGGCTCGTCCGATGGGCTCGGAAGATCGGAATGGAGCACCTATCAAAAACAAGAACAACTGCTCGATCCAAGGAAAGACATGTTGCACAGTCAAAGAGAATGCAGCCGCCAGAGCCAGGGCTGACAACCATAGCCCATCGTTCCATTGCCAAAACGATCGCCAACACACGACAGCCGACGCCAACCCAATCAACAGTAGCAATACTTTCTCGCTACCTTTGTAACGTCCTCGACAACAACCGAGTAGCAATGCTCCTTGGACTACGAGCAAGAATGCTCCCCACGCCGCTCTGCCATTGCTCGATTGATAGATTAACCAGTCCCATGCCATGACGACCAAGAGAGCGGCCAGGAGGAGTCGCCACAAGCGGACGCGTGCAATCGGTTCCGAGGCAGTAGGAAGAGATTGCTTTACGGCTGCCTCTGGGCTCGTTGGCGGAGTCGGTACGATCGAGTCGATCTCAAAGGGCATGATTTTTCTCGCATCTAGTGACTACGGTTGATTTTTTTGGACCCAGATGTTTCGAAAGCGAACAGGAGTGTAGTGATCCTGAATCCCAAGTGTTCCTGACGTTGCATTTCCACCAACGGCGACGTGGTCTTGAACCAACACGCCATTGTGAATCACGGTCAGTGTGCAAGGCTTGATTACTTTGCGATTGGAATCCAATCGAGGTTGTTCCAACGTGATGTCGAACGATTGCCATTCGCCTGGACGACGACTCACATTGAAAAGAGGCGGGTACCTTCCGTAAATAGCTGCTGCTTGTCCATCGGCATAGGTTTCGTTGTCGAACGAGTCCAAGATTTGAAGTTCCGGATGTCCTAAGAGAAAGAGTCCACTGTTGCCGCGATTCTGACCTTTCGCTTGCGGTTTGAAGGAAGCTGGCGTAGCCCACTCCACGTGAATACGGCAGTCCTCAAACTTTTCTTTGGTGTAGATGCTGCCGCTGTTGGGGACTACTTCAAAGTACCCGTCTATGACTTTCCATTTCGGTTCGAGTACCGGCGGTTGCTCTTTGGCACCTGGTCTTCGCACCCACTGTGATAGATCCTTGCCATCGAACAGTACGATGGCATCGGTTGGCGGTTTGGAAAATTCTTTCTCAGTGCCCGGGCCAGGGTCACGTATCACCGGTTTTGGACGATTAAGATCATGCGGTTCCCATGCCTTTTCATCCGCTGCGGTTGCGCTTTGTTGTGCGATTGTTCCCGACTGTGCATTAGCGACCGTGCCGTGCATCCATGCATGACCAGCCAAAGCCATTGCGCCGACTATTGCGATGCGAATACTATGCAATGAAAACAATCGTCGAAGGCGCATGGAAGCCCTCCTCTTGTAGGGTAGGAAATGGAGCAGTGAAGGCGCGCATCAAGCAACTCGCCAAATAACACGAGTATAGTCGTTAGTATAGTCGAAAACGACATCGCCTAAACGTGCCAATTGGCTCTGTCCTGAAATCGTTGGCGACTTACCATAGGATGATGTTACGACCGATACTTAGGCCGCTGAATAGCCAATGCATTACCATCGGTTACCTTACTGGCTGCTAAAGGGGTAGCTTGTCGATACAAATGAGCGCATCTCTTTTGGGAACCACCAACACCATCAACTATGAAACGACTATTGATATCTTTTAGCCAAATCTATCTCGAACCTGGAGCAGCTTACGGTTTTTCCGATAGACTAATTTCTGAATTGCAAAAAAGAATCTCACGAAAATCGTTGCCTTCCGAGAAATTTCATAAGAAGTATCCAGGTGCAGAACGGCTGGATTTCAGTTTGTCTGCTTCTTCGAAGATCAAAGAGGGGCACGTAAGGGGAACCGAGTACCATCGTTCCAGTAAGGAAGTTGAGTGTGCCTTGACTCTAACATTTTCAGCCAATGACAGATCGTGGAAACGTCGATCGGCTACGGGAATAAAGAACCTGGTGAGCTGTGTTGAGACCGTGTTTGCAAATTTCGAACTCGAAGTGCCTGCCTCGTGGAACAAGTCTGAAATCCTAGAATTCTACCTTCAAGATCCAGAGCGTTGCGTCTATCCCTATGGCCGATCTCTGGCACGGCCAACGCGTTTGTCAGATAAGTCGGCAGCCAAAACAGTTACGCCCAAGAATTGGGATAAGCCGACGAACAATGCTGATGATGAGCATGACCCATTCAACAACCCTCGCCAACGATCGAAGCGATCTTGCGAACTAATGACTGAAGAGTACTTCTGGGATTGTGTCGACGAGGACAGTCCGTTCGGAAGTGATGAAGGCTGGGACGCGTACTACGAATTTCGCGATTGGCGAAGGGAAAATCCAAAAGCTAGAATTCGAACCTATATCAACGCCATAATGCTTGGAAGAGCCAGGGGGTACAATAAGACGTTGACGAGTGACGACGCCATCATTGAATCCGTAAGGAATCCCAGGAAGTCGTTTCTAGGCAACGAATTCGACAAGGGAGTTCTCGATGTCACTATTATTGCGATTTGTTTAACGCAATTAATCGATGAAGGACATATCGAACCAGCAATCAAGTCGTTTGCAGAAATCGCTATCGCTCGTCAACGCCACAAGGCGTTCAGACCGAGCAAGAATCGAATCAAGATCTTGAATGAAATAGAAAGAGTCCTGCGAGAAGCGTGAGCAAAGCAAAGCTCGTTGCCCATTGGTAATCATCGTGCGCTATTCGTTCGCTCCGAATTACTCAAAGGAACTTAAGGCAGCAATCTAGATGGAGACCAATTGCGCAACGACGGTACTGCGTAACTGTGCCTAAATACGGATGTTGGAGCAATAGTGCACCAACTTGTTCCGCGTTTTAAACGACAGGTATAGTGGATCGCTTCGCTCAGGAAGTGCCATTCACTTCCTGAATACTTGACCGCCGTGCTGCATTGTCCGGCCCGGGCTAGACCCGACCGGACACCGCTTTGGGGTCCTAATACGCGTTTAACGAAAGGAAAGACCTCTATGAATACATTACCAAAACTACCTGCAGCCTATCTCGCGTTCCTTGAGCAGCATAACGGCGATACCTATTACCTTTTCAACGACATCGATGGATGGCGGTTCTACACCGTCGAAGAACTCACCGAGGTGATTCGTGTGAACCGCTATAAGGTACAGGCCATCCTTCAGTTGTCAGCGTACGTAAGTTCCATTCGTAAGCACGTCGGCGATGAAACAGAGGACCAAGACGGTGAACCCTATTCACTAGACCGGTTAGCGGCCGGGTTGGCTATTGGCGACAACAATGGCGACGTCGTGTTTCTGGATCCAACAGATGAGTATACGGTCTGGATCTGGTATCACGAAGGAGCTGATGTCGAGCGACTGGCTGATTCATTTGAGCGTTGGCTCGAAATGGCGACGCTGAGTGAAGACGGGGATGACGAGGACGAGGATGACTAGAACGAGGACGAAGCTCCTCATCCCCCGGCCCCTTCTCCTCGCAGCGAGGAGAAGGGGAGCTGGGTTGTTCATTTAGTTGTTCTTGCTCCCCTTCTCCTCCTCAGGAGGAGAAGGGGTTGGGGGATGAGGAGGCTTCCAGCATATGACCGGATGGAGAAGTATAGAAATAGGGCAAAAACGTGTCAGAATCTGGAGGCGTTGGTGTAAGCATAGACGCGGCAAGTTGCAGCGATGAATCAGCGCAGGTTTTTTGGTCGTCGAGGGTTCAATCGTAAGAATCCTGTTCCACAACTGAAAGAATACGAAATGACGAGAATGACAAGGTTGTTCGGAATTCAATTGCATGTTACACGAGCCGAAGTACTCACGTGGATCACTACCTGGATGGAGGAATTCGAAGTAGAGTGGCGAGAGTGCCCTCTCAACATTTCCGACAAAAAAGCGGGTTTGACATCCGACTTGAAGGCCTTGCTCAAGAAAGATAGAGATTTGCGAATAGTGATTCTAGAAAAGCCTGTACCTAAGTCGCTAGTTGTCGACATGGACTTCTTTTCCAACTCGACGATCAATCGAGCTTTCTTTGATGTAGGGCGTCAATCTCGCAATCAATTGGAGGAATCACACTTCACCGGTAGTGCAACAAAACCTTTCCTTTCCCTAGCAAAATACGTAAAGAAACGAACAAAATCTGGCGTGCGGCTTAAGTGCGATGGCTCTTTTTACAAGTCGCACCGTTACTCTGATAGTGCACGGGAATTGTGGGAGAGTGGAACGAAGATTATCGACTTGGTGGGCCAAGAGCTGGATCTGATTTCCGAACCCGCGAAATCGTAACGTCAAAGTGAATCACGCGCACGACAAACGGCATTTGGTTGGATCAGAACAAAAGTCGCCAGCAAGCATAATCGCAAAATGAGAGCCCCAAAACATGAGCGATGTACTAGATAGATTCGGTCGATTGCTCGTCTCCGAAGTACGAGACGTAGCGGTTGCGGTCGCACTCAATACACTGCGAGGTCGTATGAAGGTGAAGGAGTCAGAGGAACTCGACGCAGCGCTTGCACCCGTCCCCGAGAGCACGCGAAAATTGATCGAGGGATTCGCGACGGATCTGGTGGATTCGACGCTTCACGATTTGCTCAGCTTCTTTGAAGGTGCAGAGGAGTTTTTGATCGCATTTCAAGAAAACGAAAACGACCTCGTCGATCTAAACGAGATCAGTGATGGTCTTGCTGGCGAGCTCGTTACTGAAGAAGGCTGGATCAGTCGCTTTAGCGACCTTGGAGCGATTTTGAATTAGGTGCCTTGGCTTGAAATCGTTGCACGGATAGATAGCTGTTGCGTTCGAAAGCGACGGCGACGGCTCTACCGGAATAACAATCGTTAAAGAAAGAACGGATCGAAATGAGGCTTTGGATAGGTGGTGAGATTAATCAAGATGTGTATGATGCGCATGTTTTCTCGAGAGATGAAATTGAACGCATCGTCAACGATCGACTGAAAAAACTGAACTACGGAAGCGGCCTAAAGTCTTGGAATGTGATTCCGATTATCATGCCTAAACGAAGGCAAATCGATTATCCCGAGATAGCGAAGTACAGCCAAAAGAAGCGCGATTGCGAGTTTCGACTGTACATTGATCATGCGAAATTCAAGAAGGGATCTCAGGCCGAACAAAACCGGCTCTACTGCGACATGCTGAGGAGAAGCCTAGACTATTTAGAGTCTTGGAACATTCCCAAATTCGATGTTGAGCAAATGCGAAAAGACTTTGAATCTGCCGTCAAGCATCTTGATCCGGGTGGTGCGCAAGCTTCAAGCAAAGCAAAGTCAACATCGCTTTCTGTTTCTTCTGGTGTAAAGGCTCCAACGACTCGCAGCATCGTTCGAGTCATCAAGCTCTACAAAAGAATTAATCGCCAGTGGCATTACCATGAAGCCTGGGTGGATGGCGAAACGATTGGCGAACATTGGGGAAAAGTTGGCGAGGTTGGCAGTCACGCAAAGCACAAGCGAGATCGAAAAATCTCCGTTGAAAAGAACTTGAAGCGAGTTCTAGAAACAGCAATTACGGATGGGTACGCGGAACTCGAACCTGACGATTGGCAAAGCTTGAGTATTGAGTACAAAATTGAAGGGATGGGAACCGCGAAAGACCTTGCAAAAAGGCATCGACTTGAAAGGCGACTTGATGACACGCTTGGCAAGACGGGGATGGGACAAGTCGACGGCGGAAGTATCGGTTCAGGCACGATAGAGGTGAGTTGTTCTGTTATGAGTTTCCGTCTTGCGAAACAGATCATTCAAGCGAACTTGGCCGAGACGACGTTCGCGGATTATTCGAGGATTGTGAACGAAGAATAAAGTGAAGGAACTCAGTATCATCACACAGGATTCTTATAGTAGGAGTAAGCTACACCAATCAATCGCGTTTGCGCACGGTAGCAAAGAATTGCGAATCCTTGGTCGAGGCACCGTATGATCTTACGCAAAGGAATCACGAGCTTTTTCGTGCATCGCGACATTCCCGAATTCCGCTTTGGCTGTTTTCATCAGATCGTCATTTCCTTTGCAAAGCCGATGGGATACGAAGTAGTCGAAATGAAGGAACGAGGCGTGACGCCAAATTTTCACTTAGCAACCTTGAAGCGGCAAAAGTCGCGCGAGGATGAGGCGATTTCTATCCTTGGCCATGCGTCGTTTCCAATCATTGCGTTTGCAGAGCCGCTGGTGACTTGCGAGATTCGTTTTCGCAATGCATTTGCGATTGCTTCACGCATCAACGTCTTATTTCCGGAAGTGACCATCGCCACATGCGAGGAGCTTTCGAGGAAGATCGAGAAGTCGGACTTGGAGCAACTAGACCGAATAGAACGCGAACAGATAAAGTACTGGAAGCCGCAGACTATTGGTGAACTTGCTTTCAATTGGTGGGACTAAATCGGGTAGGTTCAGGAGATGAACGATTCAAAATGTTGCGTGTCAATGAACTCCACGACAGTCTTGTTGAAAGCAATAGGTGCGATGACGGGAGCTGCACGCTTCGCGCAAGCGGTACCATGAACGTACTGGTGACGAGGATGAAGCTCCTCATCCCCCGGCCCCTTCTCCTCGCAGCGAGGAGAAGGGGAGATGGGTTGGTGTGTTTTGCCCTGCTCCTCACAGCGAGGAGCGGGAGAGAAAGGCTGGTGTGGTTTGCCCTGCTACTCGCAGCGAGGAGAAGGGGATATAGAATTGTTCCTTTTAACTCTCCTTCCTTAGAGGCAACGACAATGGCGAATTGGTTTCTGCATTTGATGTTCTTGCTCCCCTTCTCCTCCTCGGGAGGAGAAGGGGTTGGGGGATGAGGAGGTTTGAGCATGGCGATGGAATGGCAAGACACGCATGAATTTGCAAAGCACCTGAAAAGAGCTGCGACACCTGCTGGATTCCTCATGTGGCAATTGCTCCGCAATCGACAACGATGCGGTGCCAAGTTCCGGCGCGAATACGTGAAAGAACCTTACATCCTCGACTTCTTTTGTCCCGATGCAAAGCTTTGTATCGAATGCGATGGCCTACCCCACCTCACTCCTGAAGGAATTGCGAAGGATCGAAAACGAACAGCATGGCTCAATGCACAAGGGATCGAAGTCATTCGATTCACCAGCCGAGAAATCGAACAAGACACACAACGAGTGATCCATGATATCGATACTGTCCTGAAGCGACGTCTCATGCGTGAATCACCTCCTCATCCCCCGACCCCTTCTCCTCCCGAGGAGGAGAAGGGGAGTTAGAATAATCAACAAATTGCAATCAGGAGAATGAAATGGGAAGTTGGGGAATTGAGATTTTTGAAGAAGATTACGCGCTCGACTGGCTTGCAGATCTCTGCGAACACGACGATCCAAAGGAGTTCTTTGAAGAGTGTCTTGATATCGATGATTGCGACCTTGAATTGATCGAGTGTTCGGGGGTTCTTGGCACATGTGCTATGATCGATGGATTGCTGAATGGTCCCA
>JAJTID010000080.1 GCA_021300155.1 Pirellula sp.
CCGCAGTCCCGGCTCCCCAGCGCGGCCTTTATGTGTCCGCCAACACAGCCTACAGGAGTAACGTCAGGAGCCTCCGCTCCGTGTATCACAGGTGTGGATTGTGCGGTCGGTCCCGCGGGAGAGAAACGATGGAACTACGCTGCGGACATCGACTTCCAGCCTTTGTGGCATGGCGAATTCATCGGTCCTGTTCGTCTCCCTGCCTTGCTCGAGTATCGAATTCGCGTGAATGATGAAATCACTTTCACCTACATTCCAAATCGTGATCGTGTTAACGATGAGTATCGTTTAATGGTAGGAGACACGATTGCCATAAGCTCCGTTTCGGACGACTCGATTAAGCAGGACAAGGTCATCATCCAACCGGATGGGAAGATCCATCTGAAAGTTTTGGATGCACCTCTCGAAGCCGCCGGAAAATCGCTGACTGTTCTAAGAAAAGACTTAGAGGTCGCGTACAAGAAGTACATCGTGAGTCCTGCAATCAATATCGAACCCATTGCGGTAAATACGGCGCTTCTCGATCTGCTCGATTCAGTCAATGGGCCGTTCGCCGCAGGGGGCCGAGCCTTGATTGCAACGGTCAACCCTGACGGTCGAGTTCAGCTTCCAAGAGTGGGAGGCGTGTATGTTATTGGAATGACTCTGGATGAAATCAAACGTGAAATCAATCTTCGGTACAAGGATCAGCTTGTCGGTGTAGAAGTGGAACCTCGCTTAACACGAACAGCACCACACTTCTTCCACGTTTATGGGCAAGTCGCGAAACCCGGTCGATACGAATTGAATGGACCGACCTCCGTGACTGCCGGGCTCGCGCAAGCGGAAGGGATACTGCTCGGAGGAAACAGCCGTCAAGTCGTCATTTTCCGAAGAGCCGAAGATTGGCGTCTCGTGTCTACCATGCTCGATTTGCGAGGAGGCCATCTCGGGAAACGCCCCAGTCCGTCGGATGAAATTTGGCTTCGCGACTCCGACCTGATCATTGTTCCGCCACGTCCGATTACACGAGCGAATCAAGCGATACAACAGATCTTTACAGATGGGATCTATCGAGTTGTGCCCTTCACTGTTCAACAGGGTGGCAACTAGGACAATGTTTTTATCGCTCAACACATCCAATCAACCCGGATATCCAATCAACCTCTGATGCACTAAATTGCTAGTTCGGAAACGATTGGACTCCCTAGAATCGACATCTTGAATGAGCACGTACGAAGTAAAGCGAGTTGAGGATAAGAAACAAAAACGCCAGTTCATGGATTTGATTTGGCGTCTCTACAAGGGGGATCCCAATTGGGTTCCGCCCCTCCGTATGAATCAGGAAGAGCTCGTCGGATTTCGGAGGCACCCTTTCTATGAGAACGCGAAGTGCCGTCCTTTTTTGGTCTACAAAGATGGCGAGGTTGCGGGACGTATCGTTGGAATTGTTAATCATGCTCACAACCAACGTTATCAGGAGAAGCGAGGTTTTTTTGGATTCTTTGATTGCATCGACGACCAACAGGCCGCGAACCATCTGTTCAAAGCGGCGGCTCTCTACCTGAGGGGTGAAGGGATGACCGATGTGCGAGGTCCTTGCAATCCATCATTGAATTACGAGATCGGAACGCTCGTGGAGGGATTCGATACGCCACCGACCTTCATGATGACCTACAATTGGCCTTACTATGACAAGCTGATCACCAATTTTGGTTTTGCAAAAACGCAAGATCTGTACGCGTACGACGGGCATATCGACATGCTCGATACCCTCGATCCAAAATTGAAGTTCGTCATTGAAGAAGTCAAGCGGCGATTCAATGTCAAACTACGGCCTGCCAGTACGAGGAACTTTGGCAGCGAAATTGCGTTGTTTCTCAATATCTACAATCAGGCTTTGCAAAGTACCTGGGGGTTCGTGCCATTGAGCGACGCGGAGTGCAAAGCCATCGGTTTCTCGCTGAAATTTTTAATTGACCCCAGGGTTACCTCGATCATCGAAGTCGACGGGAAGCCCGTTGGGATCGGATTGGGGTTGCCGGATTACAACCCGCTCATCAAGAAGATCGACGGACGACTGTTTCCGTTCGGTTTTTTGACATTGCTGATGGGCAGACGAAAGCTAACCAGAATTCGAATGATCAGCACCAACGTGATACCGGAGTATCAACGTTGGGGGCTGGGGCTTGTTGCATTGGAGCGAATGCTTCCGGATTGCCTGAAAATGGGGATCAAAGAAGCAGAGTTTTCCTGGGTTCTAGAAAGTAATCATTTGTCTCGCGGATCGTTGGAGCGAGCGGGAACCCGACGTACGAAAACCTATAGACTTTACGATAGAACGCTGGCTGATATCGCGTAGGGGACGCCACCCCATTCGCAAAGGATTTGGTATACTGATTTCTCTCTCGCAAGGCAACGTATTGGACTCTGCCACGCGAGAGTTTCCTCTCGAGATACATGGACCATGGACGACATGAACGAGACTTTAGCTGTGATCTTGGCTGGCGGAAAGGGAACTCGTCTCGAACCGCTCACGCGCGACCGCGCGAAACCCGCCGTACCCTTCGGTGGTAATTACCGAATTATCGACTTCGTATTGTCGAATTGTCTGAATAGTGGGTTGAGGAAGATGTTGGTCCTCACCCAATATAAAGCAATGAGTCTGGACCGGCATATCAATCTGGGGTGGCGAGATTATTTTTGCCGCGAGCTGAACGAGTTTATCGATATCGTACCCCCTCAACAACGTATCGATGAGAATTGGTATCAAGGGACGGCAGATGCTGTCTACCAAAACATCTACGCGATCGAAAAAGATCAACCCAAGTACTTGGTGATCCTCGCGGGTGATCATATTTACAAGATGAACTACCACGCGATGATTCAGTTTCATAAAGAAAAGCAAGCCGATCTGACGATCGGTGCGTTGCGAGTGGATCTCGAGTCCGCACGCGAGTTTGGGGTGATGCAAATCAGCGAAAACCAAAGGATCATTGGATTTCAAGAAAAGCCTCAGAACCCGCGTTCGATTCCCAGCGATCCCAATCATGCGTTGGCATCCATGGGGATTTATGTATTCAACACACGTTTTCTACTGGAACAACTTTGCCAGGATGCGAATAACTCGAAGAGTCAGCATGACTTCGGGAAGAATATTATTCCTTCCATTATCGAAAAGCAGCGAGTGTTTGCATTTCCTTTCCGAGATGAGAATCGAAAAACCGAAGCGTACTGGCGAGATGTTGGAACACTCGATGCACTTTATGAGGCGAACATGGATTTGGTTAGCATCGATCCTCAACTAAATCTCTATGACGATAGTTGGCCCATTCGTACTCACCACCCCAACTTGCCACCGCCCAAATTCGTGTTCGGATCGAGAGGAGAAGGCGACCGGGTCGGGACCGCAATCGACTCGATCATTTGCCCAGGTACTATCGTGAGCGGGGGGCGAGTTGAGCGCAGTGTTATTAGCCCTAGCGTTCGCATCAATTCCTACGCATCAGTCACCGATAGTATCCTATTCGAAGGTGTCGAGGTTGGAAGACATGCAAAGATTCGAAATGCGATTATCGATAAAAACGTTAAGATACCTCCCGGCTTTGAGATCGGCATCGATCTTGAACAAGATGCTCAACGTGGATTCACTGTTTCAC
Source organism: Pirellula sp. (assembly GCA_021300155.1). Taxonomy (GTDB): domain Bacteria; phylum Planctomycetota; class Planctomycetia; order Pirellulales; family Pirellulaceae; genus JBKCUI01. The sequence goes on from JAJTID010000080.1 coordinate 3,639, forward strand.
CAAAAGGAATAGTCACTGTAGCGAAGACCGAAGATCTCTCCATGTTCGTGAACGGTCCATCTGCTGCCCCGTTTCGAAGCGACCAGCCATCGCGGCCATCGTTCCCGCACATGGATGCTACGGAGCTACGACAACGAGTACCCATGGATTTACGATTCCGAGAAGAAGAGCGATGAATACTGCACTCGTTCTCTACTTGATGATGGGCCTCCTATTCGGCACCACATTTTTGTCCTTAGGAATTATGCTTGGGGTATGGTTGGGGAAACGAAACAGCCCGTTGCCCTCCCCCACTCATGCGGGGTATTCCTCGACACCAACGCCAGAAACTCAGCAACTGGTGGATGCATTGAAGACTTTTGCAGCTTGGACGAGTGACTTTTCAGGGGACTTTACTCGTTATCAGTCGACGATGAACTCGCTGTCTCGACGTTTTGCCGACGGTAAATCAGTGCAAACAAAGGAAGATATTAAAGGTCTTCTAGATCAGATCATCGCGGCCAACAAAAGCTTGCAGGCTCGTTTAGATAATGCAGAGCATAAACTAGATACACAAACCAAACAGTTGGAAGGTTATCTGTCCGAGGCTAGAACGGATGCCCTGACTGGGATATCCAACCGAAGAGCATTCGATCAGAAAATGGAAGAGTGCTTTCAGAAGTGGAACCAAAGCAAGCAGCTATTCTCACTTGCCTTGGTCGACATTGATCATTTCAAAAGAATCAACGACACCTATGGCCACCCAGCTGGCGACGCAGTTCTCCGTGAGATAGGTTCTCGGCTAAAGGACTTTTCCGGCGAAGCTGTCCATATCGCACGGTTCGGCGGCGAAGAGTTTGCACTTTTGTTTGAAGCAACCGCCAAGGCATCGGCCTCCGTCATGGAGAAGATCCGTTTGGTGATCGAAGGCAAACCCATCGATGCGGACGGTAACGCGATCAAGGTGACGTTATCTGGCGGTGTATCACAAATAGCAAGCAACGATAGGATTTCAACGTTGGTACGCCGAAGTGATGAAGCACTCTATACAGCCAAAATGGCCGGTCGAAATCGTGTTTTTATTCACAACGGGACTCTATGTGAAGTATTCGGAAATCCTCCTCCACGCCCGTCAGACAACCCAACTGCAAAATCACACGAAGATTTGCTGGAGGTTTCTGCGGACCCTGTCGAGAAACGGATCTTGAAACAGATTGATCGGATACTGACCAAGGACTCTGTGTAAGGTAGGCGGGCAAACGTCAACGCTTACAATAGGTAGGATTGAGTAAGATCCGCGAACTGTCGGAGTTGTTCCGATTCCCATGCTTCATCTTTTCGTCGTTCCTGCGCGAGTAGCTTGACTGCTATCGGAGCAATCTGCAATGCAGCAGTTGTATTCAGAAAGAGTGCTCGCGTCCGTCTCGCCAAAAGATCTTCGAGGTTGCAAGCATATTCAAAGCGAATTCCTTGTAATAAATTTGCCTCCGTGAATGAAAGCTTTGGATGTAAGGGCTGCGAAAGCTGGCTTGCTTCTAGTGCTTGTTCACAAGTGACGCGATCTAGTTCGGTTTGTTGTAATAGCATGGATTTTGTTTTACACGTCGCTTTGGGCAAGCCGAAATGACTCGACAACAAATCGACGCAATCCTCTGCCATTTTTCGATATGTCGTCCATTTGCCACCGGTGATCGTTACAAGTCCAGAGGGTGAGACTTCTATCGTGTGATCACGAGAGAGTTGCTTGGTGGGTTGGTCCTGGCGCGCTTTGACCAAGGGGCGGATACCTGTGAAAACACTTAGTACATCAGAGCGTGAGGGTGCGGCTTCCAAGTAGCCAGCGAGTGTTTCAAGTAAAAAATCCACCTCTTCGCGTTGTGCCTTCGGTTCTTCGTCAATATTGCGTATGGGAGTATCTGTCGTTCCGACCAACACATGCCCTTGCCAAGGAATGATGAACAAGACTCTGCCATCGGATGTCTTCGGTACGATGATCGCTCTATTGGATTCGAACATAGTGGCAGGCAACACGACATGCACGCCTTGACTTGCGGCAACGAGCGGCTCGATTACAGAATTGTCCATCCGTCGAATTGCATCACAAAACGGTCCGGTGGCATTCACAACGGCCTTTGCACGGATTTTATAGGATATTCCTGTTTCCTGATCAACAAACTCGAGTCCTTGAAGTCGTTGGTTGGCATTTCGATCGAGAGAGAGCACTTTGGCATGATTCAACACGATGGCGTTCGATTCCACTGCCGTACGGATCAGTTCAATTACGAGCCGCGAATCGTTGAATTGAGCGTCGATATAAGAGACCCCACCCGCAAAGCGATCCGGCGTCAATTGCGGAAAGCGATCGTAGATGCCGACTCGCGTCACTTGTCTTGATAGTCTGGCGCCAGATCCCCAAGCAAGTGCATCGTAAAGTTTTAGTCCTGCACCGTAGAAGATACGTTCGAACATACTCTTGCAGGGAATGATAAACTCTAGTTCATGGACTAGGTGAGGTGCATTTTTGAGCAATCGGCCTCGCTCGCGTAATGAATCTCGTACCATGCCGAATTGGAATTGCTGCAGATAGCGAACGCCGCCATGAATCAGCTTTGTCGAGCGGCTCGATGTTCCCTTGGCAAAATCAGAACCCTCCAAAAGCAAGGCCGAATAACCTCGAGTCACGGCGTCCAGTAGTATACCTGCACCCGTGGCACCTCCACCAATAACGACGACATCCCATACTTTGGAGTCCTCGGTCGCCGCTTCCAAGTGGTAGGAGCGTGTTGTCCGTTGTTGAAAAGAATCCATTATGGACGAATCCATTGCTGCGACCGGTGAACTGCCTCAGACCATTGCTCACGAATACGCTTCACTTCGGCAGACGCCATCGCAGGTTCGAAGACGCGTTCGGATTGCCAAATTGTCTGGACCTCTTCAACACTCTTCCAAAAACCAACTGCTAGACCCGCGAGGTAAGCGGCTCCCAATGCCGTTGTCTCAACAATTTTAGGGCGTACGACCGTAGCTTGCAAAACATCGGCTTGAAATTGCATCAGCAAATTGTTGACTGAAGCGCCGCCATCGCAACGCAACTCTTCAATGGCCAAGCCCGAATCTTGACGCATCGCATCGAGCACATCAGCTACTTGAAAGGCGATTCCCTCCAACGCGGCTCGCGCCAGATGAGCTTTTGTTGTACCTCGAGTGATACCTTGAATAGTTCCTCTCGCATAAGCATCCCAATGTGGGGCCCCCAGGCCTGCTAGTGCGGGTACAAAATAGACCCCACCATTGTCGGGAACAGAGGATGCTAATGCTTCAATCTCCGATGAAGACTGAACGATCCCTAGTCCGTCACGAAGCCATTGGATCGCAGCTCCCGCAATAAAGACACTTCCTTCTAATGCATACTCGTAAGGTTGATCCATACCCGTTTGCCAAGCGACTGTTGCCAGCAACCGATTCTTGGATGGACGCACTTGGTTCCCTACGTTCATCAACATAAAGCAGCCCGTTCCGTAAGTGTTCTTTGCCATCCCATGTCGCAAACAGTTCTGCCCGAACAGTGCCGCCTGTTGATCGCCTGCGATGCCACCGATAGGCAAGCTGCGTTCGAGAAAATCGGAAGTCGTTTCGCCAAGCACATACGAGCTTGGGATGACCTGTGGCATCATGGATCGAGGAACATTTAGGGCTGCCAGTAGTTCATCATCCCAATCCTTGGTAGTGATGTTGAATAGCATGGTGCGCGAGGCGTTGCTCGGGTCAGTTGCATGAACCTTTCCGCCCGTCATTTTCCAAATCAGCCAACTATCTACCGTTCCGCATGCAAGCTCACCGTTCTGTGCTTTGGCTCGAGCCCCTGGCACATGATCAAGGATCCATTGGATTTTCGTACCTGAAAAATAAGCGTCGACGACCAAGCCTGTTTTGTTCTGAATTAGATCTGCTTTTCCTTCAGCCTTCAGTTGATCGCAAATCGATGCGGTTCTTCTATCTTGCCAAACGATTGCAGGGTAGAGCGCAGCGCCAGTCTTACGGTCCCATACAATCGTCGTTTCTCGTTGGTTGGTTATTCCAACGGCTGCAATGTCCTGCGACGAGATCCCTGTCTCTGCAATGACTTCTCTGGCGACATCTCGTTGTGAGCTCCATATCTCTTCGGGGTCATGTTCGACCCAACCCGCTCGTGGATAGAACTGCAGGAACTCCCGTTGAGCAACACCACGAATCATACCCTCGCGATCAAAGAGGATCGCCCTAGAACTCGTCGTACCTTGATCCAAGGACAAAATCATCGACATCGCTTTTGTTCCCTTTCGGAGAAGACCTATCATTGCTGGAACACAGCCAGATTAAAGCATAGCGATAACATCCATGGAAGATGGTAGATCGTATGGTCGGAATTTGAGAACTTCGATCTTAACTTTCTTGAACACAAAAAGATTCTGTTGGTTCTAGACTTCTACTCCAGACCGTCTGGAACTCGTATCAGACCTCAACGACTTCCCTGCTATTTTTGAAGAATCACCTTTTTCCGTTGCGGGTTCCGAAAGGCAGGAATGCATTGGTGGAAGGCATGCGATACACTAAGGGAATTCGGTTCCCTTTGGTCTAATGTTTTCTTGGAGACTCCCGTCATGCAATCGATGCTCAAGTATTCCGCATTTGCTCTTTCTTTGGGGTTATTGACTTGCTTTTGCCAAGGCGAAGATTGGTCGCAATGGCGGGGGCCAAATCGTGATGCCAAGTCTTCCGAAACGGGCCTTGGCAGCACGTGGCCGAGCGGCGGTCCCAAGCTGTTGTGGCAAGCGAAAGATCTCGGCGCAGGATTTTCTACTCCATCGTCTACCGGCGGCCTCGCTTACCTGATTACGAATGTCGGGATGGAAACGGAACAAATTGTTTGCCTGGACATGAAGAATGGCGAAACGAAATGGAAAACCAAAATCGGTGCTGTCGGTGCCAACCAAGGGCCGCAATATCCCGGCAGCCGTTCTACTCCAACAATCGACAACGGACGTGTCTATGCGCTCAGTTCGGACGGAGATTTGGTTTGCGTTGAAGCGGCCAGCGGTACTGTCGTATGGTCCAAGAATCTTCGGAAGGAGTTTGATGGAGCCCCTGGAATGTGGGCGTATACTGAGTCGCCTTTGATCGATGGCGATGCATTGATTTGCTCGCCAGGGGGCAAGAGTGCAACAGTCGTTTCGCTCAACAAAAAAGATGGGTCGGTCCGATGGAAGTCCGCTTTGCCCGAAGCAGATGCGGCTAGTTACTCTTCACCTGTCATCGCGAACATCCATGGTGTAAAGCAATACGTTTTCTTCCTTGGCAAGGGAGTTGCTGGTATCAAGGCGGACAACGGTGATTACCTGTGGCGATTCACAAAGACCTCCGATGCTCAAGCAAATGTCCAAACTCCGGTCGTAAAAGACTCTTTCGTTTACACAGGGGCTAGTCGAGTCGGCGGTGGATTAGCTCAAGTCGTGGCAGGTACAAAAGAGGCAAAAGAAGTTTACTTCGATAAAACACTACCGACGGGTATGGGGGGAGCTGTGTTGGTTGGCGATTATCTGTATGGATCCTCTGGGGCCGTCTTTATGTGCGTCGAGTATGCAACAGGCAAAGTAAAGTGGCAAGATAGAAGCATCGGCGCTTCATCCGTTTGCTATGCCGACGGCAAGCTGTTTTTGCATGGGGACAACAACGAGATCGCGATGGTCGCGGCTTCGCCCGATGGATACAAAGAACTTGGTCGAGCAACTCCACCTAATGCTCCCGACCGAGGAAAGTCGAAAGCGTGGACCTATCCTGCTATCGTTGATGGAAAACTGGTTATTCACGATTCCGGTTGTGTTTGGTGTTATGACCTGCGAGGGTAGTTAAAGGAACAGACTGCGAATGTTGGTTTGGGATTGGGAAATCGATGGATGGATTGTGGTTGCGGGTGCACTTACCGCTATGGCTTCGTCCATTCTAGGCTGCTTTTTGCTCCTCCGGCGATTGAGTTTGTTGGGAGATGCGATCAGCCATGCCGTTCTACCTGGAATTGCCGCAGCTTTTTTGTTTACAGGGGAACGCGCGAGTTGGAGTGTTTTCCTCGGAGCGGCAGCAACGGGTTTGCTTACTGTTTGGTTATCGGAAGCGATCCAAAAGTATGGGCAGGTAGAAGAGTCCGCCTCGATCGGTATTGTCTTTACAACGATGTTTGCAATCGGTCTCGTCCTAATACTTGGGAGCGGTGACCATGTCGATTTAGATCCGTCGTGCATTCTCTATGGCAACTTGGAAACATCGATACTGGACACCGTATTCACTCCCGTTGGTGCAGTGCCTCGAGTCGTGTTAACCCTGTCGACCGTGTTGTTAATGAACTGCACTGTTCTATTGCTTTGCTTTAAAGAGTGGCGAATCACGACATTTGACCCAGTGTATGCGCAGTCGCAGGGGGTGCCGAGCAATGTGTTTCACTATTTGCTAGCAGCTCTAGTTGCCATTACTTGTATCGCTTCCTTTGAGGCGGTCGGTAATATTCTCGTCGTTGCTGTGTTGATCGTTCCCGCAGCGGTTGCGTTCTTGTTGTGCAACCGGCTTTCGTCCATGCTTTGGGTGTCAATGACGGTTGCTATTGCGGTTGCGTTGGTTGGGCACTTGTCGGCAATCCTAATCCCACATTCCATGGGATTAAAGTCGATCAATTCCGCTGCGATGATGGCAGTGGTGTCTGGGGCGTTTTTAATATTGGCCATTTTGCTGGGTTGGCGGTCTGGAGTGATTACCCAGTTCTTCCGGCAAAGATCGATTGCAATGCAGATCTTGCAGGACGATATTCTCGCGCTGATGTATCGCCGTTCAGAAATTGCTCAGGGCAATCGTCAGGAGACCTCCTTATCTCTTGCGGTCATCGCCAATGAATTGAAGACTCCACTCTCGAAGCTCCGAGCGATCGTGGGCCGCATGATGCGCCATGATCTGGCACGCATAACAGGAGGGCAATTGTTGTTAACAGACACCGGGCGTCGGACAGCCCAAAACTTGATTCGTTCCCACCGTTTGTGGGAACAGTATCTCTCCGTCGAGACCAATTTGCCGGAGAGCAAAGTGCACCCCCATGCCGAGTCCTGGGAGCACTTCACTAGCCCATCCATGCGCGGTGAGCTGGACGCGTTGACTGGAAAATCTACTACCGATCCTCATGGCCGAACGATCCCACCCGAAGGATAGTTGTCCCATTCTTTATGGAATACCAATGAAAGTACGCAATCGATCGAACTCAATGTTTTCACTTTCTATGGGAGTCATGTTGCTGTTCCCCTTCGCTTCGTTCGGACAAGACTGGCCGCAATGGAACGGGCCGAATCGAGACGGCCGGCTTGCTTCCTCGGAAGGATTAAAGGCCATACCGAAGGAAGGTTTGCCACTTCTTTGGAAGCAATCGATAGGTCTCGGATATTCAGGACCTGTCGCCGCATCTGGGCGAGTTTTTGTGAGTGACTATGAACTCGCTTCTGGCAAGATTACCAACAACCCCGGCACACGAGATCGATTGACCGGAAAAGAACGTCTTCGCTGTTTTGATGGGAAGTCTGGCGATCTACTTTGGGAGCATGCGTATGATCGTCCTTATGCACTTTCTTATCCTGGTGGTCCGAGGGCAACACCAGTGGTGATGGACTCAATGGTTGTGGCGTTAGGAGCCGAGGGCGATTTAGTCTGTTTGTCAGCAGAGAACGGCAAGGTCCTTTGGCAAAAGAACCTTCCTCAGCAATATAAAGCACAAACACCGATTTGGGGGCACGCTGCGGTTCCGCTCGTTGTAGGGGAGCAGCTTCTGTGTATGGCCGGTGGACCAGATAGCCTTGTGGTATCGTTGGATCGAAAAACTGGCAATGAGAACTGGCGGGCATTGAGTGGTTCGGATGTTGGATACTGTCCACCTACGTTGATCACGCACGAGGGTGTTGAGCAGCTTATCATTTGGGACCCAGAACGCATCAGCAGTTTGAATCCAACGAACGGCAGTATTAATTGGCAACAACCCTTTAAGCCAGACTATGGAATGTCCGTCGCGCCACCGTTGCATTGCGACAACCACTTGTTCGCTTCAGGCGAGGGGGTTTCTGCAATGTTTGCGATCCAATCCAAACCACTTGGGATTCAGCAGAAATGGCGAGGCACAACGAAAACATCACTTGGGCTGACAACTACCGTCGCTATTCATGACAACGGATACATTTACGGTGCGGACTATCAGAGCGGGGCTCTGGTGTGTGTACGAGTTGAAGATGGAGTGCGAATGTGGCAAACTGCGCTTGCAACCACCGGCGTAGATCGACCGCGAGGTGTAGGAAACGGCACTGCCTATCTCATCAAGGCCGATACCTTTTACTATATTCTTAGTGAGACGGGAGACATTCTTTCGGCGAAGCTAACACCCGCTGGTTACGAAGAGACCGGTCGGTTTCATGCGATTGATCCTACCAACGCATCATCGGGCCGAAGCGTGGTATGGAGTTTTCCAGCAATTGCAGATGGCAAACTACTGGTCCGCAACGACAAAGAAGTCCGGTGCTATGATTTGAAGAGCTCGAATCGATAGACACGTTGGGACTCTGCAGCGATTCAAAACGATCCGCTACTTGTTTATTTTGGTTTGCGTGCTCCAGTGTTGCTTGCGTCATCGGAGTCTTTAAGCTGAATTTGTGGCCGATCGCGGGACTTGACCAAAGCGGCCAATGCTGTATTTCGACGCGACTCGGGAAGAGACTTCCACGCCATTTGGTAATAGAACTCTACGGACCCCCATTGCGATTTTCTTTTCGCTTCTGAAGCCAACGAAAGATAATAGCGGGCGTCTTCGATGGAACGTTCTTCATTGAGTGTCGAGTGACTCATCGCCATGAGGTAAGCATATTGTGGAGGCGGATCTACTTTCTCCGAATTTCCAATCGAGTGTGGTTTGACACGGGACTTTTCTTTGGCCAGATCTGGCTCGAAAGGTTTGCTGCCCGATTGCGAACGAATCATTTTATCAAGTTCGTTCAGATCGATTACCGTTGCATGCACCGAGGTTCCATTGGCCAGCGTCAATCCACTGGATGCTCCAGCCGAGCCTTGGCGAGCGACTCCGCCGGTTGTGTATCTTCCACTGCCGGCATAGGTCGATCCGCTGTCCGGTGCGGATACCGTTGTCTGAATTGAGAATGTGCCCAAGTTCGGGAGTTGCACCACTTGAGCGAATCCTTGTTCAGTCAGTAACGTGCTGTGCGTTAGCGCAGCGGTGGTAGTTCCGAGCACACAAGCAAGGATCGAACTAAGTCTTAGCGAATTCATTTCTTCACTACTTGGAGTTTGAGTTCGTGGGCCATTAAATCTTGGGCAGACTGTACCCGAGAGATACGCCAGCAACGATCGCGGAAACGAAATAGATGATCACGGTAGTCATCAAGTTTTTTGTCTTGATGCGTGAAAACATATAATAGGTGCTGTAGAAAACAGGCAGGAATAAGAACAGAAACCCATGCTTTGCTGATTCCAGAAATGCCGTCACCAGCAATGCGATGTGGGCAAAACTGAATACTAGGACCATGGCGAATCCTAAGGAAGCGGCGGTCACGGGAAGGTAACCAGCTTTCTGGATTCGTGCGATTTCTGCAACACTCGAGAGCTTACCAGAAGTAGTGGCGTCCATTTTGATCGCTAGGCCTCCGATGAAGACCGCGATACCGATGAGAACAGCAGCTAGCATCCACCAGGGAGCGCCCGTTCCGAGAAGACGCGTTTCCGTCGCCTTTTCGCGGGCCATCATATCTGCCGCTTCGTTTAGCTGCTTGTTGCCAAACTTCCTGGAAGCTGCGACTTGGAAACCTTCTACTTTTTTGCCTTCTGACAGGTGAAAACCGCATTTCACGCAGATGATTGCATCGCCCGTCACTTGCGAGTCGCACGCAGGGCAGAATCTACCTTTTTTCTGCACCAAGCCGACTTCGTCGAATAGGCCTGCCATTTGCCCAGCAGAACTCGGGGGGGCAGCCGCGGCCGTCGGGGTTGCTTTTCCGGCTTTGGGTTTGGCGGCACTGTTTTCTGGCGGCTTGGGACTGCCCGACGATGAGCTAGCGCTGCCAGCCGGAACCTTCAGGAGTTGTTTGCATTTCGGACATTTTCCAGACTTTCCAGCCATTTCGTCCGGCACCGATAGGGCGTGGCCGCATTGGCAGGTTACACGGATTGGCATTCGTTGAGCTTTCGAGAAAACGAGCGAAATGAGACAAATCTATTTTGGCATCGGATCGTTTTGGAAACAATGATCCGTTGCAGATTTGTTGTGAAATGGGTGGTAAAGCCTGAAACGTCCAACGCAGATTCGAGGACAGAATAGCTTCTGGCACGCCGATTGCTCTTCCTGTAGGCTCTCCGAGAAGGACGTGCCGTTTTGGCGTGGTCGCTCGGTACTTGCAATTTCGTCCCCCGCCAATTTCATTTGCAAACCCTTCTCGATATACCCATTACGGAGTTTCCATCCATGGCCGCAACCAAAGAAAAGTCCAAAGTAAAGCTAGTTCCACTGGGCGACCGCATTGTCGTTCAACGTGAAGTTTCCCAGGAAAAAACCAGCGGCGGAATTTTCTTGCCAGATAGTGCAAAGGACCGTCCTACACGAGGAAAGATCATTAGCGTCGGCGATGGACGTGTTTTGGAAAACGGCAGTCGAGCGACCCTTCAGGTCAAGGTCGGCGACCATGTGCTCTTCACGAGCTACGCTGGCGAGAACATTGAAATCGACAACGAAGAGTACTTGCTCATGAACGAGAGCGAAGTTCTCGCAATCCTCGGCTAAACATTCATCTACTAGTCTCAACTACAGCCAATACATAACAACGGAGCATTTTTCGATGGCAAAGATTATCGCTTTTGATCAAGAAGCACGCGAAGCAATTCGACGCGGTGTTAGCAAATTAGCTCGAGCAGTGAAGGTGACGCTCGGCCCCCGAGGTCGAAATGTCATTTTGCAGAAGAGTTTTGGAAGCCCAACCGTAACGAAAGACGGTGTGACCGTCGCCAAGGAAATCGACCTTGAAGACGTCTACGAGAACATGGGCGCTCGAATGGTCCGCGAAGTAGCGTCCCGCACGAGCGACGTCGCCGGCGATGGAACAACGACAGCGACCGTCATGGCGGAAGCCATTTTCAACGAAGGCCTCAAGGCCGTTGTGGCAGGCGTCAACCCGATTCAAATGAAGTCGGGTATCGAAGCAGCAGTGAACGATATCACCGAAAAGCTTCGTAAGATGTCCATCAAAATCAAAGACAAAGGAGAAATGGCCAATGTTGCAACCATCGCAGCTAACAACGACAGGGCGATTGGCAATCTTTTGGCAGATGCCATGGAACGCGTTGGTAAAGACGGCGTTGTGACCGTGGACGAAGGAAAGAGTCTTCATGATGAACTCGAATTCGTCGAAGGTATGCAATTCGATCGCGGATACCTCTCGCCTTACTTCGTTACTGATCCAGGCACAATGGAAGCCGTTCTCGAGGATCCATTCATTCTCGTTTTCGAGAAGAAGATCTCGAACATCAAGGATTTGGTTCCTGTACTTGAGCAAGTGGTTCAACAAGGAAAGCCTTTGTTGATCATCGCTGAAGAAGTCGAAGGCGAAGCTCTTGCGACACTCGTGATCAACCGTTTGCGAGGGACATTGAACATTGTTGCCGTGAAGGCTCCTGGCTACGGCGATCGCCGCAAAGCCATGATGGAAGACATTGGTATTCTTACCAATGCAACTCCCGTCTTCGAAGCTCTCGGTAAGAAGCTTGAAATGTTGACCTTGGCAGACCTAGGTCGCGCTAAGAAGGTTATCGTCGACAAAGACAACACAACGATCATCGAAGGTGCTGGCAAGGCGAGCGATATCAAGGCTCGTATCGACCAAATCCGACGCGAAATCGACAACACGACTAGTGATTACGATCGTGAAAAGCTCGAAGAGCGACTAGCGAAACTCGCTGGTGGCGTAGCCAAGGTCAACGTCGGTGCAGCTACTGAAAGCGAAATGAAGGAAAAGAAGGCTCGCGTCGAAGATGCATTGCATGCAACTCGCGCCGCGATTGAAGAAGGGATCCTGCCTGGCGGTGGCGTGGCATTGCTTCGCGCAGCGACTCAAGTTCAACCAGCAGAAAGCTTGAGCCAAGATAAGATCACGGGCTACAACATTGTATTGCGAGCATGTCGCGCTCCTTTGACAATGATCGCTGCCAACGCAGGTCAAGATGGTGGAATCGTTTGCGCCAAGGTTGCAGAAGCCAAGGGCAATAACGGTTACAACGCATTGACCAACGTCTACGAAGATATGGTCAAGGCTGGTGTCATCGACCCGACCAAGGTTACTCGCACTGCATTGGCAAACTCCGCATCCGTAGCAACTCTGTTGC
>JAJTID010000090.1 GCA_021300155.1 Pirellula sp.
AGAAGTACAACCCATGCTTCTTCAGCACTGGCGGATAGTTACCGCAATTGGCGTAGCCGCCCCAAATGTAGAAGCAACGACCAGGCAGCAAGACTCGGGAAATGTTGACAAACCAATCGTCAAGCAATTGATCGAATGCCTCATCGCTAACGAAGTCGTTTGCTAACGGACGATCTTTCGCTCGAAGTTTCTTGTGCGTCGCCGCATGCTTCGGCTTGCCAGTCTCATGATCAACACCAAACGACGCAGCATTTCCTTGGCCACCTTTGAGTCTCGAAGCTGCTCCATCGTTCGTGAACGACGAGAGGCCTGCAGCGATTGCGTTGTTCGATCGCGGTTCAACCTTCACGTGGTGTAGGCCGAGGGATTGCACCTCGGCCCCAACCCCGAACCGGACTTGCAACTTTCGAAGCATCCGGCTCTCCAAACATTTCTTGGCCTCAGCGTGCATAGTGCTTGCTCCAATGACAACTCAAACACAAAGTTTGTAAGTTTTCGAAGTAGCTTGCCAGTATGTACGATGCAAAGCAATTTACGGGTTCGATATGATCCATCTGGGAGTCCTGGTCATCGACCTCGCAACCGCATTGTTGGCAACGATATTGATCTCGCTCCAACACCCGATGTTTGAGGTCCATGTTGCCCGGACGCTTCTTCTCGTTGTAACGCGAGAAGGAGACTTCCAGTTCGTCGTCCTCGTCCTTGATAAGTGTCCCCGGTTCATATTCTTCCGGGCCGCGATAGTCCAGTTTCATCGGGATACCCGAGAAAGTGGGTAGCTCGCAAACATCGCTTACGCGAATGCGTCCGCGAGTTCCGTATCGCGAGACTGCTTGCGCAGTCGTCAGGTCGAGCTTGCGGCAGATTGCTTTAATCGCAATCCAGTACGCATAGTGATCTAGCGTGCTAGCCCGACGAGGGAAGTCATGAGCGATCCGATAGTACTCGGACCAACCTCGGATGACGGCGGCAGCACGTTGAACGCGGATCGCAACAGATTCCTGTAGCGGTCTACGTCGCAGCGCATCTTCCAGTCGATCTTGGAGGTTCGAAACAGCTTTCTTACCAAGAAGTATCTTCGGCACATTGATCCCGTTGCGTCCGATCCCAATTTCGAGGCGGAAACCAAGAAACTCAAAACCATCGCGGACGTGAGTGACATGCGTCTTTTCCGTCGACAACTCTAAACCACAAGTGGTGTAGAGGAAGTCTCGAATTTTCTCTCGAAGAGCTTCCGCGTATTTGCGGGAGCCGCGAGTGATAAACACACACCAGTCGTCTGCGTAGCGTGCGAACCGAACGTCCGGTCTTCCAGCGAGATAGCCTCGCTGACGAACGTTGCCGTGCATACCCTGAGCATGAAGGAACCAGTCCAACTTGTTCAAGACCGCATTAGCCAATAAGGGTGAAATCACCCCACCTTGCGGAACGCCTTTCTCGGTGGCTTGCACAACTCCATCGACCTGTACACCAGCTTTCAGAAACCGGTTGAGCAAGTCCATAAACTTGTTGTCCAAGACCTTTTCCCGCACCACCTTGAGGATGGCCTTATGCGAGATTTCATCGAAACACGCTTTGACATCCCCTTCAATCACCCATGTAAATTTGCTTCGCATGAGCTGTTGACATCGGAAGATGGCATGGTGCGTACTTCGATTAGGCCGAAACCCGTATGAATTCTTGTGGAACTCCACTTCAAAGATCGGTTCGAGAGCCATGCGAATGGCTTCCTGTACGACCTTGTCACGCAAACAAGGTATGCCCAATGCCCGCATTTTGCCGTTGGCTTTTGGGATCAATACACGTCGTAGCGGTTGAGGTTGGTACGTTCCACTCTTCAGTTCCAGTCGTAGCTGTTCGATCTTGCCTTCGAATCCCTTTTGGAAATCTCGGGCCGTCACGCCATCTACGCCTGGTGCTTTGTTGCGGGATCGCTTCACGACTCGCAGCGCCGCTGTCGTCAACCACGTTGGGTTGTGCATCAAGTCCATCAAGTTCCGGGCTCGCATGTCATGCGGGTTGGTCGGAAACAAGGGTAAACTTGACTCGCGATGCTGTTTTTGAGCCTTGGAGTCTTCCCATAGCCTTCGTTGGACTTCTTCCACGTTCATCGAGAGGCCTCCCGATTTCCCAGTCCACCTTCGATCAAGGATCGTCCGCTTTCTGGGCTCAACGCTTCCGCATTCCAACACGAAACATTCTGCCTCCCTTCGCCATGTGGCCGGCTTTCCCGACCTCGGACTACTACGAAGGCTCCGCCACTGAGCCGCCTCATCGGTGAGGATTGGGCAGGCCGAAGCCCACCTATCCGAGCGATCACCCTACTCGGCTCAGCTTCCCTGGTTCCCTTGATGACACTCAAACGCTCTCGGTTAGACTCCGACTTTTGATTACCAAGCTGCTGTCCGCAGTTCCCCCGAGCACCAATGGATAATTGACTGTTCCACTGACTTCGGAATCGTCGAAACGATTCGCTAGGATGTTCACCTACAACGATAGTGTTCATCCGCTTGGGCCATTCCCTATTCCAGGTGAGGTACGCCTGGACGGCTTCAATATTAGCGGGAATGGGGGTCCACTTTCCCGAAGGTATTAGTCGGTTCCTGTTAGTAGTCATACGAAAGCTATACCTAGCAGAGCTACCACGGCTATAAAGCGTTGCCTGTGTTCCACATTGTCGGAAGAGCTGTTTTGCCAAATCATTCACACGCATGTTTCGACTTACTTCCTAGGTACGATGGCCGGCCAAACGGCCATGGTTTTCTTTCAAACATTGTCAATCAAGGTATCTCCAGTTGTTGCTTAGTAACTAAGCAGCAACTGAATACATCAGGCGCACGTTGTAAGGCGGATCTGTGTTGACGAGGTGGATCGCAGCGCCGGCCAGCAAACGATCCAAGTCTGCCGGCGATGAGGAGTTGCCACAGAGCAACCGATGGTTACCGAGGATCCAAAGATCGCCAGGTTGAGTGACCGCTTCGTCTGGCGGCTCGGGGATGTCATCCGGATCAGTCAAGCCTTCGTTGACGCCGGTATCCATCAGCTTGGCAAGTTCCTCAGCGTTGAATCCAAGCAACCCGAGATCGTAGTTCGCTTCCTGCAAAGCCGACAATTCGATCGGCAATAGATCGTAATTCCAATCAGATAGCTCTGCAGTCTTGTTATCAGCGATTCTGTAAGCCTGCACGGCTTCCGGCTTCAAATCGCGTGCTACGTGGACTGGAACGACAGATAGCCCAAGCTTCTTTGCTGCCTTCCATCGCGTGTGCCCGACAATAATCACGCCATCGGCATCAACAACAATTGGTTGACGAAATCCCCACTCCTGAATACTTTTGGCAACAGCATCAACTGTCCCATCATTGATACGCGGGTTATTTTCGTATGGTCTAATCTGATCAATGGGTGTTAGCTTAATTTCCATAGCAAGTTACTTCCTTCTTCGAGAAACGGGAGGGGGAAACGGAATGTGTGACCAAGTCTTTCCAACGATCGCGTCATAGGCGGTCATCTTGTGGACTCCAATGGCTTTTGCTGCGTCAACAATGCTTGAACCAAACTCGACAAGACATCTCAAGCGCACGACGGTATCAGTCGTTAAACTGGCTAAGTGGTGCTCAGCGCCTCGGTGTGCTCCTTGCACGACGCCGAGCCGAATGTTGTCCGCTGCGTTTTCTTTTTGCGTCGCCCAGCGAAGATTGCTTACGTGATTGTTTTGCTTGTTTCCGTCGTAATGAGCGACCTGGGCATTGGGAAATGGCGGAGGGCCAAGGAAAGCAAGGGCAACCAGCCGATGAGCCTTAACAGTCCAGTACTTGCGACACTTGCTCAGCGAGTATCTGGGATATCCATGCACGTCCAAACGACACTTCATCACATAGCCGGCTGGGGCCATCTTTGAAGCGTTCTTTCGCCGCAATCGTCCTATCGATGAGATTTCGTAGAGTTCTTCGTAGCCGGGGACTGGCAGCCAAGATTCGACTTCGGTTTCGCTATTCGACATGAACTTTGTCCTCGATCTTTTCTAGTTCGGCCATCCGCTGAGATTTACCCACTAGGTTGCCGCACCAGTCGAATCGGCTGATGCTACCGAAAAGCTGATCGCAGTCGATTTGCGAGCCCAACTGATCAATCATGAAAGCAATCGCCGTTTCTGTTGGTCTTACATGGGTTGTTCGGTCGCGTTTGGATTCCGAGATTCGATGGATGAATCCTGATTGTTCAAGCCGTCGCACTGCCCTCGTGTAAGCCATCTTCTGAGCGGAGGTTATGCTTCCACGTTTCCACGAAGACGGCGTAAATGGAACACCGACTTCGCGAATCGCGCGCACGAATCGTTCGTCGCTCCGTTGCAGGCGGTCGCTAAGTTCGATGAATGTTTCGATGTCCGCCATCACATTACAAAGCAGCTCGAATTCGAATGTTTTTAATTGGTGATTCATGGATTTAGGACAATGCGTTACAGAAACAAACTCTGAGTCCATTTGCGGCTGTTCCCACGGCCCAAGAACGCGTTGGTTTTTGGGGGAGGACCCATCGTTTGGGGCTTGCGGGTGCCATAGTGGCAGACGCAACGTGGGGCCACTGTTGGCCCACTGACGCGTTCTGTAGTGTGCTGGGCGTTGCACTCGAACGCAGTGCAACGGTTGCGACGTGCGCTAACGTGTGCGATGACTTGCGATCTCGATTGGTTACTCATGCGCAGCCTCGGATGATGTTCCCGGCCGTCTTCCAGAGTTCGTGGGAATTGGTTAACACCCAGTTTCGGACGTTCTCGACACCACCACCGGCACCATGACCCATTTCCCAATAGGTCACATCTGGATTGATTCCGAATGCGGCTGATGCATCAGCGGGGATGGATTCAATCTCACCGGTTGGCTTCCAGCACTCGCCGAATGCGAAGTCCATGCAACGACGGCCAGCAAACGACTCGATGTCATCGAACGGTTGTCGGTACCGCGAGCGAGTTCCGCAGCGCGACGCCTAGCTCGCTCTGAAATGTCGCCTTCGATGTTGGCCTGCAACTTCCAAGCAATTCGTTTGATGAGCCACTGCTTGTTACGAGTGTTGGTCGGCTCGCCCCACGTTTCTTCAAACTTCTCTCGCAGCTGCCCAACCGTCATGCGTTGGAGCAGAGCGACTTCTTTGTCGATGTCGATTTGCATTGATTCCTCCTGAGAAAACGGACTCACTGGTCGTTAACCACGTTGGTCACAGAGAGCACGCTTTCCGAAGAAACCTCAAGGCAAGCTGTTGGTATTTCAGCAGGATCGTCGGCGATTTCGGAATCCGGAATCGCCACGCGCGATTTCATCCGAACAATGCCGGCCGCGAGAATCGCTGCGATTTCCGATCGCCGAGCAGGCGTAGACAGAGAAGAAGGGGGATCAGTCGAGAGCAACTCGCACCTCCATGCTCAACGCCGCTATAATTGGCGGCTCGAAGACAGACATTCGCAGCCACATTAGCCGCGTCTATCTGTAGGAATACCCGCTGCGGGTTCGAAATGACGGATTAGGGTGCGTGTGAGATCGTAAAAGTTCTCCTCTACTGGAAATCCTGGGAAGTTTCGGGGAATGGCACGCACGCCAAATCGTGCCCCATTCTCCGTTTAACGGGCGAATCTAGTATCTCAAAATGGCAAATGGAGAGTGCTCCGGCGTCTTGTGCCAGTGCATGTTCATTGGGTTTGGACTACGGTCACTGCGTTGCGCAGGACACGCCCTTCAATGCAAACGCCATGTTGTTGCTAAAATCGAAGGTGTTCAATACTAAATCTTGATGAATCTCAGACACAATCAGCCCATGATCTCAGACGATGTAAATAGTTGGTATCTCACTTGCTCGGACAAGATTGTAGAATCCCTTTCGCAGCCCTGTCGCGCTATTCTCCAAACTCTTGTCGCGGGTTCTCGATTACGGCACGTGGACGAGGGCGCGATCGTGCTCTTTGTAGCACAGCAGTACGCGCATGGGTGGTCGCCCGACAAGCTGGTTCAACATCTGATGGAACGGGATTTTTGTCGCCGCAGCTTTGCTAACGCTGAGCAACTAGGGGAATTTGTTTGTTCAATTCGCACTGCGTACTGCGGTTGTCAATTGGCGTTGCCCAAGTACTGGGATCCACAGACTCCATTCCTAGATTTTCTTACCTACGATGCTGCACTAAGAATTGAAGCAGGCGAAGAAGTTTCCAGCATCGCGAGCACGTTCAAGTCGAAATGGGCGTTCAATGATCCTCAGCCCATCATCGATGA
>JAJTID010000027.1 GCA_021300155.1 Pirellula sp.
ACTACGGGACCAAAAGTGGTCGAAGAGTCCAACGGAGATCTGTCGATAGAACGAGCACCGAGGTCGTTGTGAAGTAGTTTCGATTGATACTGGCGTGGGTTATCCGCAACGCTTTGAATGATGCCAAAAGATGCTTTGGACGCATCGGGCACATTGGCTGTTCTCTGATGGAAGTCGCTCCATGCCGCATCTACTGCTTCATCGCCAGAGACTTTTGCACCCTCTTGAACACCTGCGATGAGTGTCGAGAAGTAGTTTGAATCAGGGAACCGTACCGCATTGCCAGCAGTGAAGGCCTCTTTGACTATTCGCAAACTCTGCTTCGGTTCTTCGATTTGAGCAGGTTCAGTGATAGGCCCGGAATCACCAAGGTGCAGCGATGTGTTCAGGATGTCTGCTGCGAAAAGGGATCGTTGTTCAAGTGTTTCGAGGAGTATTGTTCGAAACTTCAGATTGCTTCTAGATTTGCTTGTTGCTTGTTGCTTGTTGCTTGTTGCTTGTGGCTTGTGGCTTGTGGCTTGTGGCTTGTGGCTTTTGGCTTGTGGCGCCGTGCGAGAAGTGGCATGAGAAGACCTTAAAGCTTTGAGAGACGGTTTAAGACGGAACGTTACAATCGATTACACGGCTTAGGTAATCAAAATGCAATAGGGGGTATCTGACATTTTTTATGAATTTTTCAGACCATTGCATGAGTGAGCAATATGGCTAAAAACGGTTAATCCACTTTCCTAAACGAGTGCGACAAGAAATTCGAGTAGAATTTCAAAAAACTCACAAGCGACTTCTTTATTCATGAGCACCGCTTCGGCTTGTAGATAGATGACGCAATCTGTTCTAACGCAAAGATGACTGGGCTAGGATCGGGCAGTCGAATTCACACAGGCTGATACACACTACGCCACAGAGGTGTCTTCGAATCCGCAAGAGACTCAGCCCCCAGAAAACAAGAGACTCAAACCCCGGAAAAGCTGACATTTTCAAACACCAATGTCGGCACTTTCGATGGGCTGTATCTCCAGGGATCGTTCCCCAACGCTCTTAAGTCGCTGAACATCGCTAGTAAATTTCCAGTGACGTTCATCTCGCTGACAGGCGCACCAATCGCTCCATCCTCGATTAAATGGCCTCGAACGCCCAACGAGAAATCACCGGTTGCACCATCCGAGTTTCCGCCCAACCAACTGGTAACGAGAATCCCTTGATCGATATCCCGAATCAGCTCGTCCATGTTCTTGGTACCCAGGGCCAGGATCCGGTTCGACGGGCTACCTGTTGTCGGTGCCATCCCCAGTTTCTTGCCGTAGTAGGTATCAATGTAGAAGTTCTTGAGCACGCCCGCTTCGATGATGGGTAGCGGCTTCGAAGAGATTCCTTCGCTATCGAATGGTCTGGAAGCCAAGCCTCGCACCACCAAAGGATCATCAATGATCGTCAGCAACGGAGACACACTCTCCTTTCCAACTTTATCAGCCCAAAACGACCGCTTCTGTTGTAAAGCACCACCATCGAGCGAGCTCAATAACCGCCCAACAATCGATCCCGCCGCGCGCGGATGAACGACCATCGTCGTTTTTCGTGTTGGACCTTTTGAACTTCCCAGCCGATTGCGAGCGAGTTTCAATGTCATTTCTGCGGCATGTTCAGGATCAGGTAACTCGCTTCGATGACGACCGCCACCGAAGTAACCTTCTTCAGGTCTCTTGCCACCTTCTTCATCCAGTACAACACCAGCACCGATCCACATACTTGTCGATTCAAAGCTACCGGAGAAGCCGTTGCTGCTGGCTGCGGCTGACTGATCCTGGGATGTCGAGACGCTAGCTGTCGCTGACAAAACTTTATCTTGCCCCTGAATACGGTCATTCATCTTCTTGAGGAGTTCGATGCGTTCCTCGCGACTGACCGATGCGATCGACGAATCGACAAGATCCAGTTGGATGGTGGAGCGACCTTGGAACAGCGAAGAGTCGGGGATGACACGGAAGGGATCCTTTTGAAGAGACCGCGTGATAGCAACGGCTTCCTTGATAAAGTTCTCCAAGGTGGCGGGCCGAAGATCATTGGTGTTGTGGACCGAGTATCGTCCATCGACCCAAAGACGAATCGACAATCCTCGACTGGTGCTATCTTCGACACGTTCCAACACACCGTTCCGCATCTCAAAGCTGACGCCATTGCTTCGCGACGCATTGGCCCAAACATCATTCGCACCAAGCTTCTTCGCAAGATCGATCGCTGCTTTGGCGCTGTCGAGTAATGAACTAGCCATTGACACCTCCAACCGTCATCTTGGAAACGAGCACTGTCGGCATCCCTTGACTTACTGGAACGGATTGGCCGTCTTTCCCGCAAGTCCATCCACCGGTATCTAGTTTGTAATCGTTCGCAACCATCGTGACATTGCGAAGAGCTTCTGGGCCATTCCCGATGATGTTGACATCTTTGATAGGGGCCGTGATCTTCCCGTCTTCGATCAACCACCCATTCTTGATATAGAACGTAAAATCTCCTGCCCCGATTTGTACTTGCCCATTCGTAAACGTTTCTGCAACGATTCCGTTCTTGACACTCTCGATGATCTCCTCAGGAGTGTGTGGCCCCGATTCCATGTAGGTCGATCGCATACGTGGCATTACGACATGTCGGAAACTCTCGCGACGGCCCGACCCAGTGGGCTTCACACCGTAGTGCTTTGCGCTAATCTTGTCGTGAAGATAACTCGTCAAGACGCCGTCCTTCACCATGTAGGTCTTTTCCGTGACATTCCCTTCATCGTCAACATTGAGTGCACCGCGTTCGAACGGTTGAGTTCCATCGTCAATAATATTGACGAATTTGGGTGCAACCTCTTTCCCCAACATGTTGGAGTAGATGCTGGTTCCTTTGCGGTTAAAGTCCGCTTCCATGCCGTGGCCGATCGCTTCGTGAAGCAGAATGCCAGAAGCGCCGGCTGCTAGTACGACCGCCATCTCGCCCGCAGGTGGACGCTTGGCGTCGAACAAAAGCATGGTTCGGTCCACAGCTTCCTTTGCGACTTGCCTTAGCTTGTTCTCGTCATAGGCACCTAGCTCCCGACGTCCGGCCAAGTTACTGCTATGGGCTTGAAGTTTGCCACCTTTTTCGGCAGTCACCATGACCCCCAATCGACTCATGGGCCGTCGATCGCGCACAACTCTCCCAGTGCTATCGGCGATCATGACGCGTTCATCCGAGTCGCTCCACGAAACACCGATCTTCTTGATCGCGGGATCCATTTCACGTGTTATCGATTCCACCCTAAACAATAATGGCAATTTTGCATCGATCCCCACTTGATCCCAAGGTACGGTCGCTTGATAAAACGAAGGAGTCTTTCCTAAAGCAAATCGCTGTGGCGAGGGGGATTTATTGCTCCCTTTCGCGATGGCTGCCGCGGTACGAGCGGCACCCAGCATGGAGTCGAGGGTCAGATCTTCTGTAAAGGCATATCCTACTTGATCGCCGATTACCACTCGGAGCCCGACTCCTTGATCGATATTGGTGGAAGCGGAACTGATCAAGCCGTCCTCCATACGGACACTATTGGAACGCGTATGTTGAAAATAGACATCCGCAAAGTCTGCACCACCCGACATCAGTTCTGCCATAACACGAGCGATCGTGGACTCGTCGATTCCAAACCAATCGCGAAAGGGATCCTCCGGTGCATCATCTAGTAAGGAAGCGTGTGCAGGATTGCCGGAGTTTGCCAAAAAAGCGGGTAGAGTCAATGCGGCAGCTCCTGTAAGTCCAACGCCTAATACGTTGCGTCGAGTAAGTCGGGACATAAACAACTCCAAAAAACAGTCCGTTCACTTTTTCTACTCGTTTCGAAGTGTTGAGGAGAAGTCTGAACTGAGGACTTAGGAAAGTTAAGAATCCGTGTACCAAGAATCCAATCAACTGAATCCAATCAACTTTCGAAAAGAGTTTATCCAACTTCTCATTCGCAAGCAACGACAGGCAAATCCCGATCTGCGGGGGATTTTGCCCGAGGCAAAGCTTTCCATTGACAGTCGAAGAAATCAGCCGCAACTACCCTTCCAGCGGAAATGGCAGTCGGCGGTTCGGACACATCGAGTATGGCCCAATCGGGGAGCTTTGGATTCTGAAGCGAGTTCGTTTTGTCATGGGCTTCGCGGAATGTGAGTCCGGAATTGATGATGACATATTTGTTGGGGTTTAATGGATTCGGATAGCAAAGGACCGGGATACTTTGAGAGGCGGGCGATTCCTGGGTTCCAATTCGAACGACACGCTCATCCCATTGAAGCACACTCTTCAAGCTAGCGCTTGCCATCGTTCTTGCAATCAAAGAATTGGATGCGGGTGTTCCCCAAAGTACCAAATGGCAATCGCGGATATCAGCCTCCGAGACTTCGCTCGCCTTGCGAACGGTAGGATCGCCGCGCATCAACGATCGCCATCGAACGAGAAAGTGGCTTGACTCTTCTCGCACCCAACGATGAACCACACCCGAGTCTGGTTCGCGGTCAGGTAGTACTACGATAAAGCGTGACTTCAATCCGTCATCGATTGGACCTTGCAGACCAGGGCGTTTGTGTAGACTATTGCTGGCCGTTTCTTTTTTTTGCCAACTCCATACCACATCGCGATCCTTTTTTGCGTTGCTGGCGGTTTCAGTACCGTTGAGAAACACTTTGGCAATGGCAGGCAATCGAAGCTCGATACCACCGACGTTTTTCGTCGTGATCCGAATCACATCGCCGTCTTCCCAAACAGCTTCCGCTCTCGCGTCTTCCCATTGATTCTCGATGCTCGTAATCTGCAGCCAATGCATCCGACTGTAAGCGAGAGTTCGAGTCTGCAACACTACTTTTTTCGGGGATGTGTCCAAACCCTTGCTGACGTACGATTCAATTCTTGCCTGCACATCTTTGATCACTTCGGGGTGATACTTGTGTCCCATCTCGGGTCCGATGAGGTGTGGTGGATGAAGGCCTTCTTTGTCGAGGACCTCGACCATGTATTCTGCAGAATCTCGTTGTGGATCGACTTCTCCCGAGTAACAGACGAGCGGAACGTTGTGAAAGTTGCGAGCATAGGCTGGTACATCGTAGACACCCCAGAGGGCTTGTTCATACCAAACAGGCATCTTGTCCGGCGTCACTTTTTGGTATCGCTTTACATCGACAAAGCCCGCTCCTGTGTGGACGCACGCCCATTGGTCTGCGAAGTGCGCACCGATATGCCATGCACCAGCTCCTCCCATACTGAAGCCTGCGAGCGCGATGCGATTCCGATCGATGTTGAATCTGGCGATGGCGTCATTTCGAGCTTCGAATACATCCGTTTCCCCTGCGCTCTTCCAGCCATTGCAGTAACGGCCGAAGGGATGGATCACGATCGTTCCTTTGGGTTGGAACTGTCCAGGCTTCTTTGCCGTCAGTCGCGAATAGACAAACTGAAGATCGGTTGTTGTATCACCTCGCCCATGCAGCCAAATCCACATTGGGACACTGGGTTGATTCGCGCCGAACGCAAGTCCCTCTGGAACTTCAACGCCGTACGGTTGAGGTGAGCCATCGATCGACGAATAAAAACCAAGAGTCTTTTGGCCGCTTCCATCCATCCAAGGTGTTTTGTTCTTCTGAAGAGCATCGATTCTTTGAGAGGCTTCGTCCAATAGAGCGTTGGCAACTCGCTCGCTATCTTCAGGTTTCTTGCCGTACCATTCTTCAAACTCAATCGCGTAACGGACCGCCTTGAGAAAAATGTCGGCATCCGCAGCGCGTGGATGGGACTTCACGGACGTGAATGCTTGGGTTAGTTGAACCAGTCGCTGGCTCCAAGCGGCGATCTTTTCGGAACTCGGCATTGCCGTCGGTTTAGGAGGTAACGAGCCGCGAAATGAAGCGGTCGCGCCGTCAGGTTGAAGTTGTGCGTATAACCCATTTTGTCCGAGACACAAACAGGAGCCCAAAACGAAAAGAAGTCGGCGAAGCATCACGATGGAAAGTCCGTACGGCGGAAATTTAGCAGTAGAGCGGTTCGATGATTCTAATGATCAAAAGCACTGGAGGATATTGGGAATTTGGTTATGCTTTTCGCAGGTTGGTGGATCTGCGGACTTGGGGAACTAGGTTTGCGAAGATCTATCCCGGCCTGGTTGTGGAGGGTTTTCAACAGCGTTCCATAACAAATCCTATCTAGAACGACTCTTGAGAAGGCAGGTCTGCGTTGTATCGCCAGCAAAAACCAGGTTTCTTGGCCCTTGAAGATGGTACTGTATTTGAAGGATTTTCGATCGGCGCTGATGGCGAACGGGATGGAGAAGTCGTCTTCAATACCTCTTTGACTGGCTATCAAGAGATTTTGACTGACCCGAGTTATCGGGGGCAAATTGTGACGATGACCTATCCGATGATCGGAAACGTCGGCGTCAACCTGGACGATCTCGAGTCCTCTCACCCCCGCATTGCAGGCTTTGTCGTCCGCGAGAGCAGCCGCATTCATAGCAATTTTCGCTCGACCGGTTCCCTCTCTGATTATCTCCAAAAGCACAACATTGTTGCCATTTCGGGGATAGATACGCGGGCATTAGTGAGACGAATCCGAGACCGTGGCGCACAAAAAGGGGTTATTTCATCCATCGATTCCGATCATGCATCTTTGGTTCGAAAAGCCCGGAACAGCCCTGGTTTGGTCGGACGCGATTTGGTGAAGGAAGTGATGCCCTCTGCCAGACATGATTGGACCACAGATCTTCATCCGTACGCTACTCTCGGCAATGAGACAGCCTCGACCGGTAGGAAGCCACATGTTGTCTGCTTAGACTTTGGAATGAAGTGGAACATTCCGCGCCATCTCGCACATCGCGGTAATCGCGTAACGATTCTGCCAGGATCTGCTACCGCAGAAGAAGTATTGGCCCAAAATCCCGACGGGGTCTTTTTGAGCAATGGACCTGGCGACCCAGAGCCACTGACATATGCCATCGAGTGCATCCAAGGGCTGTTGGGAAAGAAACCGGTGTTCGGTATTTGCTTGGGCCACCAACTTCTTTCGCTTGCCGCAGGAGCGAAGACATTCAAGCTCAAATTTGGTCACCGTGGTGCGAATCAACCTGTTCTCAACTGTTTGTCAGGCAAAGTTGAGATTACGTCGCAGAACCATGGGTTCGCAGTCGAAGAAGAATCTCTGCCCGATTGCTTAGAGATCACGCATCGCAATTTGAATGACAATACGATCGCGGGTGTGCGACACAAGCAGGTGAATGCTTTTAGCGTTCAATATCACCCTGAGGCTTCGGCGGGGCCGCACGACAGCAGCTATCTCTTTGATCAATTTCAATCGTCGCTCATCAACGCAACAGCGAGTCATTAAGATTCCATGTTAGCCAAACGAGTGATTCCCTGCCTCGATGTACATGAAGGACGGGTCGTCAAAGGAACGAATTTTGTGAACCTTCGAGACGCTGGCGATCCTGTGCAGATTGCGCAGCGTTATGAGCTCGAGGGAGCCGACGAATTGGTCTTTCTCGATATCACCGCGAGTCACGAGAACCGGGCCATCATGCTCGATGTCGTGCGTCGGACCGCCGAACAAGTCTTCATGCCACTCACGGTGGGCGGGGGAATTCGCACGATCGAAGACATCCGTCAGCTTTTGCAGGCGGGATGCGACAAAGTCTCCATCAACTCGACGGCTTGTAAGAACCCTGACTTTGTGAGGCAAGCGTCCGAACGATTCGGTGCGCAGTGTATCGTAGTGAACA
This sequence comes from Pirellula sp., assembly GCA_021300155.1. Classification (GTDB taxonomy): domain Bacteria; phylum Planctomycetota; class Planctomycetia; order Pirellulales; family Pirellulaceae; genus JBKCUI01. Next base: position 7,757 of record JAJTID010000027.1, read on the forward strand.
TCGACCCAAAACGAGTGATGCGAGACGGTAAGGAGTTTTGGGAGGTTCACATCAACGGGGGGCGAACTCCCACAGGCTTGGAAGCCGTCGAATGGGCCAGACAGGTGGAGACGCTGGGGGCGGGTGAGATCGTCTTGACCAGTATGGATCGGGACGGAACTAAAGACGGATACGACCTCCCAATCACCGCCGCGGTCAGTGAAGCCGTTCAGATTCCTGTGGTCGCGAGCGGCGGTGCAGGCCATCCGTTGCATCTCATACAAGCCATACAGACAGGTCATGCCGACGCTGTTTTGGCAGCAAGTATCTTTCATTTTGGTGAATTTACGATCCAGGAAACCAAGCGGATGATGGCAGAACACGGAATTCCGGTACGTCTGTGATCGAAGCTGTGGGGATTTTCCTTTGGATCGACTAGAATAGGTCCGACAAGTCATCTCCTCATCTGCTTTCCACGGTATTGAATTTATGGCAACTGTTGAAGCTCGTCCACCTGTCCAGGCTCCTCCACAAGATGAACTCGTCGCATCTTTATTGCGCGAGAAGAAAGAGCTTGAAGTCGACAAACTCTTCAAGGCTTGCGTCAAATTAGAAGGTAGCGATTTGCATCTTAAAGTAGGTACGCCGCCGATCGTTCGAGTCAAGGGTGACCTCAAACCACTAAATCGCCCACCCATCGATGTCGAAGAGATGGTTCGGCTTTTGATCCCAATGTTGGATGATCGTAACCGCCGCATTTTTGAAGAAGAAGGTGGGGCTGACTTCTCCTACACCGTAAGTGTCGATGGTGAGAACTGGCGATTCCGTGTGAACATGCTCAAACAACTCGGAAAACCCGGTTTGGTAGCGCGTCGTATCAACAACTTCATCCCCAACTTTGAAGGGTTGTTTCTACCACCTGTACTCGAAGAGCTTTGCAAATTCGATCAAGGGATGATTCTTTTAGCGGGTGTTACGGGTTCTGGGAAAAGCACGACGATTGCGTCGATGTTGAATTGGGTCAATCGAAATTATCGCAAACATATTTTAACACTAGAAGACCCAATCGAATTCGTTTACACCGAAGATAAATGTTTGATCAACCAACGCGAGGTGGGGACCGACGTGAAGGATTTTGAAATCGCGATGAAGCACGCGGTTCGGGAAGATCCAGATATCATCCTCGTCGGTGAAATGCGAGACGAAGAGACGTTTATGACAGCCATTCACGCTGCGGAAACAGGGCACTTGGTGTTCGGAACGATTCACGCATCGACGGCACCATCGACAATCGGTCGTATCTTGGACTTGTTCCCTGAAGAATTGCATACTGCAATTCGTAACGCGATGGCGTTCAACATGAAGGGTATCGTCGCACAAAAGCTTTTGCGTTCTATCAAACCCGGGGTCAGCCGAGTTCCAACATGCGAGATCATGACCTTCACTCCGATGATTCGAAAACTCATTCTCGAAGCAAAGGACCAGAAACTGGCGGACGCCATCCGAATCGGTGCAGCGGAAGGTATGCAAGACTTTACGATGAGCCTCAAGCAACTGATTGATGATGGTCTTATCGATAGACCGACGGCATTTGAAGTTGCACCAAACCCGGATGCTCTCAAGATGGCTCTCAAAGGCATCAATGTTAGCCAACCAGGGATTATCTAGTCGATATTTCTCCCTCTCCTCAAAATAGCTTCTCTTCTCGTCTACAAGATTCGAACCTCGGCTTACACATGATCTTCGGAAAAAAGAAAAAGACTTCGTCGGATGGCAACGCGCTGGGTGGAGATATGCCACTCCCTACGCTTGAAATCAAGCAGATCGGGATTGCTCGCGACACTGCTCAGGGGCTGTCGATCGCTGCCAGACAATTGCCTGGTTATCCTGTGGCTTTGATCGTTTTGGCCAATGCGATTGCAGGTCGAGCCGATAGGATCTTGATGGATTTCTCGGCTCAAGGAGCTGTGCTACGCTATCGAATTGATGGCGTTTGGGAAACACTTCCTCCGATGGATCGACCGACTGCCGACGCCGCCTTGGTCGTGTATAAGAAGATTCTGGGATTGAATCCAGCGGAACGAAAAGCAAAACAAGAAGCGAAGTTCGCGACCAACTTCAAAGATACGGATTGGGTGGTTTCCTTTATGAGCGCTGGCGTTCCTAATGGAGAACGCGTGCTCTTCTCGATCGATACGAAGAAGCCAACTTTGAAAACGTTGTCAGATTTGGGCATGCGCGACCCGATGGCGCAATCCTTCAAAGCGATGCTCAATGGCAACAATGGTCTTGTCGTCATCAGCGCTCCACCCACGCATGGACTGCCTACACTGTGGCGAGTCGCGCTCGAGAATGCAGACAAGTTTGTAAGAGACTTTGTGTCGCTCGAGTCCAAGCCGGATGCGGACCCGGAAATGATCAACATCACGCAGACATTTTATGAGCCAGGAAGCGCTCCCCCCCTATCGTTCTTTGCGAAGCTTTTGCTAAAACAACCAGATGTTCTGGTGATGCCCTCAATGCTTGATATCGATGTGGCAGAGAGCGTCATGGATCAAGTGCTGAAGCAAGATAAACATGCGATCACACGAGTGGTTGCCACTGATTCGTTTGATGCGATAGCAAAACTCTTTGCCATGTATCCATCTCAAGCCAAAAACATTGCAAAGGCCCTGACAGGCGTGATCAACCAGCGGTTGATTCGTCGACTATGCGAGAAATGCAAACAACCGTATCAACCCAATCCGCAGTTGCTACAGAAGCTTGGTATCCCACCGGGGCGTGTTCAAAAGCTTTACAACCCAACGATTCCTCCACCACCAGAACAGCGCGTGGATGCAAAAGGCAACCCAATTGAAATTGAGATCTGCAAACGTTGCAATGGACGTGGCTACTATGGGCGGATGTCTATCTTCGAATTGCTAACGGTCGACGACACGATGAGACAAGCGATTTTGAAGTACGGAAACAATCCAGATGAGATGCGAAAGTTCGCAAAACAACACAATCATCTAGGGTTTCAAGAAGAAGGAATCTTGGCATGCGCACTGGGCAGTACATCGCTTCAAGAAGTCCAAAAGATGGTTTCAGGCAAATAGAGCAAATGGATAGCTGAAACTAGGCTAAATCAATCCTGTAGCAATTGGTTGGGAGTTAGCGATACCACCGGAAAGCGTGGGAGATATTGAGTATTATGCATTAGAACCCTCAGAGGATTCACGCAAACGTTCTTTTCAATGGCTGGGGCGTACGTCCAAGGATCTTCTGGATATCCCCCGCCTTACCACTCATCGTCGTCAGAATCGTTCTTTTCAAAAATGCGACAGTTCATGGTGTTATTGAGGTCCTCGATTGAGGTTTTCGATAACCATCCACCCCCAATTGTTAGGCGTTTCAACAAATGAAGCTTTTTGAGCTGGACTACCGCTGAATCGGTCAACGGAACGGTTCGGTTCGCATGATTAAATTGATAAAGAACCAGATACTCCAATTGTGGAATAGACTCTAGAGCTTCAAGTCCATCGTCAGTAACTCCAGTGTTACTGAGCCGAAGCACGGTGAGTGTCGGATGCTCCTTCAAAAAGCCCAGCCCTCGGTTGCTGACGCGGGGAGAAGAGCAATATAGAACTAATTCTTGAAGTTCAGGTAGACCTGCCACAAGTTCCATACAATCATCAGTGACTTCACTCGAGTTGAAAACCAATTTCTTGATTTCACGCATCCCACTAAATTCTCGTAGTAATTCAGCTGTGTTCGAAACAGAGTAGAATTTTATTGACGATGTCAGACCCTGCTTTAGCGAAATCATCTCAGATGCAATCCACTGTTTCTGACGATCGCGATGTTTCTGGGCCATCCCTCGATCCAAAATCGCTCTGTTTTTCTGCCACGCATTCAGCGATCCAACTGCCGCAATGATTGCGACGCTGCAAATGACCAAGACTGTTACGCAACGCTTAATCATCACTTATCCCCAACACCGTCGGAGCGAGAAACCATTCGGCGGCGCGAGCCGCATTAAAATTCATTCTTACCCTAATGCTTCAAAGTAGCAATGGAAGAACGTTCAAGATGCATGGCAAATCTGGGAACTGCACCTCCCCTGCACCGAATGGGCGGCGAGCCCAGAATCCCATGCGTCAATCACTCGTTGACGCAAGTCCATAGAATATGCACGCGTTTCATTCCTCCTTGCATTAACGCAACGTGTAACTCATTTACTCAACAAGTCGCTATATCAGTTATGGCTTTGCTCTAGCTGCAGTCGTCCCTTCAGGACTCTCGCGTCAGACCCGTCTGCCGGGGCGGTAGCCGGTGCCGGGCTTTTTGCCACCTGCTTTGGATGGATCGCGTTGTTGTTTGCGCGGTCCCTTCCGTTTGCTCGATGGATTGGATGCGAAACCATATCCTACTTCACTCTCGCTATTGGATGAGTTTGTCGATTTATTGACGGATGGGTTCGTTCCTTCGTTGGGAATCGTATGAACATATTCTCCTCGGAATCGTTTGTTCGCGTCTTCGCGACGGCGTTCGATCGCTTCCCTCGGTGGCTTGGACGGAATCAAGCAATCGCAGCCATCTCCAATTAATTCGCTACGATTAGCCTCTCGCAATGCATCGCGGACTTCGAAGTAGTTTTCCGGCTTAAAGAATTGCATGAGGGCCCGCTGTGATTTGCGGTCACGCAGTGCTTTCGCAATAAAGACGGGCTTCAGCGAGAATGGATCTAGGCCAGTGTAATACATGCTGGTAGCAACATCGAGCGGCGCTGGGATAAAGTCCTGCACTTGATCGGGTTTGTATCCGTTGCGCTTCAGAAACAAAGCAAGCTCGATCATCGACTCGATGGAACTGCCAGGATGGGAGGCAATAAAGTAAGGAATCAAGTATTGCTTCTTACCTGCATCTTCGGACGCTTCTTTAAACTTCTCGGTAAAGAACTCAAAATCATCGTTGGCAGGTTTCCGCATCTTGAAGAGTACGTCCGGATCGACGTGTTCTGGCGCTACCTTCAAATGTCCACCCACATGGTGCTGCGTTAGCTCCTCAATGTATTCTGGAGATTGGCGAGCCAAGTCCATTCTAATACCGCTGGCTACTAGCACTTTCTTGATACCAGGCAGTTCACGGGCTTCGCGCATCAGCTCGATGACAGGTTGGTGATCGACTCCGAGCAGTTTACAAATCTTGGGATGCACACACGATTGGCGACGACACTTTGCCTCGACTTCAGGTTTCGTACAACGCATGTGATACATGTTGGCAGTGGGACCACCGATGTCGCTCACAATTCCCTTAAAGTCTTTGTCTTCGGTCATGTTCTTGATCTCATTCAAGACTGACTCTTTGGAGCGTGACTGAATGATTCGACCTTGATGGGCCGTGATGGAACAGAAGGTACAACCACCGAAGCATCCTCGCATGATCGTGACCGAGTTCTTGATCATGTTAAAGGCGGGAATTGGTTCCTTGTATTCGGGGTGCGCCTTTCGCGTGTAAGGCAGGCCATAGATTCTGTCCATAGCTTCTTGGCTGATGGGCAACTGCGGTGGATTGGCCACGATGACCTGTGTGCCATGACGTTGCATGAGCTTGCGAGCGTTCAGCGGGTTTGTTTCATTATGGATGATGCGCGTTGCTTTCGAGAACTCGATTTTGTCGGCGACAATCGCTTCATACGAAGGAAGCTCGATCGCATCTTCGGGAACAGGTTCGGAGGCTCCAAGAGCAAAAGCAACTCCGCGCATGTCGCGCAGATTCTTTACTGGTTCGCCCGCTTCCAATCGGCGGGCCATTTCTACAATCGAGTTTTCCCCCATACCGAATGCGACCAAGTCCGCTTTGCTATCGAGCAAGATGCTTTTGCGAACTTTATCACTCCAGTAGTCATAGTGGCCGAATCGACGCAGGGATGCTTCTACGCCACCCGCAATAACGGGAACTCCTTTGAACGCTTCGCGAGCACGTTGACAATATGCGAGCGTGGCGCGATCTGGTCGAAGTCCGATACGGCCACCTGGTGAGTAAGCGTCGTCGTTGCGTACTTTTTTGTTGGCCGTGTAGTGGTTGATCATGCTGTCCATGTTTCCGGCGCTAATCGCAAAAAACAGGCGGGGACGGCCGAATCGTTTCCAGGGCTCGCAGGATTGCCAATCGGGTTGACTGATGATTCCGACCCGGTAGCCGGCTGCTTCCAGCACTCGTCCGAGAATCGACATCGCAAAACTTGGGTGATCGATATAAGCGTCACCGGTTACGAAAACGACGTCGAGTTCATCCCAGCCACGCGATTTCGCTTCTTCCATCGACATCGGGAGCGGGTGTCGGGCGAGGGGGCCATGCGGCTGTCTTTCCCCTCGGGGATCCCCCAAATTGTCCAAATACCGAGATACAATGCTGCCGTTCTTCCCTTCGCCGGCGTCACAGGATGAATTGACCGCCATAGCGGGCACGGTTGGATCGATAATGGGAAGTAATGAGGACATGCGATGACTCTGTTCAAACCAAAAAGAACGCCGAGAATCGGACGTATTAAACGGGCTGATGCCATTGTAGGCAAGAAATTGGTTTGAGCAGCGGTATTTCTTTGTGATTGATGATGTTTCTCGCCGCTTGTATATTCATCGCATCGTTGAGGGAAGATCTTTCGGCGGTAGGGGCAAAGTAATCGCAATTGCAGTCGATGGGACGCGTGCGGCTTATCCCTTTTTGAATCCTCTGTAGATGTTGGGAGACAACAAGCGGTGACAGTTCGAATCGCAATTAACGGGTTTGGTCGTATCGGACGATTGACGTTCCGCAACTTGATGAGCCGTACGAGCGAATTTGAAGTTGTGGCCGTCAACGATTTGACCGACAACGCCATGCTGGCCACGTTGCTCAAGTATGACAGTATTCACGGCCGGTATGACGGAACGGTTGGCCATGACGACAAACATTTGATCGTCAATGGTAAGAAGATTCTGGCGCTCGCGGAAAAGGACCCTGCCAAACTTCCTTGGGGTGACCACAAGGTGGATATCGTGATCGAAAGTACAGGCTTCTTCACTGGCCGAGCAAAGGACGGAAAGCCTGGATACGACTCACACTTAACTGCTGGTGCAAAGCGGGTTGTGCTCAGCGCACCTGCGAAAGACGGCGCTGACCTAACCTGTGTTCTCGGCGTGAACGATGACAAATTAACCAAGGATCTCAAGTGTATCTCCAACGCATCCTGCACGACCAACTGTCTCGCCCCCGTAGCCAAGGTACTCAACGAAACCTTCGGCATCGAGAGCGGATTGATGACAACGGTGCATGCTTACACGAACGACCAACGAGTTCAGGATATGCCGCATGCCGACGCTTACCGAGCTCGCGCCGCCGCACTGAACATCATCCCTACGACGACTGGGGCAGCTTCGGCAGTTGGTTTGGTTATTCCTGAACTCAAGGGCAAGCTCACCGGGATCGCGATGCGAGTTCCTGTCGCAACTGGCTCTGTCGTTGACCTAACCGTCAATTTGAAGAAAGATGCGACCGTCGCTGAGATCAATGCGGCGATGAAGGTCGCAGCAGAAGGCCCCCTCAAGGGCATACTTTGCTACACCGAAGATCCAATCGTTTCCAGCGACATTATTGACGATCCGCACAGCAGCATTTTCGCAGCCGACTTTACCCAAGTTCTCGGGGACAAAGGCAAGCTCGCGAAGATCGTGTCGTGGTACGACAACGAATGGGGCTACTCCTGCCGAACCGCAGACCTTTGCGCACGATTGGCAAAGCTGCTCTAATCGATCGCGTTTAATTGGTAACACAGCATTCAGTAGGTTGTGATGTGTTGCATGAGATCAATAAGGAGTCCGCGGTGTTTATTAGCACCGTGGGCTTTTTTATTTGGCGATCGAACGATTTGCTCAAAGTAACGAGAGCGGGTTCCCGCGATTCTTCAACGGGAGTTCCACAGGAGCCCCGAGTCGGTGCGATTCGAATACTGCTGCAATCATCTCAATAATCGAGCGACAGTCCGTTGCAGAACATATGGGTTTACGATCGTTCTGGATGCAATCAAAAAGATCAGTGATAGCAGCGATATGCCCTCCTTGGTACGAACCGTCCTTTCGTGGCTCAGGCTTTCCAATACCTGCGGATGAAAAAGCTTCCCAGGATTTGTTCGACCTGCCTGGAGACCAACTGCTGTCTCTCAGTATTTGGCCTTGCGCCAAATAGCCGCTTTCCAATTCGAGCATTCCTTTGGAGCCGAACACTTGAATCGCAAAGCGAGTTGGGTTCCCGGCCATATTCTTTCTCGAGGCAAAGTGGCCGTACACACCATTGGCAAATGCATATCGAGCCTGAACATGGTCTCCAGCCAAGAGGCCGATTCCTTCTGCTCCCTGGGCAACGTGCTTTTTTGAAAGAGATTGCCCTTCCTGAGTAACAACTGCAGAGCACGAGGAAGCATCACCACCGGCGAAGCTTCTCATCATGCCAAAAACATGGGACCCGAGAACCCATAGATCTTCTCCCCCTCCTCGGCGATCTTCTTTGCCACGAGCTCGCAGCTCGAGCAGATCCCCAATCTCTCCCGCCTCGATCAGAGACTTTGCCATATGCAACACTGGAGAGTATTGACTTATGTGAGCGATCCCTAGTTTGAGGTTCTTCTTCTCGAGAGCTTGGATGGCAGAGTCACAATCTGCGAGGGTTGGACAGAACGGCTTCTCCATGTATACGTGGCAACCAGCATCGGCGGCAGCGAGTATCATCTCATGATGTTGGTCGATCCATCGAGGACAAATCGCAACTACATCCAACTTTTCTTGAGAGAGCATCTCTCGATAGTCTGCGTACGTCGTTTTGGGGTTCGTTCGATTCGCCGCTGCTAGACGTCCTGATTCGTTCTCATCAGCCAATGCTACGATTTCAACATTGGGGAGTTTCGTAAATGCAACATCAACGCCATGACCGTAATCGCCTTTGCCAGTCCGCCCGATGATACCGACGCGAAACTTGGGAAATCTTTCATTCGCGAGTGGCGAACTACCGTTGGCATGTAGAACGCCGACAGCCGTCAACACGGCACTCGTTTGAACGAATGCCCTTCGAGTTCTCTTCTTGGGTAACATCGGACCACCATGCTGCTAGAGGAATACTTTGGCAAAGCCATTGTTGATGCAAACTAGCAAATTGTAGTGGATTCTAGCAGCCGCGAGGTGCGACGAGAACTGTTATTGTTGGAGTCTTATACCGGGAGCCACTTGCACTTCTGCCGGAAACTGCGACTCGGCGGCGGACGCTCCGCCCCATGGAGTTCCAGGATCTACACTTTGGTTGATTATTTCCTGGGCTGAACTTTGCGACAGGCCAAAAGCAGCCGAAGTGATAGGACCTGGATCGCACCAGATATTCTCATTATCGACGCGGATCGTTCCTAGATCTTGATCCAGGTTACGTCGTTGTGCCTCGTAAAACACCCATACACCCAGGAATGTGTTCTGCGTATTGAGCAGATCCTGAAGTGCGGTCACGCTATCGCGAGCTGCTGTGGGCCGCGAGTTTAGACTAAGGCTCTCCTGGATCTGACGCAAATCTTCGTTAATCATGATCTGCTGTGCGGCCATTCTTACGGCGTAGCGTTGCAGTTCAAAGTTATAACTGTTGTATCGCAAGTTTCGAAGTTGCGATCGAAGCGTCTGCCATACCGCATCTTCGAATCGATAGTAGTTTCGTTTGGCTTGCTGATACTCGATTAGAACTTGTCGGTACTGGTTGCGCTCTTGCATTCGAGTCAATGGTGAATCCCATTGCAACCCAGCTCGGAGTCTGCCTGTTTTTCCACGTAACGAAAGTGGGTTGCTGGTGGCGTTTTGGATATCGCCACTAAAAACTACATCCAGAGAGCTTTCCAGATTGTCTGCGACCACTTCGATGGCTCGCCACGAATCGACCAATGACGCGCGGCTATTCATCCAGTCAAGTCGGTTCTCCATAGCGATATTGATCGCTTCCTCCGGAGAGATATCAACCTCAGGCAAAAGAACACTCTCGACTCGAGCCCTTGCCTGAAGCACTTGCAACGCAAGAACATCTTCTGCAAATTCTGCGAGCACAGACTGACTAGGAAGAATTGCCTCGTCTCGCAGCGTCTCGTATTGTTTGCGAGTATCCCCATTCTTACCTTCGCTCAAGACCTTCTGCAAATCACTATCAATCTTGCTAAGAGTTTCATCTCGATCAATAAACTTGCGTTCAATTTTCTCGAGTTCTACTGTCAGGGTGTCAGGGAGACCGCTGAGTTCCTTTGAGTCTAGCAAAGCGACGTCAAGCGATTCTGTCGGCAGCAATGCACAAACCATGTCGCGTTCGCTTTCGTAAATGGAACGCAATCGGTTTAGATTACTTTCACGTTGTGGCAGCACGGTACGTAGCTTTGCTATGTCAGCCTTTATCTCGGTGATGTCTTCATTCAAAATTTTGTTTCGAAGACTTTGCAATCGCTCGATGCGTTGACGAATCTCGCTGACGGATTTTGCCGTCTCAGGAGTCCAATCGAGAGTACGATATTTACCGCCAGTCGCCTCATCGGTTCTTATGATGCTCGTCTCAAGGATAGTAGAGTTGCTATCACCGATCGCATCGCGAAGATCAGCTACTTGAGCACGACGTTCCCTAAGATTTTTGCTGATTAGATTGAATTGGTCGAGAATTGGATCTTTGACTTCAACACATACATAGGGCGGAAGCCCGAGAGTTCCCTTGAAAGCGTCCAACGTCTGTTCGTAGCTAAACCGCAATTGCAGCAAAGTCGCTTGCGAGGAAATCAACGCTTGGCGGGCTTGCGCAACTTGCAACTGTTGGCCGGGAATCGCGTCTTGGGACGCAGGAATGATGGTCAACTGTTCTCGAAGAGTATCTTCAAATCTCAGTAGGTTGTCTTGCAGTCTTGCTACGTTTTCTTCTGCGTTCCGGATTTGAAGTTGATTCTGTACAAGGCCGAGGAATCCACCTACTTGAGGAACCGCGCCGCCGCCACCGAAACCAGCCCCACCACCGCCGCCACCTGTTTGAACGTTACCTACGGTTCCGAACCCACCGCCAAGACCGGTGAACCCTTGCAAACCGGCCCCTCCGAACAAACCACCCCGACGTGTAGGTCCCGCTTCGGCTTGTCGGCCAACGGTAACGTTGAGATAGAATCCAGTTCTGTATCGTTCAAAGGAACGAACGTTGTACAACAAAGTCCGCTCGGCAAGTGTGAGCCGTTCCATGATGACGTCGCGTCCGCCGCCGCGCAACAACGGTTGAATAAAGCTAAAGTCAATCACGGTCGATGCCGTTTGTGAATCTGGCCCCGCCAATTGCCAAGTTAACGAGTTCGCCAATCCGATCACCAGATCAGCACCATTCGTAAATTGCCGTTGCAATGCTACTCCGCGTTGGCCTCGCGAGAATGCTCCATTGGTCAGTGTAGAACGACTGTCGCCACCACTACCACGACGAAGCTTGCCGTCTGCCGTGTAAGCCGCGCTGTAGCCGGCGAATAACTGATTGCCTAAAAAGAACCGCTCGGTACTTACGTCCAGCGCTGAGAGATAAAGGGTTTCTACTTCAGCCTGGTAAAGCGTGCTGTGAAGGACTGCGGTTCGAACAGCAGTATCTGCGTCGAGCACCAACACGCCACGCTCGTCGAGTGGCAAGTACTGCCACCAGACGGGATTTTCCGCAGTATTCGTTTTTCCATTGACGTCCCAAAGAGGATAGTGCTTTTTCCCGTTCAATACCTTCATATATTGATGGGAAACCTGATCATCTTCAGGCATCGGTGGGCGATCTGGATTAAACGGATCGAACATTCGCGATTCGGAACGCATTTGAATGTCCGGGATGGCAGGTAAGCAAGAGTCCCCAACCTTCTCAGAGACAAGCAGCCCCACTTCTTGGTCGGCTCGATTCCGATAATGTGCTCGATTGCAGCCTGTTGGGAAAGCCATCATGGACGCACTAGCAATGGTAAGCGAGAACTGAATCCATCGCTTGAATTCATTTCGCCTTCGGGATTTGTTGCACATAGGTAACACGCCTTTTCTGAGTCAGATATCTCCCTCGATGGGGACTTATCTGTCTTTTCGGCTGTTACCGATCTTACGCTTGATACCACAAGTACCAACTCAGCACGAATTACGGATCCTACGGTACTTACCGATCTTAACACGAATCCGGATTGACATTGCGTTCGCAAGTTTATTGCTGGTAATAGACTCTTTGGAGAACCAGACAAAAGGCGATTGCTTGCATTTCTCATGAACGACATTGGTCAGACAGAAACAGAAGTTGAACAGGAGCGAAGCTTAGTGGCTCGGCTTCGCGTTTTCTGCTGTCTGCTTGTTGCTTTCTTTTTCAGTGGTTGTGCTACACAGAAGTATGTTCAAATCCGATCAAATCCAATCAATCCACTGACCGAGAAACTTAATCTCGCGTCGCGATCTGGACCAGAAGTTACGAAACGAACGATGTCGCTTCTTCGTCACTATGCTTTGCTGGATGCTTATCACAGTAATCCAAAGGAGTGCTTGACGCAGTTGCAAGAACTAGCCACAGACGAAAAAGGGGCAGAGAAAACCTATGCCATCTCCGAGCTAGCGTACATCGTTGGCAAGAAAGCAGAGGATCGTCAGCAAAAGGGAGATGCTCTAGACATGTACACCGTTGCTGTTAGCAACGCGTATCTATATCTCTTTTGCCCAGACTTAGATAGTTCGCGAAACCCTTACGATCCGCAGTTTCGAGGAGCGTGCGATCTCTATAACGCTTCGCTTGAAGCTACGTTGAGGCTTGTTATCGATCAAGGAAAACTGAGACCCGGCAACAGTTACCGCATCACATCTGCGAACAAGAATTACGACGTACGCGTAATCTCGAAGGGATCGTGGAAGGATTCGGATTTCGCCGATTTGTTATTCTGTAGTGACTATAAAGTGAACGGTTTCGATACGTCGAATCTGAGCTACGGAATCGGTGTTCCGATGATAGCCGTGCGACGCCCAAAAACAGGTGATAGCCCTTCGGAAAAATACTATCCGGAAGGCCTTTCTTTTCCTGTGACAGCGATGTTACGTGTTACATCGCCAACTCTAGAGGCCTCGCGCGATAGTAATCATCGGCATCCATGCGTCTTGGAACTACACGATCCGCTCGATACGACGGACATTCAACTGAACTCGAGATTGGTACCTCTGCAATCAGACTTGAGTACCCCACTAGCTTACTTCTTGGAGAATCCAAAATTTCGCGAACAGACCAATAGCACCCTCGGACTACGTGATCCAAGTCGGACCGAGAAGTTACGAGGTGTGTATATGGTGGAGCCGTTCGATCCGAATCGAGTGCCCGTCGTGATGGTCCACGGACTCTGGTCGAGTCCGTTGACGTGGATGCCCATGTTCAATGACCTGCGATCTTTCCAAGAATTGCGACGCAACTACCAATTCTGGTTCTATCAGTATCCTACAGGTCAGCCTTTCTGGGTTAGCGCCACACAGATGCGAAGTGATTTACACGAACTCAGGCAAACACTCGATCCCGCTCGGCAATACCCAGTTCTCGATAACATAGTCCTCGTCGGCCATAGCATGGGTGGGCTCGTCTCGAGGATGCAGACGATCGAAAGTGGCGACGAGTTTTGGAAGATACTCAGCGATAAACCTTTTGAATCGATCAAAGGGGATGAAGCGGAACTGCAACGCATCGCGGCTGCCCTCTATTTCCATCCAAACCCATCCATCAAGCGGGTTGTCACGATTGGTACACCACATCGCGGCAGCGACTATGCGAATGATGCGACACGTTGGATCGGAAGAACTTTCATCAAGCTCCCGAAGAGCATCACGGACATTGGAAACTCGATCATCCGGCAGAATCCGGATACATTTCGCAACACGGACCTGTTAACGACGAACACCAGTATTGATTCCCTCAGTCCGGAGTCACCCATTTTTCCCACCATGTTGCGGGCACCGAGAGCTCCGTGGGTCAAGTACCACAATATTGTTGGAGTGGTCGAAAAGAGCAATTGGATCAGTGGTTCGTCTACCCCAAGCGACGGAATTGTTGGCGTGGAAAGCGCTATGATGGATGATGTCGCAAGCGAAATCATGGTCGATTCAAAACACCAGGAAATTCACTTAAAACCACGCGCCATCCTTGAGGTTCGTCGAGTCTTGGTGGAGCATTTACGAGAATTGACACAATATCCTCAGCTATCCGCGATCTTGGATGTACCTGATGCATGGAGGGTGCAATCACCGTCGGTCTCACCATACGCGCCAGGAGTGCCGCGAAATTACGTCGCGTCTAGTTTGTATCCACAACAGGCACCGGCAACGGTTGTGCCTGCTGCCGCTTTTGAACCTCTGCCATTCCCGGACAAGAAACCAAGCCGATTATTGGCTATTCCGATGAAGCCCAAAAGCTCGCTCTAACAGAGACGCCAAATCATTTCTCCAGCAGAGCAACGCTTTGCTGCACTCATTGGTTTGGCTCAGCATACCGACCTCATGTTACAAAAAGGCATCCTATTGGATAACACGCTCCGTCTGATTTCTGTCACAATAGAGACGCATTAAATCTGAGGTATGTTTATTCAAGGAACCCTCCCATGTCAGAGTGGTACTATCGAATCGATGGCAAGAGCGAAAAAGGTCCACTAGGTTCATCGAAACTCGTCGAGCTCATTCGAGCGGGAACCATCAAGAGCGATACTGAAGTCCGCAAAGGGAACTCGAAGTGGATTCGAGCCTGCGAGGTGAACGGACTTTGGAATGCCGCAATACTCCCGAGTGTTCTCTTTCGATGCCCTCATTGCGAAGCTGCTATTTCGAAACCTCCCGTCGATTGTGCCAAATGCGGCAAGCGTATTGAGAAGGCTGTGGGCCAATTGGTGACACACCCGCGACCGACCGAACCAGGCTGGACACAGTTTCAACGTACGGAATCCAAACCAAAAGCTCCACCGCTATACTAGGAGTACCGAAATGCTAAAGCTACAGCGCACCTATGTTGGAATAAATCCGTGATACAACAGCGATGTGATATCCGGATGTGCTGGCGTGTATAACCAAAAGGAACGAAGAATAGTTCATGAAGTTTGTCTCTACACCTTACACTCGAATCAGCCCCGTCAATCGCTCCATCAGTTGGCAAGGAGATTGGGCGAACCAGGAGCTTTGCGATCTCGCGTTCGAGAAAGCAAGATCGGCTCAAGCCAAATGGAGATCTACTTCGATTGATGAACGGATTTCGGTACTCAAGCGATTCGCTTCCTTGTTGAAAGTAAATTCCGAGTCTATCGCAACGACGATCACTTTAGAATCGGGTAAGCCGTTCTGGGAAAGCCTCACAGAACTTCAGTCTTCGATTGCAAAAGTCGATAATGCAATCGATGCAATCCGAACACGACGCTGGGATAATGTGGAACCGAACGCAACTGGCTCGACGGCGGTTCGATATCGTTCGTTGGGAATCGTATTGGTCCTCGGACCGTACAATCTTCCACTCCATCTTCCAGGTGCACATATTATCCCTGCCCTTCTAGCCGGAAACTGCGTTATCTTCAAACCAAGCGAGAAAGCAGCCGCTGTCGGTGACTGGATTGCGAAATGTTGGAAAGAAGCGGAGATACCAGAAGGTGTACTAGAAGTATTGCATGGAGGTGTTGAAGTAGCGCAGTATCTCGCCAACCTGAATCTTGATGGAGTTTTCTTTACAGGATCCTATCGCGGTGGTGTCGCTCTGCACAGACTACTCGCCGGTCGCCCCGAGTGCTTGCTGGCTTTAGAGATGGGTGGCAACAATCCCTTAATCGTAGAAAACGTATCCGATCATCGGGCGGCCATTCAAACGATTGTCGCGTCTGCATACATCACGAGTGGCCAACGATGCACATGTGCGCGGCGCATCGTTGTCGTCGATACACCTAAGAACCGGACACTCGTAGATAGGCTCGTCCACTCCATGGAGAAGATCCGTGTTGGGGATCCATTCCAGGAACCGCAACCTTTCATGGGTGCGTTGGTTTCAGAAGAAGCATCGCAACAAATCCTGCATGCTCAATCGATGCTGGCCTCCGCAGGAGCAACGACGTTGGTGGCTTGCAAATCGATGCCCGACAACTCGTGTATTCTGTCTCCAGGACTGTCACTCATCACGCCTGATCACCAAGTCGACGAAGAGTACTTTGGCCCGCTCGCGACCCTTTGCTTTGTGAAAGACATGCATCAAGCGATTGAGATTGCGAATCGAACCCGTTATGGCTTGGCTGCCGGTCTATTGAGCGACGATCGAAGCTGCTACGAGCACTTCCTGAACAATATCCAAGCTGGCATTGTCAATTGGAATTCGCCTACAACCGGAGCGAGCGGCAAGCTTCCGTTTGGAGGAATTGGTGCGAGCGGGAACCACAGACCAAGTGGTTACTTTGCTTCCGACTACTGCTCTTATCCTATCGCTTCGGTCGAAAAGAATCCGCTTCAGCTATTGCCAGTTTCGCCGGGGCTCGAAGCAATCGACTGACGCCGTCAACCCATCGCGATTGGGATTGCGAAGAGAACAATGATCGTACCGGGGGCTAAGATTGCGAGTCTCGTCGTCAAGATCGTTGCAGATGGCGGATAGTGTGAATCGCTGGGGGCAGAGCAATCGTATACGCATGACAGAAACTCGAACTCGACATACGAATCGGAGAACAGAGGTTGATTCAATCGATATTTTCGTGGAGCGCAACTAGTTGAGTGCAAACGCAGCAACGAGCGATTCCATGACTCCCGGCAAGCGGCTCTTCGAAGAGACGCCGCACTATGAAGGAGGCCAATGCAACATTTGACGCTTAGCATTCTCGAAGACTAGGGACGCCCTGGTCCACGTCCTTCAGCCTCAGGTCTGCCTGGTCGACGTGCCCCGCCTTCTGGTCGATCACCTTCAGGTCTGCCCGGTCGACGTCCTTGTCCCTCGGGTCGATCACCTTCAGGTCTGCCTGGTCCACGTCCTTGTCCCTCGGGTCGATCGCCTTCAGGTCTTCCCCCTTCGCGACCGGGGCCACCCATTGGCCCGCCACGCTGAGGTATTTGCTTGAGTTGTTCTTGTTGCGTAGAAGTTAGAATCTTTGCCAACTCCGCATCCACTGTCGCTTGCAATTTCGCAAGGGATGCCCGTTGCGTTTCATCTAACTTGAGCACATCGACTAGGAATTCGGGAAGTACAGTCCCTGGCTTGACTGGGCCAGGGCCACGATCGCCGGGTCCGCGATCTCTTGGACCTCTGCCACCAAACTCGCCTCCGTCTGGCCCGCCACGGTCGATCTCAGCTTGAGGTCCACGCCCATCAGGTCCGCGGCCACCACCCCGTGGAGGCTGAGCCACAACCGACGTGGCAGCAGTCATCAACCCAAGCAAAGCAATTGACTTGATTGTTCTTCTCATGTTCTTGTTCCCATCGAAATAGTGTTTCAAAAATCGGTTTCTAACCATTCTTGCGGTTGATCGACGTTCGATTCGCTCGATCTCGCAATCTCGTATCATGTAACTATGCGTATAGCGATTGTTTTGAGGGCCAACATTTTTCTAAAAGATTGATTTGAAGGATCACTTTGGAGAGTTGCAGGATGGACTACAATTCGAAACATGAATAACGAAGTCACCAGAATCCTGAATGCAATTGAGAACGGCGATAAGCTGGCTGCTCAAGAACTGCTCCCTTTGATTTACGACGAACTGCGTCGACTAGCGACCTCGAAAATGAGGCAAGAGAAATCCGGGAACACGCTACAGCCAACAGCTCTCGTTCACGAAGCCTTCATGCGGTTGGTGGGAAGTGAAGATTGGCAAAAATGGGATGGACGCGGGCATTTCTTCGCGGCAGCGGCCGAGGCGATGCGGCGCATCTTGATCGAACAAGCGCGTCGACGGAACGCTGAAAAACGTGGCGGAGGAATGAACCGCGTAGTGATAGATGACATCGACGTAGCTGCAGTACCTGAAAACTCTGAGTATTTGCTAGATTTGGATGCTGCTCTCATCAAACTCGCGGCAGTGGAACCGGAGCTAGTCAAGATCGTTGAGCTGCGATACTTCACAGGACTTTCCGTCGAACAAACAGCGTCTGCCATGGGAATCTCTGAGCGGACGGTGAAACGCCATTGGGCATACGCGCGAGCTTGGCTACAAAGAGAAATCGCAGAGTCTGCGGACAAGCTTTCATGATTTCGTTTCATTCGTTGGCCCTCAGGAGCTTGATTTAACGCATTAGGCTGTGTCGATCGTACCGGCCCGTCAATAACTACTTAAAAAACCCATTAGTCCGGGACAATGGTCCCAAACTACAATCACAGATTGACCTTTGTCTGCTGTGTGTACGGCCAATGATGAATCCAAAATGAACCAGCCATCCGAACGGACAATCTTTCTCGATGCGATCGAACTTTCTAACGCACAGGATCGAAGCAACTATCTCGAAAAAGCCTGTGGTGAAGATCGAAAACTACGCGATGCCGTTAACAGGCTTCTTCAAGCCCATGATCTCGAAGAACATCCTCTTGATAAGAGCCCGATCGAAAAATCGTCCGACAAGACGCGCGATTTTGTAAGTACTCCACGCGAACCATCCGGAGATTCGCCCCAGGATCATGTCGATCGCCTGATCGGCCCCTATCGATTGATGGAACAGATCGGGGAAGGCGGATTTGGTGTCGTGTATGTTGCGCAGCAAGAAAAACCTGTCCGACGAAAAGTTGCCCTCAAGATGGTCAAACCCGGTATGGGTTCGAAAGAAGTTATCGCTCGTTTCGAAGCGGAACGACAAGCGCTTGCACTCATGGATCATCCCTGCATTGCAAGAGTTTTTGACGCTGGGGTATCAGATGATTCACGTCCTTACTTTGTGATGGAGCTCGTGCGTGGTGTTCCAATCACCGAGTTTTGCGATAAAGCTAGAATGAACATTCCGCAACGTTTAGAACTATTCATGGATGTTTGTTCCGCTGTTCATCACGCACATCAAAAAGGTGTAATCCATCGCGATCTCAAGCCTTCGAACGTATTGACGACCCTTTATGACGACAAGCCGGTTGCCAAGATTATCGACTTTGGTATCGCAAAAGCCATTGGACAAAGTTTAACTGACAAGACGATCTACACTCGCTTTATGAGCCTCATGGGTACGCCCCTGTATATGAGTCCCGAACAAGCGGAAATGAATACGCTTGATGTAGATACTCGCAGTGACATTTATTCGCTTGGCGTTCTGCTTTATGAACTTTTGACGGGTACCACTCCGATTGATCGCAGTCGAATGGACTCCGCAGGCTACAACGAGATTCGTCGCATCATTCTGGAAGAAGAGCCGCCAATTCCTAGCAACCGCATCTCCACACTCGGGAATCGAATCTCGACGATTTCAGGTATGAGGCAGATCGATCCGAGTCGATTGACTTCTTCCATACGAGGTGATCTCGATTGGATCGTCATGAAAGCGATGGATAAAGACCGAAAGCGTCGGTACGATTCGGCGGCTGCGATGGCGAGAGATATCCATTTGTATTTGCATTCCGAGCCAATCGAGGCGCGTCCCCCTTCTCGTGTCTATCGATTGAGCAAATTTGCACAAAGGAATCGGGCGATTTTAGTCAGCGCGTCGCTTATCGCTTTCTCCTTGCTAGCCGGAACTGCGTTCAGTGTTTATCAAATGTCGAAAGCAGAGGATGCCCTTCGTGAAGCGTTGATTGCAAAGAAGGAAGCGAACGAGGCCCGAGATGAGATTGCGAAATTCTCGGAGAGGATCGTGCAGTCCAACGTTTTCGTTTCCAGCGGCCAAACGCATGCCAACGCTGGACGCTGGCAGGCCGCCATCGATGATTTTGCCCAAGCGATCGACTTGCAACCAAGCTTCTATTTGCCCTGGGTACAAAGAGGACAACTTTACAGCCAGCTACATCTTTGGCAGGAAGCTACCAACGACTTTGCGAAAGCCATCTCGCTTGGTGCTCCGACCGACCAGCCGCAATGGATGGGAGCAGGTGCACTGTTTGCATTGTTCGCGCAGACAGAATCATTCGAGGCTCTTGTCGCACAAGAACGAAAACGACTTGATTTAGCATCCGATGATTTTGATTGGCAATCCTTAAGAAACTGTGTCATATCGATCCCGATCGACAACGACCTGGCATGGAGCAATATCGCTACAAAGGCAGAGTCGCGAATAGAACAGCGAGGTGGCCCCAGAGGCCCAGGTGGGCCGGGCAGACCCCCAGGTGGGCCTGAAGGTGAGGAACCGCGAGGAGAGCGCGGAATGCCGCGACGTCCTGTTGAACCCACTCGTTTTGGTCCAGGACAGCGTGAGTACGACAACCGTGAGCATGAGAGACCGGAGGGAAGACGTGGAGGCCCTGAAGGTCGACAGCGACCACCATTCGGCGGAGGCCCAGAGTCCCCAAGACCTCGTGGCAACAACCTCGATGAAAAAGGATTCGGTGGTGGCCCCGCTGGTGACGGACCTCGACTTGGCGCGGGGCCACGACGCGGAGGATTTCTACCCGTGGGCTCACAATGTTACGTGACAGCCATTGCATACATTCGAGCCGGAGACAGCAGAAAAGCATTGAATCTTCTTGATAGAGCCGATCTCGATCGTGCTTGGATTGGCAGGGAACTAATTCACAGCGCTCGGGCAATTGCCTTGCATCAATCAGGCCAAACAACGTTGGCAAAACAATCCTTAGCTCTCGCGGACCAAGTAATAAAGCATTGGACAGGTACGGTTTTACCAGCCGAAGATACTCCTTTCAGCGCATTGCCATGGTTCGACTTAGTGGAAGGAATCGTTTTGCATTCAGAAGCCACCAGAGTGATCACAGGTACAGAAGCTAACTCGGCCGAGATAATCGAAATGTGTCGAGAGCACGCGCTCGGATTGATTTCAGAAGAAATTTAGCAAAGGATTACTTTTTGCCCCGGGCGGGTCGTTGTAACGCATGACTCTTCCGAACACTTGCCGGGGAGAACATGGAATGCAACTCGAACAAATAACTATCTTGATCCAACGCACTGTCGCTGGCTATCGACATGCTTTAGGGGAACTACTATGCAGAACTTTCCGGTGATAGTTTCAAGCTTTCGCAACGACTAGTCGTCTGGCTACTGGAATTCCGTTCCATCCAATGCTATACAAAGCGATGCCTCGTTCGACAAACAGGCAACGGTCAGTACTGCAACCCCAGATGGAATCCAACGATGGCGCTTTCAAGACTTCAATATATGCAACTTGACAGATCCGACAAAAGTCTAAGTAGGCTGGGACCATTGTCCCGGCCGTCAATAACTCCGTGGAAAATCCATCCGCTCGGGACAATGGTCCCAAGCTACAGTCAAAACGCGACTTTTGTCGGCTCTGTCTTTCTACTCCTTCTGTTCGTAGTTTTTGCTCCGACTGCTATTGCTCAGCCCTTGCAAGTCTTCATTCTCGCAGGGCAATCGAATATGCAAGGGCACGCGCAGGTTCGAACGTTCGAACACATCGGCATGGACCCGGCAACCAAGCCGATGCTTGATGAAATGCTGAATGCGGACGGCTCGCCTCGAGTACTCGATCGAGTTTGGATTTCGTCCGTTGGCTGTGCAGACCATGAGCAGATAGGCAAACTGACAACAGGCTTCGGTGCCAGCCAGAATGGTCCAAAGATCGGCCCTGAGTATACATTTGGCATCACGATGGAAAAGTATGTTGATGGCCCAATCTTGATCATCAAAACGTCTTGGGGAGGCAAAAGTTTGAATACCGATTTTCGCTCTCCCAGCGCTGGTCCGTATGAGTTCAATGAAACGCAATTAGCGAATTTCCGAAAGCAGGGAAAAGACTTAGATGCCATCAAGGCGGAGAAGCAAATGGCAACGGGTGTCAATTATCGTCTCATGATAGATCACGTTAAGCATGTTCTTTCCGACATAAAGCGGGTCGTTCCTGAATACGATTCATCCAAGGGCTATGAGCTCGCAGGTTTCGCTTGGTTTCAAGGATGGAACGACATGGTCGATGGCAGTACCTATCCACAAAGAGACATGCCTGGAGGGTACGATGCCTATAGTCATGCAATGGCACATTTCATCCGCGATGTCCGCAAAGATTTGAATGTTCCTAAACTCCCTTTTGTCATTGGCGTTTTGGGCGTCAACGGGCCTGTGAGGGAATATGGCGCCGATCAACAGCGATACAAAGGGATCCATCAAAATTTTCGAGATGCGATGGCCGCTCCTGCTTCAATGCCTGAGTTCCAAGGGAATGTGTCAGCCGTCCTTACGGAGAAGTATTGGGATCGCGAGTTATCCACCGCAAAAAGCAAAGAAAATGAGGTAAAGCAAAAGGCAAAGAAACTAGCGACCGAAAGCAAGTTGTCTCCCGCAGAAGAACGTGCGTTGCAGGAGAAAATGCGAAGCGAAGAACTCACCGAACGCGAGCGGCAAGTGATCGATAAAGGGATCTCTAATTTAGAATTTCATTACCTTGGATCTGCCAAGATCTTAGGAGGCATCGGCAAGGGGCTTGCAGAGTCCATGGCGAACCTTAAGCAACTGAAGCTGAAAAAGATCAACAAGTAGCTTGATGAGAGGCTATGTGCAGCCTAAGTTTTGACGGCGGTTCGTTCTTCGCTCGTCAGTCGGCTTAATGCTTGAAGCCCGATTGGAGGTACGATCTGCCAGGGAATGATCCCCACTCGGCTAGCTTGCATTTCGCTAACCTCGCGCAAATACTTTTGTTCATGAGCTTGACGCTGTTTCATCAGCGGATCGGTGATTGCAAGTGGGCTTAGCACCTGGTTGATGATCCAGGCGTAAGGCTCGATCTCTGCACGCCGCAAATCACGCTGTAGCGATGCAGCTTCATGAACAGGAGTCGCTTCAGGGAGAGTCACGATGAGGACTCGAGTGAAATCGGGATCGCGTAATCGCGGTAGCAGTTTTTCAACGGCCTCTGGCATTTCGCTCGATTGCCGGGTCACTTCACGATGGTAAGCCAGCGCGGAATCGAGTAAGAGAATTGTGTGCCCCGTCGGAGCAGTATCGAGTACCACAAACTTGTTGGTGCCTGCAGCGACTGCGTCCGCGAATGCCCGGAAGACAGCGATCTCTTCTGTACACGGCGATCGCAGATCCTCTTCTAATAGAGCTTTTCCTTTTTGATCCAGGTTCTTGCCGGCCTTTCGCAGGACTTCCGCGGAGTACTTTGCTGTTTCCACTTCGGGATCGATTCGGTTCACCGACAAAGTTGGCAGACTTTCATCGTTCATCGCTGCAGCGATATGAGCTGCAGGATCGGTAGTGGATAGGTGCACTTCGTAACCACGCTGAGCGATGGCGACTGCTATTGCTGCAGCAACGGTCGTCTTCCCAACCCCTCCTTTGCCCATGGCAAGAATCACGCCATGACCTGGTGCAACCAAATCATCGATCAGTTCGGATAGCATCGGTAACTGCAGTTGTTCAACCGCTTGTTCCTCGGGCCGCGTTGTCGCATCGCGGAGTGTTTCTCGTGCAGTGGAACGATCAGAGTCGCCAAGCCTTCGCAGCGATTCGATACCTAAGATCCCATCGGGACTGAGTGGAATCATCGTCTGAGGAAAAGCTTTCAATCCATCTGGCATCGAAGCTAAGGCGACCGATCCTCGTTGCTCAAGTGCAACCGCATAGGGATCACTGACATCGATCGCATGAAACACACCGTTAACAACAAGAGTTTGATTGCGAACCCCCAGTTCAGCTAATTCGCCGCTTGTTCGCGCCGCTTCGCGTAGTGCACTCGCGTCTGCTCTAGCGACCAATACCAATGTCGTCATGGCGGGATCGCCGAGTGCTTTCACGGATTCTTGATACAGTTTTTGTTGGTGATGCAAACCAGCCAAAGGGCCAAGGCAACTCGTGCCCGTTGTATTCTCTTCCATGAAGCCATCCCATGCGGAAGGCAAGGTGAGCAATCTCAGCGTGTGGCCGGTGGGTGCTGTGTCGAAGATCACATGATCGAACTCAGCGGTTGCGGTGGGATCGCCTAGCAAGCGAGAGAACTCGTCGAAGGCAGCGATCTCAAGCGTGCATGATCCAGAAAACTGTTCTTCCATACTCTTGACTGCGGCATCGGGCAGCAGTCCACGATACGGGCCCACCATGCGTTCACGATACTCCGCCGCTGACTTTTGAGGATCGAGATTCATGGCGAACAGAGTGGCTATTGCCGGAATCGCAGTGGGATGGTTTCCCAGCGCGACGCCCAATACTTCATCGAGATTCGATGCAGGATCCGTGGAGACAAGCAATACTTTCTTACCTGCATCCGCCAGACGGACTGCGGTCGCACAAGCAACCGAAGTTTTGCCGACGCCCCCTTTACCTGTGAAAAACAGATTTCGGGTAGGATGTTCCAAGAACTTCATAGTTTGTTTTCCTAATCGCTTAACCGCGTGCCCAGCGAGCCGCGTTCGAATTGGCATACGACTTAAGGTGCGAGAGTGATCCAGACGCAGGAGTTATTCAGGCGCGGGCCGATTTTCTTTGCGTCTTCGCGTGAAAAAAATGATCTCTCCAATGAGCTAATACGCAACGGTCTCCCGACGCGATAAGGCAAGACGAGAACACAAGCCGTGTCTACTTTAGCAGCAACCGCTAGTACCACAGCATCCGCCATTGGCGCTCGCGACCGGCAGCAATTGCTTCGCTGCTACACCATGGACTAAGGCGATGAGCATGTCGCGGTTGGGATAAACTTTGCGGCTGACGATCTCGCCATTCACAACGACCACTGGCAACGAATCGGTTCCCTCTGTGCTCAGCACTTGATGAATCGACTTGTTTTTTGATGAATGCTTGCGGTTGTTGTGCCAAATTGAATCGCTCCACGTTGTGGCCTTGGCTCTTGAGCCAGTCGAGATCTGCTGCGAACTGTGGCAGTACTGGATCGACTTCGGGACCACAGACACCGGTAGAGCAACACATAGGTTTATCATAAACTTGGACCGTCTTCATCGCGTTATCCCTGGAATTTTGTTGGTTCGTGAACTGAGGAAACTGATAACCGCCCTGGGATTGTTTCAGAGCATGCACTCGCACACTGGCGGCGAACGCATTGGCATCGAAGGATTGCAGGACGGATGCGAGCCCATCGTGCAAGGATCTTTGCTCCGCAGCCTCTGACGTGCTTTCCTGTGCACATATCGTGCCACTGCCACAACAACGTCCGTCGCTTGCCATGGAATAGGCATTTAAATCGGCCGCCGTGTCCGTCACGATAACCGAAACAAAGCCAGCTTGTTCTAGTAAACGGCGATATTCGCTGATGAGAATGGCGCCTGAGATACAACCGACATAGGCTTCAACACTTCGCTTCACAGTCGCAGGCAATTCCTGCTTCAACGCAATGTCGCTCAGTGCGACGCGCCCGCCCGGCTTGAGCACTCGCATGATCTCATGAAATACGGCCAGCTTGTCTGG
Organism: Pirellula sp.; assembly: GCA_021300155.1. Taxonomy (GTDB): domain Bacteria; phylum Planctomycetota; class Planctomycetia; order Pirellulales; family Pirellulaceae; genus JBKCUI01. The sequence goes on from JAJTID010000027.1 coordinate 33,235, forward strand.
AACTAGATTGATTACACAGTTACTGATCACACAGTCGACTGAGTTGTCAGGAAGCGGTAATCGATCGATGGTTGATTGATGGAACTCAACGTTCGTCAGCCCTAGCTTCTGTTGGCCGGCGCGAGCTCGTTCGAGCATCTCGGCCGTCATATCGACACCTATGACCCGGCCCGTTGTTCCTACTTTCCGAGCCGCCAAAAACACATCCATCCCGCCGCCGCATCCTAGATCGAGCACCACTTCACCTTCGCGAATGCCGGCAAGAGCCAGCGGGTTGCCGCACGAGAGCCCCATGTTTGCTTCAGGCGGCAGTTGGTCCAAATCGCTTTCAGAATATCCGAACGCTGACGCGATCGATCTTACCGACGCCACATCATTGGAAAGCTCGCCTCGCGCAACATCTGCGTATTGATCTCGCACGTCATCGATCATCATTCTTTGGTTCATTTTGTTTTCCTTTCGAATCATCACTTATCGATACCCTATTAGCCCTCAGTAGGCGGAGCTATCCACATCAATGCAGGGAGTAAAGTCAACTTAAGGTACGAGGTTAGATAACTCGATCGAAATAAATATCGGACGATGGTCCGAGGCGACGGACTCATCGATCACTTTGGACGAAACAATAACAGGTTTCACTGGTCTTTTCAAAAGGATGTAATCAAGCTGCCGAGTGGGTGATGCGGTTGGAAAAGTAAAGAGATTCTGACGATCTTGTGGTGCGCTCCAAGATTCGGTTATTTTGGAAATCACTTTACTTCCAGGCATATCGTTCATGTCGCCTGCCAAGATTGAAAGTACAGCATCGCGAGAACCGAGATTTGCTAACTGTTTTGCTTGCTCCAAACGAATCGTAGGTTCCGCATGGTCCAAATGTGTCGAGATAAACTGCACACGATAATCTTTCGCAAACTCGAACAACGCGGAAACAGCGATCCGCTGCTCTCGATTGTCTCGATTGGCCAACTTCGTGAGCTCCACGTTCGAAAGTGGAAACCGAGATAAGATGGCTTGTCCATATTCCCCCCCTTCGAAATCGATTGCCTTCGCAAACGATTCGTACATGCCAGTCAATCGAGCTAATTCGCTCGACTGATCAACGTTTCCGCTTCGCTTCGTTTTGCGATCGACTTCTTGCAATGCGACCACGTCGGGATCCGCGTTTCGGATCAACGATGCGATTCGTTTGAGATCCACTCGTTCATCGAGACCACGACCGTGGTGGATGTTGTAGCTGAGTACTCGCAATGTCGGCTTGGAATCAATGGATCGAAGAATTGCGGTGACGGGAAAATGATCGGACGGTGTCCTGCCCTCTCGTTGCGTTCGATCGATTCGGGCTTGTCGCACTTGCCAATGCGAAGTGCAGGCAATCCAATCGATCCGAGGACCACTGTTGTTGGCCGCTTTGAAGCCTGAGAATGTACCCATAGATGGATCGGGATGAGGACTCGTTGTCTTGATATATGTATCCTGAAGGGAGATCAAATCGGGCTTCGTCAGGTCACTATCGAATAATGATTTGTACGGACCTGACTTTGCATCCGCGTTGAAGTCACCGGTAAGGATGACACGGCAATCGGCACCGAGCTTGGTGACCTTGCTTCGAATCAAGCTTACGGATTGCGAACGAGCCTCCGCCCCCATATGATCAAAATGAGTGTTGAGGAACAAGATTGGTGCCGCTTCTTGAGCCGTATTGTCTCGTAGTTTCACCCACGTTGCGATGCGTGGCAAAGCAGCATCCCAACCTTTGGAGCCGACGACATCCGGTGTTGGGCTAAGCCAGAAATGCCCTCCATCCAACTTTTCGAAGCGGTGCTTGTTGAAGAACAAGGCAGCCATTTCGCCATTGTCTTTGCCATCATCACGCCCCACACCAAAGGACTGGTACTTAGACAATTTTTCTTGGATATAATCACGTTGGAAGGCAAGCGTTTCCTGCGTTCCTAGCAGATCAGGGTCGAACTCGTTGATCGTCTCGACCAAGAACTCTTTGCGTTTGTCCCAATGATTATCGCCATCTTTCGCAGTCCCATAGCGAATGTTAAAACTCATCACGCGGACCGGCAGTTCATCACTCGCCATACAAACGGCGCCAGCGAAGAGGAGCATAGACGCGAGTATTCCTGGCAAGTTTCGATTCGAGTTCATGTGTTTCTCTCAGGCATGAAGTGGAGGTGTTCGATGTCGTGCGTGGTACTGTTGAGTTTCATTCGTATGGATTCGAACTCGCGTTGATTCTACCGCAATCGCCAGTCGATGCGGTTGCTGTAGGCCATCGCTTTGTTGACAATCTGAAAGAGCTTTGGATCGTAAAATGCCAAGTCTTCACGTGTTCGAATCGCATTTGCGCTATCTGTGGGTGTCGGCGATTGCCCAACAGCATTGAAGTAGGCCAGGACACCATAATTCCAATAGTCATGTCGACTGTGAATCGCTTGCGTGCCTCGCCACTTCCCTTTGGCTGTCTGTTGCTCGAATGCGACTTTGAGAGAACCATCCAATCGCGTATCCAGTCGTTCCAATCTCAATTCATACTGCTGCCAAACATTCTTGGGTCGATTCTCCCAATCAGGATCCACAGGCCGAGTCGCGGCAATTTTGTAGATAGCGTCCGCCAGCAAATAGATTAAATGACTATTCTCTCTTAAGGTCGCTTCACGCGATTCTACAAGGTTCTCTTCGCCGACAACGATTAAATTGAACTCGGGAGAGTATTCCAAGTACCGCGGTTTGTCTTTGAATCGATCCCTTACGAATTCGAAAAACGACTCAGGCGGTGCGGACACCGAGACATTCAATTCTTTTTGGCTCGCTGCCTCTGATGCGGAATGGACAGAAGTGAATTGGACAGGCAGTACGGGGAACGTCCGCGTGGCTTGGACGACAGCGACGTTGGACTTCGTCTTCGTGGCATCCGATAGCGACGCGGAATTAGTCGCGGGTAACAGATGTTTGACAAAGTAGTCATGCATTCGTCGCGAACCATACGCACCACCCATTCCATGCCCGCCATTAGGAACCACAAGTAAATCAAAATCCTTGTCAGCCCTTATAAGTGCATCTGCAACACGCATCGTGGACTCTGGCGGCACGTTGGTGTCCATCTCACCAACAATCAACAACAACTTTCCTTGAAAGCGATGTGCGTTATCGACGTTGGAGCATTCCGCGTAGTGTGGGCCGACGGGATATCCCATCCATTGCTCATTCCAAGAAGCTTTGTCTAATCGATTGTCATGGCAACCGCAGGCAGCCACCGCTACTTTGTAGAACTCAGGATGGAACAGAACAGCACCTGCCGCGTTTTGTCCACCAGCAGAGGTTCCATAGATACCGACTCGCGATAGATCCATCTCCGGATACTTGGCAGCTGCTGACTGCATCCAGAGAATACGATCTGGGAAGCCAGCATCCTTGAGATTCTTCCAACAGACATCATGAAAAGCTTTCGATCGGTTGGCCGTTCCCATGCCATCGATCTTGACAACGATGAATCCTAATCGCGTCAACGATTCGTAACGCACGCTCGGACTGAACGTTTTAGGAACATACGAACTTTGCGGACCCGCATAGATGTCTTCAATCACGGGATACTTTTTGGTTGGATCAAAGTCTTTCGGACGACAGATGATTCCCCAAATATCGGTTGTTCCATCACGTCCTTTCGAAACGAAGACTTCAGGTGCCGACCAACCGCTTGCCTTCAGCTCCGATATATCTGACGTTTCTAGATCGCAAACTTTGCCACCGTCGGACACACGGCGTAGCTCTGTGATTGGAGCTTGGTCAACGCGAGAATAGGTGTCGATCACAAAATCTCGATTTGGCGAAAACTGAATCGAGTGATTCCCATTCCCTTCGGTAAGCCAAGTCAGCGCCCCCGTGTCGAGCGATACATAGCCGTAATGGACAAGGTAGGGATCTTGGCCATCTCGTCCACTTGCGCTAAACCAAACGATTCTGTTTGATTCGTCGATCGACTCCACGCTTCGAACGACGATTCCCTTGGGTGTGAGGACACGCTTTTCCTTACCTGTTTCCGCATCTACAAGAATGAGCTGCCGCCATCCATATTTTTCGGTAGCATACAAGATTTCGTTTGAGTCGTTCAGCCATTGAACTGTCAAGAGTTTCTGATTCTCGGTGTGGGCCGTCCAAACGAATGTATCGGTTCTCTCGTCAATAATGTTTCGAGTGCTTCCGTTTTGAGTACGAACCTCGATCATCCGAAATCGTTGATGGCCACGATCTGTCTGCTCATAGGTAAACGTCGAGCCATCTTTACAAAACCGAATACGAGGTCGCAACCACTCATGCTCGAATAGACCAACGGTAGGTTTAATTTGTTCGCGATTGTCGACTCGAAACAAGTTCAATTCATACGTTGGGAATGGATCGCCAGGTAAAACGTAAGGTCGAGTTTCTAAAAGAGCACGGCCACCATCTGCAGGTGAAGATCGAATCCAATGTACAGGCTTCTTCTCAACAGTCTTTTCTCGAAACACAACCACGACACTTGAGTCGGGTGACCAAGCGAGTTGCCCATAAACATCCGAAGCACTTCCATCTTTACTGAGCACCACGCGTTCATCGTTTTCCGTCCGATAGATGACCACATTATGATCTTCCACCGATGCTCGCCATTTTCCATCGGGAGACATGGACTCGCGGGATCTACCATTACCAGATGGTGAGCGACGTCGTGCAGGTGGATCGGACGTTAATGGTCTTCCGTCGATCACGATAGTTGTGTGGCTATCCTGGGCAGTGACTTCGCCGAGACTTTCACCTTTCGTATTTTCGATTCTCCATCGATGCCCGCCAAAGGTATGTTGGTCTCTGGATACAGCTGCTGGAATCTTTCCATAGCTAGTCTTTTGACCATCGCCATTGATCCAGAAGATCTCAATCGGCTCCTTCATTTTGTTTTCAAAAGTTATCGAACTATCTTCACCATTGGCTTGGGAGCTTGATCGGCTACGATTCTCGTTTCCTTCAACGGGCGATTTAGCAGTTTTAGGTTTCTCTACTTCTTGAAGCGTCTTTTGATCCCAACGATACGCCGTGTCCGATCCGATCAACAACCATGACCGGTCGGCACTCAGGTACTCCAATCGGTTGATAGGCAAGTGCGTTTGGCGCGTGGACGGTCCCATAGCGTTTGCGACAGCTTGATGATCAAACGCTGGATCACGCGTGCCTTTGGCGGCATCCACGACAATGAACTCTTGCCCCCCATCAGGAAGTTCATTCCGATACCAGAACATTTGCGTTCCCTCAATCCAATTAGGGACCACGCGACTGCGATACACTTTCCCACCGCCGCGCGTTGCCCGATTTCGTTCTTGAGGGGATTCCGGTTGCTCGTGGGCGTATAAGTCACCATCGTCCTCTAACACATTTGCCGACCACACTATGGGTGCGACGAGGCCGATCGAAAGGAAAACAAGAAGCGACCAGAACGAATAGGATGTTTTTAAGTCAAACATGCAAGGATCAAATATCTGGGGATCGATAAAGCGAACGAGTGCTGGGGCGATTATAACCTCGAGTAGAAAGCGTCCTACGGATAAATGGGGCAGACGACGAACTGAAGTAGGGTCGCTAATCGAAATCGATAGCAAATGGTGGTTTTCTGCGTGCCCTGCTTACCGTTCGAAAAACAGGGCAACTCCAATACATGATCAATTAGTACTTTTGTGACCCGACAGATGAAAGGCTGGAAGCCTATCCCATATGGCAATTGGGAAAAATAACTCCACGGTGCCTCGAACGGACGTTATGATAGAGGCTCCTCCCGTTGTTTTTCTCACTAGGCAGTTGGTTTTGGAACGATTCTCGGTTTCACTTTGAATTGTCTCCCGCCGTTCTGTCTCCCACCTACATCTCTCTATCGCGGATCCGGTATGGATTTTAAACGGAGCAACCTCAGTTGCGTTAGCTTACGTGCACGAAGCGCCTTATTGTTGATCGAATTGCTTTTTGCATGCAATTTTTCTTTAGAAGCGAATGCAGACGATGAGGCTGCCAAACGAATTGAGTTTTTCGAAAATCGAATCCGCCCGGTGCTGGTCGAACATTGCTACGAATGCCATTCGTCAACGTCCAAAGGTCTTAAAGGTGGACTGTTTGTCGATTCCTCCAAAGGGCTTCGGATGGGTGGAGACTCTGGTCCTGCCATCACCCTAGGGGACAGCAAAGCAAGTTTATTGATGCAAGCGATCCGTTACGAATCTACCGAGATGCCGCCGAAAGGTAAGCTATCGGACTCGGTGATTGCAGATTTCGCGCAATGGATTGATTCCGGAGCGACGGACCCACGAATCGATGAATCGCCTGTTGAAAAGAACTCGATCAATATCGAGAAGTTTCGTAGCTTCTGGTCCTTCGTTCCTCCCCAAAAGCCCACCATCCCCGTCGTCACTCAAACCGATTGGCCGATCAATCCGATCGATCATTTTGTTCTTGCGGAGTTGGAAAAGCGCGGGCTACGTCCTGTTCCAGCAGCGGAGAAGCGGGCGTTGATACGACGAGCAACTTTTGACTTGACGGGGCTTCCTCCAACGCCGGCGGAAGTCGAGTCGTTTCTCGCGGACACCGAACCTACTGCCTTCGAAAAAGTGGTAGAGCGTTTGTTGCGATCTCCCGCTTATGGAGAGAGGTGGGGCAGGTATTGGTTGGACGTAGCTCGATACTCGGAAGATCAAGCGCATACTTTTAGCGTGACGCCGAACACGAATGGTTTTCGGTATCGCGACTGGGTCATCTCTGCGATGAATTCCGACATGCCCTACGATCTGTTTGTCAAGCGCCAAATCGCCGGAGACTTAGTCGCAACGAATGACGAAGAGCGTTTTGAACAACTTCCAGCGCTCGGTTACTTTGGTCTCGGTGCTCAATACTATAAAAACTCAGATGCAGCCAAAGCTGCGGCGGATGAATTGGACGATCGTATTGACACGCTCACACGCGGCTTCCTCGGGTTGACCGTATCCTGTGCACGTTGCCACGACCACAAATTCGATCCGATTCCTCAACAAGACTACTATTCGCTAGCGGGAATCTTTCAAAGCTCAAAACTTCACACTGCACCTTTGGTTCCGCAGCCGGACGTCGATATGTATCAAAAGCATCAAAAGCAGATCAAGGAATTGGAAAAAGAAATTGCCCAAGTTATTGCGTCCGTTGGCCCACGTGCTCGTGAAGCAGAAGTTGAAAGGATCGCAGCTTACATGATCGCAGTTTCGAAGACCCAGCGTCTGAAGGAACCGGCAAACCTAGGAAAAATCTCGGAAGAGGCAGGTCTTAATGCCAAGACGCTTAAGCGTTGGGGCGAGTTCCTAGGTAAAGATGAAACCCGAAGCATTCCTACGCTGGCGGCATGGTACGAGGCAGTCGATGCGATCCCACCTGAAGATTCGAAGGCGAGCACTTCAGAACAGTGGGTGGCACCCGCATCGTTGGTATCTGCTTCGAACAAATTTCAGCGTTACGCCTCACTCCTTCTTCGTCAGCGAGACGCAAAACTGACTGCGGATGAAAAACAGGAGCTAGCGCAGTATGTCGATCCAGGAAATTCGATCTTCCGGAGTGCACCGGTCACCAAGAGCGAGCCAACTGTCTCGATTGATGTTGATATCACTGGTGCAAAGCGATTGTTTCTGGTCGTTTCCGATGGCGATAATGGGATCAGTTGCGATCACGCGGATTGGGCTGAGCCAGTATTGGTCATGGAAGGTGGTGCGGAGCTAAAGCTGACAGAGATTAAGTGGCGAGAAACCAAGACGAGTTTCGGTGAAGTTCACGTTGACCAAAATGTGAATGGTCAACAAATTCGTATCGGAGGAACAACCTATCGATTCGGTCTCGGCACGCACGCAACGTCGATGATCTCTTACGATCTTCCGGACGGTGCTCGCCGGTTCCGAGCCATCGGAGGGCTGGACAACAGCGGAACCGATCAAGAAGGTGATTGTGGCAAAAATGCTAGGATTCAATTCAGTGTTTACACGGAGACACCTCGCGATTTCGCAACAACTCAACCTAACTTGCTAGCGAGTTTGTTCGGCGAAAAGGGGCTGTTCGTCGTTGACGAAGCGCAAATGGAAAAGCTCCTTTCCCCCGAACTTTCCGAGCAATTGTCAGATAAGCGTGAGTCCCTCCAACAATTGAAGAAGACTGCACCCGCGATGTATCCGACGGCTCACGTGATAGCGGAATCCAAGCCAGCCGACATGAAGATTTTCATTCGTGGGAATCCGGCGAACCAAGGGGAGGTTGCTCCGCGTCGTTTCCTTCGTATCCTTTCCGAAAACGAACCAAAGTCCTACTCTGAAGGAAGTGGGCGGCGGGAATTGGCCGAATCGATTGCCTCGAAAGATAACCCACTCACCGCCAGAGTGATGGTCAACCGAATTTGGCAACATCACTTCGGGACGGGCATCGTTGGCACACCTGATAACTTTGGTGCATTGGGTGAAAAACCAACCCATCCCGAACTGCTGGATTATATGACTCATCAGTTTTTAGATAGTGGTTGGTCACTCAAGACGATGCATCGAGAAATCATGCTCTCGGCAACCTACCAAGTAAGCACGCAGCAGAATGAAGACAACATGAATATCGATGCCGACAATCGATATCTATGGCGTATGAATCGAAGGCGTTTGGAGGTAGAGGCATGGCGAGACGCGTTGCTTTCTGTGTCCGGTAAACTCGATTCTCACATGGAAGGAGCCTCGACCAACTTAGCCGATCCAAAGAATTCGCGACGTACGGTGTATGCCTTTATCAGTCGCCATGAATTGAACAGTATGCTTCGTTTGTTCGATTTCCCTGATGCGAACATCACGGCTTCCACTCGAGCTGAAACAACCGTTCCACAGCAACAGCTCTTTGTGTTGAACAGTCCTTTCATGATCGAGCAGGCCAAAGCCTTTGCCAAACGATTGAAGATGGAGGCAGGCGACGATATTGATGCACGAGTTCGCTATGCATTCAACCTGGCTTTCAGCCGTCCTGTTGGTGACGTTGAACTGAAATTGGCCAATCAGTATCTTGACGGCGCGAGTCACGATTCCGAGAAAGAAAAAAACACGATGGACCGTTGGGAGCGTTACGCCCAAGTCATTCTCGGCAGCAATGAATTTATGTACTTGGATTAATACCATGCAGTATCACCATATCAAAAAAAATCACGACCTGATGTTTGTTTCACGCCGCGAGATGTTGCATCGATTCGGTACTGGACTGGGTGCCTTGGGACTAGCGGGCCTGGTTGCCAACGATGCGGTTCATGCGAATCCAGGACCGGGTGTAGCATCTTCAAACCCGCTTGCTGCTAAGCCACCGATGTTTGCTCCAAGGGCAAAGAGAATCATTCACCTTTTCATGAACGGTGGGCCTAGCCAAGTCGATACGTTTGATCCGAAACCGATGCTGACCAAATACGATGGCCAACGCCCTCCTGCGGCTGATTTGAAAACGGAACGAAAAACAGGCGGACTGATGAAGTCGCCGTTTCGTTTCGATAAGCATGGCCAGTCGGGAATAGAAATCAGTGAGCTCTTTCCCCATCTCAGTCGGCGTGCTGATGATCTGTGTGTGATCCGATCGATGCATACGAACATTCCCAATCATGAACCGTCATTGTTGATGATGACTAGCGGAGAAACCCAGCCAACACGTCCTTCGATGGGCTCGTGGTTACTGTATGGATTGGGGACGGAAAATGAAAACCTACCTGGCTTTGTCGTTTTATGCCCTGGGAAACCGGTAGTTGGCCCGGCATTATGGGGCAATCGATTCTTGCCGGGGATCTATCAAGGTGCTCAGATCAACAATTCAAAAATGGATCCGCAAACTGTCATCCGCGACATCAACAATTCAGCCATCACTTCGGAAGCTCAACGCGAGCAACTAGACCTGCTCAAGGCGATGAACGAGATGCATCTCGCGGAACGCGGGGGACGTGATAATCCGCTTGAATCGAGAATCCAGTCGATGGAAATGGCTTTTCGGATGCAGACCGAAGCGCAAGATGTTTTCGACCTGAATCGCGAAACACAAGCGACTCGGGACGCGTATGGTAAGGGGCAATTTGCAGACGGTTGCCTGGCCGCTCGACGATTGGTCGAACGGGGCGTTCGAATGGTTCAAGTATTCTATGGGGATGGCCAACCGTGGGATGATCATGACAACATCGCTAGCCATGCGGACAAAGCGAAAGCTGTGGATCAACCCATCGCGGCGCTGATCGACGACCTGAAGGCACGCGGGTTGTTCGAAGACACGTTGATTCTTTGGGGGGGTGAGTTCGGGCGGACTCCCGTTTCCGAAGGAGCCAAAGGGCGTGATCACAACAATCACGGCTTCAGTGTTTGGCTAGCAGGTGGCGGAGTGCGTGGTGGAATGACTTACGGAGCAACGGATGAGTTCGGTTTTGCTGCTGTTGAAAACAAAGTCCACGTGCACGACCTACATGCCACCATCTTGCATTTGATGGGAATCGACCATGAGAAACTGACGTACCGTTATTCAGGTCGAGACTTCCGTTTGACCGACGTCCACGGAAGAGTGGTGCACGACATTATCGCCTGATGAGGCGTCCTTGATCGCGAAAAGCAAATGAAAACATACAAACCCGACGTGTGAGTTTGAAGTTGCGCTATTTTGAAGTCCAGCTTAAGAAATTAGGCTCGCGCTCAGTGAAATGGTGCTCGTAATCGTACTCGCAAGACTGAATTCGAGCACGAGCATCGTCGTCGACCGAGCAGGAGTACGAGCGCTGAAAACCTACGAATGACGCACCTCGAATCCCCAATTGCGCAACTTCGAAAAGCGCGAGCAAGGGATTATCTATTGGTTCAGAGCTAGCCCGAGGCTACCTTTGTCGTTCCCATGTTTCGCCACGCTTGTAGCGTTTAGCGCGTTCGATCCATTCTTCGTTCTTGGCCAATGCGATGACTTTGTCTAGAACAACGTCGAACTCTTCTTTGTGTGGATTGCGAACATTGCGATGGTGCGCCAATTCCACAATGGTTTCGCAAGCGATCTGCGACAATTCGGGTTCATCGAGAAACGGACGAACGAACCGCATCGACTCGACATCGTATGCGGTTCTCGTGCGATTGATGACTGCTGTCTTCTCCTCGAGGTTTCGTGCTTCCTTCATCGCTTGCTTCATCCGCTCCAAACGTTGTTTGTCGTTTCGGTTATCACGATTGGCACAGACCTTGACGAAGGCCGCAAAGGCTTGCCGCCGCTCCGCATCGTCTTTGGTGTCGTTCGCAATCTTGAGCAGAGTATCCGCAGGGCTCGCATCAGGCCATTTGCTGAGTGCATCGATTCCGAATGCTCGTCGAGAAACGTCGCTGCTTGTAGCGATGTCTGCCACAAAGCTAATGAGTCGTTTGCCGCCGACTCGACCGACCAGCGACATCAGTTCATCGCGTTGACTGGCATCAACCGTATTCAGAACGGCAATCAACGCATTGCCGCGTTCATCTTCGTTGCTGATTCGTTTGCAGATTTCTGCGATGTTACGTTCTGCATTGTTTCGTTCGTTACCACGCGAAGACTTGAGCAACCCAGGTAAAATGGCTGCCAGTTGCTCGGGTTGTCCAATTTGACCAAGAGCATTCATGGCAGCGGTTCTCACCGCACTATCATCGTCCGTAGTCGCTGCGATGATGACTGGAGCTTCGCTGGTTGCACGACGTGCAGCAAGGATCTCGATCAACTTACTTCGAACCTCCGGTTTGGCGGACTTGGATTCCATTCCGATCTTTTCAGAGACAGTAGCGCCGGCCATTCGAATCAACGCAGAAGCTGAAGCCTTTTGTTCCAGATTCGTTCCTTTCTGCAATGCGTTGATAAGACTCGGGAATTCAGCCAAGCTACCGATTTCTCCGAGTGCTATCAAAGCGGCTACACGAACGGACTCTTGCTTGTTCGTAAGCTGTTCTAGCACGGCAGGTTTTGCAGCAACATCGCCTCGGTCACCGAGAGCCGAGATCAATGCAGTTTGAGCTTCCGGCTCAAGCTTTGGCAATTGAGCGGCAAACGTCTTTGTGTTCTCTGAACCCTTCGCAGAAGTGCGGATCACTTCCAGTCCGGCGGCACGAAACTCATGGTCTGAATTGCTGAGCAGTTTGACGACCTGCGTTACCAGGGCATCGTTATCCGCTTGTACGTTCGGCGGGCTTGAGCAAAGGGCGATAGCTATTGGGATCCAAAAAAGGCTGCGAATTTTCATTGTGGTAAAACTTTGTAGAGGTGGGAGAGAGTGATTCTGATGTGTGGCACTAGTGCTAAGCTTGCTTGCTCACGACCTAAACTAGTACCCCATGCTATGGGCCATCGACTTGACTATGCAATTCGACGCGAATTTATGCACCAGCACATGCCAATAAGCCACGTGCGGCAGCCAGTCGTACCAATCGCGGTTGGTTATCTTCAGCCAATGCGGAATAGATCGCAGTCGCTTCCTTTGACTTCTTCTGCTTCAGAAGCGATTCTGCACAACTGAGCAATGCATCGATCATCAAATTCTTGTCTCCACGTACTGCCTTCATCGCTGATTGCAAAGCGTTTGCAGCTTCTACTCCCCCGATCGCTCCCAGCGATAACGCTGCGCCTCGAACGACTGCCGAATCGGTGTGGCTTAGCAAGTTGGCGAGGGTGGCGATGGCGACCGATTTTCCACACACTCCAAGGGATCCTATTGCGCCGAGTTGCAGTTTGCCCGTTAGACTTTTTGCGGCAGACGCGAGAGCCGCTTCCGCTTCAACGCCAGGGATCCGTTCCAGCGCATGACGAGCTAAGTGCGCATTGCCTTCGTTCGCTAGAAGACGAGCGACGGCAGGAACAGAAGCGGCGGAACCGACCAACGCCAATTGGCGACAGATATAGTCCTTTGCATCACGAGAAATAGGAGAGCCGAGCGCCTGGATCAAACGTTGCTCAATCGCTTTTCGCGCGGCTTCATCTTTATTCGAAGCAACGACAGCGTCTTCGATCGCCTGAATATCGCTGAGCGGCGTTCCATAATCAAACTTCTTGAGTGCTTCAAATGCTTGGTCCAACATGGGAGGAAGTCCTTGTAGTCAATGAGTGAGTTTTTGTTTTGTTGAGAAATGTTTCTGATTACCGCCACCATTACAATTGCCATGGTTCGCGGCGAGCGCGATCTACCATACGGTTGGCCTCTTCGTCATGAAGGAATCGCTGAGCCGCGCTGTCCCACTTTAGAGAACGTTTCAGTTGATACGCGATGTTGCCAAGGTGGGCCAATACGCAGGTGTTGACGGCTCGTTCGATATCTCGAAACGGCTTTTCGCGAGTCTTGGTGCATTCGATAAAGTCCCCATAGATATCTCCGTACCCTTTGTAGGCAGGGACTGGTTTTGGAGGCAACTTTTCTCCCGGGGTGCCTTCGATATGAAGATTAGCGGTTTTGGGTTTGTTATGGTAGATCGACAAACCGTTCGGATACTTGTAGTCAAGCCATTTGCCTTCGGATGTATCGTGATAGACAACCTCAGTCGGTTGTAGTTCGCGAACGTCGCAGATGAATGTCGCACCACCGAAATGGTGTGCTCCCCAGTCGGTCATACCTCCCCCGGAGTAATCACTAAACGATCGCCAACTAGCGCCATTGATCGAAAAGCTGCCACTGCAACGTTTTGAGTTGTAAGGTGCCCATGCGGCAGGGCCGAGCCACAAGTCCCAGTCGATTTCTTCATCCAATGGTTCTTCGGGCAGATTGCACAATTGGGGCAATGGTCCCACGCTAACGTTGATGGATTTGATCGTACCAAATTCGCCTGCCCATGCTGGATCAACATATCTGCGGTAGTCACCAAGAACGCGTTGGCTCCCGCCTGATACCACCCGACCATAACGGCGAGCAGCGGCGATCATCAACGGACCTTCACGCAGCGTGAGGGTTTCGGGTTTCTGACAGTAGACATCTTTTCCGTTGCGGCATGCCTCAATCAACATCAACGCGTGCCAGTGATCTGGAGTGGCGATATGAACAGCATCGATATCGGACCGTGCAAGAAGTTCTCGGAAGTCAGTGTAAACCTGGCAGTCCTTGTTCTTGTAATGACCATCGACTCGACCCTTAGATTCTTCTCTATTTTTTGAGCGTACGTCGCAGGCTGCCACATATTGGACGTCGCCGCGTCCGAGAAATGCACCTTGGTCACCGCGGCCCATGTTACCAATACCAATTCCTCCCATCACGATTCGATCACTGGCCGGAGAACGATTCGCATTCCCAAGAGCCGACGAAGTGATGACATAGGGAGCGCTCAAAGTGGCAACTCCCGCAGTCTTCAAAAAGCTACGACGACTGGATTGAGTATCCATCGCCGCATCCATTGCGTTCGTCGAGGCAATTGAGTCTTGTGATGGTGATGTCTGAGATTCGCGAGTCATGAATAAGTCTCGATCAACTAAAGGAAAGGGATTCAGAAATTTTTGGAATTCGACGATGCTACCCTATATCCGCAACGACAATCCGACGGGTATCCATCGGAGAGACTGAATTTTAGCAAGTTCCCGGCCGCAAGTTTCGGGAGGCTAACCAGTAGCTGGCAGAAAAGTGCTAAAGCAAGCGAAAAAACTTATCCAAGAGAAGGACTTTAAGATGCACGCCAGGTTTTTTGAAGTAAACCGATGGCCATATCTTGAATGCAATGTTTTCAACTTTTTCCGTCTCTTTCTTCGCCCCTCGATTTGATCGTCCAGAGGAGATCTGCCAGTCGCATCTTCGATGAAGGTCGATACCACGCAAAGACGATTTTGCTACAACTAGGGATATTCGACAATTTTTCTGTCCTAAGGTGCACACGATGAATCCGTTTTTGGCCGAGTTTTTGGGAACCATGGTTCTTGTTCTTTTGGGGAACGGTGTAGTTTGCAATGTATTGCTAACCAAAACGAAAGGAAACAATGGAGGATGGATCGTTATCACCTTCGGTTGGGGAATCGCTGTGTTTGCTGGGGCTTGCATCGCGAATGAAGCGAGTGGTGCACATTTGAATCCGGCATTGACTATCGCAAAGTATGCGATTAATCAAGTCACGTTAAATGTTGCTCTGGGCTATATCGTAGCCCAGTTTTTGGGGGCAATGCTGGGTGCTGCCTTAGTCTACCTGCACTACCGACTTCATTTTGAGGTTACCGAGTCGGCGGATGATAAACTCGGGTGCTTCTGCAACGCACCGAACATCGCCGGTAGTTTGCAAGCGTTGCTTTGCGAAGTGATCGGAACTTTCGTTTTGGTATTTACTATTTTGCAATTCCATGCACCCGAGGTCGACGGTATCGCTGGCACTACCGCAACTCCTATCGGACTGGGCTCTATCGGGTTGGTTCAAGTTGGTTTACTTGTGATTGGGATCGGATTGTCGTTAGGTGGGACAACAGGGTACGCAATCAATCCTGCAAGAGATCTTGGGCCGCGGATCGTGCACTTTTTACTCCCCATTCGCGGTAAGCGCGACAGCAATTGGGCGTATGCTTGGATCCCCGTGGTGGGTCCTATTGGCGGTGCATTGTTGGCCGCGTTGGTTCATCAAATCTCAATGCGATAATGGAGGAAGCATTCCATTACCGGCCAGAACAAACAAAGATTTCTTTCGCAGGTTTGTTCTGCTTATTTGTTGCGCATTCGATCTTCGAGTCGACTAGAAGGCTGAATCCATTTCCCTTCGCGAATGTTCTTTCGATCAGGCTTGGGACTTGCAACCTCAGGTCCTGATTTTTGATCTACAGAATCAGGATGTGCCTCTTCGGACGTCGTCTCTTGGGGCTCACGCTTTACTTGCTTGGACCGAGCGTCGAATACCCTCGTCGTCATGTCAGAAACTGAGGACCCAAGCGTAGTTTCGGATCTATCTGAGTTCTTGAAGTGTCGTTGAAACCCTGGAGGTAGTTCGATCGTCTCTACCGGACGTGTTGCTTCCTTCTTTTCAGAGGTTGCTCCCTTTGGTTCGGTGTAGGATGCTTGAACAACCCCTTGCTCCGTTTGAGGCCCTCGCTCCGTTTGAGGAGCTACTGCTTTTCCTTTACTGGTTTGTGTATCGGTTTTTTTCGCAATACCGGGAAGCAACTTGATCACCGGATCGGAGATAGTCGTCCCCCCTTCGACACCTTCGAATCGAGTGATCAAACTCAACTTGACGGGCTCTTCACCGACAGCGGACCATGGTAGCCAAATGCTATACGAGGGCCCAATGGATGTCTTGCTCATGTGTGATGCAAGATGCTCGGCGGTAAACGCAAACTTGCGCAGTGGTTTTTGAGAGTCGATAGATTCGTCTTCGGCATCAAAGGCATAGACAGCTAAGCTACCTTCGACCTCGATCGGGTCGGGTTTGTCTTTTTCGTAAAAGTACACTCGCCCTCCAAAGCCACGTATCCCTTTTTGCCCAGATTGATGAAGGATCGTATCGGTCCAAACAGCCAGAATACGGTCTGGAACTACTTTCGCGTCGACTTTTTTCTTGCTCCACGGATTCATACTCTTGGCTCCCAGAAAAGGCTGGCAACCTGAGAGCCCGAGAATGAGGATTACTCCAACGAGAGAAAGTAGTGGTGTTCGATGGTATTGGCTATAAACTCGTCGCATCAGGGAGACCGTCCCTCGGTAAATGGGCCGACTGCGATAAAAGCATCCGACTTCTTGGGGATCGAACTGGAAGTGTTGGGCGTGGGAATAAGTTCCGCGGGTTTGGAAAAGGCAGGATCCATCTCTACCGGGGATGGCACAATACCAGGACGAACTGCCGAGTCTGGAATCCCACGCGGCGCAATGTCCGGATAGACGACGGGACAATCATCATCTACGAGCGGACGATCGAGTACACCATTGGGCGGGAATACATCTCCGTGCATGTCGAAGATATCTCCTTCGCACCAACTGATCCTAGCAAACTCCGCTTGCTTGAGACGCTCCATGTCTCCTTGAGAGCGTACGACATGCGGAGTCATGATAATGACCAGTTCTGTTCGTTGCGTCTCATTGAGGTCATATTGAAACAGATGCTTGATGACAGGAATGTCACCTAGCCATGGAACTTGGCGGTGAATCGTTCGAGTACTTCGAGATATCAATCCGCCGAGGATGATTGTTTCGCCGTCGGCAGCGCTCACCGTTGCTTGGGCTTGCACCGTGTCAGTGCGAGGGGCACGGATGACTTGTCCATTCGGCGAGATCGAAATGGGGATACCTTCGCTGTCTGGTCCCACTTTCGACTTCTCCGCGTCGATCTCCATCACTACGTTTCCATCGGGACTAATTCTAGGTGTCACTCCGACGATCAACCCGACATTTTCCAATTGTACATCACTACTCTGCCCCCCCTGCACGTTCAGGGTCGAGCGTACGACGCGAGGTACTCGCTGGCCCACTTGAATAAATGCTTGCTGATTGTCGAGTGTGAGGACTTGCGGTCGGCTGAGGATCTCTAATCGACGCGAGTCTTGCAAAGCTCGTAGCAAGAAACTGACGTTCTCGCTGCTTGCCGACAGCACTAACCCACCGAATCCCAATGTCTCATTTCCACGCCCCACAGCGAAATTGGAGATTCCTTGTCCACCAGTTCGGCCGGAAGAGCTCAGTGCTTTCGAAGAGCCACTATTTCCTAGCGGCAACGAATTATTGAATTCGAATCCAGGAGTATTGGATGCTGCTACGATTTCTTGATTTGTGTTGGTAACCACACCGGCTGGTGTCGAAGTTGTCGTCGTGTTCGTTCGAGTCAACAAACCTCCCAAGAGGCTTCGATCGAACAAGACCGAGTCTTGAATTCCTATTTCAACGCCAAATTCATCGGTGTTGCCCAAGACGATTTCCGCAATCATGACTTGGATCATGACTTGAGGCGGTTGTTGGTCCAGGTCTTCGATTAGTTTACTTATTTCATCGTAGTACCGCGGAGTCGCACTCAGAATCAGTTTATTCTGGACCGGCTCGGGTACGAGAACCACTTCTTTCTCAATTTGCTCGAAAGGATTGTTTGCATCGGGACCAGCGTTCTCTACTTGCCGTTTGTTTCGCAAGAATTCATTAATCGCTAACGCAACGTCCACTGCGGGTGAGTTCTTCAATCGATACACAGAGCTTTTGCGCTGAACGGCATCAGACTCATCCAATCGCACGATGATTGCTTCAACAATCTTGAGATCTCCCTCGGAGCCGACAGCGATGATATTGTTCCCCCGCGTATCGACGGTAAAACGCAGAGGAAGAAGAGAGGATTCATCGGTGGAGCTGGACAATTGCGCAGCCGCTGTGGTTGTTCCACTTGCCGTTGGCAATAAAGAACGAAGCGTTTCGACCAACGACGAAGCAACAGCATTTTTGATCGGGAAAATTTTGATCTTAGCAACGGATCCCGGACTGTCCAATTGCTCGATAAACTGCTCGACGAGAAGCATGTTCTCGGGCAAGCATGAAACAATAATCGAGTTGGTACGATCGTTTGTGGAGATTTGGACCGAGCCTAGAATTCCACTCGACGCAATCGTTTTGTTCTGCTCGTCATAGAGTTCAATACTCTTGTTTTTATTGAGTGCAGTCGTCGCCAAGGCTTGCTGAAGCGCTTTCGCTGTATCCGCGGCTATCGTATGTTTGAGTTGGAAGACTTTAGCCGCATGCTTGTCCATCCGTGGTTGAACATCCAACTGTTCGACTAGCTTTCGAATCTCGAGCAGGTCGCGAGGTGATGCATGCACAATCAAGAGATTGGATCGGCTATCGGATGCGGACTGGATCACAGGCCCCAACCCCGATTTTGTCTTGAAAAATGTTTGAAGCTGTGTTTGAACGTCCGTTGCTAGCGCTGTGGTGAGTGGGATGACGACGAAAGAGCTGCCTGCTGCTGATGGTTGATCGAGCTTGAGAATCAGCTCTTTCATCGCGACCATCGACTCCCCCCAACCAATCAGGAGAAGTGCATTGGGAGAACCAAGTGCGGAGACTGTGACTCTGCCTTGCCGACCGCCGATGAACTTTTCTTGCGAAGTCGCGATAAGACTGGCGAGAGACTCGGAATTCACATGCTGAAGTGGAACAACTTCGATTTCAGGCTTGGAGAGACGACTTGCTTCGTCCAAACGTTTGATGATCTCGGTCAAATCGGTAAGCTGTCGATCGCGACCGCGCAGGATAACGGCATCTAGCTCCGGAAGCATTTGTAGTTGCACGCCGTCAAATTGCGGCAACGGTAGCGAAACCGGTGCATCGGGATCCTGCGGCTTGTTCGGATCTGGAGTTTGTGTTCGGGGAGCAGTGGGCGATGGTGCCACTACTGGCATCGGTGCTGGTGTATCCTGGGCGGAAGCGAGAGCGACATGCCCGGAGTTCATGGTCGATTCGACTCCCTGCGTGCCGGGACGCTGAATCATTCGCAGAAATGGATTGGAGGATACCATTCCCCTCGACGATGGATGAGCGGTTTGCGCCAGCCTCCCCAACGACGCTTGGCCGTTGTCATTAAGCGAGAGAATTCGAACTTCGTTTTGGGGAGATCGATTGCACACAGCGACACCGATTCGGATCACATCGGCAACCAATTTTTGCGTTCCCTCGACTCGCATGAGCCGTTGTGCTGCAACGAATTCTACAGTGACCGTCTCATTCCCAATCTGTAGTAGAATCGTATTCAGTTTCGCTGGATGAGAATGAACTCTACCCTGAAAGAGCTGCCGGTAGGC
>JAJTID010000050.1 GCA_021300155.1 Pirellula sp.
CTTCCCTGACATCTTGCTGACTCCTACGTTCTAACGCTTTTCTAGCTAATCCACCTTCCTTAGGTGACTTCCATTTCAACAGAATGGCAAAAATAGCTAAAACAGGAAAGGTCGATTCACCTTCAAAGGGCTGGGACAATGGTCCCGAGCGGTGCGATGCGTCTCAGCTTACTGACGAGGCACTGGCTTTGCGCGGACTACGTCTGTTGCAAGACCGACTTTCTCCATGAGAAGAATGACCCACCAGGACATGTCGAACTCGAACCAGCGATGACCGTGGTGGGCTGCACGTGGCTGGGCGTGATGGTTATTGTGCCAACCTTCACCGTGCGAGATGAGAGCTACAAGCCAATTGTTGCGACTATCGTCTCGAGTTTTGTAATTTTTGTAACCGAACATGTGACCTAGCGAATTGACGCTCCATGTTCCATGGAGGACGAAAACGGTGCGTACGAAAACACCCCAAACGAGCCAACTCGAAGCGAGTTGTATCGACGCTGCTAATCCACCATAAAGGAACCCAACCAAGCCACCAGCCAGGGCGAAGCATGCGGCGTGCAACCAGAATATCTTGACCCAGAGGCCTCGCTTTTCGAGTTTCAGATAGAACGGGTCTTTCAATAAGTCGCGAACGTATCGTTCAAAGCTCGTGACGGAATCATGGTCTCGGTTGCGATGGAGCACCCAACCCACATGCCCCCAAAGCAAATTGACGAGAGGAGTGTGGGGGTCTGGCTGTTGATCACTGTGTTGATGGTGCATGCGATGTATTGCAACCCATCGCGCGGGGCTATCTTGAAGATTGCAAAGGCCCAATATCGCAAAAGTGTGTTCCAACCATTTTGGGCAATTGAACCCACGGTGCGTGAGCAATCGATGGTAGCCGATGGTGATGCCTAACATTCCGAATGTGAAGTGACCGAGAATTGCCAATATCAATCCCGACCAACTAAAGAACCAGGGCAAGAAAGCCAACAAAGCGAGTGCGTGCAAGACTATAAGGGGTATTACATAAAGCCAATACACTCGAAGCGGAGTGGCACTTTTGGGAGGAGGGACATGAGGAACTTTACTCGAGGAGACCCCTTGCGAGGCCAATTCAGCGTCTGCGTTTGCGATTTCGATTAAGTCAGATGTGCTCATGGAGCCACGAAATTCTATATTGGAGGACAGTTTTCTGGTCAGATCCGTAGTATCTCAGGTGAGATCCAGTTGGTCGACAGGGCAAATTAAAAAACGAGGTACTAAAAACGAGGTACTTATGTACCGTTCTTGATTCCATCGACGCAACATGGTTAAATCCGCCTCCTGATTTTTGTTAGGATTGATTGGCATTGCAACTGTGACCGGCAGTCACATTCGTGCGATCCCTAGAATTGCTTGGTTCTTTTCTGCACACCTAGCTTCGACAGCTTAGCTTGCATGGGCGTAGCTTCCATTGTTAGTGTGTGCATGCATTCCGATGAATTGAATTTACCAATCGAATTGATGCATGGCTGCAAAGAGAGTATTAGTCACCGGAGCCTCAGGTTTCGTCGGAGGAAATCTGGTTCCTACATTGGTGAAGCAGGGATGCAAGGTTATTGCGACATCTCGAAATCGTTCAAGCGATGTGGCAATCCTTCGATTGGGAGCTGAACCGGTCCGAGCGGATTTGGCCCAAGACAGTGCAGAAGCCCTCGCCGATGTTTTGCCAAAGGTCGATTGGGTCTTTCATTTGGCAGGGCAACTCGCAGGGCCTCCATCAGAATTGGCCAAGGTGAATGTTGACGGCAGTTACAAGATCGCCTCAGTTTGTGCTTCCTGGCCCCATGCGCCTCTCTTTGTCAACCTGAGCTCCGTTGCTGCTGGCGGACCATCGAGTTCTCAAGCTCCCAGGGATGAAACTGCCATTCCAAACCCAATTTCGGATTATGGGAGAAGCAAGCTTGCTGGCGAGCGCATCATTACAAAGTATTGCTCTTCCGTGCCTATGTCTATTGTTCGGCCAGGAATCATCTTTGGCCCGGGGGATAAGGAGTTCAATCGTTTGCTTCAATCCATGTATCGCGTTTTTCTCAACCCGCTGATCCGAGGTGGTAGGCAGCCCTTAGCCATTATTGAAGTTACCGACCTGATTCGGCTTTTGATCGCTGTCGCTGAACGAGGGGAGCGAGTTACAGCCGCTACAACAGAGGGGGACCCAGTGGGAGGTGTTGGTGTGTATTATGCAGCCGCTTTGGAGCCAATCTCTCTTCGGCAACTT
This sequence comes from Pirellula sp., assembly GCA_021300155.1. GTDB lineage: Bacteria > Planctomycetota > Planctomycetia > Pirellulales > Pirellulaceae > JBKCUI01. Next base: position 2,246 of record JAJTID010000050.1, read on the forward strand.
GGCGCGATATTCTCTTCGACACTAGAACGCCCGGTTGTCCCATTGCCGGTGGTACCGCCTGTGGCATGGATGCTGGGTTTGCTAGGTGAGCAATGGAGTAGATTGACAAAAACCAAGTCCACATTGAATCGAGATAAAATTAGGGAAGCGCTAGCCAAGGGTTGGTGGGTCGATGTCAATAAAGCTGTTTCCCAATTAGACTGGCAACCCGGTCGATCGATCGAAGAAGAAATGAAAAACTGGATTCAGCGGGCGAAAGAGGAAAGATTGCTATAGAATCATTGATCTAAATAGCAGTGCCGAAACAAAAAGAAAGTAGGAACCGAATGGAATCATTTCCTCGCGAATGGATGTTGACCCAGGATTGTGGTCGATTCTTATGGATATGTGTCGCATGGATGATCTGTTGTGTCGAAACGGCGGTTTGCGAAGACTCCGCAGGTAACCCTTCAAGAAATCCTCGGGTGCTAGTCGATGCGTATCATGCACACTCGTGGATCGATACCATGCCAAGTATGGCAATGAATCAGTACCATCTGCTTCACGGTCCGTCTCGAATCATCCATGCTCTGCGTGCAGCGGAGTGGAAATGTGAGGCTCAACTAGGGCCCTGGACAAACGAGGTGTTAGTCAACTGCGAAGTTATCTACATTAATTTGGTTTCCGCGGATCGACCGCCGTTCACTGTAGATGAAGTCTTGGCGATTGAAAATTTTGTCAAGCAAGGCGGAGGATTGTTCTTAGTAACGGACCACACTAATTGTTACTTCCACAATCATGTGCTTGGGAGTTTGGCAGAGCGACTCGACTTGGAGTTGACAAGTGAGCTACTTTGCGATCGCCCTCCGCATACGGCTGGACCGGGGAATGCGTGGGTGTTCTTGAGTTCGTTCCGTGAGCATCCAATCACCCGGGGGTTAGAGCGGATCGCTTTTCAGTCGGGAGGATGTGTCGATTCGCGACATGGCATCATTCATTCGAGTAACCGCAGTTGGGGTGATTGGGCCAACATCCCAACGTATGGTGAATCGAATAGCCCCGGATTCTATGGGGACTTTCAACAGCAACCCATCGAGCGTACAGGTCCTCTGGCGGCTGTGGCTGCAAAAGAATATGGCAATGGGCGAATCGTTGTTCTAGGCGATCAGAACTGCTTCGGCGGAGTGTTTCTCAATTATTTGGATAATAGGAAACTTGCACTTCAAACGTTTCACTGGTTAGCTAAGCGAGAATGTAACGAGAACCTCGTCGAGAACAATCGAGAAAAGAAACGGCCTCTTGTTTGGTGTCTGGAAAATCCTATCGGGAAAGAGTCAGATTTCGGCGACGGTTCTAATGCAGGGCTTTATCACCTATATGCTTGGTTGGGAAAAATGGCGGATGCGCGAGCGACCAACCGAGAGAGGATGGATGCGAAATTGATGATATTGTCATGCACTAAAGACCCATTGTCGCCTCAAACAATGGCGCTCATCCAGCGGTTTTTGGCAAAGCATTCGAAAGCAGTGTTGATTCTGGATTTGCAATCGGTTGATACAAAATCAAACGAGATTGACCTATTGACTCTTGGGTTTGCGAGAGGAAAGACCGAGAAAGTTGGAGAACTGGAGTATACGAAATGGTATAATCCATTGGAGTCCAGCGTGGTCATTTGTAAAAACAACCTCGGATGGAACAATAAACATTTCCCAGGCCCAGAGGCGACGATGAACGCGACCCAACATGCCATGTGCAAGCAACTGATCCTGTTGCTATCGGAACTTGGCGTCCAGCAGGAAACACAAAGTACCAAGAGTTGGCTAGAGGAGCGTGACGAGTGAACCAGCGAGAATTCCTGAAGCTTTTCGAGCGAGATTCGGACTATGAAAGACGTGTGCGTATCGGCGCAAGGTGTCACTCATCGAGGGAACGTACGAGAAGAGAATCAGGACCAATACTTGATCGCTGAGTTAGCCCCGTCTGCAAAGGTCTTGGGAAACTCGGTAGGTCTTAACAACCATTCGCGATTAGTCTCCCCACCGACAAGCTATTTGTTTGTGGTGGCAGATGGAATGGGAGGTCATCTGGGAGGTCGCGAGGCTAGCACTCGTGCTATTCAGTTCTTTCTTTCTGCGATCCTACATAGTCCGTCGTTTCGTCTTCAACCGTCTCCAAAGGAACCACTTGCCTTTACGGACATATTGCGAACGATGCTCGTCGGTGCGCATCGAGAGCTCGTTCGATTTGCACTAAGTGATCCCGACTTAAAAGGGATGGGCACGACGTTGACGGCGGCGTACATCGTCTGGCCGACGATGTTTGTAGTACACGCCGGTGATACTCGATGCTATTTGAAGCGTGATGAAGAATTAATACTGTTGACTCGCGATCATACGGTAGCTCAACAAATGATTCGAGCAGGACGCATGGATGCTGCGGCGCAAGAGCGTTCTCCTTGGTCCAACGTACTGGTGAATGCCTTGGGAGCTGGAGCTGAAGAAGTTTTCGCTGACATCACTACCGTTGACCTACAGTTCGGTGATAGGTTGTTGATGTGCAGCGATGGCATCAATAAACATGCCACCGACGAACAAATCAAACAGATGTTGATCGCGTCTTCGCCGCTAGAGGACTGTGCGAACCGTCTTGTGGAGTTTGCCCTCTCAGATGGGGGAACCGACAATATTACCGTTTTGCTGTCAGATTTTGCATCGACGGATTCCAATGAAGTTCGAGTTCTTGGTGGGATTCCATCCGGCGAAAAAGTTGTGATTGAGTTTCCTGAACCCTACACAGACTCTGACACGAATGATGCTGACACCGCCGCTGACGAGAAGAAAACCGCGACATTTGAATTGGATACACCGAGTGAAGATGAAAAGTCGACAGGGGATTTTTTGAATGAATCTGTTCCCCATTAAGAACTGGCTCTTGCTGCTAGTTATCCCATTGGTTTTTAGCCAAAGCGTTGTCACTCCTATTGCAGCCCAGGAACCATGGCTGCGTGCACCTGCATTGAAGCCTGGTGACACGATCGCATTTGTTGCTCCGGCTGGTCCCGTCGAGATTGAGCCTGTAAACCAATACATGAAACAGCTCGAAGCGGCAGGCTTCCGTGTTTTGGTTCCACAGAATATTGAACGTAATTGGGAGTATCTGGCCGGAACCGATGAGCAACGAGCAGATGAACTGAACAGTGCGATTCGCAATCCTGAGGTCGACGCTATCTTTGCAATCCGAGGTGGTTTCGGATTAACGAGAATCCTCGATCGAATCGATTACGATGCGCTTCGCAAGTCCCCGAAAGTGGTGGTTGGTTATTCTGATTTGACTGCTTTGCATCTCGCGATCGCTCGTAAGATCCAATTGATATCCTTTCACGGTCCCATGCCGATGTCCAATCTTTGGCAAGGCGATGCGCCGAAGTACAAGTATGCGAACGACACGTTGCATCGAACCATTTTTGCGGAGAAGTACGCAGTAGATTTGGTCGGTTTTGCGATCCCGCTACCAGCTAACAAAAACATGCGAGCGCTGTTTGCCGGCAAAGCGACAGGTCGTTTGATTGGCGGGAATCTATCGCTGATTTGTGCGACGCTTGGTACTCCGTACGCGATTACCCCCAAAGGTGCTATCTTATTTTTGGAGGATGTGAACGAAGCACCGTACCGCGTCGATCGGATGCTGTCGCAGTTAAGGCTGGCCGGGGTATTGGAGGAAGTTTCGGGGGTTGCGATTGGGGATTTTTCGACAAGAGACACAGAGGATCGATTAGCAACAGATCGAGTCCTCGTAGAGTATTTTGGTCGATTGCATGTCCCTGTCGTGATGAATTTCCCGGTGGGACATATTCCAGATAACGCAACGATTCCCCACGGTGCACTCGCAGAAATCGACTCAGATAATTTATCACTTCGACTACTTGAGAACCCCGTTGAGTGGAAATGAGTTACAATAGCTGTCTGTCGGTTTCGTACCTTGGTCTTTGTTCCTAGCACTTGAATATCATGCACTTTCATCGCACTCTTTGGATTGCATTTCTCCTCATTGCCGTTCCGTCCGCAAGTAGATTGTTCGCGGAAGACGGTGCTGTAGAGTGGTCGCGATTTCGGGGTCCGAATGGCACTGGGGTTCACCTGCAAAACAACGTTGCTCTCCCTTGGAAAACGGAACGCGTTCGCCGAGTCAAACTACCTGGTGTTGGGCATGGTTCCCCCAGCGTCTATGCTGGCGTAGCGTACCTCATGTCGGGAGACCCAAACAATGCGGAACGAACGCTGTTGGCTATCGCATTGGAGTCTGGAAAGGTTCTATGGAAAAAATCGTACGCATCGAAACCTCATCCATTGCACAAATATAGCTCGTATGGGTCGAGCACCCCGTGTGTCGATAGCCAGAACGTCTATTTCGCTTGGGCCGATCCAGAGCACACGATCGTTCGTGCGTTGGCACACGATGGTACCGAAGTTTGGAATCGCGACTTCGGAAGGTATGTGACGCAGCATGGTTTCGGCACGTCACCGATACGGGTTGATGATCTTTTGATTCTGCTCAATAGCCAAGATGCAGAGGAGCTACCGCCGGGAGTCGCCCCCGGCAAAGATCGAATGGTCGCGCTCGATTTCCGAACAGGTGAGACCAAATGGGAAGTTGACTTGCCAACATCGCGAGTCTGCTACGGTGTGCCATCCGTATGGGAGAAAGACGGCAAGAAACAGCTCGTATGTAGTACGACGGCTCAAGGGATGTTCGGAATGAGTTTAGATACGGGCAAGATTCTTTGGAATTACGATTGTTTCACTGCTCGGGTTTGTTCATCGACGTTATTGGTGGGCGATTTGATGATTGGAACTCACGGTTCCGGAGGTGGTAAAGACAACCGTTTGGTCGCTTACGATTTGATCTCACAAAAGGAAAAGTTTCGAGTCACTCGTTCTGCACCTTATGTCCCGTCGCCTGTCGCATCGGGAGATACTTTGTTTTTGTGGAGCGATTCGGGAATTGTCACCGCAGTTGACATCAACAACGGTGAGACAGTCTGGACCAAACGCGTCGGTGGTGACTACTCCGGTTCGCCAATCATCTTGGGAGACAAGCTCATCAACGTATCGCACACAGGTACCGTCAATGTGATTCGAGCCAGCCGAGAGTACGAATTGGTCTCAACCTTTGAGACAAACGCAACGGTTCGATCCACGCTAGTACCGACCAAAGACAAGATTCTTATGCGAGCAGATTCCGAGCTGTTCATTATCCAGGGCGATTAGGCTTTGCGTGCTCCGCCGAACACCTTCGAGCGTTTCAAACCCTGCCGCTTGCAATGTGAATGTGGCTATCTGTCGCAGCGAAGTCGAGTCGTCAACGACTAAGGCTGTTTTCGCTATTTTTTAAAATCTCCCAAAAGTGAAATGGAATAGAGTTTCCGCGACAGCCCCATTGGTTGGGACGGGTGATTATTCAGCGGAGTTGAACTGGTTGGGGATGGCGCTCCCATCGCCCCCCAAGTAGCTTGAAAATCCTCCATGCTCGAAGCGTTGGGCATCTTCACTGTCTAGAAACGAGATAGTTAGCGGTTGAGATGCCTCGCGTTTCGCCGCAATCAATAGCTGAATACAGGCAGAATCTATCGACTCGACTCTCGAACAATCCACAGTGGCAGGTAGTTCATCCAAACATAACTCTTGAAGAGAAGAGCGAAGCTCGCTAGCGATGCGGACATCGCACGATCCGGACAGCTTTAGCTGTCGGGAGTGACCAATTTTTTTTGATTCGAGAAAAATCATTAACCGCCCGTGGAATCGAGTAAGAGCGTCCCGAAGTCATTTCATGGAAATGCTGGGTGGAAAAGATAACACTGGAAACATGTGTTACTTTCTTCCCGAAGTCCAGAATCTCTCTTCGTTTTTATTGATTTTTCTCGCGACTCCCAAAATTAAACGAATTGCGTTACGTTGATGGAGCTATTACGCTGCATATTGATGCCAGGTAGCAAAACTCGGCGAGCAAAAACAAAAAACTAGATTCGAAGAGATTTTTCGTAGACTCGATACGTTTTGTAGTGTGTGGCGCCAACGGTTTCGATGATCTTGCGCATCCCGAGGTTGTCTTCTAGGACCCAGGACATTTCCACATGCTTCACGCCGCGCGATAGATGGTACTTTCGAACTGCCATAATGACCGCGAAGGCGAGCGCCGCACATTGCGTGGTTCAAAGTAGAGCGGTGCCACCCAGCAGATTTGCTCAGCAAGAAATGTTGCAGTCATCTTTCGACATCGAAACTGTATGACCAGGAACGATCACAGTCGGGGAACGGTGGAAAGACTGGAGCCAATGGGAAATTTCAAGTGGGTTGGGGACATATCCCGGGTGTAAAATTTTTCGAGATGGAAGTGTCAAAAACGGGCTATGAGGCGGACAGCAGACTCGTACTCGCAGACGGGCATAGCATCCGAATAGTCCTTTCCGTTGCCGGAAGCAAAGTGGAGTAACCTGTCAGTTACTCCTTCGCAGGGTGTGGATATCCACTACAATTCTTGGCAATGCTTAAGCTATTTTCGCCGTGTATCAAATCGTAAATCGTATTCACGTCCCTTTCCTTTAGATTCATCTGAAAATCTCCGCATGGTCAACGAGATAAGCCCGATCCTAGTTCGTCTAGAAAAAAATATTGAGTCGGTCGTACTCGGAAAAAAAGAGGTTGTCCGCCGAATATTGATTGCATTGCTTGCGGGAGAGCATTTGCTCCTTGAAGACGTTCCTGGTGTGGGTAAAACGTTGCTTGCTAAAGCGATTGCCAAAAGCATCGACGGAAAATTCTCTCGCGTGCAATTTACTCCAGATTTGCTCCCGTCGGACATTATTGGTAGCAGTATCTACCATGATGGTGAATTCAAATTCAATCAGGGGCCAATCTTTGCAAACATCGTTCTGGGGGATGAAATCAACCGAGCTCCGCCAAGAACACAGAGCGCATTGTTGGAGGCGATGAGCGAGCGACAAGCGAGTGTGGATGGAAAAACCTATTCCTTGCCTAATCCGTTCATGGTCATCGCGACACAAAACCCGTTTGAGTTCGAGGGGACGTACGTTCTTCCTGAAAGTCAGCTCGATCGGTTCATCATGCGGATCGATGTTGGCTATCCGGGTCGTGAGGCAGAACGAAACATTCTTCGATCGCACCAAGCGGGTGAACCTGTAGAGACGCTCCAGTCTGTCGTGGCTGTCGGTGAGGTTCTTGCGATGCAGCAATTGGTTCGAGCGATTGACATAGAAGAATCCATCTTGAATTACTTGCAAGATATTGTCGATGAGACACGGAGGAGCAACGAAATTCAGGTGGGAGTAAGTACGCGAGGTGCTCTCTCCTTTTATAGGGCTGCCCAAGCCCAAGCGTTTCTCAACGGCCGCGCGTTTGTAGTACCCGACGATGTAAAATCATTAGCGATTGCAGTGCTCGCCCACCGAATCATGCCAAGAGGTTTTACTGCTGGCAGCGAACGGTCCACAGCGGAGTCGATTATCGATCGATGTCTTCGCAACGTCGATGTTCCTGTTTGATCGATAACTTGAATTCGAAGAGGTTTCGATGCAAACGCAATCCACTCCGATGCCGATCTCAACCGCGACTTTAACCAACGACCTGCTGTCGGTAAAGCCAAAACGTAATCCGTCTTGGTTGTTAGCACCGTGGCGATTGATTCGTTCTGCAAAGCGAGCAGCGACACCGGTAACCACGCGATTGACACGCGAGGGATGGCAATTCGCTTTCATGGTCGCGTTTGTTGTGCTAGGAGCGGTGTTACGTGATGTCAATTTGTTGGTCATCTTAGCCGGTACGTTACTTGCGTTACTCCTCATTCAATGGCGAGTTTGTTCCAAGAGTATGTATGGTTTAACGTTGTATCGAAAATTGCCACGCTCGATCCAAGCAAGGAAAGATTTTGAGATTGAAGTGACGGTCACCAATCCGAAGCGTTGGCTTGGCGCATGGTTGGTGTTGGCCCAAGATCGCATCATTCACAAACCGTTCCGCCCAGTTTCCAAACAGGTCTCGCAAACGATAGGGTTGTTGTTCTCGTCGGTCCCACCGGGCGCAGGTCGGACACAGAGGTATCGTTGCAACGTTCAGCAGCGAGGAAGTTACGATTTTCTAGGATCCGAGATCACAACACGATTTCCCCTCGGCTTGATGCGTGGAATCTTGCCTGTCAAATCGGCTGGAAGCTTCACTGTCCAACCCGCTATCGGAAAGCTGCTGCCGGGGTGGGTCGAGTTGTTCGACGGAAAAATCACCGGTTTCAAGCATCGTAAGTCTCGTTCGATTTCGGACGAAGGCGAGTTTTTTGGACTCCGTGCCTATCATCCTGGTGACAGTCCGCGTTGGATACATTGGCGTTCTTCAGCCCGAATGAATGAATTGATGGTGAAGCAGTTTCAACGCACGGACAGCCGTGAGTTGGTCATTGTCCTCGATTTGCATTCACCATCTTCAACAAAGAAGGATGCGTTCGAAGCCTATTGTCGTGCAGAGGATTTAGCCGTTGAGTTCGTTGCCTCGATCGCACAAAGTGTGGCTACTTCCAACTACGCTGTTCTTACTGTTGCCATCGCAGATCACGATCCTACCCTCGCTCTTCGTGTTCAAACGCGGGGCCAGAACACGGCACTACTCGATCGACTTGGTATAGCGCATGGATTAGAAGTCGACACACTACCGAAGACGCTGGAGCTATTAGAACGAGAGTATCGACGTGTAGAAAATCTTATTGTCGTAAGTACGCGATCCAAACAACTAGGATTGCAGGTCCAAAACCCCGAAGAATCGAGCAAAAACGTATCCTCTTCGGTTGTATTCTGGAGAAGAGTCGTTTGGCTCGATTCCTCTCAAGACGAACTTTCAAGATTCTTCGATCCCGCAACTGCTTCGATGAATGGCAATTAACTCTCGATCGGTGGACGCATGTTCTCTTTAGTCATTCGAACGATCCTTCATTATCGCCGTGTGTTACTGCCAGTAGTCGCAGGCGTCAGTGTCGCTGGCGCCGTCATTATCGGAGCGTTGATCGTCGGTGATAGTGTCCGGGGATCGTTGCGTCACATCGCCATGGATCGAATCGGTGCCATCGATTATGTCGTGGTAGCGCCGCGATGGTTCTCGCCGTCTATCGTCGATCGTTCAGATAAGGCTGTCGAACTTCATGATGTCGTCTTCGTTCAACAGGTAACCGCTAAGAAGGAGCTACGCGTCGATGACAAACAAGTGGTCCATCGCGCCAATGAGATGGCATTGTTCGGTGTAGACGATACGTTTTGGAAACTTGGTTCCAGTCGTCCCCAGAAACTACCTGTTGGCGAACAAGTTGTACTGAATCAATCGCTCGCATCCGTGTTGCATGCAAAGGTTGGAGACAAAATCAATTTATACATTCCAGCGCAGTCTGTGGTTCCAGCGGACAGTGCACTGGGAAAACGCGATATCGATACATTTGCGCTGCCGCGATGGGAAGTGATCGATGTACTTCCCGATGAAAGTCTAGCTCGGTTCTCTCTCCGAAGCGATCAGCGCCCAGCTTGGAACGCATTCGTGGATCGGTCCTCGTTGCAATCCGGAATCAAGATTGGAGAAAAGGTCAACGCAATCTTTGCCAAAGGTCAGAGTGGCTCTTTGTTGCAAAAACTAAAGCCATCCTTGGCTGACTTGGGATTAGAAGTCAAGCATGTTACCAAACGATTCCCGGCGGATGGCCCAACGGTCCTCGATTACAGTATCGTGACGACCGACCAAATGATGTTGCAGGATGCAATCGTCAAACCGATGCTAGCTTCCACCAAAGAATTGAATCCGTCGCCGATTCTCACCTATCTGGCCAATGGCGTCGAACGAGAGGCGAACGATCGTGCATCGCTGGCGTCCGATCGATCGAGCGTTCCCTATTCGACGATTAGCGCGGTCCACTGGGAAACGCTTTCTGGCATGCTGGGTAGTTCATCCGTCGATCAAGCAATCGCAACGGAGCCGAAGCAACAAGATTGGTGTGTCGTCAATCAGTGGTTGGCGAGCGAACTTCGAATTCAAATCGGAGATAAGTTAAACATCGACTACTTTTTGCCTGAAACAGTCGAAGGTACCAATGTGGAGAAAAGCTTCTCTGTGAAGGTGGTGGCTATCGCTCCCTTGACAACACCGAAAAAGCCCAACGTTTTTGACATTTCGCCAACTCCGTTCAACGATTCGAACTGGACACCCACTGTACCTGGAATTACTGACAAAGATTCTATAGACGATTGGGATACTCCGTTTCCCTTAAAGCGAAAAATTGAAAAACAAGATGACGATTATTGGAGTTTGCAAGGGCTGACTCCGAAACTCTTCATCGACTACGACTTGGGCGTTTCACTCTTCGGTTCTCGATTTGGTAATGTAACTGGGATTCGTTACGAAAATGTCGACGCAGCAGGCCGGGATCGAGTCGCAAGTGAATTGCTCGATGTATTGAAGTCGGATTGGGGGAGTATTGGTTGGCGAGATATCCCATTGCACGAGCAACAACTCCAACGGTCAAGCGGTACAACGCCCTTTGATGCACTGTTTCTTTCGCTTAGTTTCTTCTTGATCGCAGCGGGGCTTCTGCTCGTGGTTCTGCTGTTTCGGCTGTCGATTGAAAAGCGAGCGGACCACTGGGGACTGTTGGTAGCAACAGGTTGGACGAGAAAATCGGTAAGACGATTGTTGTTGATGGAGGGTTCTATTCTGGCGGCGATAGGAGCTTCCGTGGGAATTGTTTTGGGTATCGGTTATGCGTATGCGATGATTGCGTTGCTCAAGACATGGTGGGTAGGAGCGATCTCGGTATCGTTCTTGGATTACTATTTGCGACCGCTGAGTCTTGTGATGGGCTGGGGTATAACCTGGATAGCGGCCATCGGGGCGATCTTGGTCGCGACTCGCAAACTCAACCATAGCCCTATCGCGTCATTGCTTAAAGGGCGCATCGAAGAATTGCAGTTCCATCAAAGACCTTCGAACTGGTTGCGTTGGGTTGGCGTTTTTTGTGCGGTAGCTGGAGTCGGAACGCTCGCGATGGGGAGTGGGTTGCAAGGGCAAGCGCAAGCGGGTGCATTTGTTGGCGGCGGCATGTTGTTCATGATGTTCGGGCTGTCCTATGTTTGGCAAAAATTGAAGACAGGCAAAAGCCGTTGGTCGGCCATTCCATCCGGCGTGGATTTGGCTCGGAGCAATGCGAAGCGGTCACCCACCCGCAGTATTCTCGCGATTGCCTTGGTATCGATCGCATCGTTTCTTATTCTGTCGATGAGTTTATTCCAAGCGACACCGACAGAGCCAGGCTTAGGCGGCTTTCAGTTCCTCGGCAAAAGCTCTAGTCCTATTTATTCCGAGATTGGAAATCCTGTTGTACGCAAAGAGGCTCTTGGTGGTCGATCGGAAGAATTAGGCGACATAGAAATCGTATCGATGCGACTGCGTGGAGGGGATGATGCGAGTTGTAATAATCTCTACCAAGCGAGCGAGCCACAGATTCTCGGCGTCTCGCCCAGAATTTCGGCGATCGATGTCGATGCAAAAGGCAAATCCCGTTTTGCATGGTTTCAAACAGCGACCACGAGTCATTCTCCTTGGCGATCACTCGAAGAATCTGCGACGGGTGAAGCCGAGGCTCCGCTTCCTGTCGTCATTGACCAGAATACTGCCTTATGGGCATTGCATCTGGGTGGGTACGTAGGCGAGCGATTTGCCTATGAGTTTGATGGCAAGAAGATACATTTTCGAACCGTGGGAGTTTTGCAAAACACCATTCTGCAAGGAAGCTTGTTGATCGGAGAATCGAATTTTGAACAGGTCTTTCCAGCCATCACGGGTTATAGAAGCTTCTTGGTCCAGGTCCCGGCGAAATTGCGGTCGAAATCGGATGAAATCAAAGCGGTACTGGAGGACGGATGGGAAGAACCTGGGCTGAGTTTGGTTCGCAGCGATAGTGTGCTGTCGCAGTTATTGGCAGTGCAGAACACCTATCTCTCCGCATTTCAACTTCTTGGAGCGCTCGGACTATTATTAGGAACGATTGGTCTTGGAGTTGCTCAACTTCGGGGAGCCATGGAACGCAGTTCCGAGCTTGCAGCCATGAGGGCGATCGGCTTTACGAAAGGTCGCCTGACCTGGTTGCTCTCTTTAGAAAATGGTTGGCAACTGATGCGAGGAATGTTGATTGGGACCGTGGCAGCAGCGTTCGCAACCATTCCTGCGTTGATGAGCGGTCAACCCTTTGGCGGGATCGTGAATCCGATGTTGATGTTGCTGCTTATTGTGGTTCTCGGCGCGCTAACGAGTTGGTTGTCTGCTTGGCTAGCCATGCGAGCGCCATTATTGCAGTCTTTGCGTGCGAAATGATCGCCCGCTGTTTTCTTTCGACTAACGCGGCAATCGTGGGCGAGACGAGTCTGATTTCGAAGTCGAAACAGCGGCACCTTCGGGTTTCGACTCAGGTGTGGTGGTTGCTGAGGCTGCTTCCACGGACTTGCTATCCAGTTTGGTCGGCCAATTGATCAGTTCAAAGGTGCTGATGATCTGTGCGTCCTCTGCCGCAAACTCTTGTAGTTGATCTGCATTGAGCATGAAGACGGCAATGGCGCGTCGCCCATCATCGTTCGAGATGTGATAGTGTATCCATACGATATCTACCCCTTGGGCTGAACCACGTGATGCTACGCGTAGCGCGCGCATGCCACTGGACGTCACCCGCTCGGAAGATTCTAAGATCTCTACGAGACTGGTTCCGAGCGACGTTTTCACGTCAGCGACAAATCCATCCATGCTCAGTTGTCGACCTGATTCATAGTCAATCATGTTGGTTACGTTGCATTGTGCAACACGATGATTGTCAATAATATATCGGTACGTCGCTTCTTCCCCGCTGTCGCGATAGGTCATCCAGTTGCGGCTTGCCAAGAAGCGGAAAAAGCCCAGATCCGACTGGAATTGCTGGAGCGAAGCCGCTTCCAATGTTGGTGTTCGGGAAGCAATCGATTGGAGAGTGAGGCCGCTAGAAATCTCCTCGATTCTAGCACGACGCATTTGAATTTGAGCCATCACCTTGAAGCCTGGTGAACGTTCAGAGATATCGCGAGTCTCCTCGACATTCGCTGCAAACCAAGTGACGCACCCCGAGCTGCGATCCACTTGTGCTTTTCCATCCACCGTGATGGTTGTCGCAACATTATGAACCGAAGCAGCAACGGATCCTTTCAATTCGAGCTGGGCACTCTTGTCGTCGTTCTTGACAAGATAAACGCTCAATCCACCATCGAGAACCGCTTCGACTCCCAATAGATAGCATGTAGAATCGTTATCCACTTTCCAGCTATCGTTGACTCGGACTTCTTTTTTGGTCAAGAGGCTGTCAAGGAACATGGAATTGATTGGAATGTCAATCAATTCTCTCTCCGAAGCAAACAGCGGATTGTCCAAACATGCCGTCATCATCTCACGATCGTTACCCATCTTTACGATATCGCGGCACGATTCCCGCAATTTTGTCTTGGTGATCGTGCGATCTACTTGCACTTCTGACTCTGCTTCGAGAACACGCACGTACGATTTGCATTCGGCTAGCGACATACCGATTTGGATATGTTCCTCGACGTCCACTAACGTACTGGCCTGAATCGGGGCGGTTTTCGCAGTAATCGCAGTGCCCTTGCTTGTCTTGGCATCGTTGATTTGACTCTTGAGACGAATCTCCCCATTCAGTTTGACGACTGTCCGCACTCGAAACATCGAGCTGGGCTTATTGGCTGACGCGAACGAACGATTGTGAACATTTCCAATAACCAACCCAGCGGCGAGACTGCCCAGAATCCAGGAACGACGATCCATCATCGGCTTTGGTAATGTCATGATTTGCAAGATAGCATTCGGCGAGGGAAGCAACAGTTACAATACGTGTTCGATCGGTTGTTACAGGGTACTGCCCTCATACGAATCTGAATATTGATTAGATTCTGCCTGGATAACCTCATGTGCCTACTTTGACACCCGGTTTTTCAAAGGGATAATGTTAATGCCAGCACAAAGCGTTAGCGAAGTGGATTAACATGATAATGCAAAGTGCCTGTGCTTTTCTCTTCCTCTTTTCCTGAAGTTGCCCGATACGTTTCGGTTAATCCCATGTATTACAGACTTGTTCCAGACAATCCGATCACAGGTGTTGGTCCGCAAGGCTGGAATCTCAGCCTTCCATGCACAGTAGGACGAAACCCTGATTTGCAAGTTTGTATTGATGACGACTCGATCAGTCGATCGCATTGCCAGCTATTGCTGGGGCCAGATGAAGGTGTCCAAATTCGGGACCTTGGTTCGTTGAATGGCACTTATGTCAACGGTGAGCGAATCAAAGGAATCCACTCTTTGGTTCCAGGTGACGTGCTTCAAATCGGATCAGTCTCGGTGCGGGTTGATTATGCATCCGACACAGATCCAGGTAAACCTCCTCCCAAACGAGTGTCTGCACCGAACAATGCAACACAACCGATGAAGGTGATTCATCCGGAAAAATTCACCATGCGCGAGATCGTCGAACCTGAAAGGAAGTGGTGGGAGTTTTGGAAGTAGTCTTGGCTAGCCCAACCGACGTTTGAAGCCTTCTAAAGGACTTCAAGGGCTAGGGATTGAATCCTAAAGCTTAAGGTCTATTTCAATTCCAGCGAATCTCGGTTGCTCTCATTTCCGCAACGATCGATTGCGGAGCAAACTACAGGCCCTTTCTCTCCGGATGCGTAGAGACTAGAAAGGTCAAAGGACCATTCGTTGCTGTAAGGTGCCACCGACGGAACAATCTTTAGTTTCCAATCGACTCCAGATTTAGTCCAAATGGCTAAGCTCGAAACATCATCACTTTTTGTCAAGTTGACTACCAAGGTCTTTTTTCCATTGATGTCACGAATATTCAATGTTGGTTTTGCCGGTGGATCGTTATCGAGCCATGGAAAGGCAGGTGTTACCGCAGGCGATTGGTAAATCCCTGCAAGCATCTGATCATTCAAGCCTTTTCGGTTCTCCAGCAAACACTTCATACTAAAGTGAACGTGCCCGATGACGCGATCATCCTTTGCTCCATACTCACGAGTCATCTTGATTTGGTTCATAATCTCCGATGGCTGCCAAGAGGATTCCGAATTGTTGACTCGGCTCGTGTAGATTCCGGGCCACACGTACCGCTTCAGCTTGTTCTCTTTTGCCCAGTAATCAAGGAGAACTCCAAAGGCTTGGGGCGATTGTTCGATTTTCCAATAGAGTTGAGGTGTGAAGTAGTCTAGCCAACCTTGCTCAAGCCATAGTTCGGCGTCGGCATATAGTTTGTCGTATTGACTAAAGCCCACGATTCCTGGTGGTCTTTTTGATGGTTTGCCGATTCCGAAGGGACTGATCCCAAACTTGACGTGTTTCTTTTCCTTTTTGATCTCTGTATAGATCTTTTCGATTAATCGATCGACATTTCGCCGACGCCAGTGATCGCGGCTAAGCTTGTTTCCTTTTTCAAGTTCACTTGCTAGATAGGTATGCCAAGATGGCTCATCGGGAAACGGAACTTCGACCGCGGACTTCTGCGTTGTACTGTTATTACTATCTCCCAGGCCATTGGAAGTTTCCGTCACTGGGTATGGATAAAAGTAATCATCCATGTGGACACCGTCGATGTCGTAACGTCGAACAACATCGAGAATGACGCGGATAGTTTGCTCGGCTGCCACTGGTTCTGCAGGATCCATCCATTCATAACCACCATAGAACTTCACCGCTTCTGGGTTTCGATTAGATATATGACTTGGTGCGTTCTTCGATTTTGCGGCTGTATGCCTGGCGCGATAGGGATTGAACCATGTATGGAGTTCCAATCCTCGAGCGTGTGACTCGCGAACCCATTCCTCGAGCGGATCGTATTGCGATGGTGGGGCCTTGCCCTGTTCACCTGTCAAGAACTCTGACCATGGTTCAAGTTCCGAGCGATAAATTGCGTCGGCACATGGTCGAACTTGAAACACGACTGCATTAAGTTGGAGAGATTGACATTTGTCCAAGATCGCAATCATCTCTTTGCGCAACTGTTCGACCGGAAGTCCGGGCTTCGAGGGCCAATCAATATTGGCGACCGTCGCGACCCACACCGCTCGAAATTCACGAGGTAGTACAGGTGGAGTCGCGGGGGCTTGGCCTAGTGACGCAGTTGCCCACGTACAACAAAGAGTTGCAAGAAGACAAAGATTGAAGAATGACGATCGCATGCTGCTTGGGTCTTGATGGGACTTCAATTACTTCATCCAAAACTGAAAGCTAACGTTTTTCAGTTCACAATACCAGTCGGTACCGCTGCAGTTTTTGAAAGAAACTAAGGAGTCCTAGGTAAAGTACAGAATCCCCCAACGTTGCCATCTCTTGCTTTATTCTAGGCTAACACGGATCGTCAGTTTCCTGGTTGTCAAAGTGTATTGGATTGTGAAACTGCCGATTGAGGTCGCAGCCAAACTCGGCTCGGCAATAGACCTTGAATTGAATCTGATTGGAATGGCTCTTGGACAAGCTTCGAGCTTCGCCGCACACTTATCGTTTTGCATGTCGCATGTAACGGTGGCATTCGATGCACTGAACGGTGGTGTTCACGTACGCTAAAGCAGCCCGGTCCAAGTTCTTTTCACTGGCCGCTTCGGTCATCATTCGAACAGCTCGGCGAAAGTCGGTGCTCAACGCTAAGTACTCGGGTGTCGTGTATGCGTTCCAACTGCTTTCTAAACTCAATGTGGCTAGCCCCTGTGCGTTTTGGGAAATCGCGTTGAAGTCTTCGTTCGAAAGCCCTTCGAGAATTCCTTTGGCATGATCCAGTTTCAGTTGCATGAAGCCATTGAGTCGATCTTGTCCATCTCTCTTCTCTTGTGTTTTCCCCCAGCCAACCCAGAAACAAACGATGGCTAGAACCCCGACCCCGATCCCGACGGTATAGCGATGCATGAAAATACTCCAGCTTTTGGATGCGACGGAGGACAAACGGAATTCGTCTGTCCTTTTCTTAGGAGAAGGAGCTACGCAAATCTAGTACCGTAGCAATCTTGCGACGGCCCGACTGTTTTCTGTTTGAAAATAGGGCAAGATGCGCGGGCTCAGGCTGTTCAGACTGTGCCGCTTGGTCTCGGTCGTGGCGCGCGATCTGCGATTTTCGGGCTTTTTTCGATTTTTTGGCTTTCTGCCGTTCGTTTCTTTTTTCTCTAGAGACCGCGTCTGGCGTGACCAACCTAGTCCCGGCAGGTCGTCTAATCAGAATCCTTTGGACCTGCAGGCGATGGAATGCTAGCATTAGCCGATAGAGCCTTCAGGATTGCAGCTCTGATTTTTACCTCGGCGGTTCCCATGTCCCAAACGCTTGATTTCTCCAAACCATTGCAAATCGTTCAGTCCTTAGGGCTGCAAATTCGCGATATGGAGACGCGGGCACGGCCTCGCGGAATCACCATCTCCAGTGGTTGCCCTGCCATCGATCGTGTGTTGCCAGATGGCGGGTACGCGAGCGGCAGTTTGGTCGAACTCTTGGCCAACGGCGGTCAACCGCTAGGCAGCACTACCATGGCGTTAAGTACTGCTCGACAGGCTTGCGAGGCTGGCAAGTATCTCGTTCTGATCGATACGCCAACCCAGTATTATCCACCGGTTCTACAGCGTCTTGGGCTGCCAGTTGACCGAATCGTTGGCTTGCGTCCGAAAACGTATGAAGACATCATCTGGGTTATCGATCAATCGTTGCGAAGCAGCGCGGTGGGATGTGTGATCGCATCGATCGATCGCCTCAATGACAGGACTGCTCGACGTTTTCAATTGGCCGCCGAAGCGGGTGGCGGTTTGGGCATATTGCTTCGCGATGCCACGATCGCCAAGAGCGAACCGAGTTGGGCTGACGTGCAGTGGTCGCTTGCTCCCTACTCGTGCCATCGTTCCTCAAGCCAGCATTCGGAAATGGATGCGTATTCCACGCGATGGTTTGAAATGATATTGCGACGCTGCCACGGTGGACGATCGGGTGCGCGCGTGCGAGTCGGTATGAACGCATCGGGCGAGTGGATTGACATGCCCTCCAAAGAGGTACCGTATGGAAAAACGAGTCATGTGCATTTGGCTGCCGAACTGGCCAAGTCAACGCGCATTCGTCGCGAAGCTGCAGGCTGATCCTCAGCCTGCGGATCTCGCAAAAGATTCCGACCAGAAGAAAGAGCTTGTCGGCCCGATCGTGTTGTATCGCCGCGATCCTCGGCGAGGGAACATCGTAGCGACCGCGAATCAAATGGCGCGCCAAGCGGGTATACTACCTCAAATGCCACTTAGCCAATGCGGCTCGCTCTGCCCCTCGGCAACCGTCGTAGAACATGATCCACAAAGTGACATTGAAGCACTCGTACAACTAGCCGAATCTGCGCAATGCTTCAGCCCAATCGTCGGACTTGAATCGCTCGATACCCAAATTTGGGCTGGTCGCTCTCTGCACGAACCGCAATCGATCTACATGGATGTTACTGGAATCTCGCCACTCTTTGACGGTGAAGATCGACTCGCTACAGAGGTTATATGTTGGTTTCGTCAACGAAAGCTGATTGTCACTGTCGCGATCGCAAATCAAATCGGCCAAGCGTGGGCTATGGCCAACTATTCCTTTCGAACGAAAGTAGCCCAAACGCTTCTCCAGATGGAATTAGGGCAATGCAACGATTCCGAAGAGAACACAATAGAGCAACCCTTTGTGGCGATCAACGACGAAGCGATGGAGCAACAAACTCGTTCAATTTTATCCCTTCCGATCGAAGCATTGCGAATCGATTTGCCCACGACAGCCAAATTGCATCGGCTTGGCATTCGAAATCTAGCTCAACTCTCCGAACTGCCACGAGCTTCGTTGCCGTCACGATTTGGCCCTGGTCTTCTAAGACGATTGGATCAATTCTTTGGCCGTGAAGAGGAACCGTTCCAAACGATTTGCTCGACACCTGAATTGCATGTGAACGAGTCCTTTGAATATGCGACGCCCAACCGCGAAGATGTCCTGTCGCGATTGCAATTACAGCTTCGACTGTTGTGTTCACGGCTAGACACGTTGGGGCACGGAGCGCTCCGAGTCGTTTGTCGTATAAGCCTGGAAAAGAACGCACTCGATGTTTCCTCGCTTCTAACAACGGATACGTCTCTAGATCCGTCCTCGCGTCACAGACTGGCTAGTGTTCTCCAAGTTGGGCTCTACATTCCATCCAATGATCCAGAACATGTCGAATGCCTATTGAGAACTCAGTTGGAATCTCCAGCGTGCAAGATTGGCGGTATGTACTGGGCTAAAGGGCTAGCGACGCAAATCACGATATCGGCTCCTATGGTTTGGCAACAGAACAGCCTCTTCGAAGTAGAATCGTTGAAGCATCGTGATTCGATCGCGAAACTGATCGACAATCTAAGTGTCCGACTCGGACGCGAAAATGTCGTCGCTCCCACGATCTTGAACAATCCCCTTCCGGAGCTGACTTACTCGTGGCGACCACTGACTGGCTGGCGCAAAGATGGACAGCAACAAGAGATCAAGAGAAAACTAGGCCGTGCACCGAAGCGAGACTACCAATCGGAGGAACCAGTAATTGGTCCGAAGAAAGAAGACGTATGGAGTCGGCCTACTCGATTGTTCTCTCCACCGATCGCTTTGAATGTCACAGAATTTTCAAAAATAGGTTTACCTGCCATCGTGCGATACCCACGTGCCAATAGCAACGTTCTTCGCTGGACAGGCCCGGAACGGCTAGAGAGCGGTTGGTGGCAAGGTACCACGCAGCAAAGAGACTACTATCGCATCGAGTTAGAGAACGGCGTCTGGCTGTGGTGTTTCCTTGACCAACGGAAAAAGGGTTGGTTCCTGCACGGCATTTTTGATTAGGGAGAAAGCAAAAAATGCAAAACCAAACCGTTTAAGCACTGGTTCGAAAGTTTCCTTGTTTAATTGACAGTCGTATACGCGTACTCGCTGTTCTAGATTTGCGTATGCCTGCGGCTAACGGTTAAAGTTCAATGATTATTGCCAACTTGAAATAAAAAAGGCGAGCAGTATTGCTCGCCTCTGTTTTTTTGATAATTTGCCAGGAGTTGAAGACTACTTCTTTTTCTTCTTCTTGTCGTCGGCTTCGTCTTCCTTCTTAACCTTCTTCTTCTTCTTCAAGGAGATCTTCGGAACACGGACTTTGGCCATACCGACAACAATGCTGTCCTCTGTCCACTTATCGAGGTCTTGAAGTCTCTTGATTCGCTCAGCACGAGTGAGCACATTTCGGGACTTGATCGATCCTGCGCGGACTTTCAAGCTCTTATCGAGGGTCATGGAAATTCAACTCCTGAGGACAGTTGGCCATGGTTCTTCAGAACCTGACCTTATGTTTAATTCGTAAGGGGACGGATTGTAACGCTGCCCCACTTCCCCGACAAGGCAAAAAGAGCAGCGAAAAACATTGCTTTTGTATTCTTTAGCGCATCTTTGCGGTGGACCAAGAATCCGTTGCAAAGACAACATTTTCCCCGACGTTCCAAAAGTGCTATAATCGGACTCGTAGCCGTCGAACCACTTGTCTTTGTCCGATTTTTCTTTGATTTTGGGGTCCATCGATCCTCTGAGGTTCCAAAGTGTCGCAAAAAACCTCAGATTCCACATCAATTCCACCCATCGCTCCTCCAATTTCACAATCTTCGCCGAATTCGCCCGCAGCGCAAATTGCACCGATGGCATTCCCTCCGTCCGTGACCGGTGTGCCTAATCGGCCCCCGTTGGCGCCACCTTCCGCACCGTTTCGCCAGGACGCTCCTGTTTTATTTAATCAGCCGTCTGCCCCAAAACTGCCAACAACGGATCAAGAATCGGAGGCTCCGGACAGTCTAAAACTGTTCGATTTCAAAAAGTGGATTGGACTCGTTAAGGAAAGATTCTCCATTCGGGAGACCCCATCGTGGATGGCGAGTTTGATGGTCCATTTGGCCATTATACTCCTGCTTGCTATCGTGCCGCTCTCTCAGAAACTCGGTTCTACTATTCGGATTCTCTCCGGCGATTCGGAAACGTTGGGAGAAGAGGACATGATCTCGACTCAACTTGATTCCCCCGAAGACACCTTGGAAGTAATGGATGTGCCTTCGGATCAGCTAACGCTCGATACCTTAAAGCTCGAAGAAGTTGTCCCAGTTGTCCAGACATTTTCGATCGATAATTTAAAGATCGATGCTCCGATTCAAAGCGGACTCACAGGCCGAGCTGGTCCGTTGAAGCAAGCGTTGTTGAAAGCGTACGGTGGCACCCAAGGGACCGAGGACGCAGTCGCATCGGGACTGAAATGGCTAGCCAAACAACAACGTTCCGATGGATCATGGTCGCTCATCGGTCCCTATCGTGGTGGTGCATCGAGCGAGAATAAACCTGCAGCGTCGGCCATGGCGATGCTCGCCTTCCTCGGAGCAGGAAGCACGCATAAATCGGGTGAGTATCAGAACACTGTTAGCAAAGGACTGAAGTACATCCTATCCTTGCAAGATGAAGATGGCTTCTTCGCACAAGCGGCAGTCGGCAACCAGCGAACGTACGCGCAAGCACAATGTACGATTGCGATTTGTGAACTTTATGGAATGACTGGGGACGCGAACTTGGAGCCCGTGGCCATGAAGGCGATCCGCTACGCACAGGATGCCCAAGGGAAGAATGGCGGTTGGCGATACGCTCCCCAAGAACCTGGCGATATGAGCGTTACTGGTTGGTACGTGATGGCGCTCATGAGTGCCCGTATGGGCGGACTTTTGGTCGATAGCGACGTTCTCGAAAACGTGCACAAATTTCTAGACTTAGTCCAGAGAGCAGCTCGCGGAAACAACCGAGATCCTGAGGGTGACCGTTATGCATATCAGTCGTACGCGGCTAGCACTCCCGCAATGACAGCGGAAGGAATGCTTTGCAGGCTGTATCTAGGCTGGCCAGGCAATGACAGACGCATTGAAAAGGGTAGCGAGATGCTTTGCAACAATCCCATTTCGCGCGACCAAAACCGAAGGTCGTTTTACTATTGGTACTATGCGACGACCACGCTCCACCACATCGGCGGAGATTTTTGGAGGCGATGGAATGACGAGATGAAAGTGGAGCTGCCTGCTCTGCAAGAAAAGTCCGGCCCGAACCAAGGGAGTTGGTCCGCGGAAGATGACCCTCATGAGGGCGGTGGCGGACGATTGTATTCAACATGCTTTGCCATCTATTGCCTGGAGACCTATTATAGGCATCTTCCGTTGAACAACCTTCAGGCAGAACGCGAATAATTTAGACAAAGAAACGAATGACAAAGATCTATCAAGGACTCGGTTTGTCCTGCATGTATCCAGAGAATTGGACGATCACAGAGGATACTGACGCAGGTAACGTGACTGCCTTTACTCTCGAAAGTCCGACGTCATCCTTTATGACAGTGACCGAGTTCCCCTGGACCGTGGCACCTCGTGAAGCGATCGAGCAAGCTCGCGAAGCGATGATGGAAGAGTATGACGAAACGGAGTTCGAACCCTTCGAACCGGACCTCATGTTTCGCGGCGAAAAAATGCAAGATTGTCGAGCTGGCGACGTGCGTTTCTATTACTTGGACTTGCTCGTCATCTCTCGCTTGATCTCCTTTAGTGTCGACAAGAAAACATTTCTCGTTCAAATCCAAGCCGAGGATCGTGACTTCGATACGCTGGAAATGGTCTTTCGAGCGATGATGGTCAGCATGCTCAAATCGCTTGAGTGAGTAGTCAACCGAGCAAGCATCATACTGAGCAGAGGACGATGGCGAGCACAACCCAGCGATTGATGGAAAAGGGACTTGCCCCGGATGCCCCGAACTTCTTGCGTAGCAATGTTCACTACGAAACGATCATGGGTTCACACGCATACGGGGTTGCTGACACGTCCGTGAAAGAAAAGGTTGCCGATTACGACCTCTATGGTTTTGCGATACCACCCAAAGAAATGATCTTTAAACATCTTGCCGGATGGATTCCCGGATTTGGGCCCGAACCGATCGGATTCGACCAATGGATACGACACCACATCCTCGACAAAGAAAGTGGTGGTCGAGGGAAAGAGTGGGATCTGCAGATTTTTAGCATCGTCAAGTTCTTTGAGTTGTGCCGGGAGAACAATCCGAACATCATCGATGCACTGTTTACGCCGGAAGAATGTGTAGTTCATTGCACGCAGGTCGGTAGAATGGTTCGAGACTCGCGAAACCTCTTTTTGAGCAAACTATGCTGGAAGAAATTTCGAGGTTATGCCTACGCTCAACTAAAGAAGCTAAAAGACAAACAGCCCATCGGCGGTCGATTGGAGATTATCGAACGGTTTGGTTACGACGTAAAGTTCGCATACCATATCGTTCGGTTGTTTGATGAAGCGGAGCAGATATTGCTCGAAGGAAACCTCGACTTGCGGCGATCGAGCGAAGTGATGAAAGCGATTCGACGCGGAGAATGGACTGAGGAAGATTTGCGATCATGGGTCGTCGAGAAAGATCGAGCGTTGGAGGTCGCGTACACACGATGTCAGCTTCCTGAACAGCCACCTATTGAGCCGATCTATCGATTGTTGATGAGTTGCCTAGAACAGCACTATGGGTCCCTTCACGGGTGTGTTCAGGAAGCTGGCTGGGCCGAACGGACGCTACAAGAAATTGATAATGTACTACAAAGTTGCCGTGGCAAACTCTACACATGATTTACCCTTGCCGAGGATCATTCGAGGCCCGCAATCTCTCCTAGGTTGCGAGTTCCATGTGCTCGCCAAATTTGCATGTCGATAGAATCCGAGATACTGGTAACTCTTCCATCACCGAATACAGCTTGAACCAGTCCGGAATGTCGATAGCTGTAGCTCATCTCAACATCTTCGATGAAGGGCCGGGGGGATTTTTGCTAGGCATTTATTGGCGCTGCTGTTGAGCCAAGCGTTTCAGGCATTTCGTTGTCTCCCATGGAAGGGGATCCGATGTACCAATGATCAATCAGCTGAACATCCCCGTTATGATCAGGTCCTGTGACATCGACTAGGAACAAAAATTCCGCAACGAGCATCGTATTGCTCAAACCATCCGTAATATCGATATCGGCTTCGCGGATCCTGCTATCTTCGAAGAAGACTCCATCCAAGGAACGCTGGGAAATCAATGTCCCCGAACCTATTTCACGAGCTGTCACACCCGAGGCACATGGGCACATGCGAGGTAAGTGCATGGAACTCGCGTCGATACCCAGTGCTCAAGACTTTCAGGGGCATTCGCTGATGGGCATCGATTGAAACCGGTGTTTGCCATTTGCTTGCTCGAAGGGATTCTGTGGCAAGATTCACATCGAGTCCATCACACGTTTCGATTGGTTGATCAGGAAACGAATCACGTACTGAAAGATACGATCGAATTTCACATCTTGGAAATGGGATGGTATAATTTAGCGAAGAGTGAGCTGGCGGCAGCCAGTCCTCTCGAGCGTTGGCTTTGTTGGCTGCTGCACGCGCATGAGCATACAGAGACGGAGCTAGTGAGGCTTTTCCCGGAGTCGGAGTTTCGGCAAGCGACCCGGACGCTAGTGGCTATCCAACAGATTACAGAGGACAAGCAGAGGACGAGCAAATGTACGATGCAACAGAAAAAGCTCGACGCGACCATCAATGGGCGATCAACGCAACTCTCGCGAAAGGCACGATCGAGGGTAAGGTCGAGTTGATTCGTACCCTGGAAGGACTTCTAGAGCAAGTTCCGAGCGATGAGGGGCAACTGAAATCGAGAACACTTGAAGAGCTTCAAAAAATGGTGATCGAGCTACAGTCGCTGCTCCGCAGCCGCATGGCATAAATCTCATGCGATGCAAAAAACGCGTGGAGGAAGAATGCCAAAAAATGTCCCGAAGATTGACATCGACTTTTTTGATTGTGTGCGTTTGCATCCTTACTCAGTTTGCTTCATCGACTGCGCAGGAGAAAGCGACAAAACCGACTGGTCCTTATCGTTTGGAAAGGGACATTGCCTATCGCAGTGCCGACAATCAAAGTGCCAACAATCAAAGTGCCAACAATCCTGGCGAAAGCAAAGAGAGTTTGTATAGGTCGGAGCGATGCAAGCTTGATGTCTATATTCCGACGGACAAGAAGGACTTTTCTACGGTAGTCTGGTTTCATGGCGGTGGGTTGACCAAAGGAAACAAAGCGATCCCCGATGGGCTGAAGGAAAAGGGGATTGGGGTCATCGCAGCCAACTATCGCTTGAGCCCGCAAGCAGACTCGCCTGCTTATATCGAAGACGCAGCGGCGGCGGTTGCCTGGGTTTTTCAAAACATCGAACGCTATGGCGGATCTCGCAAACGCATTTTTGTGAGTGGCCATTCGGCAGGTGGATACTTAACGAGCATGATCGGGTTGGATAAGCAGTGGTTGGCTCAACATCAATTGGACGCCAACGACATTGCTGGATTGATTCCGTTCAGTGGTCAATCGATCACTCACTTTACCATCCGCAAGGAACGTGGAATCGATGAAAAGCAGCCGATCGTAGACAACTTGGCGCCACTGTTTCACGTTCGCAAAGATGCCCCTCCAATCTTGTTCATTTCCGGCGACCGCGAGAAAGAGATGGTGGGCCGTTACGAAGAGACAGCATATATGTGGCGTATGCTCAAAGAGGTTGGGCACACCAACGTGGAACTCCTGGAACTCCAAGGCTACGATCACGGCGGCATGGCCGAACCGGGATTTCCTTTGCTACTTCAGTTCGTCAAGAAGTGGTCCCATTCAGTCGAGGCGAAATGAGGCTTCTTCGCATGCGGGAAAACGATCGGTGGCTGGAGCAAATCGGACGCACACTAGCTGAAATCCACTCTTCTCCAAGATGCGCATCGAAGCGCCATTGCTTGTAGCGGCAGTCGCGTGAATCGGCCGAACATCGCATTCCGCCAATATCAACTGTACAGCGCGCGTTGCGATCCCTTTTCCCCAGTGTGTTCGGTCGATCCAATAACCGAGGTTCATCGCGTCATTGATCAGAAAACAAGATATGTAGCCCACGAACGTTTCGTCCAACAAAATCGCACGAGGAGTGACGTCGTCTTGCTGAAGCGATAGCAGCCAGTGTTCGTAGAAGGTTTCTTGGGTCCGTGGGATCGTGACAGCCATAGCGTTGGATTCGGGATCAACTTGCATCGCGAACAAAGCATTGAGATCACCTAGTTCTATTGGCCGCAATCGAACGACTTCTTCTTTCGCGGGTAGTGTGTCAAAAAAAGTCATGTTTTCGAAATCGGCGACGCGATAAAAACAGATAACAACTCGAGAATTAGTTACGTCACTCCGAGAAATGATTTGTGTACAAATTGGTGAGATCTACCGCTAAAAGATCTAATGTTTGACGAGACAATTTCTAGCATTAAAGCTAATGCTCGACAACTCCATGCAGTCCCCGTGGCGATACACCAATCGCCGGTTGCATGACAGTTCCTGCTTAAAAGGATTCCACATTCCCAATCCGAACTAGGTGCGACGGACAGTAGAATCCCTGGCTCACGCTTTTCTAAACCGGATTGGAATACTTCTCGCTTCGGCTCTTGAAAGCTATCCGCTGTCGGGGGGGGGTAGCAAGCCTTACGAAGGGGAGCGTCTGCTACTACAATTTCGGAGGACCAGGAGCACCTCTTACTCACCGATAAAAATGATGCCGGATACAAAATTAAATAAAATCTCGTCGCGAATCACTCAACCAAAGAGTCAGGGAGCGTCCCAGGCGATGCTTTATGCGACCGGGATGACACCCGAGGATATGAACAAGGGACAAGTCGGAATTGGTAGTGTTTGGTACGAGGGAAATCCGTGCAACATGCATTTGCTGGGTTTAGCAAATCATGTGAAGGACGCCGTCGTTAGCGAAGGGCTCGTCGGTATGCGATTCAATACGGTCGGTGTTAGCGACGGGATCAGCATGGGGACGGACGGAATGTCTTTCTCATTGCAGTCTCGCGATTTGATTGCCGACTGTATCGAGACCATCATGGGTGCGCAGTGGTACGATGCTCTGATCGCATTGCCCGGTTGTGACAAGAACATGCCGGGCTGTCTAATAGCGATGGGGCGATTGAATCGACCAGCAATCATGATCTACGGAGGAACGATTCGCGCCGGCAAATGGAATGGCCATTCCTTGGACATCGTTTCCGCATTTCAATGTTACGGTCAGTATCTTGCGGGCCAGATCGACGAAGAAACTCGCGCTAACATTGTGCGACACTCGTGTCCTGGCGCCGGCGCATGCGGTGGGATGTACACCGCGAACACGATGGCATCTGCTATTGAAGCGTTAGGAATGTCACTTCCATACTCCGCTTCGATTCCAGCCGAAGATCCAGCCAAGATCGATGAATGCAAACGAGCAGCGAAGGCGATCCGAGTGTTGATGGAACGGGATATCAAGCCTCGCGAAATCATGACGCGCGCGGCCTTTGAGAATGCGATGGTAATCGTGATCGCATTGGGAGGGAGCACGAACGCGGTTCTCCATTTGATTGCGATGGCGCGCAGTGTTGGTATCAACCTCACTCTTGCAGACTTTCAAAAAGTTAGCGACCGAGTTCCTTTTCTTGCAGACCTCAAGCCGTCGGGAAAATTCGTTCAAGAGGATTTGCATTCGATCGGCGGAACACCTGCCGTGATGAAGTATTTGCTCGGCGAGGGGTTGCTCGATGGATCTTGCATGACGGTCACAGGCAAAACCATGGCGGAGAATATCGAGTCCTTACCGGGACTCAAAGAAGGGCAGAAGATAGTTCAGCCCATGTCGAACCCTATCAAGAAAACGGGGCACATTCAAATCTTGTTCGGCAACTTGGCAACGGAAGGCTCGGTAGCCAAGATCACGGGCAAGGAAGGATTGGTGTTCACCGGTCCTGCTCGGTGCTACAACAGCGAAGAAGAAATGCTCGAAGCTCTGGAAAACAAAAAGATACAAAAGGGTGATGTCATCCTCATTCGCTACGAAGGCCCGAAGGGTGGCCCTGGGATGCCAGAGATGCTTACCCCGACTTCGGCCATTATGGGAGCAGGGCTTGGGTCGGACGTCGCATTGCTAACTGATGGTCGTTTTTCAGGAGGTTCCCACGGATTTATCGTTGGCCACATTACTCCGGAAGCTCAAGAGGGTGGACCTTTTGCGTTGGTCGAGGATGGGGATATTGTGACAATCGATGCCGAAAAGAACCGTCTCGACGTTGCCGTTTCCGAACAAGAGCTGGCTCGGCGACGTTCGTTATGGAAAGCTCCGCCATTGAAGGCGACTCGTGGTACACTCTACAAATACATCAAAAATGTCAAAAGCGCTAGCGAAGGTTGCGTAACTGACGAATAGCCTCGGAGAATCACAACTTGTCTACCGGCAGTTCAGAACAACTTAGTTTCACATGCCCTCAATGCGATAAAAAATTGAGGGCTCCAGCGAAACTCGCAGGGCAGAAGCTGAGTTGTCCGAAGTGCAGTGCTCCTATCCGTGTACCAGGCGTTGCTCCTTCGAAGAACGATGACGACGATTGGTTATCGCTCGACAATGATTCAGGCACACGAGCCACAATCGCGAAAGCTGCTTCTGGCGAATTGGAAGTGAAAGCAGCTTATCCATCCGTGGACGCTTCGGAGCAAGACGATCTTCTGTTGCAGCCGTTACCGGTAAGCAGTGAAGCAAAGCCAACAACCAGCGGTCTTACAACAAACAGTTCCGCATCGTCCAGTAGTGGCACACCAAACAGCAGCGGTGCGAAGCGAAGTGTCTTTGACGACGATCTTCCTGATCTGCTTCCGCTGGAAACTCCGCCAGCCACACCAAAGCCGGACGTACCAAATCCAGCCGCGTTAAAGTCAGCCACCCCAAAGCCTGGATCATCGAAATCTGTGGCGTCAAAACCGGTGACGCCGGAACCAAAATCTTCAAAACCTCCAGCGTCAAAGCCTGCATCTGGGGCGAAGCCTGGATCGAAGTCGAGCAATATAGATACATCGCTCCCAAGTTTTGGCGAAGTAGATGATTTTCCTCTTGCTCCTCTAGAGCCACAGGGCAACGCGAGGTCATTGCCTGGTCCGATGTTGGTCGGAAGCTTAGAAGAGATCATGCTCGAGAGCAAAGCACTGGAGGTATCCAGCGTTCGTCCTCAAGACGAAGAGTTTGCGTTCCCGTGCAAGGTCTGTGGGACGCGTTTGCATACTTCGATTTCGAAGGTTGGATCTCGCACACGTTGCCCCGATTGTTACTCCGAGTTCAGTGTACCGTCGCCACCGCCTCGCAAGAAGCAACAGGAGATAAAGCTAGACAAGACGGGTGATGTTACGTTTGCTCCCATCGATGCGCGTTCATTGAATAGTCCTGAGAGTACAAAATCGCAATCCGACAAGATATTGGATAAAGCCAAAGAAGACCTGCAAAAGGAG
Source organism: Pirellula sp. (assembly GCA_021300155.1). Taxonomy (GTDB): domain Bacteria; phylum Planctomycetota; class Planctomycetia; order Pirellulales; family Pirellulaceae; genus JBKCUI01. The sequence continues at coordinate 31,760 of JAJTID010000050.1, forward strand.
AGGGAGGAACAATCGCATCTCACGACAGCCTTCAACTCGCAACGTTGGTTGGCTTTGGTGTTCTGGTTTTGTCGAGACCCTGTTGTTGTCATTTTGATGGTGATGTGGGGATGCATTTGCGCTGTTTGGCTTACGGTAGTGACGATGATTCCTGAGGTGTTTCAAATCGATGGAACGGTGGCCGCATTGATACAGTCGTTCGTCTTCTTTGGGCCAGGGGTTATGCTCCTAGGGGGAATACTCATCATTGCGATGTCGATTTTGTCCACGGTAGCGAATCAACTAAATCGCATTCAGGAGTGGCCCTTTGGTAAAATCGGAGAGTCGATGGGTGAGCTCGTCGTTCTTTTTGCGGCTATGGTATTAGCATCCATTCCTGGTGGTATTGCGGGTGCAGCACTCTCGACAATGATGGATTCGTATTTGGGAACCGTGTTCGGGACATTGGCATCCATATGGGCGTTGCTACCATTTTTTCTATTGAGCATGGCGGACACGAATTCGATGATGGAACCATTCTCCAAGTCAGTTTTCGATTCGATGAAAACACGAATCGATGCTTGGGGTGCGATGTACTTCCAAACGATGCTTGCTGTTTTTGGAATATTCGTCACCATGGCGATGGCGATGATGCCGGGAATCGTGGGGGAAGTGCTTTGTGGCCTAACATTGCCATTCTTGATTCTCTTTATTTTTAATCAATACGGATTGCTTGCCGGAAGAATTAGCGGGTTAACGGATCTCGGTTTTACCGGTGATTTCTCTGAAGATGATGCTTCCTAGCCAATTGTTCAGGACAACTGCCTACGTGATCGAACACACTCGCGACTTTGAAACGCCATGAAGGCACGCAGGCCAAAATCAAGAACTCTCGCAGACTTCCTAAAGCGAGGCGCGGATGCTGAGGTCTCCTCAGAGTTCCATGACGATCCCAACGCGATCGAATCTGTCGAGTTGGCGATCGAATCTGTATCTGAGGAATCGAAAGCAACGAAGCGTAAACCTCGTGCGGCAAAGCGGAAACAGAGTCCCAAGCCGAAATCGACAACGACCGACGATTCCGATTTTTCACCGGAGAAAAAGAAGGCGGAACGAGCGTCACTCATCGAGCTGTCTGAAAGCCTCGAACACCAATCCAAAGCGATCGGTATTCAAGCGCAGGCTGCGGAGTTGCTCGACGGGATTCTCGATATCCCAGACTATGAGCGATGCGCCAGGATGTGGGCCCAACGCGATCCGGTTTGCTGGGATGGAGCCTGGTTAGGGGCTGTCGCACCGATGGCGGCGGCGGCTTGGCGCAAGTATCAACGTCCGATGCTGGTTGTCCTGTCGCAACATCAAGATGTGGAAACGGTCGCGCGCGACCTCGAATTCTATATCGAACACAACTGTGAGGTTTTCCCACCAGCCGCGGACGAGATTGCGGAAGACGCACTGCAACAATTGGAAGTGATTCAACGGCTTCAAGTTCTGTCGCGACTGCAACGGTACAAAGAGAATGCAAAACAATCGGTTGCACCTGTGATTGTGACGACGATTCAAGCGTTGATGCACAATGTGCCTAGTCAAAAGCAATTGGAACACGACCGACGGAGTTTGACCGTTGGGCAAAAGGTTGATTTAGGGAAATTGAAAGCTTGGCTTTCAGAGAATGGCTATCGATCGACGACGAGCGTACAGTTACCAGGTGAGTTTACGGCGCGAGGTGGTATACTCGATGTTTTCCCACCCGATTGCAGTGAACCTCGGAGAATCGAGTGGTTTGATGACGAGATCGAGTCCGTGCGATCGTTTGATTCCGTTACGCAACGTTCTTTGGAACGACTCGAGCGCATTGATTTGATCGCTGCCGACGAAGCGATTAAGGATGACGCCTGTTTCCTCGAGTTCCTGACCAACGATGCGATGGTCCTGTTGCATGAGCCGATCGCGGCGCTCCATCATGCCGATGCGTTTCTCGCGCGCGTGCCATTTCCCGAACGATTTCGCAAGCCAACGGAGTTGTATCAAACACTGACGGGCTATGCGTTTGCGCAGATTACACAATTGGCCGGTGAAGGTTACTTGGGAACACTCGAGCGAGTGCCGATTCACGATGTGCAACGCATCGGCGGCGAGATGGAAAATCTCGCCAAAGATATTGATACCGCGATTGGAAAGGAGAGGCGCGCGTTGGTCGTTTGTATCAACGAAGGGGAACTCTCTCGTATGCATGATATCATGCAACACAGCGAAGCCTACAAAGGAGGCAGGCTGTTATTGGAGATCGGTTTGCTTAGCGCGGGGCTGGAATTGGCACCCCATGGACCCTTCGTATTAACGGTCAATCAGCTGCTCCGCCGCACCACATTGCGAAGATCTTCCAGAAAGCATGCCTCGCGCGCGATTGATAGTTTTCTCGATCTCAAGCCGGGAGATCTCGTCGTGCATTTGGCCCATGGCATCGGTGTCTACCTCGGAATGGAGATGATCGAGAAGCAAGGCCAGAAGTTCGAGCATCTCACGATCGAGTTTGACGCGGGCACGAAGCTCTTTGTACCCAGTAGCAAAATCGACTTGGTTCAACGTTATGTCGGTGGCACGAAAACAAGACCAAAGTTAGCGAAGATCGGAAGCCAGTCGTGGGTACGTCAGAAAAAGGCAGCAGAAGCGGCCGTTACGGATATGGCGGCTGAACTCATCGAGCTTCAAGCGCAGCGGCGTGGAATGGCAGGTATCGTATTTAAGCCCGACTCTGTTTGGCAAAATCAGTTTGACACGTCCTTCCCGTATACGGAAACCACAGACCAACTGACGGCCATTGCCGCGACCAAGCAGGATATGATGTCATCGCGCCCCATGGAACGTTTGATTTGTGGTGACGTTGGCTTTGGAAAAACAGAAGTAGCCATGCGAGCCGCGTTCAAGGCGGTAGAGAGCGGCTATCAAGTCGCGGTGCTCGTGCCGACAACCGTTCTGGCAGAGCAACACTACAAAACCTTTACTGCCCGCATGGCCGAGTTTCCTTTCGAGATCGCAAAGCTGAACCGATTTGCGTCTGCTGCGGATCAACGAGAAACCGTCAGACGGTTAGCCAAGGGCCAGATCGATATTATTATCGGAACGCATCGCGTCGCTTCTGCGGATGTCAAGTTCTTCAATCTGGGGCTTTTAATTATCGACGAAGAACAGAAGTTCGGGGTGGAGCTCAAGGAGCGAATGAAGAAGACTTCGACGCAGGTCGATGTCCTCACGTTGTCGGCAACTCCGATTCCACGGACCTTGCACATGTCCCTTGTGGGAGTTCGCGATATATCGAATCTTGAGACGGCACCGGAGGAACGGATGGCAGTCGAAACTCGAGTGGCTCGTTTTGACGAGACATTGATTCGAAACGCCATTCTTCGAGAACTTAACCGCGATGGACAAGTTTACTTTGTACATAACCGGATTGAAGATATGCCCGTTCTCATGTCGAGGCTGCAACGCATCGTACCTGAAGCTCGAATCCTCATCGGACATGGACAAATGGAGGAGGGGGCACTCGAACAAGTGATGATCGATTTCATCGAGCATCGTGCGGATATCCTGCTCTCCACTACCATCATTGAAAGTGGATTGGATATCTCGAATGCAAATACGATGTTTATCGATGAGGCAGATCGATACGGACTTTCGGAGTTGCATCAATTGCGAGGCCGTGTGGGACGATACAAAAACCAATCGTACTGCTATTTGTTGGTCGATAAGACAAAGCATTTGAGCCCAGACGCAGCGCGAAGACTTCATGCCATCGAAGAGTTCTCCCAATTGGGTGCCGGATTCGGAATTGCGATGCGAGATTTGGAAATTCGCGGTGCAGGAAATCTATTAGGTACCCAGCAAAGCGGTCATATCGCAACGGTTGGTTACGAGCTTTATTGCCAAATGCTCGAGAACGCAGTACGAGAACTGACCAAGCAGCCGACGAAATTGAACCTCGATGTCGAATTGAATTTGCCTATCGAAGCTTATTTGCCATCGGACTACGTCCCTGAAATGCGTCACAAGATTGATATCTACCGGCGGTTGAGTCGAGTTCAGGATATTCAATCGATCCAGGAAATCCGCAAAGAACTCGAAGACCGATTTGGAAAGTTGCCCTCGGTAGTGCATCGGTTATTGCAGGTAGCTGAGCTCCGTATGGATGCCACGCTTTGGTCGATTCGCTCGATCGGAATTGAAGATGAGTTCCTCGCGTTTCACTATACCGATCGGCGGCGTATTGAGCAGCTCTCGCGATCGCATAACGGAAACCTTCGCATCGTCGATAGCACGAGCTGTTATTGGCCACTTCGTCCGGTTCCTACTGTATCTCCTCAACCGCCTCGCTGGAGTATGAGTGAGACCACTGCCAAACGTCCCAAAACCCCAGAACCACCGGAACCGATTGAGGCCATCATTCGTCGGACCGATATGCTAGCGTTGGTCCAATCGATCTTGCAGGTTTAGTACTCTTTTTACTACAACACCGACAGGTCGCGCATTTCTTTCCGGGGCACATGCATAACGTGTGAACGGTCGTGGAACATATTTGGACGTCTATGATGCATTTACCATTAAACAACGGTTACAAAACGCGGCGTGCTGGCCACGGTCTGTTGGTGTGGAATGGAATCGTCACTCTGATGGCTCTCGTGTCGACTGCAGTCAGCACGGCCTATTCTCAGTCTCTCTCAGAGCAGTATCAGTCGAACTCACCGCCCGTTGTCGGAGGATTGCCTCCGGGTTCGAAAGGGCTTCAGCAGCCGGTCTATGTGGCGGACAGATCCGTACCCCGAGGAGCGTACTCATCCCTTTCAGGCCAACAAGATCTCTCAGAGTACTTGGATGAACGAGTTGGTCTTGTTCCATCGAATGCACCGCCATTGGATCTCAATCGTTTTGCCGCGGGTGAGTTGATCGCCATCGTTGGGAAAGAACCGATCCTGATAGGGCATTTGATCGACCCTAAGAAGGTAACCGAAGAGCGGATGAATACGCCTAGTTTCGAAAAGGACCTTCGCAAGGCTCTAGCTGAGGTCATCATGCGAAAGGCACTTGCGCAACGCTTCGTCAATGATCAAGTCTCTGGGAAGTCCGTAAAAGAACGGGAAGAAGGGGAGAAGCATATTCGTCGCAAGGTAACACAGATTTTTTACGACAGCATTGTGCCTGACATGAAGAAGAAACAAAAATGCGAAACAGACGAGGAGTTTTACGCCTTCCTCGAGAAAGCGGAAATGACTCTTCAGACACTTCAAAATGACTATGCTGAAACAATGCTAGCCCGTCAATGTATCAACGAAAACGTGCCCGAAAAGCCTGCAGCGGAACTAATCGACTTGGCGGAGTACTATGACGAGCATATCGACGAATTCAAACAACCGGCCAAGGCGAGATTTCAAATACTAACGGCTGAGTTCTCGAAGCATCCCTCGAAAGAAGCGGCATTCGGTGCGATTGCAGAGATGGGGAACCAAGTGATTGGTGGGCGCCCCTTTGAGACTGTAGCACGTTCTATGTCGAATGGATACGCGGCATCGGAGGGGGGCTACTATGACTGGACCACTAAGAGCGCGCTAAAGAGCAAGGTGATTGATGACGTTGTCTTTAGCATTGAGCCACAAAAGTTGAGCCAGATCATCGAAGACACAGATGGCTTTCATATCGTGCGCGTCATCGAACGAAAGAACGCTCAAACCGTTCCTTTTCATGAAGTGCAACCCGAGATCAAAAAGAAGATTGTCGAAATCAAAAAGAAGCAATTGGAAAAGGACTATATGCAAAAAGTCCGAGAAACCACTCCGGTATGGACAAGATGGCCGGAGGATTTCCCCGGTGCAATGCCCATTTCGGATGTGATTGGACAGTAATCCTATGATTGCAACGCGACGTAACACCTTCGTTTCTGCATTCGCTTGTTTCGTCGTTTGGCTTTTGAATTCATGTCTGTTCGCAGACGTTCTCGTCAACGGCGACGTTGCAAATTCGCAATCCGTTCGAACGGTTGCCGATGGTACGCTTCACAATTGCCAAATTGTCTCCTTGGATAGAACTATCGCGGTCGGTGATCGCGGTCTCATTCTTCTGTCTGTGAACGGAGGCAAGAATTGGTCGGTCCAGCATCATCGTTCTGATGCTACGCTTTACGATGTACGCTTCGAAAACGAATTCGATGGCTGTATTGTTGGTGGATCGATCGAGCCCTTTACTCACCGGAGCAAGGGGACGATTCTTACATCCAACGATGGCGGTAAAACTTGGCAGAGTATCGACTCACAGTTACCGCGGCTTCTCGGAATTCGATCACTGAGCAAAGGACATTTGGTCGCGTGGGGAGATTGGTCCGTTCTCTATCAATCAGCTTTGTTTGAATCGTTCGATAACGGAAAAACCTGGTCCGCGATTGCGATTCCCTGTGGTCCATTACGATCGATCGCTTTGAGTAAGGCCGATTCTGCCAACGCTTTGGTACCGATGTTACTTGTCGATCGATTGGGACGGTGTTACGCAACTGCGGATCGCCTGTCGTTCCGACCCGTGGAGGTTCCAACCTCACCGTATGCACCGTTCCTTTTTTGTGAACACGATGGTAAGCGTTGGTGGTTAGGAGGCGAGCAGGGGCAACTTTATGTTTCGGAAGATGGCCAACATTGGCAACAAACATTCCTCCCAGGGAGCCCCAAGGATCATGAGCTTATCACACTCCACACTCTGACGTCCCATGGAGACACGATTTGGGTGGCTGGCAATCCTGGGTCCGTCGTATGGAAGTCTACGAATGGTGGGGCTTCTTGGTCGATACTACCAATGAAAAGCTCCATTCCCATCCATGATCTACATGCTCTCAATGACCAAATTATTGTAGGGTGCGGTCCGCTAGCCTCGGTATCCATCTCTCGGAATTCTGGGCAAGCTTGGTGGTTACAGCATCAGTCTGGATCCCGGGTGGGAACACTGAATCTAGCATCGACATCTGAGGTGGTTGCGTGGGATGCCATGGCCTTCCTTCACGAAGAATCGCGACGCACTGTCGGATCTATCGTTGTGCATGATCAAAGCATTGAGAAAAAATCCAGCCATATCCCCGATCCGACAGAACGGAATCGGTTCGCTTCGCAACTTCTCGGGCTAACATCCTGTGCGACATGGAGTGCATTCCCTGTCAGTGCGAATGTTGCTTCACCACGTAATACTGATTTCGAACATTATCGAAACGTCGGCTCGTTGCATGCGCCCCCCGAGTCGACACTCGTTCGCAAATTGGTCCAAGAGATTCGGCTACAAAGCCCGGATTTGTTGATCACCGATTGCCCAATCTCGGGTACACAACTGCACAAGAACTTGGCGGATGCCGTCGAGTTGGCTGCTGCGTGGTCGCCACGCAAAGATTTTCAACTCTATTCCACAGAAAGCGGCATTCCGAATGCTCCGTGGACCGTTCAACGGATTCTTTTTCGGGGAACAAAGTCAGGTAGCTTGCAATTCCCCTCAACGATGTTGTTGAAAAAATCGGGTTCGATTTTGGGGGAATCACTTTTTGTCGTCGACAACATCGTTCATGAAAAGAATCACGCAACCAAGTACCTTGCACCACGAGCCATCACGTATCGAACCATCGGTTCTAAGTTCTCAACGCTAAAGGAACCGTTGGAGGGGCTCACTTTAAGTGCCCAAACGCAACGTTTCGAAAAGCCACTCGGAGTTGGTCGTCCCACCACGCTCATGGCAACTGCAGTTTGGTTCAACACTAAGGATTTTGTCGTTGCTACCCAAGGCAACGTATTTATTCGTGATCGTCATTGGGATGAACGACTCCAACAAGCAATGAAGAAAGTCGAGCCTGCGACGCACGGTCCAGTTCTACTCGAGATTGCAGAAAAGAGTCGGCGGCTCGGCAATTGGAACCATTGGTCCTCCGCGTTGGAGTTGTTGCTGGCCGAAGTACCAGAATCCCCAGTGATGGAAGCTGCCTACTGCGAACTGCTTGTTCATTTAGGCAGCGCTGAGGTGCAACAACTTGTTCAAAAGCAGTTGCGACAGGTGGAGAATCGCTTCTCTGAAGAATCAGGACAGTTCGCTTCGACAGTCCCCGTTTCTTCCCCCTTTGCAAAGCAGAACGAGCAAACTTGGGTCCAACAAGCCGCATTCGCTCATGCTCCTCGAAGGATTCCCATCGCCGTATCGAACGGTATCCCTGAGGTTCGTCGATTGTTGAGAAAATTCCCTGACTCTTGGGCCTCCAAACGCACAGAACCGGAATGGGGATGGCTCATCGCCTCTCGCTATCGACTTGACCAAACATCAAAGAAGGGACTCAATGCCGAAGCGGGTGACTACAGCGCCTTCTGGCCACGAACTTCCGCCAGTCTGCTTCATTGGCAACAAGTGGTCAACGAAGAACAACTCTTGTTACGCAGCTTTCAAGGTCGAGCGGCCACTTCTTCATCTTCGAAGGCATGGCCAAAGACGCAAACTCGGCCCTTTCTCGACGGTCTCAAGAATGAATCGACCTGGAATGATGCCATCGAGTTGACGCTTCAAGATCCATGGGGGCAAAGCCAACAACGAACGGTGCTCTCCTTAACCCGCGACGACGAGTTCTTGTACTTGTTCAGCCGGTGCGAATCTAACGATGCCGTACAACCCTCGCAGCCAGTCGCTGAGCGTCGCCGCGATGCCGTGTTGCGGGAACAAGATCACGTTCGCTTTCGTATTGACCTCGATCGTGACTACTGCAGTTGGTTTGAATTTGGTTGGAACCGTCGCGGAGAGACCATCGATCAATGCAACGACATGATACTCTGGGATCCTCAATGGTATGTTGCCATCACGGAGCATGATCGAGGTTGGCAAGCAGAGATTGCTATTCCACTCGATGAACTATTGGCTCAAGAAAATCGGTCTCAACTTCTCCATTGGGCTGTGAATGCGATCCACAGCCAGCCCAACGCAGGCTCTCGAACTATTGCACCTGCAATTTCCGATAACTTCCAAGACGATCAATGGACCATTTTGACCGTCGAATGATGAAGCAGGCCGATGGATACTACGAAACCTTCCAAGTGTCGCCACTCATGAAGAGTTTCTGAAGGTTCCCAGGTCCCTTCTTCGCGATTGCTTCGTCGATTTGGCCGCGGACGGCTTCTTCGAAAGTCTCGCTTACCACGTCGCGGAAAACGCCGATCGGTTCAGGGAAGTGTGGATGTCGCATGCGTGACAACATGTAGACCAATGTCGATGGCGCTTTTTCGTCATGGAACAACAAATCATCTTCCTTGATCTTGCCCTCTGCGAGATTGACGATTTCAAAATTGAATCCATTGAGGCGGATTCCTTTGTCGCGATCTTTGCCAAAGATCATCGGCTTGCCATGCTCTAGCTCGATGGTGGAATCATCGCGCGTCGCTTTATCTTGAGCGTATGCGAAAGCTCCATCGTTGAACACATTGCAGTTCTGGTAAACTTCGACGAACGACGTGCCTTTGTGGGCAGCAGCTCGCTTCAAAGTGTAGGCCAAATGCTTGACGTTGCTATCGACCGATCTTGCGATAAAGGTCGCTTCGGCCCCAACCGCTACACTGATTGGATTGAGAGGGTGGTCGACAACCCCCATCGGTGTGCTCTTGGTCACTTGTCCTTCGACGCTCGTCGGTGAAAACTGTCCCTTGGTCAATCCATAGATTCGATTGTTGAACAATACGATGTTCAAATCGACGTTGCGGCGAAGCAAATGAATGAAGTGGTTTCCTCCGATACTCAACGCGTCGCCGTCACCCGTGATAACCCATACGCTCAAATCAGGACGAGTCAATTTGAGCCCTGTGGCGACCGCAGGAGCGCGCCCGTGGATGGAGTGAACCCCGTACGTATTCACATAGTATGGGAAACGACTGCTGCATCCGATCCCTGAAATGAAAACGGTCTTCTCCGGTGGAACACCGATTTCAGGAAGCACCTTTTTCATTTGCGCGAGGATCGAATAATCTCCGCATCCAGGGCACCATCGAACATCCTGGTCGCTGGTGAAGTCGTCTGCTTTCAGTACAGGTAGTGCAATACTCATGGTCTTTGATTTATGTTGTTGAATCGGAAGTTGCTTTGAAGAAGCGACCGCAGCATTGGGTCGCTTTAAGATTGGCGGTCCAGTGATGCCTTAGGCTCTCGCTGGAGACCGCGAAGGGCTCTTGCTATGCTCATGGATCTTTTCCACAAGTTCTCGGACCGTAAATGGTTTGCCTTTGACTTTGTTGAAACCAACGGCGTCAACCAAATATCGGCTGCGAATCAACAGTCTCAATTGCCCCATGTTCAATTCTGGGATGAGGACGTTTTCGAATCGCGAGATGATCTCCCCTAGATTGCTTGGGAATGGGTTCATGTACCGAATATGAGCCAATGAGACACTGCGACCTTCCGCTTGTGCTTGTTGAACTGCGGTCAAGCAAGCGCCGTAGGTGCCACCCCACGAGATCACTAACAGATCGCCACTTTGCGGTCCAATAACTTGTTGCGGAGGTAAAAGCTTGGCTGCATTCGCGACCTTTTGTGCACGAATGTTCACCATCTTTTGGTGGTTGTCCGGGTCGTAGCTGATGTTGCCGGTGCCGTCTTCTTTTTCCAAACCGCCGACACGATGCATCAGTCCCTCTGTCCCAGGGATTGCCCACGGGCGAGCGAGAAGTTCATCACGCATGTAAGGCTTGAATGGCCCATCGGGATTATTGTTGTGTTCGGGATGATTGACGGGTATCGGAGCCAATTTCGAAACATCAGGGATCGGCCATGGCTCTGCACCGTTTGCAATGTACCCGTCGGATAACACAATGACGGGCAACATCAACTTCGTGGCCAACATCCATGCTTCCTGAACGATTTCAAAACAATCGCCAGGGCTTTGTGCGGCCAAGACTGGCAATGGAGCCTCACCGTTCCGTCCAAACATGACTTGCAACAAGTCCGCTTGTTCCGTTTTTGTAGGTAGCCCCGTGCTAGGGCCGCCACGTTGAACATCGATTACCAGCATTGGAAGCTCTAGCATCAATGCTAGGCCCATCGCTTCTGCTTTTAGCGCGATGCCTGGACCACTCGACGTCGTGACCGCCATTTTGCCGCCATAGGCTGCACCAATCGCGGAGCAAACCGCAGCGATTTCGTCTTCTGCCTGGAAGGTGCAAACGCCGAAATTCTTGAACTTTGCAAGCTCATGAAGAATATCGCTGGCAGGCGTAATCGGATACGTTCCGTAGAACATCTCCTTGCCAGAACGTTGGGCGGCAGTCATGAGGCCCCAAGCCATGGCTTGATTGCCCATAATATTTCGATAGGTACCAGGCGGTAGCTTTGCAGGTTCAATGCTATACGAATGACCGATCCCTTCGATGGTTTCGCCAAAGGCCCAGCCAGAGCGAAGGGCTTTTTCATTCGCTTGTGCAATGACGGACTTCCCGTCACCGAACTTGCCATGAATGAATCGCAACGTAGCATCCATGTTGCGACCGTACAACCAATAGACCAGTCCCATGGCAAAGAAGTTTTTGCAACGGTCCGCTTCTTTGACACTTAGCCCAAACTCCGCGACGGCCTCTTTCGTGAGGCGAGTCATCGGCACTTTGATCAATCGATAGTTTTCCATCGCCGGCTCTTCGAGTGGACTCGTCTTGAGCTTAGCCAGCTTTAGATCTTTGTCTTCGAAACTATCTTCGTTGACGATCAGCAACCCGCCTTTGGGCAGATCCGCCAAGTTTGTTACGAGTGCCGCTGGATTCATGGCCACCAATGCATCCAACGTGTCACCAGGTGTATGCACCTCGTGTGAAGCGAACTGCACTTGAAATCCAGACACGCCCGCACGCGTACCGCGCGGAGCCCGAATCTCGGCCGGAAAATCCGGGAACGTTGCAACGTCATTCCCGAGCAAGGCAGATGTGTTTGTTAATTGCGTGCCCAAAAGTTGCATACCGTCGCCTGAGTCACCAACCAATCGTACGGTGATCCCTTGTACAGGCTTAACAGGCTTATTCAAAGTCGCTTCTGTAGTCATTTAGAAAGTGAACAATTAGGTTGTGAACATTCCTGAGGATGCTCATCACTTGAAAGGATACCCACGTCAGGACAGGGCAGTTCTGCAATTCGCTTGTCCAGCAAATCGTGTGAATCTGTATCGGTAGTATCGATTCTCCGGACCCACCGATTTAAAGTATTCTGGCAAATCCCAGGGATGTTGAGTATCGCAAAAATTCCTAAAACCCGCAGACTTCTCTTTTTCTCAACGATGATCCGCAGAATAGACTCGGATCGGCACAGTAAAAGCCCAGTGATCGCTATACTCATGCAAGGGTCGTTCTTCCGAAAAGCTTTCCAAAGGAACTCAGCATGAGTCGTACTAATGTCTGTGCCGTGATCTTTATTGTTACCTCTCTGTTTTCATTGGGGGCAAATGCTTTTGGACAGTCCCGCGAAGAGAAGGTTCGAAACGACCGGCTCCGAGTTTCGAAATCTGGACTTTGGCACTACAACGATTTAGATGCTGGTTTCGCAGAAGCTCTTCGAACGAACAAGCCGTTGATGGTCGTCTTTCGATGCATACCATGCGTCGAATGTGTCAAACTGGATGACGATCTGTTGGAACAGAACGATTCGGTAGTCGAGTCGATGCGTAAATTCGTTCGTGTCCGACAAATCTCCACCAACGGCATCGACCTGAATCGGTACCAATTCGACTTTGATCAATCGTTTTCGGTAATGTTCTTTCATCCAGACGGTACGTTGCTGGGGCGATTCGGAACCAGATCCCACCAAACCGAATGGGAAGACGACGTTTCGATTGCTGGCCTTGGAGCAGCCATGAAACAAGTTCTCGAATGGCATGCGAATTTCGACTCCGTTCGCGACTCGCTCGCAAAAAAGCAATCGTCTAACCTGAAGCACATTCCGGTCGGATCACCCGAGAAGTATCCCACGCTTGAACGGTTTCCCGCGAGTTTTGATCTAGCGAACGTCACGATCAAGAACTGCATCCATTGCCATCAAGTGGGGGAAGCTCAAAAGTCGTTCGCATGGAGCGAGAGCGAAATGGAATCTATCCCTATGGATTTGTTGTTCCCCTACCCGCATCCAAAAATCCTAGGACTGATATTCGACGTGAACACCTGTGCGACAGTAAAAGAAGTAGCCGAGGATTCGATAGCACATCGCGCTGGATTGAAAGCCGGCGATCGGATTGTACGATTCGATGACCAACCGATTATCAGCATTGCAGACCTGCAATGGGTGCTAAATCTGAAACCTAACACTGACATCGCAATTCCAGTATCGCTTCTCCGCGATGGTAAACCGATGACCGTTTCATTGAGTTTGCCAGACGACTGGAAAGCCTTGGGGGATATCTCTTGGCGTGCCTCTAGCTGGGAGCTTCGAAGACTGGTGTTGGGTGGCATGGTCTTAAAGGAAATCGACAAAAGCGAACGGCAAAACCTCGGCATCGCTGATGAAGCCACGGCATTGAGAATCGGGCACGTCGGCCAATACTCCCCGCACAACCGCGCAAAGCTAGCAGGCCTTCAAAAAGACGATGTGGTTGTTAGCGTGCTCGGCAAAAAGAACTTCATGCGCGAAGTCGATATCATCCGATTCCTTCTCGATCAACGCCACACCGTGAAGCAAATTCCAATTGAGGTGTTGCGAGCTGGCAAACCGATGACTTTCGAACTGAATTGATCTAGGTTCTAGGCGACGCCGAGTAATTGATTCAGGGCTTCTCGAAGAGTCGGGGCGCGAAAAGCAAAACCTTCCGCGAGCAATCGTTTTGGCAGAGCTCGCGTGCTTGCAAAGAGTAATGGGTCCGCCATCTCACCGATCAACAGCCGAATTGGGGCCTTGGGAGCAGGAAGAATCGTTGGGCGTTTCAACACACTTCCCAATGTTTTGGTAAAGTCGCGATTGGTTAACGACTCGGGTGCAACCAAGTTGTATGGACCGGTAGACTCTGGATTTATCGCCAAATGCAAGAACGCCGAAGCGGCATCATCCACATGAATCCAACTCCAATACTGCTTTCCTGAACCAACAATGCCACCCAATCCAAATTGGAACAGAGGTAGCATTTTGGATAGGGCCCCCTCCAAAGGATGCAGTACCATGCCTAGCCTGCCGACCACTGCTCGCCGCCCTTTGTTCGCATATCGAAACGTTTCCGATTCCCATTGCTGGGCAAGCTCTGGCAAGAAACCTGTCCCGGCTTTGTGATCTTCATTGCAAACCGCGTCATCGCAGTCTCCATAAAGTCCAACACCAGAAGCAGCCACCAAAGCGCGAGGTGGATTTTCCAGACGAAGCAGATGCTCGACTAAATGCCTTGTTCCTTCAACGCGACTCGAACGTATCAGCTCTTTCGTATCCGCTGACCATCGACGGGTTGCGATCCCGAACCCAGCCAAATGAATAACAGCATCGATCCCATCGAGAATTTTCGGGTTATCAAATCCATGCTTCGCGTCGAACACAACAGATTCGAGGGGGAGTTCGCTTGTGGACTGAGTCGATTTCGATGCAGTCCTTTGAACGCGGATGACTCGAAATCCCAAGACGCTCGCCAGCGCGCAAAGCCTGCGACCAATCATTCCGGTTGCACCCGTTACAGCAATGGTCGACCCTTCTTTGCTCCCGCCTCGCAACCCTTGAAGTGAATTGTAAAGCTTCAAATCCTGTTCGGTCGTTTGATGACGATAACGGAACATGGATTCCACTTTCGATCGAATGAAACCAGCCGTTAGCCAATCCAATGGCCCTGGAAATTTCGAACGAAAATCGACACGATCAGTCAGCTTCGAGTGTCGATCGTCTATCGCGTCAAACAAATGGTCGTGAACCCACTTCGAGAATGGTCCAGAGAGCTGGATGTCCTGGAAATGGGACGGAGGATCAAAGATCGTGTGCTCCGCGTTCCATCGCACTGGTACGGGGCCGATTTTATTTTGAATCGAAACCCGTGTGCCAACCGCCAAAGAGCCCCCACGCTGAAGCATCCTCACGGATTCCCAAGGTGGTATCAGTCTATCTATCGCGCCCGGTCGGGCGTGATAATCAAAGAGAGTCTGCTGCGAGACTGGTACAATCGTAGAGTACTCAAACAACCTAGTCTTCCATTTCTGGGAGCGGCGCGACGGATGTCATCCCTCGGAGCTTGTCCAAAGCGCGCTTCTCCAATTGTCGGATTCGCTCCTTGGATACACCAAGGACATCCGCAAGTTTCTGCAACGTTTGCACTTTGCGATGACCACCCAGTGAAAAACGTGCACGTATGATGAGCTTCTCTCGACGATCGAGATGATCCAGCATGAAGGAAAGTTTCGATCTCAGATCGTTCCATCTTCCCTCGCTCATCGAGGAGTTCTTTTGATCCTCGGTGAAGTCCATCCCCGACTCGTGAATGCTCGCAATGTTTCGTTGACGCTCTTTTTGCTTTTCCATCACCTTGCGATACGTGTTGCGTCGCACGACCTGAGTCGCATAGGTGCTGAATCGAAAACCAAGTCCAACATCAAACTTCTCGACAGCCTTGATCAAGGCAACGATACCATCGCTCAGCAAATCGTCGAATACATTGTTCGCGTTAACGAATTTCTTCACGATCGAAATGACCAATCGCATATTGGACTTCACCAAGCAATCTCGATGCCAATCGGCTGCGTGTAGCAAACCGTCGATACGTCGGAGTAGCCATTCATCTGGGCTCTCAAGATCGATCTTTGACTTCAGTTGGTTGGCACGGAATCGAAGAAAGTTCATCCGTGCGAAAAGAGCTTTCTCCTCATTCGGAGTCAGTAACTTTGTTTCGCAAAGTCTTGCCAAATGGGAGGGGAGGTCAGGTGTCTTCGCAGTCTTTCCTCCTGCTTCTTCGCAGCCCGTTCCAAGAAGGATATCGCCCAGAATTTCGGCCTCAGCACCAGGCTCAGAAAAGCTTGGGCTCGCGATGAACTCTAATTCGGTGGACAGAAGTTTCTTCGCATGAGCGTTCAGTTCTGCGGAGTCCTTCACGCAGGGGCTTGTGGCTTGGATAAATTGGACAAAGGAGCTTTCGACTGCTGCACGTCGAAAAGTACGCGCTAATTTCTTAGAAGTTTCTTTGCTTGTTACGGACTTCTTGCGGTTCGCCGTCTTTTTTATTGCTGGGGGGCATTTTGTTGTCATGACCAACCTGTTCCTGTAATGGATTACGAATTGCCTGAACGTTTTATCGGTCAACGACCATTCGAATCGTTCAAATCGTTCACGAGAACTGTTATACAAGTCGAACTTCCTGGAAGCAAGGGTTGCTAAATCGAAAACTCAGAAAGAATCTAGCTTTTGTTTTCCAAGGAAATTTGCCAATTTTGAGGAAAAAACTGAATCCAGGAAAGAAGTGATGCCTATACTGTCGACAGCGGTGCAATTGAACGTTTTATTACCAACTGGACGATTTGGACGTTTTGTGGAAGACAGCTTTACCCCCAAACAGGTTGCAACAGCTCTTCAGGTCAGCGAATCCTCTGTAAAAAGATGGTGCGACCGTGGCGTTATACGAACGGACCGAACGCTCGGCGGCCACCGCAGGATCCCCCTTGAGAATCTCATGGAGTTTCTGGAGTCCACGAATCGCCGGGTACTGGACCCAAAAGCCATAGGCCTGGCCTTGAATTCCAAGCTGCCGAGCGCGGAGGGTGTCGAGATTGCGCCGATCAACCTTGCTGAGCAGGCTGCACTTCGAGAACGTTTTGAACGATCTGTTGTTTCTGGCAATGAACCAGATGCCAGACGTGTTATCAGCCAATGGTACGCATCGACAGGAAGCGTCGTCTCTGTAGCAGATGATCTTTTGGCGCCAACGTTTGCGTCGATCGGGCACTTATGGCAATGTGGCGAACTCGAGATATATCAAGAAAGAAGGGGTTGCGAGATTTGCATGCGACTGGTGCACGAGCTTCGACGCCTTCTCCCCGAACCGACCGGTGCGGCACCATTGGCAATGGGTGGAACTGCAGCGGGAGATCAGTATCAAATGCCAACGCAGCTAATCGATCTGGTCTTTCGAGAGAACGGCTGGCGATCTGAAAACTTGGGATGCGATCTTCCCTTTTCCAGTATGCTTTCCGCTGCGAGGAAGCATATGCCAAAGATCTTTTGGTTAAGCATCTCTCATGTAAGGGACGAATCGCAATTCATCGTCGATTGCGATCATTTCGCCAAGCAACTGCCGAAAGGAATATTGCTTGTAATTGGTGGGCACGCGTTGCACGAAGGACTTCGCCGAAAGCTTACGTACTCGTCGCACTGTGATAACATGAATCAGTTAGCGACCTTAGCAAGAACGATTCGTTCCTCTTCACCGCCAGCATCCGGTCAGATCTGAGACATAAGGACTCCCCTGCCCTCTACCGAGAGGCTGCTGATTTAATGGATATACCCTATGTCAAGGGACCGACTGCAGAAGCCTGAGGGCTTGTTGCTTTTATCCCAACCCGACGTGTAAGCGAGGGGTTCTGTGGGATTGTACGTCCCTCGCTCACGCATTGAGTTGAGTTTAAGTCATAGGCCTTTACTGATCCGTAAAGGGCAATCCAGCTAAAAGAAAACTCTCTGTGCTGTGCGTCGAAGCATCCATTGCTTGTCCTCTTGCGTCAAGAAGCCGAGCCGGTCTCGTACGAGTCCAATAGAGTCCGCGTACTTGTGACCCTCGACCACTTGATAGGGACAATCGGATGCCCACATCAAGCGGCTGGCTCCAAACTCGCCGACCAAGCGTTGAATCATCGCGCCGAGGTCCGTGTATGGCGATTGCTTCTTTCCCAATGCATAAAAAGCGCTCGTCTTCACGAACACATTCTCAAACTTTGATAACCGACAGAGATTGTCCAGGTCCGTGCGGTTGATCGCACCTGACACACCAATTCTTGCAAAATGATCGACGACTACTCGTGTCTTGGGAAAACGCTCGCACATGGCGATCACTAATGGCAATGCATCGGGGTTGGCAAGCAAGCACATACTCTGTCCAGAATCTGCTGCATGACTCCACATTTGTTTTATGCCTACCGAATCTTTCCAGCCATTTGCCTTTTGACGATCCGCGTAAATGCGAAAGCCTCGGACTCCCTTTTGGTCCATCTTTTTCATCGTGGTTACAACATCTGACTTGGTCTCGTCGATGACAGCGACACCGGCAAACACACCCGGATGTTTCTCCAAGCAGTCCAACATGTACTGGTTGTCGAATCCATAGAAATTCATTTGAATGAGAACGATTTTGGTTACTCCCTCGGGCCTGCAAAATGCAAACAACTCTTCGGGAGTAAAGCTTGCAGGAGCCATGTCGGCTACTTGAAAGGAAGATGCGATCGGATACTTCTGCGTGTCTGGTGTCCAGACATGCACGTGCGCATCGATCCAATCAGTCGCAACCCAAGGGCCCGCCCCATGCAAGGAACCGACGGCCAATCCACCCAATGCGGTGGTCTGCAGAAAGTCACGTCTCGAGATCATCGCGTCACCTATCAAAATGCCAATATACAGCCTCGATAAAATTCGAAAGCCTGAACTACTTGCTTTAACTCAATATACTCGACTGCACTATGCGCTTGGTCGATGCTCCCCGGTCCAAAAATAATTGTTGGAATTCCCTTTCGTCCTAGTTTGCTGGCATCACTCCCGAAAGGTACTCCAATAGGTTCCGCGTTTAGCCCTAGATTTGATAATACGGAGCCAGCGACTCGAACGATCGCGCTCGAGGGATCGACACCCCACGCTTCGTCTACTAGCATGGGTTGCTCCATTCGAACATTCATGCCTGGCACCGTTTTACGTACCCCTTCAAGCAATTGTTCGTAGTGATTCCATACGTCAGTGACGGTCTCCTGCGGGAGTAATCTGCGATCGATTTCCATCGTGCAACTGTCGGGAACAAAGTTGACTTGAACGCCCCCCGAGATAACTCCAACATTGCAACTGGCAGGCCCTAGCATTGGATCGTCGCTATGCGAGAGAGCGACATGGTCCTGTTCGATCGCTAATGCGATTCGAGCCATGGGGTAGATGGCATTCACTCCCAAGTGGGCTTTCGAGCTATGGGCGGATTTCCCAGTCGTAATGATGCGCCATCGCAAAACTCCTTTACTCGCAATCGCGACTCGCAACTCAGTCGGCTCCGCGACGATGGCAGCGTCCGCAACCAAATTTTCGCACAGTTTCTTGACGCCAAGGAAAGAGTACTCTTCGTCGACAACGGCAGCCAGTACCACATTGCAGGGTGGTTTCTCGCCGCTCGCATGAATGGCGGCCACTGCATGCATCATCGCGGCCAATCCCGCTTTAGTATCACAGGAACCACGGCCATACACGCGTCCCTCACGGACGTTGGGCTCGAAGGGCGGTATCGACATTCCTTGGACAGAGACCGTATCCATATGAGCTTCGAGCAGCACGGTCCGACTCGAATCGACTCCAGGCAGGCGAGCGATGATGTTTTGTCGCGCCTCGGCGGATTCGCTCGCATCCAAAACATTTTGTCGCGAAGTTTCGATTCCACGTTTCTGAAAGAAATTTTCGACGTAGCAAGCTACCTCCGCTTCGCCAGGTCCGCCGTCATAAAATGCGTTGACGCTGTTGATGTGAATCAAATCGGCTAGCGTTGCGAATAAATCTTTCAAAGACGCCCCTTTCGCGGATCGTATGAGCGACCGGTAGTGACCCAATCGCTCTACATCCAGTCGCTTTATCGTGCAGCCTAGTTTTGTCGAGGCATCGACTGCAAGGAATCCAAACCTCGGATCAAATCAAAAAAATGGCAACGACTAACGATACAAAACGGTTGCGTACCAACCGTTTGCACCGCGTGCGACTCCAATGCCAACCGGGGATCGCTGTCCCCAGTAGCAACACTTGCGAATCGCATCGTCCGCAGAGACCGTCGAGAATCCTACGCCCTCATAGCGACCCGTACCCATAGAGCCACCGACGTGTCGCATGCGACCATCTGCGGCCTGTCTCGCAGCTTTCTGCTGCGCAACACAGGTATCACATGCCGAAACACTCGCGGCAGAAAATACTGCTAAAAGCATCGCAACACTGATCATTCGAAATGCAAACCTTTGCATCACTACACTCCGTTCACTTTTAGTCGAGAAAAGCTTCGTGCTAAAGAAAACGAGCATCCTGCCAGTTTATCTAACCTGTAAACAACAATCGATCTAGATCGCCCTCTAGGTTCGCTTCGTTGTCTCAGACTGTCAACCTCAATTCGCAGACTTCAAGCCTTCATTTATTCGCTTCTATTGCAAATAAAGGTGACATACGGTAAGAGATCAGAATTCGATGATGGAAAACTTTTGGGTAATTAAGCAGCCCTACGAAGATCCTGTGACGCAACGGCATTCGACGGTACAGGTATCGACTCCAGAACACCGCCCTGCACCGATGTTGCAAAGATGGCTGAATTGCCATGACACAGCCGAGGCAACCAATCGCGGATCGCTTCACCCGACTCGGATTGCAAATTCCATTCACCATCGATGATGATCAGATCGCTAGGAAGTACCGAGTGTGCAACACGCGTAAGCGCTGATTTGGTTTCCCCAGGAATGAGGTGCGCCTTGACACCTAATTCAGCCAGCATGCGATGCGCTTGTTTTAGATTGAGGTGCGGCGTTCCTGCTGGAGCGGACTCGAATCGATCCACTCCTGCGTATCGAATGTAGCTCACGTCCGAAGCTTTCGTACAGAGAGGAATCAATCGACGCGCTCGATCGCCTGCTCCGATTCCGATCTCTAGGATCGAAGCAATCGGGTTCTCCAAAACGTACAGAAACAGGGTACGTTCACACGCTGGCTTGGAAAGATAACGCCAATAGAGACGTTGAATCCAACTCAGGCGAGCCATGATTTCCTCGGTAGTGGAAGCGGTTGCGAAAAGGCGAAGCGCCGAGAACAGAATTAGTGAAGCCGCGTTGATGTCAAGAATCGCATCCTTGCGAAACCCGTTACACCATCGCGGCTAAGCACAGGAGTGCTGAGGTGTTCCACTCGGCTAGCTTCCTTGCTAACGAGAGTGACTCCGCACAACTGGGACGACTGTCTCCAACCGTCCAGCTAACCTATCGGTTGTTCCGACTGTACTTATTGAATAGGCAGATTCCGCGACCTTAGAGTCGCGCCAGCTTGCCGATTTTGCCACCTGTGCCGGCATTGCTAGCGAAGATCAGGCGCTTTAGGAGGTTTCGCCATCGGCTCTTCACAGGTCCAGTGATTCCGACCTAGGTTTCTACGCTTGTTAATCTATGCAAACCCACATTTTTTATATTCATCAGATATGTTCCCGTATTTCAAACGATTTGTGTCGTCCGCGCCAGCCGGTAACGCACCGTCTGTCGATTTATGGAATCATGTCGGCAAATTGGAGCGGTGCGAGCAACGCCTTGCGCTTTCCTCTATGCCTTGGCATCCCCTGGGGATGGGCCCGCTCGAACCACAAACCATTCCGACAATAGAATTTCCCGAGTTCCAATCGCCATGGAATGACAATCCAGTGGCATTGCCCAGCATCGATTCGCATCTTGCCGAAGCTCACCAGCAAACGGGCTGGAATGGAGTGAATTCTCAATTCGGTTTGGATGGTAAAGGACAGACTGTAGCGATCATCGATAGTGGCATTGCATTCGATCATGTGGCGTTAGGACGCGGGTATGGTGCAGGTTATCGCGTAGTCGGTGGGTGGGATTTTGCCGAGAACGATAATCGCCCTTACGACGATGCGCCAGCTGGTTTTCACGGGACTCACGTTGCAGGAATCGTGGGTGCAAACGATGGTGTGCATTTCGGCGTTGCTCCCAATGTCGACTTGGTCGCTTTGCGAGTATTCAACGATATTGGCAAAGGAGAGTTAGCTTGGACTGAATCAGCACTGCGTTGGGTTTATGACAATCGCAATACTTTTGCCAATCCAATCACGACCGTGAATCTCTCCTTGGGATCGAGTTGGAATTCAAGCACGATTCCTGTTTGGGCAACGCTCGAAGACGAACTCGCTCAATTGAATCAAGCTGGCATTGTTGTGGTTGCGTCCGCAGGTAACTCCTTTCAACAACATAAAACTCCCGGGTTAGCTTACCCGGCTGCAAGCCCGTTCGTTATTCCTGTAGCGAGTATCGACAGCAACAATCAACTAAGCGACTTCAGTCAACGCGACTCCCGTGTAATCGCTGCCCCTGGACGAGGTATCGAAAGCACGGTGCCTGACTATTTCTTCGGTCGCGACGGCAACCCGAACGATTGGGCCAACGCGAGCGGTACGAGTATGGCCGCCCCCTATGTAGCAGGCGCTACGGTGCTAATCCGTGAAGCCATGGAACTCGCGGGCATTGAGAACATTACATCGCAGTCGATCTACGATACGCTCCGTAATACCGCCAATAGTGTATTTGACACGATAACCAATCAAGCCTACCGAAGCTTGGATCTGGATCGAGCCATTGAGTCTATTCTGCCTCGAGATAACGTCGGCGATTCGTTTGCGGATGCGTCCCTGCTCAATGTCCAATCTAGTGGTGCAACGAACGGCTGGATCAATTCGTTGTCGGATCGAGATGTTTATCGATTGAACCCCACACAAAATGGTGAATTACGATTCCAGTTAGACAGTACGCATTTGGAAAAGGAAACGGTTCATTTGATTCGCAATGGCCAGGAATCACTGGTCAGTCTTTCCAACGGTCTAGGTTCGATTCAAGTCAATGCGGGAGAGTCGATAGGATTGCGAATCTCCGATGGCCAATCGATTGGTCAATACAAACTGGATTGGAGCTTTGCAGCATCCTCCTCCGGTACCAAGCAAGTCCCTTCCTTTGCGTCCATTCAAGGAGATACGCTCACGATTCTCGGCACATCCGGCGCGAATCAAATTGCCATAGATTTGAGTGCAGGAATTCGAGTCGACGTCGATGGTGCCACCCATCAATGGAACAACAACTCCATTCGTAATGTCGTTATCGACGGGGTGCAAAACAACGACTCGATTCGAATTGTTGGCTCCACCCTTGCTGATCGAATTGATTTGCGTCCCAACCAAGTTGAGTTGAACAACGAATTGCTTTCGGTACGAGTCAACAATGTTGAAAACGTCCAGTTTGTCGGAGGTGGTGGTCCAGACCGAGCCTATCTCTTCGATGGTGCGACGGACGATAGACTGAGCATTTGGCCCAATAGAGCCGAACTCACCGGCGTGGGCTACGCATTCTCAGTGGAACAAGTCAATCGCATCTTCATTCATGCATTGCAGGGAGGAGATGATCAAGCGTTCGTATACGACTCTATTGGAAATGACACCCTCAGTGTGCGACCGCAATTCACGAGCATGAGCGGCCAGGGGTACTTTAACTATCTGTCAGGTTTCGAACGGGTCTTCGCATATGCCAACACAGGTGGAGTGGACCGGGCCCAGTTGTATGACTCCGTTGGTAACGATCTGTTTAGTACCAGCGGCGAAGTGACCTCCCTCGTGGGCTCCGGCTTTTCTACGTTTGCACGCGGCTTTGAAAATGTCGAAGCGTACGCCAATGCAGGCGGAGTCGATCGAGCGTTGGTTTATGCACCAATTGGAGGACGGCTAACATCGGGAGTCGATTTCGTTGGCATGGAAGGCACGGGTAGAAGCAGCGTCGCGAGAGGCTTTGAGCGAACCGAACTATTTGCCAACGGAGCATCGACAAACCTCAATGCAATTCGAACGAACTCGCTTGAACCCGACTCCGATCAACCAACGGCCATGACCCCAGCCCCCATTCTGCCTGGAATTGCCCTCGGGGCGATGGCAGAGACGGGATACACCAGGATCGCCATGAATATAGGATCCTCGATTGATCTCGAAGCGGACTCGGGCACTCCATTGCATTCGGCTCCATCGCATTCGGCGGTAGACGGTATCAGTCGATTGGGCAGCTATGCAAGATCGATGGATTTGGCCATGGATTCGCAAATTCTGCGGGAGGTAGAGGAAGCGTTGGAGGCGTTGATTGCAGCCGAGTCGGAGAGCGATCGTGACATCCTGGATCAGATTTTCGGCAGATTGTGAGTATTGGTGGGTTTTTGCAGCCTCCGCAGGCGTCAAATCTTACCCAGCCTTCTTGAACTACCGTCCTTTCCGGCTATTCTCAGGGTATAGGAAGTTGCGGGATGTCGCGACGATACACGAGGATCTTGGAGGAGCTTCATGAGAAATAAATTGGTTCGATGGTTGTCCGGTGCTGCCGTTGTTGCGAGTTTCGCAGCGTTCGCCGGGCTGGTTAGCGCTGGGTATGGTTCCGGTGGCTCGTATGGTGGGTACGGCTCGAGCGGTGGCTCTTCTGGCTACGGCTCGAGTGGCGGATACGCAGCGGGCTATGGTTCTAGCGGCGGATACACCGCAGGTTATGGATCGAGCGGAGTGGCCAGTTACGGTGGCTCCTCAGGCGGATATGTTGGCCCGCTTCGACGGTTGCACAACCACATTCACGAAGGAATCCACAACCGAATGGCCGCGCGCGCTGCTGCACGAAGCTACGGTAGCTCGGGTGGAAGCTCCGGAGTTCTCTATTCCTCAAGCTATGGTTCGTCCGGTGGTTCTTCGGGCGGAAGTTATTTGAGTAGCGGTTCATCTGGCGGAGGTTCGTCCGGTGGCAGTTATTTGCACTCCTACAGCCATGGATCCTCAGGTGGCGGTTCGTCCGGTGGAGGATCCTCAGGCAGCTATACCCCGACTTATTCGGGAGGCTCATCCGGTTCCATTCACAATTATGGTTCTTACGACGGAGTGATCATGGATAGCTCCGTGCCTTTGAGCAGCAATGCTTCTGGGGTATCGCGAAACGCGAATAAAGTATCCACTTCCAAGTCGGTAGATCCCCGCGAGATTCATCTCGTGGTGAATTTGCCCGAAGAGGCCAAGATGTTTGTCAACGGGAACGCAACAACATCAACAGGTGCTTCGAGGCATTTCGTTAGCCGAAACTTAAACGAGGGAGAGAGCTATCGATTCGAACTAAAGGCCGTCTTGGCCGATGCCAATGGAAATGAAGTCCACAAAACGAAGACGGTCGTGCTGAACAGCGGCAACGGCGAAGAAATCAACTTTGACATGCAGTCGAACGATGAACCGACCGAAACCGTATTGACACTGAACGTACCGGAAGATGCGTCGGTCATCTTGGCGAACAATGTTACTAAGAATTCTGGTTCGGCTCGGGTTTTCCGTACCAAACAACTCCGTGACGGCGAATCGTGGGACGACTACAAAATTCAAGTGACGGTTGCAGGAGTTACCAAGGAAAAGGTGATTCGATTGATTGGCGGTGACAATCTCGAATTGACCTTTAACTTTGACGACGCTGCTGATGCAAAGCTGGCAATGCAATAACGACTTGGTTGGTTCTACATATGTTCTCCACAAAGGCTCCGATTTCATCGGGGCCTTTTTTTGTGGACTCCCCTAATTTTGAGCGATTCACTTGGCTGGGAGTGCTTCAATCGCGAGTCCAGGTTATCATCAAAGAGTAAACTTTTGCACGACTTTATAGACGGATTTCCATGTCGACCGATTCAACGCAACGGCCTGCTGCATCTACCACGCACCCTCAAACTCGAACGGTCGCGGTCGTTGACATTGGAGCGACCAGTGTCCGGATGGCGATCGCTGAAATCGATTCCCGATCGTCGGTTCGAATCCTCGAGGAAGTATCGCAAGTAGTCTCGCTCGGTCACGATACTTTCTCGACTCAGCGGATTAGTCGAAAGAGTATTGAGGAATGCGCCATCGTATTGCGCAGTTGTCGTCGATTGATGCAGGAGTATGGCATCACTCGCCCGGAACAAATGCGAATTGTGGCAACGAGTGCCGTGCGCGAGGCTAGCAATCGACTTGCGTTTGTCGACCGAATGTTTATCGCGACCGGTTTCGAAGTGGAATCTCTCGACGAAGCGGAAGTGAACCGCATAACGTACATGGGGGTCCAGCCACTCCTGCAGGGGACCCCCTCGCTATCTTCTGTCAAAACGATTGTGGTCGAAGTGGGTAGCGGTAGTACCGAAGTGCTGGTCGTCCGCGGTGGAAACGTTTTGTTTTCCAATACCTACCGCCTGGGGTCGCTCCGAATGCTTGAACAAGTAGATCGGCTCAATACTTCAATGGCTAAGCAGCGGACGATCATCGAATCCCAGGTGCACCGCTTTGTTCATCAGATTTTTGAACATGTAGATTCAGATAAACTAGTCCAAATGGTCGCATTGGGTGGTGACATGCGACTCGCAGCCAACAACTTGAACTCGACCCATCTAGGTCGCGATTTGAGAAGCGTGTCACTGGCCGACTTGACGGACTTTGCACGCATGATCGGTGGATTGCGAGAAGAAGACTTGGTCGCTCGATTTGGAGTCAGCTACGCAGACGCGGAAACGTTGTGGCCAGCATTGCTTAGCTACATTTATTTGGCGAGAGAATTCCAATTGCCCGTGCTGCATGTCGCAGAGACGAATTTGCGTGATGGACTGCTGAGCGATTTAGCTGTCCGCGATGCTTGGACGGCAGAGTTTCGCAATCAGATTATTCGATCGGCGATCAATCTGGGTCGAAAACTGGCATTTGACGAGACGCACGCCCGGCATGTCGCGACTCTCTCTCGCAAGTTGTTTTCCGATTTGGCTGCCGAGCATCAATTGGACCAACGAATGGAGTTGATCCTTTATCTCGCGGCTCTCCTGCATGAAGTGGGCCTTTTCGTAAACGCGAGAAGTCATCATAAGCATGCGATGTACATTATTCGCAACAGCGAGCTCTTTGGCTTGTCGGTCAAGGATCTGCTGCTCGTTTCTTTGATCGTTCGCTACCATCGTCGATCATCTCCGCAACCAGATCACGAAGGCTACGCGACATTGGATCGCAGCGACCGCGTCGCGGTAGCCAAACTTGCCGCCATACTAAGACTCGCGATTGCGTTGGATGAATCGAGATCGCAGCGTATCGGCAACATCCGATGCCACCGAGACGACGACAGGCTCATCATCACAACGCACGGAATCGAAGATGTTTCCTTGGAACAACTAACGGTCAGGCAATCAGGTGACCTGTTCGAGGAAATCTTCGGGATGAGTGTGTTCTTGAGAAGCGATCCGGGATAGCGATCGTATGTTTTTGATTCCCCTCATCGCGATCATTCTGTTGATCGGAATCGTGACAGGTTCCAACTGGTTCGCTTTAGGGGCGTGCACGTTGCTGGTTGTCTTTCACTTTGCCAGGTACTTTTCGGAGAAGTGGGCTTCGAGCATTGAAGTGGAGAGAACCGTCTCAACAAACGAGACGAACATCGGAGAATCTGTTAATGTCGGACTCAAGCTAGTCAACAAAACTAAGTTTTTTATTCCGTGGTTGTTGTTGGAAGACACGTTGCCTAAGCGAGCGATCTCGCGACCGAATCGTGCACTCGAGTTGGTTGGATCTGCGGCCAAGCTCTATTTCTTTCGACCCGGTCAACTGGCTATGTTGGCTTACAAATTGATTCCGCGACGACGCGGATACTTCCGCCTTGGCCCAACATTGCTAGAGACTGGAGACTTGCTGGGGTTGCACCGACAGCATCGCATCGTATCGGAGACCAACTTTTTGCTCGTGTTGCCAAAACTGATTCCGCTCGAAGGCGTGAATGTTACGACACGCAGGCCGATGGGCGAGCTTCGAGCCAATGAACGAACGCTGGATGATCCGACTCAAATGGTTGGCATTCGAGCGTATCGACCAGGCGACCCATTGAATCGAATTCATTGGAAAGCCACAGCGAGAACGGGTGTATTGCATTCAAGAGTCTTTCAGCCGACTTGTTTGCAAGGAGCAATGCTCGTCTTGGACATGCACCGCGATTCGAATCCGGATCGTAATGAACCGATGCGAACCGATCTGGCAGTAACGGCGGCAGCGTCGATCATTCATACACTGTACTTGATGAATCAACCGTTCGGTTTGATCAGCAATGGCCGTGATGCTGCAGACCGTTTCCGTCAAGAAGAGTTAGCTTCAGATTATTCCAATCGAGATGCGATTCGACTCTCGGTTCAAAAGGAAGAAAAGAATGATCGGCTCAAGCCCTTGATCATCGACGCCGGTGTTGGACCGGAAAAGTTTTCCGAAATTCATCGCACGCTTGCACGACTGGAGCGAACCGACGGTCTAAACCTTTGTCAGTTGCTCAGTGAAACGCAAAGTCGATTGCCTCGCCAATTGGCAATTCTGGTGATACTACAAACAGTCGACGAAGAGGCGGCGCTTTCACTCGCACTGTTGCGAAAGCAAGGTTTTTCTGTATCCGTCATTGTGAATCAACACACAATGGATGGAGCAGACGATGCAGCTGCGATGCTCGTTGGTCAACGGCTTCCTGTGTACGCATTACCAGACGAGCAATCGGTACCCACCGTTTGCCAAAACATGCTTCTAATGCGATGATCTTGTGATGCAAACACTCGACACCAACACAATATCCCAGACATCATCCGACGCTGCTGAGCCTCTGTACCGATCGCTGAACATCGGAAACGTTCATGTAGGATTTCCAGTCGTCCAAGCGGCCTTGAGCGGTTATAGCGATTGGGCGATGCGCGTGATCGCACGACGGATGGGTGCATCGTATTCGCTATGCGAAGTGATGCTCGATCAATTCTTAGTCGGCCTGAAAGATCGTAAACGGACGCAGCACTTTCTTTACAATACCCCCGAAGAGCATCCTGTTGCCGGTCAGTTGATGGGCGCGGAGCCTGAGCAGTTCGCATTAGGGGCACAGAAACTCGTCGAAGCGGGCTTTGCAGTGATCGACATCAATTTCGGGTGCCCTGTACGCAAGGTGCTTGGACGATGTCGCGGTGGCTTTCATTTGAGCCAACCCGCAGTGGCATTGGAGATTGTGCAACGAACGCGGGATATTGTTCCGAGTCATATTCCAGTCTCGATCAAGATGCGACGAGGGATCGATGATACTCCAGAGAGTCGCGACCGTTTCTTTGAGATTCTGGATGGTGCGTTCAACTATGGCATCTCTGCGATCACCGTCCACGGCAGAACGGTCGAGCAACGATATATCGGTCCGAGCCGTTGGCAGTTTTTGACCGATGTCAAAAAACATGTCGGCACGAAGACAATACTCGGGAGCGGCGACTTGTTCAGCGCGATGGATTGTTTGCGAATGATGCAAGAGACGGGCGTCGACGGGGTCACGGTTGCGCGAGGCTGCATCGGCAACCCCTGGATCTTCGCCCAAGCTCGCGAGATTTTCGAGGGACGACCACTTCCACCTCCGCCGAGTCTCTTTGAACAGCGAGAGATCATTTTAGAACACTTCCGTTTAGCAGAACAACTTTATGGTCATGAACGAGCGGGTGTCCCGATGCGAAAGTTCGGAATCAAGTATTCACAGCTCCATCCGAACGGCATCGAAGTGCGAACCGAGTTTGCCCGAGTAAAAAATCTGAACGAATGGAAGAACGTCCTGGATAAATGGTACGCGGAAGATCTACCAGGTAACTATCCGAAATTTTCTGAACTTGAGACTGAGTGTGAGTGAACCCGGCGTGAGTGAACCCAGTGTGAGCGAGCCGCATCGAATCTATCTGCGTTCCCATATAGGCTGGAGTTTCGAGCGAACCGAAGAGAGAATCATTGCCCGTAGAACATTTCGACGCTCAGAAGGGCTCGCAGCAGCCAAAAGTGTAGAGCTCGTTATTGAATCCGCACACATGCCTGTGAGTGTACGATTGAATCAAAAGATTTTGAGCGACTCTCGTCAAACATCCCCTTGGCATTGGCCGATTGCCGATTCGCTAGCCCTTTCGAATACGATTGAGTTAGAATGGGAAACTCACGAGCTTACAACTCATCCTCCCTCCTTTGAAGTACGGTTAGAAATATGCGAATCATGAGATTGTTCCCTGCATTGCTGAGTGGCCTATGCGCTTTGAACATGGCGTCCAATACGAATGCACAGGAATCATTCAAGCTAGAGGAACTACTTGCAGCCCGATTGTCGGACGCTGAGCTCGAGCAAGGATGGATTCGTTTGTTTGACGGCCAAACGATGCTCGGATGGAAGGATGCTGGTAAAGCCAATTGGCGCGTGCAAGACGGAGCATTGCAAGCGGACGAGGGCGAAAATGGTCTATTGTGCACGACCGTTCCGTTCAGCAACTATGAACTCACGATCGAATTCAAAGCGGCAGAGAAAACCAATAGCGGCGTTTTTTTGAGAACGCCGTTGAAGCCGAAGGATCCAGCCAAAGATTGCTTTGAGTTGAACATTGCTCCTACGGACAACCCGTTTCCAACGGGCTCATTTGTTTACCGACAAAAGGTATCCGAACAAGTGGCTGCACCGAAAGCGAACGAATGGCATACGTTTCGAGTGCTACTCGACGGAGCGAAAACCTCAGCTTGGTTGGATGGAAAACAAACCGTGCATTACGCCGATACGACGGATCTCAGGTCTGGTTGGATTGGGCTTCAATTTCGCGAGGGGCCAATCGCTTTCCGAAACATTCGAATTCGCCCCATTGGCGAGACGTTGATCCCTGGCAAGCCCGATGCGTTTTTGCCCGGCGTTAAAGTCGATGCCACATGGGATGCGAATGGTTCGCTAACGATTGTCGGCGGGCGAGGGCATGTAGAGAGCAAAGCGAAGCTAGGAGATGGATTCGTTCAATTTGCAGCCAAGACATTGGTACCCAATGTAAACTCAGGCGTGTTCTTCCGTTGCATTCCGGGCGAAGACATGAACGGTTATGAATGTCAGTTGCATCATGGCTTCAAAGAGAACCGGTTGCAACCCGTCGATTCCGGCTCGGGAGCTATTTTCCGTCGCCAAGCAGCCAGGGCAGTGCTTTCTGACGAAGGATCCAAAACCCATATCACGATCGTCGCCCATGGCCCCAGAATGGCGACTTGGGTGCAGGGAGTGCAGGTCGTCGATTGGGAAGATACACGCAAAGCAGATGCGAACCCACGCAAAGGGCTGCGAACCGAAGCTGGATCTCTGATGCTCCAAGGTCACGATCCCGAATGCAAAGTTCGTTTCGAGCAATTACGCATTGGTGGCATCTAATCAAAGTACTGATGGCGTCCATTGCGGCGTTATCCGTTTTCGCTCTCAAAGGGATGCTCGATTACTCGCTCCGCTTCTTTCTTTGTTTCCACGACGGCTTAGCAAGTATCATTCGTGGGTGGCAACGAACGAAGCGGCCCGTCATGGCGAGTAGATCCATTGCTCGTGAGCCGGTTTTGGCTACTGCTCTACGCAGGCAAGTTGCTTAGTTGCAATTTCCTCGGATGAATATCAATTGACCGCTCTAGGCGTTTCTCTCGCGAAGTTTAGATTGAAGACTCTTCGTCGTTGCCTGAAGCCCCTCTAGCGACATCTCGTTCAATTCCTGATTGCTGAGCGCAGGCTCACCAAGCAACTCCCGAAGCAATTGAATCCTCCCTTTTTCTATCCCAATCGCTTCGCCTTCTTCGCGTCCTTCTTCACGCCCTTCTTCACGCCCTTCTTCACGCCCTTCTTCACGGGCGTCGATGAGATTGGATTCGTAGTCCAAGATCGCTTTTTCTCGTGAATCGTACATGGCTTTCTCCTCCGTTATCGTTTGAATGTCCCCAAGCTCCTTCGTCGCTCGCAAAAATGCCAATCCTGGCAAAAGCGCTTGTAACTCTTCGGCCGTATGTTCGCCTGAGTATTTGATCCAATAGCACCATTGCTCCAACACGCTCGATCGAGGCGGCACCAGCCCGAATGTTCCATTGTACTTGGATAATTCTACGATGTGAATCTCAATAGAATCTTCCAACACTTTGCCTGTCGCTCGCTCCACTAATTGAAACTGATGGTGCAACCTGTCGTCATCCCACAGCTTGCGCATTAACAAGCACACAGAATACGTCGCTTTCAGTTTGCTGTACCCTTGCCCAGCCTGCAATTGGTCGGAATACCCTTTACAAGCGTAGTATACGGCACGCTTCGCGAAGCTCGGATGAACGACAATCTGAACCTCGACAATGAAAACCCGCCCCGATTGATCTGTTGCCTTGACATCGACACAGATGAGTTTGTCGTCCTCAAAATCCTTGTGAGAAAAGGGATTCATGAATTCCACCGACTCGATCGCTTGTGGCAAATCGAGAATGGCATTGAGCAAACTGATCAAGCAGATCTCATTTCCCGGTTTGCCAAAGATCTTGCGAAACGCAAAATCAATCCAGGCTCGAATCCCAATTTTCGCTAACATGAAACCACCGTCCGTTTGCTGGTCAAAACCCAATATACTCGAGTTCGATTGTACCAGTATCCTCGCCGAGGAAACACAGAAGAAACGTACACTCAGCGGCTCTGCAGAGTGTCGATTAGGAAGACACACGGAGTTTGATTTTGTCGTTGACTCGGGCTTTCTTTGCCAGAATGGTCCTGAACTCCAAGCTAGGTATTGCAGTCTTGCGCCAGATGTTTTTAGACGACGCGCCGCAAGAACTGTCTTGACGACACGTGTCGTTTCGTTACAATGACGACACGTGTCGTTAACCTGGGAAGAGGATGAAGAATGACGGATCCAGAAGGAACGCTGACTGCGGCTCAGCATGAAATTTTGCAAGCTATTTGGAACACACCAAAAAGCGGAGCAACAGTAACGGAGATTTGGCAGGCCATCGGTGAGCTACGAGGAATTACACGGACGACCGTGCTCAATCAAGTGGATCGCCTGGAGAAGCGTGGTTGGCTTCGACGCGAGAAAACACCCGATGGGTTTCGCTACATTGCGGCCAAAGATCGAGAGCAAGCCACCCGCGGTCTTGCCGAGGAATTTGTTGATACGTTCTTCGATGGTTCCGCAAGCGAACTTGTGATGAGTCTACTGGGCTCGCGCAAGCTCAACGCAGAAGAGATTGCCAAGTTGCGGCAGCTACTGGGTTCCAAAACACGAAATCGTAGTCCAAAAAAATAATAGGAGTTCGCAAATGCAGTTCTTGTTACTCTCAAAAAACACGGGAATTCTTGTGCTGAACTTAGTGGTGGCATCGCTGGCAATCAGCATGGTCGCTTTGGCAGCATCTCGCTTGGTTCGAAAGCGAGATTCGCTTCGGCACAGCATACTATGTATTGGGATTCTCTTGATGGCGGTGAGCCCGCTTTCCATCATCGCTCTGAACAGCATGGGTTATGGGTTTGTTTTGATTTCCCAACCCTCAAACCCTACAGCCATAGTAAACGCAGTTGTGTCACGACCATCTGAAAATCCCGCAAGCCTTCAGTCACAGGGGCTAGAGTCTACTGAAGTCTTTTCGATACCGATGGAGAAATCATCGAGTTTGAAGACCGCGAACGTTATGCAAAATCACGATTTAGAATCGGAGAGTCGATGGCCAAACGTAGAGGAAGTTGCTTCGAATGCTACCGTCACAGCGCAGCCAGCATTGCGCGGCGCGTTCACCTTAAGTGTATCTTTGTTCGTCGTCGTTTGGCTCGTTGTCGCAACAGCATTATTGTACCGGCTTGTTCGCAGCTTTCTGATTCTGCGTCGGCTAAGACAATCCATCTGCACGACAACAAGTAGACGTTTGAGCGCCGCAGAACAACGGATGCGATTGGAATGGAAGATATCGACATCGGTGGTCGAATCAAGCCTTGCGCCAACGCCGCTAACCATGGGATATTTGCGGCCAGTCATCTTGATTCCCGAAGGGTTGGTTTCAGAACTTGACGATGAAGAGCTTGATTGTGTTTTGTCCCACGAAGCGGCTCATGTTGTCAGGCATGACACTTCAATAGCATTACTACAACAGTTGGTTTCCGTTGCCTTTTGGTGGAATCCAATGTTGCGTGCGATCAATAAGCTCATCAATAATATTCGAGAACGCCTCTGTGATGCTTATGTTGTACAGAGAGAGGGCGATGGGCTGACTCTCGCTCGCTCACTGGTCAAGGTTGCCGAATGGTCGTCCAATCGTTGGAGCAGACTACCACTCGTTGCATCGTTGCTAGAAGAGGATGGTCTTGAGTATCGTGTTTCGAATCTTATCTCTGATAGACCGCCAGCAACCATTTCGATGAATCGAAGGTCGCTCATCCTGCTCGCGGCGTTCGTATTCGTTTTGGGTGGTACCTCCCTGATTCCGCTGATGCGCTTCGGACTTGCTCCGGTGAATTCTGCAGAGCCAGTGATCGATAGTCCCGTTCAAGAAGCCGTCAACGCGGACATCCCAAAGGCGGATCCGAAATCGTTAGCGTGGCCTGCAGGTACAACGGTTTCCGGTCGCGTAGTAGACCATCGTGGCATGGCTGTTGAGAACGCCGAAATTTTGTTGTTGGGTCAGGAGCGGCTTGTCGTGGACGCGGGCAAGAAGACGTGGTTTGATAACGAAAGTATCAGACAAAATCTGCCGTCAACTCGAACCAATGCGAACGGTGAATTCAGCATTACGAGAGAACAAGGTGAGGCGGATCGCATTGCCGTGATTGCCAACGATCCCATTTTCTGGGTGGTTCCCCGAAGCGACTTAAAGCAAGCGGACATGATTGAGTTGAAGCTGCCGGCCGCCGGTAAACTCGCCGTACATTGCGAACTGCCTAACAACTCCCCCGAGTTACCTGTGACGATAGAGTCTCTGTCTTTTGACGGCTTGACTTGGAAGCGTGACATCTTGATATTTGATTCGTCGAATTACTCATTGGTTAATCCGGGGGAAAAAATCTTTGAGCAACTACCTCCCGGTCAATACGCGGTGCAGTTCCATGAAAAGTCGAAGACTGACCGTTCTTCAACGCCATTGATTGGCATGGATAGAAAGTTAGTTGAGGTCACGTCTGGGAGTCAATCCAACGTGAACTTCGATCGAAAGATCGGACGACCGCTTCATGGTCGGGTTCTTGGCTTGGAAAACGTCGAGCTAAAGTGTGCATTCTTGACAATACGTTCTAAAGGTCCGGACGAAGTATGGGATATGAATGGCCGCCGTATCAGGAGGACCGTCGCGTTTGGAGTCATTCCGATTGAATCCAACGGACAGTTTACAACCGATCCAATACCACCGGGCAAATACGATGCAGAGCTCTACGCAATTCGCGCGTCGACGCCATTGCTATCACGTCAGTCCTCTGACTTTTTCGGGCGGGATGAGTTTACTGTTCCTGAACAGGGCGAACTACCAAAAGTTGAAATTGAGACGATAGCCAAAGGTCCAACGTCAACTGAAATGCTGGAGGACATTCGCATTCGCGTTATCGATGAAGACGGTAGGCCCGTTTCGAAAATGCAAGCGACGATTCATACAGCAGACGGTGGTTGGAGCAAATGGAAAGATGGTCGAGATGGGGATGTTTTTCTTGATCGAAGTTTATCGTACCGCACAGGATTGCCCGAAGTCTTGGTTCGAGCAGATGGATTCGCGTCAACCTTCGCTCGATTCGACGGAGAGCAACAACGCGACAAGTTGAGAAAGGGTGAGGCAACGATCACGCTGCGTCGCGGTGCCTCGATTCAACTGCATTTCCGTCTCCCTGCGGATATGACTTGGCCCAAAGGGATGTTGCCAGAAACCTACTTTGACCACATGCAAAAAAGTGTTCGGATGATGCGTCTGTCAGCCAATCGACCGGCTGGTCGTGTCGCGGACTTCAATATTCTCAATCTGCGCGATATCGGCGACGGTCGATTTGAATTCCGTCTCGCAGACGAAACACCGCGATTCCACACAACTATCCACACACCTAACTTTTTGCAATTCTTCGAAGCCGGTTCGTTCACAACGGCGGACGTGAAAAACGACCGCATTGAGATCGAAGTACCGAAACCTGCAACGATGGAGTTGACGTTCGAGCCTGGCGACCATGCGATTACTAATGGCCCCTTCAAGAGCGCGACACTCAGTATCATGCCGAAGCGAGAGGGAAACGACTATTCAATGTTGATCTCAATGATTGTCACATCTGCCGGGGACACGCTTGCGCCTAAGCTGACAGTGACCGATCTAGCTCCTGGCAACTACCATGTCGGTGTTCGTACCCAACCGATCGACAAGAGCAAGCCGTTGCCAGGCTCCGGGATTAACCAAGGGACATTCTTCGAAGTAAGGGAGGTGGTGCTCGCAGCTGGCCAACATAAGCGAATCGATTTTCGTTCAGTTCCTTATCAGCCTGATGCTTTTCATGGTTCTCGGACCGCAGTTCTGCAAATCAAAACAGCAGATGGAAGGCCAGCGGCAGGACGCAACATTCAAGTGCATTACTTCGACGGACATTATGGCTCGCAGCTAGTATTCGACGGCCCGGTACCCGCTTCGGGTGACATCGTGTTGTCCGGCATCACAGACAAAGCGCCTTTGACTTGGTCGTCAAGCGTCGCGTACACGGTTTCGTGTGAAGGCAAGAGTCTGGGATCGATTGGCTTTAAGACGCAGGGTACGACCGAGGTGTTTGAATTCTCTCTGATTCCTGCTGCAGGAGATCTGGTACCGGACGTAGTACTGACAAATCTGGCAACCGAGCACGAAATCAATTTGAGTCAGTTTCGCGGTAAGGTTGTTCTTCTAGAATTCTGGGCAACTTGGAGCGCCGGTCGTCCTGAGCCCATGAACAATCTCAATGCTATGGCAGCAAAACATAGTCCAGAGTGGAAGAACCGAGTGGTCATCCTACCTGTCACCATAGCACGGAGCCGCAAGGAAGCTAAGTTAAAAGTCCTTACTTATCGCTGGAGGAACCTTGAACACTACTGGGTCAGCACGAATGGGACGAAGGATCTTGAAGCTGTTGCGATTCGAGAATTCGGCATCACCGGCGACGTGCCAGAAGCCATCCTCATTGGTCCCGACGGTCGCATTCGTTGGCGGGGGCATCCACTCGAAAAATTCTCTGGCAAGAGCATCGAATCCTTGATAAATGACGCACTGCGTGAATCCAGTCTAGATTTGCGGTAGTCTGAGCAGATGCCAACGTGGAATCGCAATGCGTGGCACCGTTGGAGCGGAGCGGGCAGGCTCGTTCGTTCCGAGAGCGAATGGTCCGCAAAGTAAGGAGTTTGGATTGTGTTATGATGTCTTATGGAAAAAGCGTAGCACGATTATAGACCGTGTAACGAATTCATTGCATCCTCTCCTTCCGATTCCAAAGAAACCTCCTCCCTTTGAATACTAGCAACAACATCGAACAACGCGTGGATTCGTCGGGGATTCAAGAGCCACCGACAACTCTTTGGAAATGTCTTCGACAGATTGGCCCAGGAATCATCTTGGCCGGGACCATTGTTGGTTCTGGGGAGTTGGTGCTGACTACCGCTATCGGTGCCGAACATGGTTTTGTTTTCTTATGGCTCATCCTGTTTAGCTGCGTCATCAAAGTCTTTGTTCAGATCGAGCTTGGGCGATATGCCATCTCCTCTGGACAGCCGACGTTGCAAGCATTGCGCAATATCTCGCGTTATCGCTGGGTGGGGCTCGCACTTTTGTATTGGTGGCTTGGGATGTTGTTATGCACGGTATTTCAACTAGGTGGAATGACAGGTGGCGTAGGGCAGTGCCTCAACTCCGCGTTTCCTTCGTTTGGGCAGAATGTAGCGTCCAAATCAAGTTCCGTATCCACGTGGTTGGGTGAGTATTTGTTAGCAAGACCTGAGTTGCCGTGGGCTATGATGACTTGTGCTGCGACGGTTCTTTTGATTTATGGTGGCACCTATCGACGTATCGAGAGTCTGACCACGTTCATTGTCGTTGGAGTGACATTGGTGACCGTCATCGCGACGATTGCTCTTTTGTTCACCAGCTACGCTCCCAATCTTTCGAGCATTATCGACGGATTGAAGTTCCAGATCCCATCGAAAGGAGTTGCGCAAGCGTTCGCGGTTTTCGGAATCACCGGCGTGGGTGCAACGGAGTTGTTCTATTATCCATATTGGTGTATCGAAAAAGGTTACGCCAAGTTCGTTGGCCCCAACGATGGATCGCTCGCTTGGGAGAATAGAGCCAAAGGTTGGATTCGTGTTATGCATCTAGATGCTTGGATCAGCATGGTTGTGTTCACGCTCTCGACCGTGGCTTTTTACACCATGGGAGCCGCCGTGTTGCATCCACAAGGTTTAGTCCCCAAAGGCTCGGCTATGATCAATGCATTGTCTGAAATGTACAAAGGCCCATTCGGCGATTGGACTCAAGTGCTGTTCTTGATCGGTGCTGGAGCCGTATTGTTTAAGACGCTCTATCTTGCCTGCGCAGCCAATAGCAGGATGGTGGTTGATTTCATGTCGATCGTCGGAGCTATTGCAATACCAACCCCCTTGCTCAAGTCGAGGTTGCTCAAGTTGTTTTGTGTGCTCTTCCCTATCACAGCATTGGGGTTTTATGTAGTGCAACGAGATCCGCAGTTGATGGTAAGACTCGGAGGGATGGCGCAAGCGGCGACGTTGCCGATGATGGCCTTTGCAACGCTCTATTTTCGGTACACCAAGCTTTCCACGTGTTTACGGCCGAGCATCGTTTCGGACGTCTTCCTTTGGATCGCTTCGATCGCGATCTTGGTAGTGGCCATGTATGCCGTCCCGGATTCACTTTCGAAGATCATGACGTTTTTCCAACCAACTTAATGCAGACAAGCTGGAAACCCGACAAGCTGGAAGCTTGTCCCACATTTGCCGTCAGTAAATCTGTCGGGAATTGCCAATATTTGGTCGATAGATTCGAATAGGTGCCATGAATTCCATGGAACCATCGGCTGAACCAGCCATCGAAACGAAACAGCTAACGCGGGCGTTCGGCGACAAAATCGCAGTCAACGCTGTCGATTTACGTGTGGAGAAGGGGATCTTGTACGGCTTTTTGGGCCATAATGGCGCCGGAAAATCAACAACGATCAAGATGCTTACCGGGCTGTTGGCTCCCACCAGCGGTTCCGTTCGGGTGCTCGGATTCGACATGCTCGACATGCAACAGAGCCTCGAAGCGAAGCGTTACATCGGTGTCATTCCTGAGAACTTGGCCTTGTTCGATAATCTTACGGCAAAAGAGTATTTGACGTTTGTAGGCCGGATTCACGGGCTATCGATGGATACCATCCGACAACGTAGCGAAGAGCTACTCCAATTGTTGTCACTTCAAAATGAAACGAAGAAACTGACGCTCGAGTATTCGCACGGGATGCGCAAGAAGCTTTCGCTTGCTGCGGCTCTTCTGCCCAACCCCAAACTGCTATTCCTGGACGAACCTTTTGAGGGAGTAGATGCCGTCGCTGCGGTAACCATTCGAGAACTTCTGACCAACTTCGTTGCCAAGGGATCCACGATCTTTATCACATCGCACGTGATGGAGATTGTCCAGAAGCTATGTACTCATGTCGGCATCATCATGCACGGAAAACTCGTGCTGCAATCGTCCATGAGTGATATCTTGGCAGAAGGATCTTTGGAATCACGATTTTTGGCGATGGCAGGCGCAGATACGATGAGCACATCAAAACTCGAGTGGTTAGAGAACCGATGAACTCCTTGTATCAAAGGTATATTTGGCCATCTCTACTGTTTGTTTGGTTGCGTTATCGAATTCGTCATAATCAAGTGACACATAGTTCGAAGATCGCACAGGCATTTGCGGTACTCGGTATCTTCTTCGTCGTCATGTCGACGATAAGCGTCTGGGGGTGTGGTTTCTTGGCTGGCGTTTTCGTGCCTCGATTGATTGGACTCGATAACAATTATCTTCTCTGGGATATTGCGGCCCTGGTTGCTTTGTTGAGCTGGACCATTCACGTATTGAATGAAGCCCAACGAGGAGACCCGATATCACTCGATCGAATTCTGCACCTCCCTGTTTCTCCAGGTCAAGCGTTTGTGGTGAACTACTTAAGCTCGCTAGGCTCGACGGTTTTCTTGATGGCGGCAGGTGGATTCCTAGGGTTGGTGATAGGTTCGCTTTTCTCGGTTGGTCCCAAGGCAATTCTCTTCTTCTTTCCGATGTTCGCTTTCTTGTTTGCGATGACAGCGATCACTTACTGGTTGCAAGGTTGGATTGCAGGCTTGATGGCGAATCCTCGCAAACGGCAAACCATCATCGTGATGATCCCGATTGCGATCATTTTGGTAACACAATTGCCTGTTCAGCTCATTCAATGGAGTTCGCAGAGCACGCGGCTCGAGTCAACCCCACCGGTTACCCCGAAAGACGCGAGCCCGCCCCCCAGCGATGAGAAAGTGGAGTCAACTCCAGACGGAACGCCAAACGAAACAGAAAGTGAATCTCGGGGCGAGCCCCAAATACCTGCCGCCAAAAGCGACAGCGATGCCTTAACAACCAAAGCGGATGTGGTAACTCCACCGGAACAAACATCCGGAGTCGAAGGAACCGCGGCTGTGACTCCGACGGATGCCGAAGTCAAATCGGCGGATGCAAACGATGCTTCGATTGATGCAAAAAACGCAGCAGCGATGCGGGCGAAGAAAAAGCAAGAGCGAAGGGAAGCGATGTTTGAACGCTTGAAGTCGATTGCTTCGATCGCCAACATTGCTTTTCCACCTTTATGGCCAGCAGGAGCGATTCAGTCGTGGAGTGCAGGTTCTATTTGGAATCCAGTACCCATGTTCTTTTCTGTGATCATGTTTCTGAGTGGAGTCCAAGCACTAAGGCTAAGCCATCGAGCATCACTCCGCTATTGGCGAGGAGAAGAGGCCAAGAAAAGGATCGCCTCTCCAAAAGCGAAAGCTGTTCGAGTGCAAAAAGAGTCTCGCCTTTGCGAAATAAGCTTTCCATGGATATCCGAAGAAACGTCTGCAATAGTTGGAATGACTTGGGCGACGATGAAGCGAGCACCAGAGATCAAGATGTTCATGTTGTTGCCGATGATTTTGCCACTCATTCTGTTGATGGTCTTCCGGGAGCGTATGTCGACATCCAACGAGTATCTCAAGCTGGCCATCATTTGTGGATTCTCAACATTTTTTCTATTGGTTGCATCGGGTGTTGCAGGCAACATGTTTGCTTATGACCGCAGTGGTTTTCGCGTATTCGTCCTTTCTAGCATGGACCGCACACGAATTTTGCTCGGACGCAATCTGGCGTTCGCACCGTTGTTGGGTTTTCTATCCACGTTTTGTATTGTTGGGTTCGCCGTACTTTATGGAGTGTCATTACGGTCGACAAGTCTCGCGATGTTGACGACCGTGACTATGTTGCCGCCCTACTTTTTGGTCATGAATTTGATGGCCATTTTGACCCCGTTTCCGCTAGCAGCCGGAAGCATTCAGCCAAAGCACTTTGACTTTACGACGGTCATCATCAATGTTTTTTTGTCGATGATTCTGCCATTCATCTTGATGGTCGCGATGATTCCCATCGGAGTTTACTATTTGACCAACTCCTTCCTGCCGTCGGTCGCGTGGATCCCATGGGAAGTGTTTGTAGGTATTGCGATGAGTGCGGCAAGTTTTGGTCTCTATCGACTCATTCTGCCGTGGCAAGGCCAATTGCTGGCCAAACGAGAGAAGGAAATGCTTCGAATCGTTACTTCCAAAGTAGAGTAAAACTGTTCGAAAACTAAGGTTGTCAAGCGAACTGAGAGTGTATAAACTTCCTCCATTGAATCGAGCGTAGCTCGAGAAGACTGCCCCGTGGTGTAATTGGCAACACAAGTGATTTTGGTTCATTTATTCTAGGTTCGAGTCCTAGCGGGGTAGTTTAGACATTCCGAGCCCGGACTTTCCGGGCTTTTTTTATGCTTAGCCAGATCGAAACCATAGTTTAAAAATGCCAGAAATTCAGGCTTTTCGCGGTCTTCGATACAATTTGGCGCAGGTCGGGGCGCTCTCCGACTGTATTGCACCCCCGTACGATGTGGTCGACTCCGAACTACAGGAGCGACTTTACGGACTTTCGCCGTTCAATTTCCTTCGGCTGGAATTGAATCGACGTGAGCCAAACGACGCCGACGAAAACGAAGTTTATCAACGAGCGGCGAAGATCTATCGATCGTGGAAAAGCGAAGGGGTCCTGCAAATGGAGCCCGATCCCGCGATTTATGTTTACCACCAAGAATTTGAGCTCGCAGGTCGAATGCGCGTGCGACGTGGCTTTATGGCCAGAGTTAAGCTTGAGCGATTTGGCGAAGGAAAGATTTATCCGCATGAGGATACTCATGCCAAAGCCAAGGACGATAGGTTGAGATTGACCCGAGCTACGCAAGCAAATCTATCACAAATTTTCGGACTCTATCCGGACGAGGATAATGAAATCCAGGAAGTTTTGGAGCGAAAAACGGCTGGAGTTCACGGACTAGAAGCGACTGATCATCTAAACGTACTTCACCGCATGTGGCCAGTTTCGGATGTAAAGACGATCCAGCAAGTCATGGCGCTCATGGCAGACCGCGAAATGTTCGTTGCGGATGGTCACCATCGTTATGAAACCGCTTGCAATTATCGTGACGAATTGAGCGCCCGATCTCCATTGCATCCGTCCCACCCCGCAAACTTCGTGCTAACCATGTTGGTAAGTATGAGTGATCCAGGGTTGATCGTGTTGCCAACCCATCGGCTCCTTCATCAAGTGCCAGCCATGACAACGGAACAATTGCACGCCAAGCTATCTCCTTTTTTTGATTGCGAGTTGGTCGGCGAGGGACCAGAAAGCACAGGTGCTGTTTGGGCGGAAATGGCTCGGTTGGATGAACAGTTGATCATGGCGATCTACTCCAAGGCATCCAATCAATGGACACGAATCTCTGCCAAACAAGAGGCCGCAGACCGCATGGCAATTCTATCACAACAGTATTCCGCTGAATGGCAAGAGTTGGGTGTCGCCGTCCTGCATCGATTGGTATTCGATGACTTATTGGGGCTGGCGGAGATGCCAAAGCCGACTTATGTAAATTCGGTGCGC
Organism: Pirellula sp.; assembly: GCA_021300155.1. Lineage (GTDB taxonomy): Bacteria > Planctomycetota > Planctomycetia > Pirellulales > Pirellulaceae > JBKCUI01. The sequence continues at coordinate 74,688 of JAJTID010000050.1, forward strand.
GAGGTCATCGACGGGCTGAGCGGAAATCTTGACGGAGGTCTGGATTATCAGCTTGCAGCCATGGTGATGCCGGCAACCATCGAACACATTCAATCCGTCTCATTGAATCAAGAACGAATGCCCGCGAAGAGTACCTATTTCTATCCGAAGCTAGTATCCGGACTGGTTGTTCATCCGCTTACGTAGCCACGACAAATTCATTGATGGAGGAACCAATCCAATCATGATGTTGTTTGATGCCCATTTAGATCTCGCTCTCAACGGCGTAGACCTTAATCGTGACTTACGACAAACGGTCGATGATATCCGAGCTCAAGAAATCACCTTGGAGATGACGGAGTTGGGAAGGAAGACCAATACGCTGAGTTTTCCAGAACTGAAGGCATCCGGGTTAGCTATCTGCTTGACCACGATGTTGGCGAGGTTGGAGCAACCGATCAACCATTCGTTTGGTTGGACAAGCCCGCAAACGTGCTATGCCATGGCGCATGCGCATCTGGCGTATTATCGAGCCATGGAACGATCCGGGGTAATGAAGTTGATTCGCACCAAAAGCGAACTGGTGTCTCACATCCAAGCCTACGAATCGGATCCTGTGGGAACACCATTGGGATATCTGTTGACGATGGAGGGAGCTGACCCATTGCTAACGCCGGACACGGTGTTCGAGTTTTACGATCATGGGCTGCGAGCGCTGGGCCTGACTCACTACGGCACAAATCGGTATGGAGGCGGTACGCGTAGCGAGGTTGGGCTGTCATTGGATGCGCTGCAATTGTTGGCTAACTGCGATTCGCTCGGGATTACGATTGATATGACGCATCTCTCGGATGTTGCGTTTTGGCAAGTAGCGGAGCACTTTCGAGGGCGAGTTCACGCCAGCCATCAGAACGCGCGTGGCATCTGCAATTGGCAACGTCAGTTTAGCGACGAGCAGATTCGTTTGATCATCGAGCGCGACGGAGTCCTCGGCGTTTCGATGGATGTGATCATGTTGCAGGAAGGCTATGTGCGTGGCGTAACACCGCCGAAAGAGTCGCTGGAACGAGCCGTAGACCAGATTGAATACGTTCGCAACATAGGCGGATCGATACGACATATCGGCATCGGTTCCGATCTCGACGGCGGCTATGGTAATGAGCAAACGCCCATCGATTTGCGTCGCTATCGTGATTTGCAAAAGATGGTTGAGATCATGCAGCGCCGAGGCTTCTCGGACGGCGACATTCAGGCTGTGTTTTATGGCAACTGGCTGCGGTTCTTCTGCGAAGTTTTGCCAGATACCGCTTCACCGCAAACGGGTGTGACCGGCTAATCGGTTCGTCATGCTGCCATTGGTAGGAATGAATCCGAGTAGTTCTTTCTTGTTTTTAAGTATTTGGCAAGACTACATATTCTATGTTGCTCTGTGGTTACATCCCGTAGTCCCATAGCTCGCTCGTCTCAATGCACCGCATGTGCCGCATCGATTGAGCGTTCTTCCCTCTCCAACGCATTCCGCTCTGTTCCATGCGGTCTTTGATCACATGCCTTCGATAGTCATGGGGAAAGGGCGTGGCAGAGCCCTCTTCTGCATTTGGATTTGGTCGGCGTTCCCTATTTAGAGTTACTTTTCTGCAGGCTGATTGATCAAAATGAACGTACCACTTTTGCCTGCGACGGCTATGTCGTTTCGTTTGTCTTGATTCAAATCACCAACAGCGATTTGCAAACCGACCCCTACATGCCCTTGTTCGATAACTGATTTCGTAAAGCCTGAACCGGTCCAGCGATAGGCATTGATTTCAGGCATGTCTTTTCCACCAGGATCCCCACCGTTGTGCGCGAAGTATCTTTTGCCTGACACGAGTTCATCAACCCCGTCGCCATCGAGATCGACCAACGCTAGCGCGTGGGGCTGTGAAAAGGATTTGTCGATCACGATTTCTTCAAAAGCTAGTGCCTCGTCTTGTTTCGTTTGCTTTCGTTTCCACCAATAAAGGCCGAAGTCATGTCCAGCGCCGAGTAGCATATCGTTCAGTCCATCTCCATCCACATCTTTCACAATCATCGGGATACTACCCTGGATATTCCAGTCGGCATGATACTTCCATGGCTTCGTCCAAGCATCTGATGCTGGTTGTTCGAACCAACCTGATCCGATCAGCACATCGATTCGACCATCGTTATTGATGTCACCGACACCGAGTCCGTGTTGGTTTCCTTCCGCGCCGACGACTGCCTTTTCCAATTGATAGACAGCCGGATTCTCCTTGGTCGGTTGTCGTTTGGTAAATCGCCAAATGACCGTCGGGTTCTTTTTGTTCCAACTGTTGACTACCCATTCTGGTTTTCCATCGCCATCGATATCTGCCATCAGTTGGGCTTCGTTTTGGCTTGCACCGGTATCTACCAACAGATGCTTCTTCCAAGTTTGGCCGAGACGCCAACCTTCGGAACCAGGATTTTCGTACCAGTAAACTTGCGTTGGAAGAAAGGAGCCAGCGACAACATCTGGACGGCCGTCTGAATTCATGTCCATGATGAAATCGCCGTTGGATTCGACATAGCCGTTCCAATCTTCGATGGTCCGAATAGGTCGCGGCTTGAAGTCAGGGGCTGCGTACCAATTTCGTCCTGCGATGACATCGTTTTTCCCGTCTCCATTTAGATCGCCGATGGCACAACCTTCGTTTGCGTCCAGCGCCAACATTTCAATTTTCCATCGAAAGCCAGTTAGCTTTGGGGCCGCCTCTTGTGCAATGATCGTGAACGATGGGGCAACCGCGATCGCCAGCGCTCCAAATAGTCGAGTCAACATATTTGATTCCTTACGGATTGAATAGGTGAGAGTTAAAGCTCGCATTATACTCGTACCGGAGTGGTTTGGGATTGAAGTGAACAATAAAGCAGAGCGGCTGAGATCGTATCTTGGCACGGGATTGAGGTACCAGCGATGTTAGAGGTCAGGCAACGGAAATGGCTTTGGGGGCCATGGGGAGTTATGCGTTTTGAAGCGTTGCGTTCAATGACTTTTTGGCGAGTCATGGTATGGTTTTCGTTAACATTTTTTCCCGTAATTTTATTGTCTGTTGCCATATCACGTCTACCAGGGAGAGTGGAAGAAAATGTGCCGCCAGGGGATTTGGCGTTTGGAGTCGCATCTTTAATCTTCATTTTGTTGCCGCAGGTTGTCACGGTTCTTAGTTTGCTTTTGTGGGCAACCCCAGTTGTCCATTCGGAGCTCGAAGGCCAAACATGGGTGTATGCCGTCGTTCGACCGGGCGGAAGACGGTCCGTGCTTTTGGGGAAATACGTCGTCGCAGTATTGTGGACGATTAGCGCAACGTGCGTGGCGGCTACATGTCTTGTCCCTGCCATCTACCGGATGACAGGAGAGTATACGATGCGAATATGGGCTGTCACCTGCATGCTGAATGTTCTAGCTGCGCTCACCTATGGCGCGGCATTTGTACTTATCGGGACACTTATTCAACGTCGAGCCATGGTGGCTGGCTTTTTGTTTGCATTGATTGTGGAAGCATTGCTTTCTTTGGTTCCTGCGATAATTAGTCAATTCACCGTTAGTTTTCGATTGCGGTCCCTGTTGATTCAATATCTTGATATCACACTAACGGAAACAGAATCGATTAAGACCTTTTTCAATTTGGAACATCCTCCTATTGTCCATCTCTTGGGACTTCTCGCTTACGTGGGGATTACGCTAGGGATCGCTTTGTGGCGAGTTCAATCAAGTCAGTTTTCTTGGCAGAGCGAATTGTAGTCATTGAATTGTAGTCATTGATTCGGAAGCTTGCGAAGCGGTTGTAATTGTCGCTCAAAAGACAAGCTGGAAGCGTGTCCCACATGCATCTTAAAACAATCGTTACATGTTGCACAATGCGTGAGGGTCGGGTAATCCGGCATGGTTAGGCAAGAAAGTTGTAGAGGGCAAACTCTTCCTTCATGCTTTCGGGATGGAGTTTCGATAACTCAGGTGTCAACTCGCCTGATCTTGAGAATGGATCTTTGGTCTGGCGGTCCTACCCAAAGCACATAATCCTTTGCTGTATGACTCGACGTGGCCACGGACGGCTGACTCAGCTTCCGTGCGGAGTCAGCTATTGTGGACACTCGATTCAACACTGTTTCGAGGTCCAAAAATGCGTTCCCATCCCATTCGCAATGTCTTGCGCGGCCTGATTGCAGCAGGTCTCCTCGCCGCCGGTGCAAATGTCAGTTATGGTCATTCCGCAGTGCGACACTATTCATTATCGCACGCATGCTTTCTGAATGACTTCGATTCAGATTCGCACTTGGGACTACATCGAAACCAAGGCCAGGAATCGCTTTTTGCAGCGATCGAAACCGAAAGACTGGATCAAATCCATGAGATTCAAGAGTGTGAGCGAGCTGCCGCGCTGCACGATGCTCGCTCTCGCGTGAACGCTTTTCTCAATCATCGAGTACCACGCATTAGCAACGAACTGTTGTTCGGGTTCCGTACTGGTTTTTCCTGGGTCGGGCTGGTCGCGAAGACCCGAAATTCCGTCATCAGTCAATGGAATGGTGCACTGCTAAAGCTCGCGGATATCGTTGGCCAGGTACAATCCACAGAACTCGAACCAACATCCGTCGGAATTCAAGCAAACATCTTCGTCTATCGGTTTGAAGATGAATCCAATGGTTCAGCAATCGAGATGGACGAGACAGTTTCCAATAGCTTGCCGAATCAGCTTGTTGTTGCAGAGTTGCATCCGGATGACCGAGCTGCATACAACTCGTTGCAAACAGGCATGGATCCGATCTGCAACGAATGGCAAAAATGCGAGCCCAAGGATCCAAAGTACTCGTCGATCGCCAATTCCTGTTCCATTGTGGAAGACAATTCATACCTTGAGGAGATCACGGTTGTTCAATCACAAACCCTAGATGCGTCCGAGGAAGTAGCGAAGAGTGAAGTAATCACTGAAGGCACTTTGATAGCGGAATCCAATCGCGCTTGGGAGGAGCCAGCTCGACCACCGATTCTTGAGGGGGACTCGACGCCAAAGGTTGCGTCTAACACTTCGACAGATTACGGACATTGCGGTCTAGGACACTGTGCTATTGAGAGTCTAGGACACTGCGCTATTGAGAATAGTGCTATTGAGAATAGTGCTAATGAGAATACTGCTAATGAAAACAGTGAACCGATTCTCGCCGATAAAGAGCATGACCTTTTGTCGGATGTACCAAACTACCTCGGCGATGTAGAGAGATTGCCGATCGATGAAATGAGAATACCGCACGTTGAATTGCCGTTGGTGTACGATAGAAATGTCATTGATTGCTGGACGGCAACAGATTGGAACGTTAAGCATTGGTACTTCAAATCGCAATCGCACACATCGACAGGTTTGTTCTACTCAAGCCCACACAAGCGGATCTACAACGATCTTGCGATGGCTACAGGAAGCCCTGTTTCGGGTGTCCTGGACCAGCTTCCGATCGATCCTGCCTTGATACCAAATGATAGTCGGAGCCTGTACCCAGAAACTGACATTGTCGAGTACCCTTCGTTCTTCACTGTGTACACACCTGGTCCTTGGTTCTCTGATTTGATCTCGTCGACCACTGATTTCGCGAAGTCGCAGTGGAAGCTCTGGCGTCCAACGATGGAGAAATCGCGAAAACAAACCAATCGAATCACGGCGAACCATCTGCGAAACATTGGAATGTTCTTCCTAAAGTCAGCGTCTCTTTTCGATACGACTGGCTTCGACGCCGAAGTCGCGGGACGTGACCAAACTCAACGGTAGACCTCAGGCCAATAAATCAATGAGAGTGGGATGGGCAAAGGCGAGGAGCGAGGTGATCCCAATTAGTTTGCGAGAACGTTTCGAAAACCGAATTCGAGTGTATGATGAGTTATCCACGCACGCCAAGGTTCGTGTTGTTGACGATTCTTCCCTAAAATGACCCTAATGACTTTATTACCCAAGCCGTTCGCATCGGTTGCTTTGCTGCTTCTGGCGATTGTTTCACCAATATTTGCTACCGACAAGAAACCTAATGTTCTTTTCGTTCTCACGGACGATCAACGCTGGGACGCTATCGGCCTCGGTGGAAGCAAACACCTCAAGACGCCCAACATGGATCGCCTCGGCCGAGAAGGTGTCTATTTTAGAAACGCTTTCTGCACCACATCGTTGTGCTCCCCAAGCCGCGCCAGCATCCTTAGCGGTCTCTATGCTCATGCCCACGGCGTCACCAACAACTTTGCCGAGTATCCTGCTGGCTTCAAGAGCTTTCCGATCGTCTTACAATCTCAGGGCTATGACACTGCCTATTTCGGCAAATGGCACATGGGGGAAGAAAACGACGAACCTCGTCCAGGATTCAATTGGTTCGTAACGCACAAAGGGCAGGGCAAGTATTTTGATACCGAGTTCAATATCAATGGAACAAAACGAGAAGTCGTCAAGGGATACTACACCACCGTCGTAACGGATATGGCGGAGGAGTGGCTCAATCGGCCACGCGATGGCAAACCGTGGTGCATGATCATCGGCCACAAAGCGCCGCACAGTTTTTATTTTCCAGAACCGAAATACGAAAAGTCCTTTGAGAACGTTCGCGTACCCTATCCCGAGTCTGCTTTCATGCTTGAGGATAAACCGAACTGGATCAAGCAACGACTTTACACATGGCACGGTATCTACGGTCCTCTCTTCGATTGGCGCAAAAAGTTCCCCGACGACTCACCTGAAGCGGTGAAAGACTTTGAAGCGATGACACGGGCATATTGGGGAACTCTGCTCTCGGTGGATGACAGCATCGGGCGGTTGTATCGTCTGCTGCAACAACGAGGCGAGTTGGACAATACGATCATCGTCTTCATGAGTGACAATGGTATTCTAAATGGCGAGCATGGGATGGTTGACAAGCGAACGTCGCACGAGCCGAGCATACGGATCGTTCAAGTGGTGCGTTTTCCTGGCCTGACTCCTATCGATAAACCCAAAGTGATCGATCAGCAAGTGCTCACGATAGACATCGCGCCAAGCTTGCTCGAACTATGCGGTGCACCTTCACTTCCCGGCGTGCATGGCCGATCTTGGAAGAAACTAGTCCAAGAGGGAGATGGCTCGTGGCGAAAACGGTGGCTCTATCACTACAACTACGAGAAACAGTTTCCGTACACACCTAATGTGCGGAGCGTCCGAACCGAGAGTTGGAAATTCACCCGCTATCCACACGGTGACGGGTCGGCCGATCGGCATCCTGGCGAGCTTTACAACATCGAATTCGATCCGGAAGAACGCCACAATCTGTTCGCCAACCCGAAATATGCGGGTATCGTCAGCGAGATGAAACTCGAACTCGTCAAGGCGATGGCTGAGGTCGGATTGAACGAATCCAATGACAAAATGCCTATCGATGAAGGGATCAAGTCCGAGTTGCCCGACCAGAAGATTCGGTAGTCAATTACTTTGGCTTTTTGTTCGGATTAGGAAGCAGGTTTATCTTCGCTAGTAACTCTGCCACAGTAACAGGATGCTCGCTCGCGACATTTTTTGTTTCGTTGATATCGGATTGCATATCGAACAACTCAACCTGTGGAGTCGACGCATCTTTCGTTGGCTGAACAATCAATCGCCAACGATCCGTTCGGACGGTTCGTTGCCCGCCGGACCAAAAACCATGTGCATCTTTGATCGATGCGGCGATAGGATCTTCCAATTGTGGCCTTAAGCTCTTTCCGTCAAGCTCACTCGGAGTTGGCAAATGACAAAGATCGGCCAGCGTCGGCAGTAGGTCTACGGTTTCAACCGTTGCATGGCTTGTTTGGCCAGGCTGCCGCATACCTGGATAACGAATCATCAATGGCGATCGGAGCGCATTCTCGTAAAGGCAGTGCTTTCCCCAAATCGAGTGTTCTCCCAGTAGGAAACCGTGGTCACTCCACAGCACAACGATGGTGTCTTTTTCACGATCGAGTTCTCGCAATGTTGACAGGACTCGTCCAACCTGTTCGTCCATGTAACTCACGCATGCCGCATACGCTTGACGAATCTCTCTGGCGTAGTCAATATCCGAGTCTGGGTTTCGCCCTGGTGCGTGACCGTAGTTTCCTCGAAACTCGCCGCTGTTGTGCCACCCCGACGGCCATGACGGTTTGGCCGCCACCTCAGCAACCAGATCTGGTATAACACTTCGATGGATATCGTGCCATCGCTTCGGTGCAGCAAATGGTAAATGCGGCTTGAAGAAGCCGACGCAAAAAAACCAAGGCTCTTGTTGGGCCGATAACATTTTCAACGTTTGAATGGCTTCCGCTGCAACCCATGCGTCTGGATACGAATCGTCCGAACCATCGAACGCTTCGAGCGGAGGCGACTTTCCTGGTTTTCTCGCAACGCCATTCGCATAACCGTGCATGATCGATACAGGTGTTTTCCATGGCCCGTTCGGTATCCACGCACGATTCCACGCACCTGGCAACTCCTCGTCACCCTCGGCCCATTCTTTGCCCGTGAGGCCGCCGGGATAGTGAGTGATCTTACCAAGCGAATAGGTTCGGTAGCCATTTTGGCGAAACACAGCGGGAAGGCTTTGTTGCCCCCATTCGTTTTGTGTTTGCTTGATTCCGTCATTCCCGACTTGCGATGCGACCGTTGGGTATCGACCTCGCATCAGGGCGCAACGAGATGCGCCGCACGTGGGCACCTGGACATAGTGACGATCGAATAAGCGTGCCGTGGCAGCGAAGGCATCAATTTGCGGCGATTTTGCGTGTGGAACGCCGAAAGCCCCAAGATCGTTGCGCAGATCATCCACCGCGATAAAAAGCACGTTCGGTTGTTTCTCTGTTTGTTGTTTCTCTATCGCGTTGGCATGCCCGAGGGAGAGCAACACAACAACCGCGCACACAGCACGCCAAAAATAGATGTTCATAGAAAGAAGTCGTTTCTTATTCGAATCGAAGGAGGGCGTATTTTCTTTTTCCGCTGCGAAGCACAATGACACTTTCGCTTGCCAAGTCCTCAGGCTTTAACACTCGATCGATGCTCTCGCATTTTCGATTGTTGACATAAGCTCCGCCGTTCTCGATCGTTCGACGCGCATCCCCTTTGCTTGTTGCCAAGGCGGCGGTCACCATGGCATCGATCATGCTCACTCCGGCATCGAGGGACTGACGTGGCATGGAGCAGCTGGGGACGTCCGCGAAGATCGACAAGAGCTCACGATCCACGAGTTTATCGATTTCGCCACCGAACAACATTTGCGAAGCACGTTCGGCGGTTGCTAGCCCCGCTTCACCATGAACGATCTTGGTAACAGATTGTGCCAACCGTTTTTTTACTCCCCTCGGATCGGTCGCCATCTGCGCTTCAAGCGATTTGTACTCTTCATGATCGATATCCGAAAGGAATCGAACTGTCATCAAAACGTCGGCATCATCGATGCTAATAAAATACTGGTAAAATTCATACGGGCTCGTTCGTTCTGCCGAGAGCCAAACCGCTCCTTTTTCCGTCTTACCCATTTTCCGACCATCAGAGGTCGTGAGGAGCGGGTTCGTCAGTCCGAAAAGACTCTTGCCGAGCATACGACGCCCGAGATCGATGCCAGCGGTAATATTACCCCATTGATCGCTACCACCGATTTGAATTTTGCAGTCATGACTCTTCGCTAGGTGCACGAAATCATACGCTTGAAGAAGCATGTAGCTGAATTCGGTGTAACTCAGTCCGCTGTCGGAACGTTCCAAGCGGCTTTTGACGGAGTCTTTGCTGAGCATTACGTTGACAGGAAAGTTCTTTCCGATGTCGCGCAGAAAATCCAGGAACGAGAAGTTATGCATCCAATCAAAGTTGTTGACTAGGATCGCGGCATTCGGGCCGGTAAAGTCGAGGAACCTTGCCATCTGCGCTTTGATACCTGCGACATTCTTGTCGAGCGCCTCTTTCGATAAAAGATTGCGCTCGTCACTTTTTCCGCTCGGATCACCTACCATGCCTGTAGCCCCACCCACCAATGCAATCGGTCGATGACCAGCCAACTGGAAACGACGCAACATCATGAGCGGCAGCAAGGATCCCACGTGAAGCGATTCGGCCGTGGGATCGAATCCTGCATAAACAAAGGTTGGGTTCGCAAGAATTTTTGTTACCGATTCGAGGTCCGTGCACTGGTGGATAAGTCCACGCCATTGCAATTCGTCAATAATAAACATTGGGGAGATGGATGAAGTTTGAGTGGGTTGTCGACGCAGCTTAGACATTATAACCCTCTCAGCCGTTAAATCTCACCCCGGATACCAAGGTAGTATTGGGTAATTTTTGTCAATCAGTTTGCTTTTTCCTATTCAGGATGGATCTCTAGGGGTAGAGTTCGCGTCTACGCCATCAACTAGGTTGGCGGCTGGATGAAGGCCAGGATGGTCAGGCAACCAGAATGAGTTGGGCGCGGGGAATGTAACCATGTTTTTAATTTTGGAGATAGATCCATGCGTCGTTTAATCGCTTCCGTGGCAGTTGTTGCCGTTGCTGTTAGTTTTTCTTCGTCTGCTTCCGCTGGCCTCTTCCACAAGAAGAGCTCTTGCTGCGAACCAGCACCAGCTCCATGCTGCGAGCCAGCTCCAGCACCATGCTGCGAACCAGCTCCAAGCTGCGAACCAGACCCATGCTGCAAGCCAGCTCGCAAGCAAATCCTCAAGGGGTTGCTTTCCAAGCTTCATTCATTGAAGTCAAGTTGCTGTGAACCAGCTCCAGCACCATGCTGCGAAGCACCAGCACCAGCTCCAGCACCAGCTCCTTGCTGTACAGCAGCTCCAGCACCAAGCTGCGGTTGCGAAGCAGCTCCAAGTTGTGGTTGCGAAGTTGAGCCAACCTGCTGCAAGCCAAGCCTCAAGGACCGATTGGCTGCTCATCATGCAAAGAAGGTGGCTGCTATCAAGTCCTTCTTTGGCAAGTTCAAAAAGTCTGATTGCTGCTGCGAAGCTGCTCCAAGCTGCGGATGCGAAGCTGCTCCTAGCTGCGGTTGCAACTAATTGATACACGAAGCCTGCCTCGATGGCAGGCTTCACAAATCGTTGACTTGGACGCTTGGTCCAACGAAAAGGCTGTTACGAAAGTAGCGGCCTTTTTTTTTGTCTCTGCATCGGTCACGGCGGTTTCGACGTTGTCTCGAGCAAGGTAAACGGTCTCTTAAGACAAGAGATCGTAACGGTAGTGAATTTGGTCCACACCATCCTCGTAATAATCCATCAATCGCCCAGCGATTCGAAAACGAGCTGCTGTCACCATCGCATTTGCATTTGCGACATCCGATGGAAACGCCATATAGATCGCACGGCCGCCCCACGATTTCACTTCTTTATAAAGTCGGTCAAAATCGGCAGGTTTGGTACCGTTACCATTCTGCACTAGCTCCCAAGCAAGCCAGTACGCATTGTTGGTTTCTGGAATCTCGTCTACGTCAGTGATCTTGACATCGTCGAGTTGCAGGGGGACTTCGCGTGCTTCGCGCGGTACCAATCGTAGACCGTAGACCAACATTGACTCGCCTGGTGCATAGAAATCCGGTTGCCGAACCTCTTGAATAAACCCGGCGCGTACGTACGCATCGCGAGCATCGAAGTAGATATCCCCTTCCTCGGGATCTTGGTAGTCGCTCGCATGTACGAATGCTTTCCGACCTCCCATATCTTTCATTATCTCGATGATCCATTGAAGCATCTGAGAGCCCTTGCCAGATCGCCGAACTGCACGCTGTAGATAGGTCCAGGACAACCCCATCGAACCATCCGTGTCTTCGATCGGTTTCGCTCCAACAACGCCAATCACCTGCCCACGTTCACACAAACAGTATTGACCCTCAATACTCTCCTCGTAAGTGTCTCTCGCCTCCAACGCGTCGTCTTCATCGTATTCGTTAACAATACGTAGTGCATGGGGCACATCCGACGGCAACATGGGGCGAAGCTCTAAGGTTCCATTCGATCGTCGCGTCATGTCGATTTAATTGGTAATGAGTAAAGATCATTCAGATCGGCTGAGTATAACCGTGCAAATTTCTATTTCCTACCGCTTCTATCTCGTATCAAATCGCAAAGCAGTAGCATCATGATCCCGTGTGCTTTTTGCGGGGGATTTGGAAGATATCCGTTGTTCGCGTGTAGCCACCGAGCCCTCCCATCCGACCGATCAACTGCATTTGTTCCGATGCGATTTGACATTTGGAAGCATCGGACACGACGTCGTCCAATACATGAACGCCTAACACTTCGCCGAAAATAATTCGGTTCTCGCCAATCATTAACACCCGTTCCAATCGACATTCCAGGGACGCCGGACAACCTGCCAGCCTCGGCGGCTTGACCCATGTCGAGGAGAGTGTTGCTAGTTCTAATATGTCGATCTCAGACACATGTGCCGGATAATCGGTTGCTGAATCACTCATCGATTGTGCCAGTGCTTCAGGTACTAAATTGACAACGAATTCTTTTTCCCGCTGTATGTTGACCGCTGTATCCTTGGGGCGGTCTGGATGATCCCCGATCCCCACAACAATCAACGCGGGGTCCGTTCCAATCGCATTGAAGAAACTAAAGGGTGCTGCATTGTTGGACCCATCCACATTGACGGTTGTGATCCATGCAATAGGCCTCGGAACTATCAAACCAGTCATCATCTTGTAGCGGCTGGTTGCATCCAAAGACTTGAAATCAAACTGCATCATCGAACCATGCTGAAAACGGGTAGCCTGCCTGTCGAGCAACCGAACGATCGCTCTCCCCAGCAACGAATGTTATCAAATGTCGTCCGAAAAAGATTTGCCACCCGGTGCCATTGCCTCGAAATGGAGAACGTTTCTTCGAATTCTGGTAGAATCCTCACTCCCTTTCTCTCGAGTCAATTGCTCTACAAAATCCAATGAAGATACCACTGTTCGCTCTCGCCTTGTTGACCGTTCTCTCGATCCGAGATTTGCAAGGTCAGTCCCCGTCTGCAACCGCGAAACCAAACATTGTTTACATCTTGGCCGACGATTTGGGATATGGTGACATTCGTACTTTGAATCCTAGTCGCTGCAAAATTTCAACGCCCAACTTGGACCGATTGGCATCTCAAGGAATGCGATTCACCGATGCACATAGCGGCTCGTCCGTGTGTACACCCACACGCTATGGATTGCTTACAGGTCGATATGCTTGGCGAACGCGACTTCAACGAGGCGTGTTGGATGGTTCGAATGATCCACCATTGATTGATGCTGATCGTTTGACCGTTGGCTCCTTTCTCAAACAGAACGGTTATGCGACTGCTGCGATTGGCAAGTGGCACCTGGGCTTTCATTCGACCGAACCCGAATCGCAGGACTCACCTCGCGCATCGAAGAATGCAAAAGGGAATAAAGCCAAGAGTGGCGACGCGGGCTTGCCCGTAGGATCGAAAATAACCGAAGGGCCAATCACGCGTGGCTTTGACTATTTTTGGGGATGTTCCAATGCTCGAACCATGTCCGGATTGATCGAGAACGATGTAGTGATCGAAAGCTTGAAACCGATTGAGATGCTTCCTCGATTGGGAGCAAAGTCGGTTGAATACATCGGTCAACAGACCGAGGCTGCGAAGAATGGTAAACCCTTCTTTCTCTACGTCCCTCTCACCTCGCCCCACACACCGATTGTGCCGTCTGCCGAATGGCAAGGTAAAAGTGAACTGGGCAGCTATGGTGACTTTGTAATGCAAACAGACTCTGTCGTTGGTGATATCTTAAATGCCATCGATCAGGCCGGGCTTGCAGACAATACGCTCGTGATCTTCACGGCTGATAATGGCTGTTCGCCGGCTGCCAAAACAGAGTCGCTTGAGAAACAGGGGCACTACGCAAGCGGTCCATTTCGTGGCTACAAAGCCGACATTTGGGAAGGGGGACATCGTGTCCCATTCATCGTGCGTTGGCCAGGAGTAGTCCAAAGAGGAGCTGCGAGCAACCAACCCATATGTCATGTCGATTTGCTAGCCACCTGTGCAGATATTCTAAGGTCGAAACTGCCGACCGATGCGGCTGTCGATAGCGTCAGTTTCTTGCCAGCATTGCTCGGAGAAGAAGACAAAATGCTTCGCGAAGCATTGGTCCATCATTCGATCGATGGGAGATTTGCGATTCGACAAGGTAAATGGAAACTGATTTTTGCTTCAGGCTCTGGGGGGTGGGCCAGTCCCAAGGACGCCGAAGCAACCACCCTGGGAATGCCGGACATTCAACTCTATGATATGCTCAACGACCCAAGCGAATCGACCAATGTCCAGTCCGCCCATCCTGATGTCGTCGACAAACTCTCGCAATTGTTGGAGCGATACATCGAAGACGGTCGAAGCACTCCAGGTCCGAAACAGACAAACGATGTCGTTGTTCAACGGATTAGCAAGAAGAGCGCGCAGCCCAAACGATGAACCCAACCTATCCTCAATCTACTGACGAATCTCCTTACTATCTAAGCTTTCGTCATCCGCAAAACTTCTTTGAGATTGACTACCCTGCGCATTGGCAATTGCAAACCGAAGAAGATGGAGCAGTCGAGTTCTCGGCGCCTGCAGCCGAGAATTTCGCCGGTTTGATGCTTTTTCGTACTCCAGTTTCGGTGGATGCCGATCAGATCTTGCGATTGGGGAAATGGAGAGAATTGGCGACGATCATGTTCCAGCAAATTCAGTCTGGCTCTATGGAGCAAGATCCCACGATCATTTACGACAACTATCGTGTTGAACGCCCCGAGTCCGATCCGTCAGGGTACCGTTGGTTTATCCTCTGCTTCGATTTGATTTTGGGAGTCTCTTCCTCGTATAGCGATTCATTCAGGCAGCTATATGAACCGATCATTGAGCGGATGCTTTCCTCATTGCGAATTCATCGGAACGAAGAATTGCTCGCCTCACAAGTGTTATCGCGCGTGACGCAATCGATCGCAGAGAACTTTCCCGATACCGAGATCAAGGTGAATGGACTGACGGTAACCGTGAACCAGTTTCAAATCTCGATTGGAAATTTGCTCTCTCAAGTGATGCGCAATCCATCGGGTATGGAAACCATGGTCGACCAATTTGTCCAAGGGATCGTCGGCATCGCGAAACAGAGAGGCGAAAAGCTCGGCAGTGAATCGTGGGAATCCGTTCGCGATCGGATCCAGCCATTGCTCAAGACGGACAAGTATATTCAAGAAGCGAACCAACGCACGCAAGTGAAAAGCGAGGAAGCGACTCCGCCTCGAACGGCCCCGTTTCTCATCAGCGCTCCGTGGATGGCGGAATTGCGAATTTGCTTTGCGATCGACAACCAAGATACGTTTCGATTCATTCACAGCCTTGATTTGGAGCGATGGGGCGTTTCGTTAGAATTGCTCTTGAATACCTCAATCGAGAATTTGGCGGCGTTCCCCGAACCGGAGGTGTACACGATGCGACTTTCAGAAGACACTCCAGCGGTTGGTTCGCTACAACATCATGGTGGCGCGGCATCCAGTTATCTTTTGCATCCAAGGTTGTACGCGATCGCTTCTCAACAATTGGGTCGTTCCATCGTGGCAGCAGTTCCGTCGAGAGACGCGTTAATGATGTTCGAGTATCGAGACAATCGATCGATGTTGCAACACGCAGTTGAACGAGATTACTCCACAACAAACCACCCAGTCTCCGACCGACTCTTTCGAATCACTCCCGACGGTGTGGCACTACTCTAGGTTTCGACGAGACCGCACTCGATCGCGGTTATTGATCAACCATTTCAACTGTGGCGATCCATGTGTTGAATCTTTTTCTTTAGCGTTCTGTACTTCCAACTCCTTGTCCAACGCCGGATAGATACGCCTGGGGATTGATCAACGGCAGGTATCTATAGTAAACCTCCATACTCATGCAACCGAGAGCAGTGGTGTAGACACGACCGCCATATTGCCCCCAGACACAGGTCGGATTCCACGAGCCTTTGTCCGGTCCTGAAGTAACTTGAGTTGAACATAATTGTTTCTTCAATGCATCATTCCATTGCTGCCATACGAATTCGGATTCGGTTGAGCCTCCAACTCCGTTGCTTACTTCACGCAATGGATACAACGCCAAAGTAGCATAGTACCAATAGTAGAAGTTGTCTTTTCCTTGGCCGGGCAATTGACTTAGCAACATGCGTTGTGATTCTGCAGCAGCCTGAGTTCGAACCGGGAATCCGAGAAGCAAACGCGAGGCCATTGCTTCGGCTGTCATCGAGTGGGTGGCTGGTTCAGCTGCTTGATAGTTTCCCATGCGAGGCCGATACGAAGCCAGCCCCCCTTCTCGGCCAGTTGCAACCGAGTCGAGAAACCTCAACATCAGTGCGCGATCTGACGCTAGCATGTTGATAGCTTTCGCATTAGAAGCGCTTTGCAATAGCATCGATTGCCAGCCGAATTGACTCGTGTCTCCCGGATCGTCGGTTGGATATTCGTATCGCCAACCGCCTGAACTAGGGTTCATCGCCGCTTTGGTGTAGGAGCAAGCCCACTGCACGGTGGAGAGCAAGTCGCGATCCTGAGTGATAGCGTATGCTTCGGAGACCGCTAACGAAGCCATTCCGTGGCTATACATGCGCGCGAATCGCACGGCATCCTCTCGCCCTGTCTGATCGCGGCCAGATAAGTCGCCAGACGGGAGTTGTTGTCGTCTAAGGTAATTCAAACCATTCTTGACGGTGCGAGCATATCGGCCATCCAAGTGGTGGTGTCCGGCACCGAGAAACGCCAAGATTGCCAACCCGGTCATGGCCGTATTGGCCCGAACTCCTGTGTTTTGTCGATACTCACCATCCGGGCCAGGGCGATGGATCATGGAGGCTATACCCGCTTCATGCTCCGCTGCGAGCCACCCACCGTCCAGTGATTGCGATTTTACTAGCCATTCGAGAGCCAATTGAACGGCCGCCTCGGTGTTCTCGTCCCCGCCGCCTGCGCGAACAATATCCATCCGATTGGGTGCAAATCGATTCTGGTAGGATGACGGAACGGAAGCCGGTGGAGTCACCGCTTGTGGAGTTGCCGGTACATGAGCTGCCGGTGCATGGCTCTGCGCAAGCGGTGAATTCGTCGAAAGCCCAACCTGCGTTGGTGACGGTATGTCCTTCGGGTTCGATTCTGCTGGCGGGCTTGAAGACGAGGCTAAAAACTGGGTCAGTGCGGACTCGTCAGGTTGAACGTAAGCGATTGGTCCCAGCGAAGCAGTATCAGATTTCGTTAGGGCTGTTGGAGTTGCTGGTGGCGTTGGCGCGGGGAGTTCCGCCAGAGTTGAATCCAAAGGCTGGCTCATTGGGAGAGGCTTTTCCCATGGTTTCGATGCTGTGCTTTCTGCGGTATCCTCATCGATCGATTCGTTCGTGTCCTTTGACTCGTCCTGTTGCGTGGTAGTGTCCTCGGCTTCGCTCGGGATGCCTTGCATGCTGACAATCATGGAGTGGTCGGTTTTTGGGCCACCTTGATAACCACCTCCTGAACCGGGGGTGATGATTCGAGTCCCGTAGGCATACATGAGTAACCAAACGTGCGCCAAGAATGCGATCGCGATACACTTGGTGAGGGATTTGGTTTGTCCCCATCGAGTCCATGATGCTACTAGTAATGTGATAGCTACGATCGCGAAGAGCCCGCCCAAGACGATTGCCCACCATCGACCGCCTAAAACATCTCCAATGGCAGCAAAGAGCATAACGTTGGTTATCTCCTCGTCGAATTTGGCATCTGGTAATTTGCAGTAAGCAAATGAAGATTTGTTCCGCCTGATCGTTGGACTGCGGCAAGTACGCTATTGATGGATTGATAGCTACAATCGCCGTCTCCGGCAAACTCGATCTTGAGATCTGGATAGTTCCGAGTTGCTTGAGACAGCAATTGTTCTAACTGTGCTATTGAAACAACCTTGCCATCCAACAGGACGGTCCCATCCGCCTTGAGGGCAACCACCTTTCCATTCGGTGCCGGCATCATCGCGCCGCCGTTTGCAACCTTGGGTAGATTGATTTCAATGCTCGTATCATTCTCCGAAAAGCGAGTACCAACCATGAAGAAGATAATGAGCAAGAACAACACGTCGATCATGCTCGTTAAGTTGATGGATGGGAGCTCTTCTTGATGCGTTTTCAGCGGCATAACCAACCTCCCCTTAAGCGGCTTTGCGAGTTCTAGAGCGAACACGGCCGGTATCGTTTTCTTGGAGCCCTTCAGCGCTAATCGCATCCACGAGGCGTTGTGCATGCCGATCCATTTCCATAATCAATCGATCGGTATGTCCGAGGAAATACATGTACATCAGATAAGCCGGAATCGCGACCAATAAACCTGCCGCTGTTGTCAAAAGAGCTTGGCCGATACCACCTGCGAGCATCTCAGGCCTGCCCATGGCTTGGGCGCCTGCAATATCATTAAAGGCTTGGATCATGCCGAGCACAGTTCCGAGCAAACCCAAAAGTGGTGAGACGTTGCTGATCGCATTGAGTAGACGCATATGGCGTCGCAAATTGTTGGACTCGCGTTCGCCAGCGTCGAGGACGGCTTGCTCAATCTCGACTGCCGGGCGACCATAGCGTTTCACTGCGGCTGCCAGTATCGAGGCGATGGGACTCGGGTTGCGTTCGCAAAGCTCTAGACCCTCCTCGCGATCGATCTGTTGCTGTTGCAATTGTTCAATCAGTCTTTTCACGAACGGGCGTGGAATGACTCGACCTGTACGCAAATGAATGAACCTCTCGAAGGAGAATACCATCAATACAAAAGAGCAGAGCGCGATGGGGTACATCATCAGTCCACCATCGTGAAACATCTTGAGCAGGCTGACGTTGGCAATCTTGCCATCGGTACTGGCTTCGGCGTTCGCAGTAATCGATGAAGCTTGATTTGCGCCGGTTGTGTTCAATGCAGCAAGCTTAGCGTCCGGGGCATTTGGATAGTTCGCTGCCGGTGCGGATCCATTGAAGGATGGACGAAGCTGTGAGCCATAGGGCGGTGCGAAGCTGGCACCTCCCTGGGGTTGCATCAGACCATTGGGTGAGTTTGCCTGCCCAGACAAACCGGGTTGCTGAGCATGGGTTCCATTGGAGGCAACGACTATCGAGAAGATAGAGAGTAACAATGAGCCCACGCAGATTGCACTGCGTCGCAAATCGATTTGCCAATTCAATGTATTGAAACTCATCGTTTCGTCCCTGAACCGATTCGTTGGCTCTGTTGTGTTTCGCTAGCAATGCGAACCAGTCGCTGTTGAGCGGTAACTGCGAAGGGTGTCTCCGTAAAGGAGCTAGTCACCTTCTGATACCATTCGGTCGCTGTGGACGTATCTTGGCTAAGTTCGGCACATAGCCCGAGCTGAACAGCGCAGGCAGCATGCCAATAGCTTTGATTCGGAATTGCTAGTACTTGTTGATAAGTGTTGATGGCGTCGCCGTATCGTCTCTGCATCATGTAGGTCTCACCCATCATCCATCCAGCGCGAGCTGCAATCGCTGGATTCGAATTGGCTGAGTCCAAAACTCTGGTAAGGAGTTTTCGCGCGGCATCAAAATCCGCTTTCGCAATCTGACAACGCGCTAGAAGGTAATCGACTTCAGGAGCGGCCGACCATGTGGGAAAATCGTTACGAATCACCGAAACGATGTTCTCGGACTCTTTCCAAGAATTCTTATTAGCCAGCATTTCGGCTTGCCGCAAGAGAACGCGAGGCAACCAATCCGGTTTTGACTTCGATTGCGACGCAGAGTTTGCTAGCCAAAGCAAATGAGCCGCTGCCAGTTCCCATTTTTCGGATTGATAGAGGGCTTCGGATATATCCAGACGAATGGATGTTTCCAAATCAACAGATAGATCCGGAGCACGAAGAGCGAGACTCATGATCCCCAGGCCTTTTTCCATTTCATCGGTCTTCATTAACGCCTTTCCATAGAAGTACTGCGCGAATGCAGTCCACGGACTCGGTGTGTCCGATTGCGACATCTCTTGGGTAAACGACTTGACTTGGTTCCAATCGGACTTGAGGGCCGCGTTACGAGCGACTCGAATTCGAGCCTCTAAAACGAATGGAGTTGAAGCAGGTCTACTAGAAAGGTTGAGAAGGAGTTCGTCTGATTTATCTGCGAGTCCGAACTCCAACAGTGCTAATGCCAAATCGTAGGTAGTTTGGGGACCCACATTGCCAGTCGTTGCAAGTGCGACGAGCGGTTCGATCGCTCGCGCGACATCAATCGACATTTTGAGCTGCAATTTGATTCGGCTTTCGAGTAACTTTGCTTGAATCTTGAGATCATCGTCGAGCGAAGTGGATTGCAATTGCGTCAGATGAGCGAGAGCTTGTTCCCACTCTTCAAGCCGGACACAGCTTTGTGCATTGCCCCATAGAGCTTTCTGCAACAGTGATTCATTAGATGCATGGCACTGCTGGACCGCATTGTCGAAACAGTTATGAGCTAATTTCTCCTGGTCAGGCAGTTTTAACGCTAAGTAGCCGAGCTCTATCCATGCGTTTGCTGAGCATGCACAGTCTCGCGGCCAAGCTAGCTTTTGCAGGGAATCACTACCATTGGGGGTACTTTCATTCTTCGATGGGTCTTCGATTCCTACTAATATTTCCAGTCGCCTGCGGGCGGTGTCCAGCTTGTTCGTTTGAATCTCCCATTTTGCTTGGATGAGATGGGCCGCTTCGATCCATTGGTTCCAGCCTTTCGAAGCTATTTTTGTCCCCTTGGATTCGAGTTGAGCTTCGAAACGTTTAGCCTGTTCGAGCCATTTTTCGATAGCCTCTGCATGTTCTGCGTTCGGCGTCCGATTCCAATCCGAGATGGCGGCGAAGTACTCGCATTGCAGGGCGAGTTCCGAGTTAGGGCATAGAGCCGCTGCCGCTTTGAAGTCTCGACTGGAAGCCGAATACTCTTGAGCCGCGAACAATGAAGTTGCGGATTGGTAAAGGCTTGCGAGATGCGAATTCGAGGTTGCTGATTGCGAAAAGGCGAAGCTAGGAAATGTGGACAGCATCACTCCCAGCAGATGGACAACAGTACGCAACATCTTGTCTGTGGGCATAATGCTGGTTCACCGTGGAGTGCTTCTTTCAAAGACATACTCGATACAGAAAATCAGCGGTTTATAGCAAGTGGTATTCCTTCCGTATCGGAATTTTGGAGAATCTGGGGCGTCTAGAGAGGGCTCGGCTCAAGTTGATGCTGAGTCGCGCAAGTCGAGGATCGCCGATTTCATCAGTGAATTAAAATAGGAGTCTGGGAATGGGGATGCTACAGGAGTTCAAGGCCTTCGCCATGCGAGGAAACGTCGTCGACTTGGCTGTCGGTGTTGTGATCGGTGGGGCATTTGGAAAGATCGTTACTGCACTAGTTGAAAAGATCATCATGCCGATAACTGGCTTTTTCCTCCAAGGGAAAAGCGTTGCGGATTTCGTCATTGAGACTCCGCTTCCTCAAGCGGCGATCGATCAAGGAATCAAGCCAGCATCTCTAGGGGTGGGTGCGTTTGCACAGTCCGTTATCGATTTTGTTATCGTTGCGTTTGCGATTTTCATGATGATTAAGGCTATGAACTCATTTCAGAAGAAAAAGGAAGAAGCACCAGCGGCTCCTCCGCCAACGCCAGAAGATATCCAATTGCTTCGCGAGATCCGAGATTCGCTAGCGAAGTCTTCCCCACGTCGTGCTGAGTAGGCGTTCTAGGTCGCCAAAGCGGTATCCGTTCGGGGCGAGCCCGATCCGGACAAAGGAACACAAAGGACATGACGAGCCGATTTGAGGAGAGATGGGGCTTGTCCCCACGCTCCGCAACTTTGGAGTTCTAGGATGTAGCTTGGGACCATTTTCCCGAGCTAATGGATTTTGCATGGAGTTGTTGGCAGTCGGGACAATAGTCGAAGCCTTCTTTGACTCTGTCTGCCGTGTCATAAAGTTACGCGAGCCACTTCTATATGAATCGAATTGCCATTAAGCCGACTTGGTTGATCACCATGGTCTCGGAACCGCTCCGCGATCATTGGCTTGTGGCTTCGGCGGGCAGAATTGAATTCATCGGACCATCACTGCCCCCTTCGTTGGAGATTGATTGCCACGTCGAGCTTCCCAACGTTGCAATCCTTCCTGGACTCATCAACACGCACTGCCATCTGGAATTCAGTGACTTAAGTTTCCCATTTGTCGCGGATGGCTCCTTTACGAAGTGGATCGGCGATGTCGTTTCTCATCGATGTTCCTCCACCGACGATCCGCTGACGAGCCGCAAACGAGCGATTCAATGTGGCGTTCATGAATCGTATTCTTCTGGGGTTCGTTACGTGGTCGATACGATCACAGCCCCATGGTCGGTCGACTGGGTTCAGGAAGCGATCGACGATTGTAGTTTAACATCCGATGCAGCCATAACGCTGACTGGCAATGTTTCCTTTATGGTGCAGGCTTGCCCCGAAGTTCTCGACATACGGATAGATCGACGCGATGCCACCCAGTCGCATTGCCGCGAAGTGAATCGAGCGACCGCCAATAGAAACGCCAATAGAAAATGGAGTAGTGGTCGACAAGCGATATCGCCTCATGCTCCGTATACAACTTCGCTCCAATTGGTTCGCGAGACCGTTCAGTTATTAAAGGAAGTCGATGGAATCGCATCTATGCATTTGGGGGAGTCACGTGATGAGATCGCTTGGTTGTCGGATCGCAGTGGCCCGATGCTTGAGGCTTTGAAGAGTTTTCGCGATTCGCACTACCTCGAAAACATTGGAACACTTCACGACTATGTACGATCCATCGTAGAAGCTCCTGTAGCATTGGTCGCACATGGCAATTACTTCACGAATGAGGATCTAGAATTGTTCGCTACACATCGCCAGACGGCAGCGATTGTGCATTGCGCGAGAACCTTTGAACATTTCCATGCGCACGAGTCCTATCCACTCGTCGAACGCGTTGCTAGGGGAGTCACCCATTTGTTGGGTACAGATTCGCGAGCTTCCAATCCTGACCTAAACCTCTGGGCAGAAGTTCAAACGGTTGTGAATTCGCATTCAATCGATCCTGAACCAGTGATTGCAATGATCACTCGAAGCCCCGCCGAATTCCTGGGGCTATCCGATCTGGGTACTTTGGAAGTCGGGAAAAGGTCGCTTTGTACTGCGATCGAGGTAGAAGGGCTCGCTCTTTTGAGCGCAGATCAAGTGCTAAATCGTCTTGTGAGACAGGATACGACGGCAGTTCCGCTTGAAAGACTCCTTTAGAGCCGTATCGGTGGAATGCGAAACGCAGAAAGCCGACTATAATGACTCTCATCCTCTATCGGTCCATTCCGGTCTTTTACGATGATCACCATGATTCTCCGCTCCCTTCTTGCCATAGTCGCCTCTTTTGCTTTCACTGCATTCATGAGTCCGTCACCATCCGTTGCTGAGACGATCCAAAGTCCTTTACCGATCCAGTATCGCCTCTCGTTTCGACAATCCGAGTCGCATCGAGTGGATATTGAGCTTACAGTCCCCACCGATGGCAAGTCGACGATTGAGTTGATGATGCCTGTTTGGACTCCAG
The DNA here is from genome assembly GCA_021300155.1 of Pirellula sp. Taxonomy (GTDB): domain Bacteria; phylum Planctomycetota; class Planctomycetia; order Pirellulales; family Pirellulaceae; genus JBKCUI01. The sequence goes on from JAJTID010000050.1 coordinate 98,244, forward strand.
GCAGTTATTTGGTACGGGAATATGCTCGTCAGATTGAGACGATCACCGCGTCGAATGGACTTTCCAATGCACCGTTGCTATTGGAGAAGCGAACCAAGAATCGATGGCGAGTCGAATGCGACGGCGTTTCAGAAGTAGTGGTTCGATATTCGTTGTATTGTCGCGAGATGGGAGTTCGAACGAATTGGGTCGAGCGGGATTTCGCGTTCTTGACGGGAGCCGCAACGTATTTGACACGTGTCGATGCGTTGGATAGACAGCATATCGTACGACTCGATGCGACTCCGAATTGGCCGCAGGTCGCGACGAGTCTTGCGAAGCAATCGGACGACACCTGGGTTCGAGTCGCAAAGAACTTTGATGAATTGGTTGATAGCCCGATCGTGCTTGGGAATATCGACATTCAAAGTTTCGAGTGTGGCGGAGCCAAGCACTATTTGGCATCGGTGGGAACCGACGGACTTTGGAACACCAAAGCGGCAGTCAAGGACGTACAACGCATCGTAGAGACCGAACAAAAGTTTTGGGGTGAAGTGCCCTATACTGAGTATTGGTTCTTGAACTTGGCAACAGAATCCGGAGGCGGACTGGAGCATGACAATAGTACCGTCTTGATGACGAGCCGATGGACGATGCGTCAAAAGTCCAAGTATACCGATTGGCTTGCGTTGGTCTCGCACGAATTCTTTCATACCTGGAACGTGCGTCGATTGCGTCCCAAGGCTTTGACAAGTTACGATTTTGAGAACGAGCAATACACCAATGAACTTTGGGTCGCTGAAGGCGTTACGAGTTACTATGACGATCTGTTGCTCGCGCGAAGCGGCCTATGCTCGCCAAAAGAGTATCTCGATCAAATTAGCAAAGGGGTCGCTGGCGTGCAAACGGCTCCTGGTCGATTGGTACAACCCTTGTCGCAGAGCAGTTTCGATGCTTGGATCAAATTTTATCGTCCTGACGAGAATGCGAATAACAGTCGAGTTAGCTACTACACGAAAGGAAGCCTCGTCGCGATGTTGCTCGATGCCGAGATTCGCCTTGCGACCAAGAATGCGAAGTCTTTGGATGACGTGATGCGACAACTTTGGAAAGAACATCGTGTGGGAGGTTATGTGACTGCCGACGTATTGCGCATCGCCAATCAAGTATCCGGACAAAAACTGGACGCATGGTTCAAAGATCACATCGATGGAACCAAAGAATTGGATTTCGCGAGTGTGTTGAAAGTCTACGGACTGGAATGGAAGCCGAAGGAATCAAAGGAATCTACCGATAAAAAAGAGCTCACAGAAAACAATGAAAAGTATGGTAGTACATATGTCGGCTTGGATGTCACAGCTCAGCAGGGCAAAGCGATGATCGACAAAGTCACCAAAGGGAGTCCTGCGGAAAATGCAGGGATCAATTCCGGGGATGAGTTGATCAGTTTGGACGGTTATCGCATCGCAGCAGAAAATTGGGGCGAGCGGTTGGGACTGTATCGTCCGAACGAAATCCTCGAATGCATCGTCGCACGCCGTGGCAAGATTCTGAAGTTGCCGCTCAAACTGGGCGAACAGTCTAAGGAATCTTGGACTCTTCAACGAATCGCGAAACCTTCGGATGAGCAGGAATCGGCTTGGAGAAATTGGCTTCAAATTCCACCCGCCGAAACCGCAGCTCGTTAATGGGCGAGTTGCATGGCAGCTTTCCCTCATTGCTGGTAACGACTAGAGTCCTATGAAGGGAGGTAATGTACTTACACTGTGCGACTATTGCAGCAACTGGCTGCTATGCAGCTTGTCTGCGTGGTGCTGTAGCTGCAACCAAACCGCGAGCGTTTATTCGTAATCGCCTCCGCTGGCAGCTCGTTTGCGTGGAGCGGTGTTCAGGCACTAATATTACTATTCACTTTTTTGCTGGCAACACGATTCTTTTTGCTGGCAACACGATTCCATCCACTGATGATGGAAATCAAAATCAATTCGCCAAGCAGATTGACTAACCTCAATAGAATGGCACCTGCCAAGGCCGTCGGCTGATCAACGAGAGGCGTCAAGAGCCATGTGATCACCAGCTCGCGAACGATAGCTCCACTTGGCAACATCGAAAAGAACCCGGTAACGGCCCCCAAGCAAACGGCAGCCGTAATGGATAACCACGCATTCCATGTCATCAACGATGGCTGATCGGTCAGAGCGAGCATCGCTAACCACCCCACGGTCCCTTGGAGGATCCATCCCAATAGCATCCATGCCGTCGTGCGAGTCATGAACCATGCCGTAAAAGCTTTCGGGATCTCTGGTGGCATACGGCCAATTTTGCTTTTGGCGACAATCGTCAATCCGATGCGGAAAAAATGTGGAGTCAAGAAAAGCAATCCGATCGGAACACACGCGAGTGCCGTAACCTTGAGCCAGACCGGAACCTCCAAGAGCACCAGCAGCAATGCTCCCAAAACTGCTCCGGCGCATAGCATTGTTAATGTTTCGACGAAAACACTCACAATGGCTGGTCGAAGCCCAACACCGAGAGGTTGAAGTCGACCGACTCGCATGATAAGGACCATCGCTTTTCCAGGTACGTATTTGCCCAAATGGCCGAGAAAATAGGCATCGAAAGCGGGAAGCCAAGGTGCGGTTTGTCGAAAAGATCGTAACGCCTGGTACCAAGCGATCCCAGCAGGAAACATCGCTAGGATCGAGACAAAAAGAGCTACGACGAGCCAAGGCCAGCGATCCGCCAGGACAGATAAAAACTCTTCCTTGCCTCGCAGTTCATCGATCGAACGTCGAACCGTTAAGTACAGAAATGCCACTACGACCAACACAATAGCGACTTTGACGAACCGTCGAAGAAGTTTTTTCGTTGGTGACTCCTCCGCGTTTTTCTTTTTGTTTTCTTCAGCAGGAGTCGTCATCGAATATCTATTTCTTGGGAAGAGGAAAACAGGATGAGCTTTTTGTCGAACGGATACGGCTGGTGTAGAGCCAACCAGCGTAATGCGATAAAATCGCCATTATTAATATTGGGATTCGATTCACACGGACAGTTTGTAGATTCATGGCTCGCTATATTTCATTTGCAGTTCTGCTCGGGATCATCGTCGTCATTGGTGCCTTGTTTTACAAGGTGATGATTGGCTTTTTTGTCCCGGTATTCTTGGCCGCAGTATTAGTTGTCGTGTTTCGACCCTTGCATCGTTGGGTCGGTTCCAAAGTTGGCGAACGAGATCATATCGCCGCCGGTATCACGACGACGTTGATTCTTTTGATTGTGCTTATCCCGGCTTCGTTGGTCCTCACCATGGCCGCCATCCAAGGCGCAGGCTTTGTCAAAGATTTTAACTTTTCGAGTATTCAATACGGGCTGGCTAAGCTACGCACAAACGATTGGATTAATCTTGAATATCCTCAAGCTCCTATCGTGCGTGAAATCCAGAGCAAGGTGGAAGATATCCAAAAGGAATCGACGGAGCAGCGCTTTGATGCATTGGTGGACCCTAAGGGTAAACTGCAAGGGGATATCAAGGAGATTCGAAAGCGTTTACTGGACTTGATTCCGTCTTTAACAAAACATTCGATCGTGGAGATGGAGCGAAAGTTCAATAGCAATCGCAAGAAAAAGGACATTGAATTAGTTGTGCGGTCTGATCTAGAAAAGTTTTTAGAACAAGCCAATGAACAGTTGAAGGAAATATTCACCGATGTGCCGCTGCCAAACGAAGCGGTCGAAATGGATCCTACCGAACGTGAGGTGTTGAAGCTCAAGAACCGAGACGAGCGGTTGGCCAAGGCAAAACAGCAGTCTGTCCCTAGTTTGTTACCACCTTTACCTAGTTCCGAGGATTCGAAAGCCGAGCTTGAAGAAACCAAAAAAGCTCGCGATATCTTTCTGGATACGGCTGTTGGCTGGAACAACTCCATCAACAATCTCAACCGAGCCCTCGACAAGCTGCAAGAGGGTAAACCCGATCAACCTGAAGATGTTGTTGAATTTCAGAAAGCTGTGTTTCTGCTAAATCAAGAATGGACCAAAGTTCGCGATACACTTTCGGGCGGGGCGTGGATTGGTATGTTGAAGACGATTGCCAACCCTTCTGCCGAAGAGGTAAAGTCGATGACAGAGTCGGTCATCGATTACATTCGGCCTCGTCTGCTGTCGTTTACGGGCGACTCGGCTGCCTTTCTATTCCGTCTCGTGATAGGCACGGTCATTCTTTTGGTCTCGCTGTATTTCTTTTTGTGCGATGGACCAGTCATGGTGCGTTCGATCATGGAGTTGAGCCCACTAGATGATCGCTATGAGCTCGAACTGCTTGCAGAATTTGATCGTATTTCTCGCGCCATTGTGTTGGCGACGGTTCTCTCTGCACTTGCTCAGGGGCTAACGGCAGGGATCGCTTACTACTTTGTTGGAATGCCTTCGTTGGTGATGCTCATTTCCCTTACCTGTATTTGTGCGTTGGTACCCTTCGTTGGGCCATCGCTGGTTTGGGTCCCGGTTGCGATCTATCTGGCTGTCTTCGAGGAGAACATAGTTGCTGCTATTGGGATGGCCTTCTGGGGGATCGTCGTGGTGGCCAACGTAGACAATGTTATCAAGATTCTGGTGTTACACGGTCAGAGTCAACTTCACCCACTCTTAGCCTTGTTGAGCGTGCTTGGAGGAATTCAGGCGCTCGGACCGATCGGTATCTTGGTTGGCCCCATGGTTGTTGTGTTGTTGCAAACATTGTTGGGTATTCTGCGTCATGAACTGGCAAAGTTCAAGAAACAAGAAGACTCGACAAGCCCTGTCACCAATGACGAAATCCGCGACTTCGGCAGAGTGCTTCGAAAGCCAAAGGTCGTAGAGGAGCCCTTGAAAGATGAAACCAAGCTGAAAAATCCAGGTTCTATAACGCCAGAGGCATCCACTTAATTCGTACCTGTATCGTTCGTACCAGATGATGGGGATCTAGGGACCGTGGGCCGCAGTGATCGTTGGAGACAAGCCGGCGAGATTCTCCTATCGACAGTTGACCTTTCAAGATCAATAACATGTTCGCAGCAGAACACGAGTATTTGATGGCAATCGTGGTTGTTGGAAGTGATTATTCCTGCACCAACGGAGCGCGATGGCTATAATCCATGATCAGATTTGCGTTAGCCAGTTTTGGAACTAATGGACTCAAGAGTGGGGAGAGAAAACATGATCCATCGACGACGTGTGTTGGTGGGCGCAGCGGCTGCAGCATGTCTCTATCCACAGATTCCTCAAACGACTTCGTGGGCCGCCAGTACTCTACCTGATTCGTCCGCGGGTATCTTCGATTACATTCTAAAATCGAAGGGGAAGTTCGATGCCGATCTTTATCGAAAACTGCTGGGTAATGCCAATGAGTTCAAAGAGGGAGACTTGACGCTGGGGATAGCTGCAGAAGGGGACTCGCAAAGAGCGTTCGCTCGTTCGCTTCTGTTGAATACCACCGTGGGGGAGATAGATAGTCATCCTCCTCACATGGACGATTTGCTGCGATACTGTAATTCCGCGTTGGACGAGGAAAAGCAAAACGCAATCAAAAAACTGACGTTGCAGCAACTTAAGGATTTCTTGGTTAGCAAAGACGAATCAGACATCCGAGCAATCCAGCGAGGGCTCAGCAGCGATGTTATCGCTTGTTTGGTCCGATTGATGAGCAACCAAGAGTTAATCGAGGTTGCATCGAAGGTTTTTAATCCACTGCCAGGAAGTGATGTCGGCAGGCGCGGGTTTATGGGTGCCAGAGTTCAGCCGAATTCTCCGACGGATGACGTTGATGATATTCAATGGCAAGTTTTCAACGCGTTCGCATTCGCCGTAGGAGATGTGCTGCTCGGGACAAACCCAGTATCGAGTACTCCGGAATCGGTAGCGAAAGTAGAAGCCGCATTGCTCGACATCGTGATGACATTCGAACTCACGGAAATTCTGCCACACTGTGTTCTGTCTCATATCGATGTTCAGGCGCAAGTCGAACGTCAGTCTCCTGGCAGCACGGCTTTGTGGTTTCAGAGTATCGCCGGAAATGATGCATGCAACGCGACTTTCGATGTTTCCGTTCAGAAGATGATCGATCATGCTCGCAGCAAGAAAGGAAAGTTTGGACTCTATTTTGAGACCGGACAGGGGGCTGACTTCACGAATGGACATGGGTTCGGTGTCGACATGGTTCTTTTCGAATCGCGTAAGTATGGATTTGCGCGAGCTCTTACCAAGACACTTGCGGAAGCCAATGGCGAGTCTTCGAGCGTTCCCCCATGGGTTCATGTCAACGATGTAGCGGGCTTTATTGGGCCTGAGGTTTTTCGGACGAAAGAACAATTGGTTCGATGTTGCCTCGAAGATATTGTCATGGGAAAACTTCATGGTTTGACCATCGGTTTAGATATCTGCACGACGTTGCATATGGATGTCACGTTGCAAGATCTTGGTTGGTGCATTGAACAGGTGATGCCTGCATGCCCTGCCTACTTGATGGCGTTACCCACTCGGATCGATCCGATGCTCGGTTATTTGACGACTGGATTTCATGACCATGTGCGGGTTCGTGAGAAGTTCGGATTTCGAGTGAGCCGTCCCATGTGGAGTTTCTATCAATCTATCGGAGTTATCGATGATTCGGGCAAACCGACATCCCATTTTGGTGATCCGGCTTGGGTGTATTGCCAATACCGAAAGCGAAAGGGAGATGCTCGATCCGTTGCAGAATTGAATGACGAAGCTCGTGAAAAGATGGCTGAAGTTCGCGGTCGAGGCGTGTTTTTGGCTTCAGGCTATGGCGAGTCGATAACCGAACTACCTGCAGCACTGAATCGAGAAGTCAATCACATCTATGAAGATGCCAAAAAGTGTATTTGGGCGGAGTTCAACGGAGCTTTCGTGAAATCGATTCCACGAGCGGTTCCGTTGCACACACTTTCGAAAGATCGAAACGACTATATCCTGCATCCGGCAAGTGGAGAGTCCCTTTCGACCGACTCGATACAAACGTTGGAAGCATTGAAAAGTGCCAGGACAAAGAACTACGATTGCCAGATCGTTGTATCCGATGGTCTCAACGCAACAGCCCTAACAGGTGACGATCAACTCTTGGAGCTAGTGAAGTATTTGCAACTAGAACTAGAGAAACACAAATTCGTTGTTGCTCCAGAACGAATCGTAGTGACTTCGGGGCGAGTGCGAGCTGGATACCAAATCGGTAGTCTACTGTTCGGTGAACAAAGAAATGCAGAAGAGAAAGATGCAAAGGGAACCATTGGCAAAGGAACGGTGGGGACTTTATTGCATATCATCGGTGAGCGACCAGGTAGTGGTCACCGAACCATGTCGATCTACATGACCTCTGTCGATGCACGATCGTGGGGCACGCCAGGAACGGTGGACCACCACTTGACCAAGGTCGTCTCTGGGATAGCAAACACAGCACTGAAACCTGCCGAAGCCGCGCGACAAGCTGTCGCTTTGTTGCTGTAAGGGGAAGCTCGGATTAATACTTAGCCGCAGACGACGGAAACATCACAACCCGGCGCGTGAGCGAGGGACGTGCAATCCCACAGAATCCCTCGCTTACGGGTTGGGATTCAATCTCTAAGCCGTCACACTTCTTTTTGACGCCAAAGCGACAAAGCGTGAATACGCAACGGCTACTCTGGACGCAACGGGATACCTCGACCGCGACTTACTTCGATATCGAACGATAGACAGCACGCGTAGTCGAGGTTCCATCCGCTCCGATCTCTGTCGTGCTCGAAAAATCCCCGATTGTTTCTAGCACACCCCATATCGACAATAGATCATTCGTCGTAACGGCATATCCCTCAAGTGCCTCCAGCGACGGATCCTCAATGGGGGCATCCAAGTCTTGTACACCCAGTTTGGCACCGTATACCACCCACGGTTTGACGGCACTCATAATTCGCCCGACATTCAAATACGATGCATTCGCGAGTGGTTTGCTAGTGTCGATCACTCCTGCACCAATTGTTAGTGGCGAGGATTTGGCAAGCGTCTCCGATTGCTTCTCCGAGTAGCTGCCGTAAAGATAATTACCGCTGAATAGACCATGAGGCATCATGCTTTTCGGAGCAGGGCAATCGTCGGGAATGGGGTAGCCGAATTTCACTCCGCCATCGGATTTGCTTTCGGATGGTCGAGGTATCGTATAGCTCGCAGGTACTGAGTTCGGGTCCTTGGTTCGGACGTAATCCAAAAGCGAATCACACACGGTAAAGAAATCGCGAACTGCATCTTGCAGCTTTGCTGCATCGCGAACGCCAGAGACCGATGCGATTTCGGGCAAAGGTAAAGGTACGTCCGACGGTGGCATTTCCTTAGCCCACTGCTTGGCGGCCAAACTACCACTAGACATTACGACTCCATGTTCTCCATTGAGTCCAGGAAGCACTTTCGTTTCCCATGCGTCCGCCAGCTTTACAAGCAACGGCCAAAGGGATTCGATCTCCGATTTAGCCTTCTTCACGTCGTCCATGTCCACGCCAGTACCACTCCATTCGATCTCGAGCGCACGATCCAATTGCTTCTTGAGCCTCTGAACAATTTGACGCATCAATCCAAAGTACTCAGGATGGTCCTGTAGTCGCGTTACGACCATCATCATCGGGTTACCGCCGATATGCTGGAGAGCTCCAAGCGGTTCGCTACCATCCAGCAGTACATTCTTGGTGCGAGCGTGATATGCCTGCTCCCATCCGTTCACAGTCGAGAAAGAATAAGCGGTCGTGCCTCGCGCTTCGGGAACAAACTTTGCGATCGATTGGTCCATCCACTTCAGATCGTTCTTGAGGTTCTCGGAAAACTCGAAAACCGGGCTATTCTTGCCGACTTTTCCAGCATCGCCATTGAGACCGCTTACGGCTACTTGGACGCCCGTGAATTGATTCAAAAGAGCCGAAAAGTTCTTGGTAAAGAAATCTTTGAGCTGCGAGTCGTAGTTGGCTTTGGCCAAGTTATCCGACACATAGCTTACGCTCGTTATCGGTTTGCTCGCGTTCATCACGACAGGTGCGAGATCTGGATGTGTGATTAAACTCGCCCCTTTTCCTAGCTTCAGCAGATCCCCTCGCTTGGATGAAATTCCAACAACGAAGTAGCCATCGAGTGTTCCAATTGTCAATGCGATTGTCTTTTGGTTGGTTGCATTCTGAAGCACTTCCATGATCTCTTCATCCAGCAGACTCGCAGAGGATAGCGCATCCCAGGGGATCATTTTGCCATTGAACTCGACCGTTAATCGAGAACCGCGATCGTCTTCTATCCGTTTGATCGAGTTGGCGACGGGAGCTAATTCGGGAACAAAACCCATACTCAACTGAAGCGACGCCTCCAATTGATCCACTTTGGTGATTGCAAGATCCTCGTCTTTGCATATTGCACCCATTACCATCATCGGGACCGCAAGTTTCTCAATCTCATCAATCCACAGGTTCATCAGCTTGTTCGTAGCCGCATCCTCTTCCAAGGATTCTACAGCGAGTTCATTGACTGCACTGATGACTCGTGTGTAAGCCCGCACAAAATCACTGGTACTTTTGTCTCCTAGAAAAAAGCACTCTTCGGAAACCAGCTCTGTTGCGAACTTCACCGCCTCTTTCGCGTTGGGATTCTCCCATACCATTCGGAGGTTCGCGACGTTGCCGTCACGGTTCTTCCACTGTTCAAGAAACGTTTCCAGGTTCTCTTGTACCACGGGCAATTCCAGAAACTTCTCGACGACGGGGCCGCGAACCATACTCTCCCATTGTTCCTTCATTCGATAGGTTGCCGCGTAAAAGTCGGCATCCGCTGGAGCAAGGCGAATGGAGGTTGTTGAAAGATTGTCTTCCGCACGAATCGCAGAGGAACCGTAGAACGGGAAAAGAAAACCTGCAACGATCAGTTTCTTATATCGTGTCATAAGATCACTCTTCAGTGAAGGTCAGATTGTTTCCTAATGCCTTACCAGTCTAAGCGTCGAACTTGTCCAGATCGCTCATCAGTGAATCGATATGAGGAAAATCATTTTCCTCGCTGATGTCGACAGCGGTTTCCGTTGACGAACGACGTGCATCAAATCGTACGTTCGCAACTACTGGTGTTTTCGACCCGGGCGGCGAAGCCGTCTGCGTATTGGAGGCTTTTGGCGCGTCGATCACTGGCAGTGTTTTCATATCCATCGGCGGACCGACACGTGGCCGATCTTTGGATAAACTGCTATTCAGCTGAAACACCGGTGTAGACCGCGATGACAGCAGCTCCTTGAGTCTCGACAATCCATCCTCCACGGTTCGTCCCAAGTCGAACGAAAGAAAGTAGACCTTCTTTGAAGTCGGGGCTTTCGCGTTCGTTATCGCTAGTTTCTCCGAGCCATCTATTGGCACTATTTGTAATGCAAGAAACCCAAGTCTTGCCAATTGCTCAGCGACCAACTCTTTCGAGTGCCAAGAGACCAAAACAAAATCGCCTCGCAGTCCTTCTAGGCAGAGATGGTCTGTCGACTCCAATTGAATCTGCGCCAGATCCGCAACCAATGTTGCGTCTAGCCGCTCCTCAAAGAGCAGTTTCGTGATCCACTGCTCTTCGTGTTCGGCTTGCTTGCCATTGCGTCGCTCATGTTGACAAAGGACGACAGGTAATCTTACAGCCATGGGACGATGTTCAATCAGAAAAGTTGTGTGAGTAAACTACTTGGCGATACGATCGATCTCGTCCAGTTGTTCGGCCGTCATGTCGAACATTTCCATCATCCCCTCGACACTTCCGGTTTGCATACCCTTTTTCAGGAAATAGTACCGCTGCTTTGAGGAACCGTGGGTAAAAAGATCCTTGCTAGGCCTGCCATTGCGATGTTTCATAAGCACGTCGTCGCCGATGTTTGCAGCCGCATTCAACGCTTCTTCCAAATCGCCGCGTTCCAAAACACCCTTCAACTTTTGATTGTGGTGTGCCCAAACGCCTGCAAGGTAATCTGCTTGCAACTCTAACCGAACATTGAGACCATTCGACTCAACTTTCGATGCTCGAGACTGCATCGATTGGACTTTCGACAGGATCCCCAATTGATTTTGAACGTGATGGCCAACCTCGTGAGCGATCACATACGCCATCGCGAAATCGCCAGGCGCATTCAGTTCCTTCTTCAGCTGACGGAAAAACGAGAAATCCAAATAGACATTGTTATCGCCCGAGCAATAAAAAGGCCCCGATTGAGAAGAAGCAACACCACAGGCAGAACGAACTTGATCATTGAAGATCACGAGCTTCGGCTCTTGATACTCTGTGTTAAGTTTCTCGCGGAAAAGTTTGTTCCAAACATCTTCCGTGTCTTTCATGACGACCGATACGAACTTTTTTAGCGAAGCATCGGGGTCATTGTTTGGATCCAATGGCTTATTAACAGCTGCACGCTCCGAAGCTTGTCCCGCTTGTTCCATCAGTTGTCGAGGATTCGCCCCGAGAATGAAGAGGATGATCATTAACACGACCGACCCCAAGCCGCCACCGAGTACCATTCCGCCAGCTTGCATGGCCATACCTCGACGGTCTTCCACATTGACGGATTCTTCACGACCTTCCCAACGCATTTTATTACTTTCGATGATGGATAAATGGAACGATTACTGCTAGATCTGATGTCAAGTAGATCTGATGTCAACCTCGGACACCCCCTGGTCTTGGAAACTGGGGCTAACGCCCGACAGTTCATCAGCGGAACGCACTACCGGTCAGCCGTTTCCAAAGATCCCTGCGAATCAATTGCAGGCACAATATACCAGAACTTCCACAGGTGTAGCAGTATCGCTCCGGATTCACTCGGATTTCTATCGCTCAATCCGGATGAAAGAGCTGATAGGCTCGATAGCCACCTGACAAGTTTTTCACGTTGAAACCCCGTTGCATCAGGATCCTCGTCGCCAGATATCCCCGCTGGCCCACTTGGCAATACGTGATGATTGGTCGCCCAGCTTTGTTACCAGTCGTTAATTCCTCTAGTCGCTCCCTTAGTTCATCCACCGGAATACTCAATGCGCCCGGGATCGCTCCTAGTTTGTGTTCCTCTGAGGTTCGAACGTCCACCAGCAAAGCATCATGTTGTTCCGTTAAAGAATCCACATGAACAACCGGATGATCCTCTCGAAGCACCCCGGAAGCAACAAAACCAGCCATGTTGATCGGATCTTTCGCTGATCCAAATTGCGGTGAGTACGCTAACTCCGCTTCCTCTAAATCAAAAACTGTCATGCCACCCTGGATCGCCATCGCCAAGACGTCGATTCGCTTATCCACCCCTTCGCCCCCAACTATTTGAGCGCCGAGCACTTCTCCTGTCGGAACTCGAAACAATAACTTGATCGACATACCTGTCGCACCTGGGTAGTATCCAGCATGGTTGGCAGGATGAATGTATACTCGCTCAAACGGGATGGACTCCGACCGCAACGTCCGCTCATTAACTCCCGTCGAAGCTGCCACGGTGTCAAACACGCGAACAATCGATGTCCCTTGTGTTCCGCGATACGGAACCGTCCGACCAAAAATATGATCGGCTGCCAACCTCCCTTGGCGATTGGCAGGTCCCGCAAGTGCGATCTGAGCGCGAGACTTGAGTACAAAGTCCTCGACCTCGACAGCGTCACCAACCGCGTAGATGTCAGGATCATTCGTTTGCATGTATTGATTGGTGACAATGCCTCCTCGCTTACCAACGCTCAACTCCGCTTGGATTGCCAGTCGATTCTCTGGCCTCACTCCTACACCCAAAAGGACCATGTCCGTTTCCAATACGCTTCCGCCCGCTAGCTTCACTCGCAGTCGACCATTATCGGTTTTCTCTACAGACTCTGCTTGTTCCTTCAGCAATAGCTCGACTCCATGTTTCTTCAGATTGGCGACAATGGGTGTTGTCATCTCTCGATCCATTGTCACCATGATTTGCTCGGCTAACTGGACGAGCGTCGTTCGCACACAACGCTTTACCAGATTCTCCACCATCTCCAGCCCAATAAATCCGCCTCCGATTACCATCGCGTCGCGAATTCCAGAATCCACCAATTGTTTGATACGATCAACATCCTCAAGCGTGCGCAATGTCAAGACATTAGGCAAATCACATCCAGGTATCGGCGGCTTGAACGGAGAAGCACCCGGAGAAAGAATCAGTTTGTCGTAAGTCTCTTCATACGTCTTCCCAGTCACTGCGTCGGATACGGTAATCGTCTTTTTGCTTCGATTGATCTGCGTCACGTTGCTACCAACGCGAACGTCTATCCGAAATCGTTCCCTCAGTCGCTCCGGGGAAGTAACAATAAGCTTCTCTCGTTGCTTGATCTCTTCGCCAACATAGTATGGCAAGCCACAGTTGGCAAAAGAAACATACTGTCCTCGTTCTAGCAGGACAATTTCAGCCGATTCGGAAAGCCTCCGAGCCCGAGCAGCCGCTGACGCACCTCCAGCTACACCACCCACGATGACGACCTTCATCGATAAAGCCCTCTACCCAATTCAATGTAACAAACAGTCGAAAATCAATCTGTATGATATCTCGATATCCTCTTTCCCGATAGCGTAAGACGAAACGCGAACCGTTACTAGGTAATAGCGTCCATTATCTATCGAACAGTTTCTCGCCTGCGGAGAGTTCTTCCTTCTTTCCCCGTTTGTCCTCGAGGCCAGGCATCATCGATAATGGATCAAAATGCATCCACGCTGGAGATACACTGATCAGCGTTGCCGCCA
>JAJTID010000049.1 GCA_021300155.1 Pirellula sp.
AGTAGGATCCCCCAACTGCTCTTCGATACGTTTTCCAGGAAAAATCTGCAACCACCGAAGAGCGACTTGCCGATCCGACCATGTAGCAACGACATCCGGCCTACTTCTCAATACAACGTGCAGGTGATTGGATAGAATCGCATACGCGAGCACATCTACACCAAAAACTGATGCTAGCTTCTCGATCCTTTGTCGGATCCATTCTTTTCTGTAAGAATAGTCTGTCCCGGTGACAGAATCCACACCGCTAAGGTAAGCCCTCCGAACGCATCTTTGGACACAATGCAGGATGGCAATCTCTTGAGGTCGAAAGACCTCCGAACGCAACGGTCTAGGCATGTCAAGTTCTCCTTTTGCATAGTCGTAACATGTCTCCTCCCAATTACAAGTGCCTGGTACCGTTCAAAGGAAGCACGTGTTGTTAGTACAACGTAAAAAATTACCGCTGGTAGATTGGCAAGTAGTGGTACTTCACGGATAAGCTAAGGATGGCGAGAGATGTGCAGTACACCCTACCGGCATTCTGCTCCTCTCCTCCGGACGAAATCCAGGACCCATCGACTTGTTGTTTTTCTAACAACATTTTTTTGACTATGTTCTCTGCAAGTTCAGCTTCTTTACCACCTCTTTGGTGCATGCCTTGCGCGTAGTAGTATATTCCGTAAAGAACAAACCGATCCTCCCATTTTGGTGGGTGATCCAATAGCCACTCTGTAGCACCCAAGACAAGCTCCGAGTCGTAAACTCCACAGACTTGCATAGCAAGTAGGCCCGCGGCTGTCATCGCGAACGTAGGGTTATCGTTATTCGCCTCGTAAGAAAATCCATTCTTGCGGACGGTTGGTTTTCGGTCGGCACCGATAGGGGAAGTAAAGGATCGAACCAAGTACTCAATTGCGTTATCAATCGTTGACGAGGGTACATCCAAGCCATCGTTCTTGGCGCTTCGAAGCGCCATGACTTGCCAAACCGAGATGGATAAATCGCTGTCTGCGGCGTCAGGTGTGTATCTCCAGCCACCCTTGGCATACGAAGGTTTCTTTACTCTCTGGCTTCGAACGATTACGTCGACCGCTTGCTGGCATCGATCGTGAAGGATCGTGTCCATTGAATCTTCCACCCCCATTCCGAGCATTTCGGTCAGCATAAGAGTGACTATGCCATGCCCGTACATTCGCGACCCATCGCTGGCTCCAAAATAGCCTGATTTGTCTTGGCGATCGCCATTCAAGAGAAATCGCAGTCCATTGCGCATAGCTTCTCCCTCTGGTGTAGGATCTACGGGTTGATGTCCAACGGATGCCAGAGCCATCATCGCGATTGCTGTCATCGCGTTGTCGTGACCTCGATCCACGATAGCACCACTTTTCTTTTGCTGAGTCAGAAGAAAAGAGACTCCTTGTTCTACGGCAGTATCTACTTCGTCACGCGTTGTTCGTGAGCTAATCGATTGCGCATCGCATTTTTTCACGATGGTAACAGACAACCAGAAAACTACGAGATATATCGCTACACACCGAATCATGTTATTACCGAGAATTGCGAAATGGTACGGGGGTAAATGTCCCGTGATTGTCTGCTGCAATTTGTTCTAGGGTTTGATAGCCAATTTCGCTGTGCAACAATACAGTATGGACAGGGATCGCATTGGAGTACCGTGAGCCAACTACCAGACTGTTTACCTGTCGTAAGTCCGTTACCGTAGAGTCTCGAATCTCGCCATCGGACAATAGGAAGATAGCATCTGGTTTCAGGTTCAAGGCCATCATCATGGAAGACGATGGGAATGTGTTCCGTCCGAGCTCAATACTTCGAAGCCAATTTCGAACACGTCGAATCGATTTCGGATCTGGAGCCAAGAACTTCCCTCTGGGTGGCGTATTTCCAAACATGGGATGCGCTTCACTATCAAAGCTGATGATAAAAAACTCTTGATCCAGCGAAAGTGATCGGATCGCTTGCTCGAGCTCATAGCAGAGAGCTTCCCAGCGTGGACCTATCATCGATCGAGATGAGTCGATGACAAAGACAAATCGATTGCCATACGCTTCTGCACCAAAAAATGTCGCCTTTGCCACTCGGCCATCGGTTCCACCTCCCGGGCTGTCACCCAAAGCGTCGATCTGCGAGGCTAATCTAGCATAGCTAGCAGAGTCATCGCTGCTGAAGGTGGATGGGGAGGCTTCACTTACGTCGGCTTTTAACGCCAAATGGACCGTTGGTGCTTCAGGTTCATTCGTAGATTCTTCCGCGTGTTCCATTTGCAAGACTTCCATGAAGTCGTTCGCGGTGGTGTTCTCATTCATGGCACCTGCAATCTCGAGTTTCGTACTCCCCTTCCCCCCACCGATGAGAAAGGCGGCCATTGCAATCCCTATGGCAATATGAATAGAGAAACTGACGAGAAATGAAAACCATGGAGCGAGCGAGAGTCGTTGCTTTTGCTGACAGATGTCCATAGTATATCAGCACTTTTCCAGGAATCACTCTCTTTCGTGTTCGAAGCCAACCTCATCACAGTATAACGGAGTTGTACAAATTTTGTCCAAGGACAAAGGAATTGGTGCTTGCCTATACTGGCCAAGGCTTGGGATTCTAGCCAAACATAGCCCCAGTCCATGTCTCACTTGTGACCGTGCCAAGATGTATTGGAAGACTATGGACTCTACTCCCGTGTTGCTTAATGCGAAGTGGCTCGGCCGATGCTATGGACTTCGAAACCTGCTTCGGTGAGTTGTTTCCGGTCGACAATGTTTCTGCCGTCGAAAACAAAGGCTGGTCGAAACATGGATTGAAGCACGCGCCCTGCATCGAAGTTTCGGAACTCATCCCATTCCGTGAGAACAGCGACGGCATGAGATTTCTCGGTCGCTTCGTAGAGTGACGCATGAACCGTAACGTTGGTTTCAATAAGCTTTGCATGGTGATCCGAAATTCTTCCCATGGCATCTGCGAAGCTAAGTCGAAGCTCCTCTCGAATTTGCGACTCTGGAACGCGTGGATCGTAGATTGCAATTTTCGCTCGTTCTTCCAACAGATCTCGACAGACGTGAATTGCGGCGGATTCTCGAGTGTCATTCGTATCTTTCTTGAAGGCAAACCCTAAGACGGCAATACGTTTGTCAGAGACAGTGTTGAACATAGTGCGTACCATCCGCGTCGAGAAGCGTCGCTTTTGGTAGTCGTTCATCTTCACCACTTGCTCCCAGTACTCAGCTACTTCACGAAGTCCAAAGTGTTCACAAAGATAGACTAGATTGAGAATGTCCTTTTGGAAGCAAGAACCTCCGAACCCAACCGATGCCTTGAGGAACTTTGGCCCAATTCGCGAGTCAGTTCCGATCGCTTTAGCAACTTCGTCCACATCGGCGCCGGTTGCTTCGCAAAGTGCGGAGATGGCATTGATGGAGGAGACGCGTTGAGCAAGAAATGCGTTTGCCGTTAGCTTTGACAGTTCACTGCTCCAAAGATTGGTTGTCAAAATTCGATCTCTTGGGATCCATCGTGCATAGACGGCGGCTAACTTTTCGACTGCACTTGCGGACTCACCACCGATAAGAATTCGATCTGGATGAAGTAGGTCCTGGACCGCCGTCCCCTCCGCCAAAAACTCTGGGTTACTCAGGACATCGAATGTTGCACCGTTTCCTGAACTCTCCAAAATCCGTTTGACAGCTTCTGCCGTTCGAACGGGCAACGTGGATTTCTCAACGACGACTTTGTGGCCCGAAGAACATTCGGCGATCGTTCTAGCGCACTTTTCAATAAACTCGAGATTGGCCGCACGTCCAGCACCAACACCAAAGGATTTGGTGGGTGTATTCACGGCGATAAAAATAATGTCCGACTCATGTATCGCTTCACGGACATTGGTTGAGAATGTCAGGTTGCGACCGCGAGCTTCTTGAACCACTTCGTCGAGACCTGGTTCATAAACGGGCAAATCATTCGAATTCCAACGATCAATTCTAGCTTGATTCAAATCCACGACATGCACGGATATCTCAGGGCATTGTTTGGCGATCATCGCCATTGTCGGACCGCCGACGTACCCCGCCCCAATACAACAAATACGAGGTGAATTCATAGAGTTAGTTTCAACCGCAATGCGAGACGAGAAAAGGATCTACCAAACCAGGAATTGCCTGAGTGCCAGTATCTGAACGTACCGGTATCTGAGTGTAGTCGTTTCCTCAACATGATCCAAAAGTCTAAAGCACACTTTGGGAAACCAGACACAACTCAGGTCCGGTTGGGTTAAATGTGAGGATCGCTGCAATAGGGCGAACTGTACTCAATAGAGGAGATGGGCTGCATTCGGTCCTTTCCACAAACAAAAGAAGCGAGGTATCTAGCCTCGCTTCTTTATAAATTGCACTTGTCGCGAGCCTCGGAGAAACTCGCCCTGCTGGGCTTAACCTTCAGACGCAAAATACTCGTCAACTGCGTCCAGGTAGCGACGGGAAACGATCGATACTGGTGGAGCGGCCATGTTGACGCGCTGCCAGGTTAGCTCTTCCTTGGATGCAAGCACTCGAACGAGTTTGTTACCGGCACTGTCTGGAACCGCGAAGAACTGCCCACGATTGAGGGTTGCCGTAAACAGTTCGTCACCTCGCAACGCGGTCAAGTAGGCTCGTGTGCCGTCATCGCTAAGGACTAATTCATGGAACGAATCTGACTTAAAGGTATCTCGCGCCATGGTCCATTCAGACTTGCCATCTGCCCCAACCGCGGCATAAAGCCCCTTTGGAATCAAGTCAGTACGGCCATTTCCGATCATGTAGTTCCACGAGATGTTGTCCAGGACACTGATCTGCGAGGACTTGATACCTTGTATCGCGAAGTTGACTTCGACGTGGGCATCTCCTGGAGCGACGATTGTTCGAGACAATGCGTTAGCACCACCGATTAAATGGTCCGGTCTATCATCCGTTAGCATCGGAATCGCATAACTAACAGTATAAGCACCAGGTGGCAGCAGATCAAAATAGTATGTACCTGCGGTATCCGTGACCGCTTTTCTTTGAGTAGGCTTCGATCCAGGTGTGCTCGGATCAGCTGGAATTGTCAAGGTAACGTCTGCACCCGCAATTCGAAGCTCATTCGTATCTGGAACTCCATTCAAGTTATCGTCGACGTAAACAACACCTCGGAAATCGCTTGGAATGAAGGGCAAAACATCGACATGGAAGATGCCTACGGCACCCTTACGATCCAGTTGTCCATTGGTCGTTCCATTATCTTCGATCTGATACGAGAACGTTTGGCGTCCGCTGGTATTGAGAGGTGCGAAGAATGTTACGGTGCCGTTCGCGTTGAGAGTCGCTGTTACATTGCCATTCGGAGTTGTGTTAACGACTTGACTGCCAGGGACGATTCGAAGAGTTTGTCCACGCTCATCTAAAGCGTTTGCAGGTCCCTTTGGCATCGCAGCCAGATCGGATGTTAGGTCAAACGTTGTGGGTACGCTTGCGAACATGCTTCTAGTCACAGCCGTTGGGATGGGAGCGTCGTTTACTTCTGTGACCGTTAGCGTAACCGTTCCAGTCGTCTTGAGACCTGGTCCGTCTTGGATTTCATAAGTGAAGGAATCGGTGCCATTGAAATTTGCGGAAGGCATGTAGATAAGATCGTTCCCTACCTGACTAACCGTTCCACCTGCCGTCGTTGGGATGGTTCCAGTGATAGGAACAAAGCTAATTCCCTGCGATGTCTCATTGTCCGGACCAGGACGGTCGTTTGTCGTAATGGAACCAATCGAGATCGTTCTCGTTGTATCTTCCGCAGTAGTGAATGCGTCACTGTTTGCAATAGGCGAATCATTGATGGCGTTTACCGTGACTTGAATCGTTGCAGGAAGAATGCTCGAAAGCGGGGCTGCAACTCCATTGGTTGTTCCATTGTCAGTGACATTGTAAACAATATCAACAGATCCGAAGAAATCCTTGAATGGTGTGAATACTACGTTTCCGCTGCTATTCACTACCACTGTACCCAAAGTAGACGCAATGGGCGTTACGGAAATGGTAAGCGTTTGAGCGTCTTCCCCAGGGCCGCGACTCAAGCCGTCAGTAATCGCTGAAGCGAGGATGGTGAGTGGCACATCTTCGTCCGTCGAAGCGGTCCTGTTGGCTGCAACGGGTGGGTCGTTGATTTCAGTGACCTGAATGGACACCGTAGCTTGCGTCCGGCTCCCTTGCTCGGGTGTACCAGACGACATCACGTAGGTGAAGACAACGGGTCCAAAGAAATTCGATGCAGGTTGGAATGAAACGAGGTCAGTAGCTGGATCGAAGCTTAGAGTCCCTTGCGATGCAGGGATGCTGCTAATGGATTCCAGATTTTTCGGAAAATTGTTTCCGTTCGTATCGTTGCCGAAATCATTTTGCAGAACGTTAAACTGTCTAGCTTGAGCATCTTCTGGAATCGAGAAACTATCGTCTAGAGCGTAAGGTCGAGCCGGTGGAGCAATGTACACGTTCACCGTCGCAGTGTCCTTCAATCCACCTCCATCAGTAATGGTGTAGGTAAACGAGATGGTCCGATCAAAAACATCTCCTGGAGGAGTGTAGATGACGTTGCTGCCATTTGTACCAAGAGTCAACGTACCAACTACATTGCCATTCAGTGTATCCCTTGGAATCAGATCTCCTGTCGCGGGTGTAATGCGAATCGTATCGATGAGTTCTTCACCTGGGCCTGGGCTGTCTTTGCCCGATACATTGCCCATTAAATCTAACGGTTGGGGTGCATTGATACCGATCACCGCGAGGTTGTCATTCACGGCATCAGGACCGTCATTTACCGGAGTTACCGTGATCGTGGTGATCGTACTCGCGGTTAGATTATCCGGATTGGTTCCATTGTCAGTACCCATCACTCCAAATGTAATTGGAGCAAACGAATTAGAAGGAGGCGTGATAACGATGGCACCTGCGGCATTGATGGACACACCTGCCGGAACAGGTTGCGTCAGAGTCAGGGTTACCGTTTGGCTTGATTCATTTGCAGGACCTGGAGCAAAAATCTGATTGGCAGATACGGCTAAAGTTCCGTCTTCTTGCATACTGAATTGACTGGACAGGACGACTGGCGGATCGTTGACCGGAGTCACGTTGATCGTGATTGTTGCAACTGTCGATTGATTGGCAGGAGCCAGTCCGTTATCCGTACCTCGAATTTGGATGACGACGGATCCAAAGAAGTCAGTGGCTGGAGAAAATTCGAGCGCCCCTGAGCTATTGATGATAGCGGTGCCCTGGGTAGCGGTTGGGCCCTGCACAATAGCCCCTGTCGCGAAGCTAACCGTCTGCGAGGACTCATCCGAAGGCCCTGGCGAGAAAATGCTGCTTGGCAAAATCGCCAAAGGTCCTAGATCTTCCGCAACACTGAATGAGGTTCCAATAATGTTGGGCGCATCATTCACCGCGGCAACAGTAAATGTGACTGTGCCAGTGGTTTCAATTGGATTGGGTTGGAGATTGTTCCTAAGCACGTAGGTGAAAACGGCCTGTCCGTTAAAGTCGAGATTCGGAGTAAATCGGACTTCGCTACCATTAGGATCAAAAGTAACAGTGCCACCCACAGGTTGCGTGACACTCACGATTCCACGTGCAGTTGCTGTTGTCCTATCGGTCCAATTGCTGGATAGATTCTGAGTCGACTGTCCCGAGTCCTCATTGACTGCAAACGAAGAAGGGCGTGCACTGAGTTGATCGACGATATTGATTGAAGCCTTTGGAAGCTCAACTTCAGCGGCCACCAGATAGCGGTTTTGAGCCCCCAGAAGTGCTATCCCAGTGCTAACCGCTTCACCCTCTACGCTGCCGAGCGGACTAATTGTCCCTGCCAAATTCACTAATCCCGCAGCATCAGCCTTAAATATAGCATCCACTACGCCCAAGTACGAAGTTGCAACCTCTTCGGGTTGCGGATTCGTTACGTTAACAAAACCGCCTACACCCCTCAAAACGGAGGAACTAAGAGTTGCTGTGTGAACACCTGCTCCTACACTTGTTATATCGACTGCCGTTCCGGATAAAGCATTTGCTAGACTTGTCGCAAGACTTGCCGTGGTGTTTGTAACCTGTATGACAAAGTAATCAGTAGCAGGAGCCAGTCCCCCCGGCAATGTGCCTGTTGTTGTCAACCGAACCCGAGTTCCAGTAACAAGTCCGGCTGTAGCGAAACTAATCCGCTCGTTTGAGGGATCTGCTGTGAACAACCCAGAAGGATTAACAAGCAACACTCCTTCTTGACCGCTTACGAATCGAGGATTATCGGTTGGTCCCGTTCCGTTATCGAACCTGCCATTATCAATACTGTGATTCAATCCGGCCCGAGTCACCCTTTTGTCGGTGGTTGGATTCGGCGAGGCCTGAGTAAGAAGAACAGCCTTGTTTGGGACCACTTCGTTGTTTCGGGTCGTCAGGTTGTCTTGTTCTATAACCCCCTCAGGAAAAATATCCTGCCGTGAGGCGTTACCAGTAAAGCTAATTCGGAAGTCGGGTCTGCTCGGATTCACTAAATCCGCGGCGAATACCCCCACATTCCCAGCACCAAAGATTCCCTCAAGTGCAGTCTTAATTCGTGGAATGGTGTTCAACGTGCTGATAGCAGTACCGCTCGAATTTAGAGCCGGAGTGATAACCGCTCGTCTTATTTCACCTGACGGCGTATCGTAGCGCAAAGTTAGCGATCCACCATTTACCCTTGAATCAAACGTCAACTGATTAAACTCACCCCACTGAAATCGAAGCCGCTCTTGTGAAGAGCCATCTGAATTGGCGAGATTAATGTCGTGGTAGCCAGCAAATACGCCGGTGGGAGGTTGGGTGGCAGAGCCTGGATGCCGACGGTCGATTACCTCGGTTCGAACAATAACTCGATCGCCAACGTTGACTTCAATATCAAGTTGCCCATTGCCTGAGATGACGTCATTGTTGAGTTCTGCACCCGGTGTTCCGTCAGGGTTTGCTCGGAAGAATCGATAGCGCACGCCTGCTAGGGGACCGTGTTCCCCTTCTTCTCTGCCAGAATTGATGACATTGATAACGGATAGAGCGTCCAGCGGGCTCAGGAAATTATCACCATCGACATCAACGCTTTCCGTTCCGTCTTTGTTGCCTTGCATTCCAGTCAGCGACGTAACTCCATCTCGGTTGAGTCGGTTGATGACGGTCAATGCGTCCAGGGCTGTGACCCGCTGATCTCTATCCACATCCGCAGGTAGAAACGGGTTGGTAAAGTCCGAAGCCATGAGTTCCCTCTTTTCGAGGGATTCCATCAATAGCCTCCGCAACAGCGAGTTTTTTCCAACGCGTTGGGAAATCCCACGATTTGCTTGCGAGCGAGGCCGACGATTTGGCGAAACAGTCATCTATTCTTCCACCGTAGACAAGAAGGAATGGCTTTAAACGAACAATTCCGTGAGAGTACGAAGTCGCCACGAAAAATGCCCGTATAGTGAGGGTACTCGGAGAATACCCGCTTTTCAATCAGATGTTACCCAGACTTCCTAAATTAACCAGTTAGCCCAGCCTATCCACGAGATACGCCGTCCCTAACGTTTTTTCCGATAATCCGGTGTTTAGAGACAGAATTTTTAAAGAAGTTCCAATTCGAACTTAAGGATCTGCCTTTATTTGAAGCTTGGGTTCGAGCGAATCGCCGTCGTTTCAAACGCATTCCGCTCGTCATAAAAAAGCAATGGATCTCGCCAACTTTATTCCCTGCTCACTAGAATTTGCATTCCTAATCCAACGTCTCCCCAAAGAGCCTGCTGGCGACGGGCAACTGGAAACCGACAGATCCAACAAAAGTGAAAGTAGGCTGGGAGCATTGTCCCGGCCGTCAATAACTCCCTGAATTTCCATCCGCTCGGGACCATGGTCCCAAGCTACAGTTCGCAGTACTGTCGGCCGACTTGGCTAATTGTAAAGTGCAAGGTACGCGATAGAATCCGAATCGAACTGCAGCGAGACAGCTATGGCTACATAAGAAGAATCTACGCTGCAGATGCTTCCAAATTGAGGTGCCGGATATTGTTGACTTTAGAGCGTTTTAGTTTCGGTGTTGGAGATCGGTTCGCCCATCAAGCCGCAGCGCAGTTGCGAGCCTTTCAAAAACTCGAGTCATTCGGCGTTTCGGTCGTTCCGGTCTGGAACAAATCCAATCGCGAGCACTCTTTCATCGGTTCCGAACCAACAAGCGTTCTAGAGTCTGCGAAACGTGCCGTCCAGGAGTGCGATTGGTCGAAAGCTTGGTATGTCGATGCGGACCATATTCAATTGTCGACGGTGGATAGATTTATCGAGCCCTCGAATTTCTTCACCATCGATGTGGCTAGTTCGATCGGCAAATCTCCTGCGGCGGGTGAAGTCGGTGCTTTCCTGAACCGGAACAAGAAACTCATTGGAGAAATCGCGATTCCGGGAATCGAGCCGCTTCAGATCAGTGAAAGTGATGTTCGTCGCGTCGCACAACAATATCTGTTGGCTACTCAAGAAGCTGGACGGATTTATCGTCACATCGAATCGAAGAAAGGGGTCGGCCAATTTGTAACCGAAGTATCGATGGACGAAACCGATTCGCCTCAAACGCCACCCGAACTGTTGATCATTCTGGCGGCATTGGCCGAAGAGAAGATTCCGCTGCAAACGATCGCTCCAAAATTCACCGGCCGATTCAACAAAGGTGTCGATTATGTTGGCGATCTGGTTCAATTCGAGAAGGAATTCAACAGCGACTTGGCAGTGATCGCTTATTCGATCGCACAATTCGGATTACCGACTAATCTAAAACTTAGCGTTCACAGTGGAAGCGACAAATTTAGCCTTTACCCCATCATTCGACGTTCTCTTGAATCCACCGGGGCCGGCATCCATTTAAAGACAGCCGGAACGACATGGTTGGAAGAGTTGATTGGACTGGCAGAAGCGGGCGGCGACGGACTAACTCTGGCAAAAGAGATCTACTCCTACGCATTGGCTCATACCGATGAGTTCTGCGCTCCTTATGCCAGTGTCATTGATATCGACAAGAGTCGGCTTCCCTCTTCGGAATCCGTTCAATCCTGGTCGGGCACCGAGTTTGCCAACGCGTTACGGCATATTCCCGCCAACCCACAATTCAATTCTAGTTTTCGCCAATTGCTTCACGTCTCTTTCAAAGTCGCAGCGAAACATGGCTCGCGATTTACGGACCTACTCCATGCCAACGAGAAGATCGTCTCGGAGCAAGTGATGACGAACATATTTGACCGACACTTGAAACCACTCTTTTTGGGATAAAGATCGACATGCAACGTCGTATACTGGGGAAAACGGGCCTCGAATTACCCGTACTAAGTTTTGGCGCATCGTCTCTCGGTGCTGAGTTTCGAAGTGTCCAACTCGATGAAATCTTCGAAAGCATTAGGGTTGCGCTAGAGCTTGGCCTAAACATGATCGACACATCCCCCTATTACGGACGAGGTATGTCGGAAGTGTTGCTAGGCATTGCTTTGCAAGGAGTACCACGCAGCGACTATTTACTCTGTACGAAACTAGGGCGATTTGATGCGAACCACTTTGACTTCTCCGCGAAACGAGTAGCCGAAAGTGTCGACGTCAGTCTCCATCGATTGCGAACCGACCATTTGGATATCATTCTGTGCCACGATATCGAGTTCGTGCCACTTCGCCAAATCATCGACGAAACGTTGCCTGCGCTTCGAAAAATTCAAGCGTCTGGAAAAGTTCGGCACGTCGGTATCAGTGGTTACCCCATGAAGATATTTGATGCCATCCAAAGGGAAGCGGAACTCGATTGTATTTTGTCGTACAACCAATACACCCTTCAGAACACGCGGCTTGTGGACGACATCCTGCCAACGATGCGAGAAAAAGGCATTGGGGTAATGAATGCAGGTCCCTTCGCTGCTCGATTGCTAACCCATGCACCATTACCTAGTTGGCATCGCGATTCGAAAGAAGTTCAAAGGGTTGCTCGCGAAGCGGCTAACTTTTGCGAGAAACAAGGAGTCGACATCGCGCATTTAGCACTCCAATTTTCCTGTGCCCATCCCGAGTTAGCAACCACGATCGCGGGAAGCGCAAACCCGAACAACATTCGCAAATGGGTCGAGTGGCTCAACAGTCCGGTGGATCCTGCTCTTCTTGCCGACGTGCTAAAGATACTAAAGCCTGTGCATAACATAAGCCATCTCGAAGGGCTTCCCGAGAACAATTGATCATGAAAGCATTACAACTCGTTGAGCCGAAGCTTTGGAAGCAAATCGACATCGCTGAACCTAGTCCGCCTGGGCCGGGGGACGTTTTAGTTCGGGTGCACCGCGTTGGCGTATGCGGAACCGATCTTGGCGGATACTTGGGGAAATTCCCTTTTTTTTCCTATCCCAGGATTCCAGGGCATGAACTAGGTGTCGAAGTTTTGGCAATTGGAGAAGGGGTTTCAAATGTTCAGGTGGGAGATCGGTGCTGTGTAGAACCCTACATCAATTGCCAGCAGTGTTATTCTTGTCGACGCGGCTTTACCAACTGCTGCGAGCATCACAAGACCCTCGGTGTCATGTGCGACGGCGGCCTGACGGAACGCATTATTCTGCCTGCTCGGAAACTGCATCTTGCAAACAAACTATCTTACGAACAAGCCGCTTTGGTTGAAACATTGGCAATCGGATGTCACGCGGTGGATCGCGGACAAGCGAAAGCTGGAGAGAATGTATTGGTCCTGGGGGCAGGCCCGATTGGATTGTCCGTGCTCGAATTTGTGAAGCTATCGGGCGCACGGCCGATCGTTGCCGATATCAGCGAATCACGTTTGGCGTTCGTCCGAGAGCAAATGGGTGTACCGGATACGATCTTGATCGACGGTTCAGAAACGGACATTCTACGGCTCGAACAGATGACCGATCATCAACGAGCGGATCTCGTGATCGATGCGACAGGGAATAATCGATCGATGGTCCGAGCGTTTGAGTTCGCCGCTTTTGCAGCTCGGATTGTTTATGTGGGTATCACGCAACAGAATCTTGAGTTTCCCCACGCTCCGTTCCTGCATCGGCGCGAGCTAACTCTGCTTGCGAGTCGGAATGCTTTGTCTCGCGATTTTGTTCGGATCATTTCATTGATCGAAAGCAATCAGATCAACACCGATACTTGGATCACCCATCATGGTGTCTTTGAAGAGGTTCCCATGGTCTTTCCGAATTGGTTGAATCCCGAAGCAGGCGTTATGAAAGCGATGATTCACGTCACCTAAGCGGCTTGCGGACTGCAATGATCCCAACCCACTGCGTGCCGGCTCGTTGATTTAATGGATTTGCCGCTGGCAAAGGAAACATCACAACCCGGAGCGCAAGCGAGGGACGGAAAATCCCACAGAATCCCTCGCTTACGCTCTTACGCTTCGGGTTGGGATTAAGTCAACAAGCCCGTGCGCGAGGGACACAGGATCCCTCGCTCACGCAGCGGGTTGGGATTGAGTAACAAACGATGACGCTGTCACTAATGATCGTTAATTGGCAAACCTATCGCTCGACTCAGTATAATTTTGAAATCGCTTACGAACGTCACGGACCTAGACAATGAACACTGCAAAGAAACCGCTCATCCTGGGAATTGGCGAGATCCTGTGGGATGTGTTTCTATCCGGCGCCTGTTTGGGAGGTGCTCCTACGAACTTTGCGTGCGCCGCGGCTGGGCTTGGGGGGGATCGCGTTCGAGTCGGAGTAGTAAGCTGCGTCGGAAGCGATTCGCTCGGCAGTGAAGCGATTCGATTGATCCGAGAAAAGAATGTCGATGTTGCACACATAACGACCAGCGAGAAAGTCACAGGCCAAGTGCTTGTCGAACTCGATAGCCAAGGAATTGCCTCCTATCGATTCGTTGAGGACGCTGCGTGGGACCATGTAGAATGGACTGATTCCTTGGATCGCTTGGCGAAAGATGCGGCAGTCGTTTGTTTTGGTTCGCTCGGACAGCGAGAGTTAGTCTCGAGAGAAACCATCCAACGTTTCGTTCAGACTACATCCCACGATTGCTTGAGGCTCTTCGATGTCAATTTGCGATACCCATTCGTCGACGACACCATCATCGATCAATCTCTAGAAATCGCCAATGCATTGAAGCTCAATGATGAGGAACTCGAATATTTTGCGAAGCGATTCGCCCTCCCGGCAGATCCCATGGCTGCGATGGACCGATTGCTCACGAAGTTCCAATTGTCGTGGGTTGCTCTGACTCGAGGTCCCCTGGGAGCAATACTGGCGAAACCCGGAGAGTGGCATTCGTTGCCAGCCGTGAAGACTCAGGTGGTGGATACGGTTGGCGCAGGGGACGCTTTCTCAGCTGTGCTAGCGTTGGGGATTCTCTACCAAAAGCCGTTTTCGACGATTTTGGGAGAAGCAATTAAGGTCGCATCGTATGTTTGTGGACATCGCAGTGCGACTCCAAGCTTTGAACGGTTGTAAGCGTTTCGCGTTCGCTATCGCAGAATACCGATTGCTAGCGGTTTGAGTTACGGTCAGTATAAAACGGTTGACAACAAAGGATGAAGTCCAAGTACAATGACGGATTCAATGGAGTGAAATGATGAAGCCAAGCTGTGTTTGTTCGCTATGTTCTGTTTGTTTTCTAGGTATGTTCTTTTCTGTTTTCGCAGGTCCATGCTATTCGCAAGACGTGCCGGCCGTTGGTGCAGTGCCGGCAACCGGAGAAGTTTCGACCGCTGAAGGGAAAGTGATGGAAGATACGGTCAAGGGTTGGAATTTGCCTCTGCCTACTTTGGGTGGAAAGCAATTTTGGACAGACTATCGATGGTGGCATGGTTGGAAAGTGCAATACAACAGCACGCTTGATCACTGGCGTCTGATCGATCCGAATGGGATTCGGCGAGCATGGGGAGGACGGCAAGCGATGCTCGACGAAATGAATCGCGTCATAGAAACGACCGCTCCACCTGCTGCGATCGATGAAGTGATTTTGTTGGCGCACGGTTTGTTTCGATCCAATGGCAGCATGACGCCCATCGCAGAGGAGCTTCAACGAGTTTCATCCCATCAACTAGAGGAACCCGTGGTTCGCCGAAGTGTCGTCTCGATGACCTATGCAAGTACGCGCGACTCGATTGCCGAACACTCAGCGGCTATGCGCGAGTTGCTCGAGAATCTTCCGGGAACTCCGAGAATCAGCTTTGTTGGCCATAGCCTTGGCAATATTGTATTTCGGCACGCGATTGGCCAATGGAAAGCTAATGGCGATCCTCAAAAGATACTGGATCGATTGTATCGAGTAGTCATGCTCGGGCCGCCAAATCAAGGTTCTGCGTTTGCCGCGTCTTTGTCGCGATTGGGGCTTTTTGAGACACTTACAGGTTCTACGGGAATGCATTTAGGGCCAGCATGGGAAAAATTGCAACATTCATTGGGAACGCCCCCTTGCCCATTCGCGATTGTGATTGGCGACGTCTCAAGCTCGTCGCTCAAAAATCCCATTCTCGATGAACCCAACGACGGAGTGGTTACGGTCAAGGAAGCGACTCTCGAAGGCGCTTCGGATATCAAGACCTTTCCTGTGGTACATTCGTTTTTGATGCGAGATGAGTCCATCGTTCGCGCAACGGTTTCGTATTTGATGGGTCGAGAGCTAGCACCTTATCCATAACCAAGGTGGTTGCCTTGAAAGATACAACTTTTATTGCTCAAATGCAGTCGTCGCGTGTTGTCCTTTCTGTTCCCTGCCTTTTTCGCCCAGTGTCTGGTGTTTTATGAAGTCATCGATCCTAGCCGTTCTATTCGCTTGTTTCATGTTCGTACCTTTGGTTGTGGCCCAAGAAAAACCAAAGGAGCTTGAACACACGAAGGATACGTTAGAAGAAGTCAAGAAGAAGATCGAAGAGAAAAAAGCCGTGCTCGTAGATGTTCGCGAATTGGTCGAATGGAACAAAGGGCATGTTGCTGGCGCGGTGCATTTGCCATGGCGAGCCATGCAGGATCAACCCGATGATCCAAAGATCAAGGAGAAATTGGACAAGGGATTGATCGTCTACACCTATTGCGAGGTTGGCTATCGCTCGCTGAAGGCGGGGGCGATTTTGAACAAGATGGGTTACGAGATTCGCCCGCTCAAGCCAGGATATCAAGATCTGATCAAGGCTGGATTCAAGAAAGAGGAGTAGCCCTTTCGCCGGCGAAAACCGCGAAGTGTTTTAAAGTGGTCATAGGCGATGAAACCGAATTGGCATCTCGCTCTTCAGGTTGTCCAAAACCATACCGATCCGGCCTTGCAAAAGGTCGTCTAGTTCTTTCCCGATAATCTCTGCACGCCAGCCTGTGACGAGACTGGGTGGCTGCAAATCGGGCGAGCCTCCTTCCAAGCGAAACTTCACAAAGTCTCTAAGATCGTCTGCGGTCGCGACAACGGCAGGGGAGATCTTCTTGGTTCGGCAAATATAGGCGAGCGCCGCCGAAAGGAATTGCGTAAGCATGGCAGGTGGCTGCCCTTTGCCATAGCGCGCTTTCTTTGGCCACGGAGGTGTCGGGTGATTCCTCGAATCCTCAATAACGCCCGCCAGTTCGGGAATGAGCTGTTTGATGTGGCGATGTTCCATACCTCTCAACATTGCCATCCTGCGTTCATCGCTGTTGCCTCGACGGGCTAATTCGATCAGCAAATCATCGCGCAGAATCTTTCTTGCGGGAAGATCACGTTCTTTTGCGCGTTGTTCTCGCCAATTCCAAAGTGCACGCACGACCGTCAGGCTGTTTCCGGAGAGTGCTTGAATGCCGCTGATACGAAACCAGTTTTCATTGGATTCAAATTGTTGCAATTCCTCTTGCCAACCAGCAATCTCTTCCCGATACCAGGTGAGACGCTTCAGCTCATGTAATTCCCGCTCCATCGATTCGTACAATCGAAGTAGATCCTTCACGTCTTGGGCAGCATACTGGAGCTGTTGGTTCGACAAGGGACGTTTGCGCCAATCGGATCGTGTTTCTTCTTTATCCAGATTAACC
This sequence comes from Pirellula sp., assembly GCA_021300155.1. Taxonomy (GTDB): domain Bacteria; phylum Planctomycetota; class Planctomycetia; order Pirellulales; family Pirellulaceae; genus JBKCUI01. The sequence continues at coordinate 17,021 of JAJTID010000049.1, forward strand.
CCGGTGTAGCGATGAATCAGCGTTGCGTAGGATGCTGGATACTCGTGTCCCAAAAACGCAGCCGCCAGTTGGATATCGAAGAGTTCTGGGATAAGCTTGCGAGTCGAACGATAACAAAAGAGTGTTTCTTCTCTTCCGGCATGAACAACAACACGTGTCTTCGGTTCCGTCAGTAGTTCCCAGAACGGACTGAGGTCGATCTCGGTAAACGGATCGACAATAAAGATTCCGTCTGTTGTGGCAACCTGAAGAAGACACAATTCCGGCCGATAAGAATCTTCTGCAACGAACTCGGTATCGAATGCGACGAGTCGATGCTGCCGTATCTCGTCACAAAGCTGATGGAGGGAATCTTGGTTTATGATATGATGAAATCGAACGTTCAACCGAGCTCCCAACCCATTCTCACGAAATAAACAGACCTGACTGCAGTGCGCATCATCGAAGATCGTCCAGTCAGAACGGCTAAGTTTTACTCGGAATCCTCCATGCAAACAACAACACCAATGGTAAATGGCGATCCGAATCGGGCCGCGGGCCTATTGGTTAGTGTTCAAAACGAAAGTGAATTGCAGGTAGCACTCCGAGCGGGTGTCCGCTGGATCGACGTCAAGGATCCATCACGAGGTGCATTGGGACGTCCCGAAATCGATGTTGCCAAGGGTATTAGGCGAGCGATGATGGCCGAAAATGTTACGGAAATACACTTCAGCATCGCATTGGGTGAATTGAATGAAACGCCTTTGGATGAATTGATTCGTTATGTTGGTTCGTTCGTCGATGGGACTGTCTTTAAGGTTGCATTGTCGAATTGCTGTCATCGCACGGACTGGCGGGAGCTCGTAACAGCTTTATCAAAGGGTATCGGAACGTCGAAACGCTTGATTCTGGTCCATTACGCAGACTCGTCCCAGGCCGTAGCTCCTTCTTGGAGAGAAGTATTGCAGACCGCTGTGGAGATCGGTTCAGAGTACTTGCTGATCGATACGTGGGGCAAGAATGGACGTAGTTTGTTGGATTTCTACACTGCCGAAGCGTTGCAATCGATGACTACCGATGCAAATTCTGCTGGGTTAAGCGTGGCCATCGCAGGTTCGATCCCCATGGTGGAACTGCGAAAATTAGCCAGAGTTGGGGCAGACTGGGTAGGCGTTCGCGGGGCGGTTTGTGAAGGCCCATTTCGGACAGGATCTATTTGTGAGACCAAGGTTAGAAGTGCTTTGGCAGAATTGGGAACGAACCTCTGATGTCATCAGGAAGCGAAAGAGATCGACCAGCAGGCGTTATTCGGCAAGGAAGCAAAGTCGTCGGGACGATTTGCATGCCCGAGGCCAGCGAAGTATTCATCAAGGAATTCAACCATTGTTATGGCCAATTAAGGATGGAAGTGCAAGATAATCCGAAAATGGATACGGTTCGCAATCCAAATCCTCATGCATTCCGTTTACCTTCGTGGTTTAGGCATGTCTGGAATCAGCGCGACCGCGAATCAACTTAGTCCCGTAAGACGAATCATGAATTCGTCTCAAAAATAGCTTTACTATTAGAAGTAGTCATCGCTTGCTGTAGCGAAAGGGGTAGGAATGACCCTATAATGGGGTCGGTTGAAAGGTCCGCTTCGGCTGCCTTGCACCCCATCGGCTTCTGATATTTGCGAAGCCTTGGAACAACGAACGACACCATCCTCTCGCGTTCACACTAGACGCTTTGAATAAGGACTACGTTTTGTCTCCAGCCACTCAACTTGCAGACCCACCGGATTTGCAGACTACAGAAACACCGAAGATCGAGAAAAAGGGACGTCGCAAGACCAGTCACCTAAAGTTGGTTCCCGAGACACTTGAGTTGAGAGAAACGCTTCGCGCCAAGTGTCGCGAAGTAGCGAGCCGAATGAACAAAGACCTTCCTCCTACCAAGGATGAGCTCGAATTGGTCGCTAGGCGGACGCTAGAGGAAATAGGATTGGGTGAAGGGTATATCGGCTGGGTCATGGTCATCCTGTCGAGCGAGTTTTTTCGAGACTCGGTAGCCGCGATTCCACCCAGTCGACGATTGTTTCTATTGCCCCATTGCCTTAAGCATGCTGAGGGGTGCCCTGCGGATTACGATGAATTTGGTATGGACTGCAAGAAGTGTGGTGCTTGTAGCATCGCAGACTTTCGAACCAAAGCGGAAGAAATGGGCTACAAAGTACTCGTGGCCGAGGGTTCGCCTGTCGTCATGAAGATTATTGTCAGCGGATACGTAGATTCTATCGTCGGAGTCGCATGCTTAAACGTATTGGAAAAGGCAATCGACAAGATATTGTTGGCTGGTATCCCCTGCATGGCAGTACCTTTGCTTTCAAGCGATTGTAGAAACACGAGCGTCGACGAGGAATGGGTTCGTGAGATGATCCTCACGCAGGCTCCCGCAGCGTCACAACAAACTCGGTCCTACGTGCACTTGATGCGGGCCGCGAGCGATATGTTTGCTCAACCTCAGCTCAACGATTTGGTAGGGCGGCTTCGAAGCCAAGCAACTATCGCGACAGACTCGGACGATCCTCTTGCTGGAATCGATCCGATCGCGGCCACCGAAGCATTGGCTACCGATTTCTTAGCTCGCGGTGGCAAGTACTCTCGACCGTTTATGACATTGGCGGCTTACGATGCAATGCTCGGTGGGAACGGAACCATGGCGGACGGCCCGAATGCCGTATCGGGCTTCTCTCGCGGGGTTCGTGCGGCCGCGATGAGTATCGAATGTTTTCACAAAGCTTCGTTGGTGCATGATGATATAGAAGATGACGATTCGTTCCGTTACGGAATGGCTTCGATGCACCAGCAGTACGGACTGTCCACCGCGATCAATGTTGGCGACTACATGATTGGTTTGGGATATAGGATGATCGGTCGCGAGATCGAGTCGATCGGAGCTGCAGCAGCGGCTGATATCCTCAACTGCCTCTCGTCGGCTCACATGCGATTGGCGGAGGGGCAGGGAGCCGAGCTTCTGTGGCGAGACTCCTCGAACAAACGACTTTCCCCTCTTGATGCTCTCAAAATCTATGCATTGAAGACGGCTCCTGCATTCGAGGCTGCACTTTACACGGGAATTCGCTTGGCGGGTGATGTGACAGCTCATGTTGAACCCGTAAAGCAATTTGCCCGAAACATTGGAGTAGCGTTCCAAATCATCAACGACCTCCAAGATTGGCACGGCGATGACCATAACAAGCTTGGTGCTGCTGGAGATATCCTCGGCGGACGACCAACGATATTGCTGGCATTGGCACTTCAGTCCCTCGCTGCGGACGATCAGCAACGACTCCTCGATGCTCTCTCCAATGTTCATTACACGAGTAACTCGCAACGCGTTGCAACCGCTCGGGAGCTAATGGAGAAAGGACGCGTTTTCGAGCAAGCTGAAAAGCTGATTGAAAAACATCGAGAACGTTCGCTCGAAGTCGCTCAGTCGATTGAGCCTGAATCACTCCGACGGCTGATGCTGTATCTGGTTGACACCGTTTTGGACCAATCGGGTATTCACCCAGAGACGCATCTGCATGCACCCGCAATTCAAACATTCCAGATTGGAATGGCCCCAACGCGATGATGGAGCATGCGGCTAAACGCCCTACATGCGTTACCGCTTCGGAACTGATAGGAATATACTATCATCCAGCGAGAGAGCTTGGGACCTTTACAACGTGCAGCGTTGCCGACGTGCCTCAACCCTACCGAGGGCTGCTCGCTCATACGAATCACATGACGGTCACCGTCGAGTCCCATTATCAGGACTCCGTTGATGTAGAGGTACTTCGGTCTAGTATAGATCAGGAGCAGTACTGCCGAGAAATCCTCTTGAAAACCCATTCCAGTGGCACGGTTGTTCAATACGGAATTGTTAGGTTGGGCATGCGATTTCTACCAGAATTGCCACGCAGCGAAATTCTGCAACAAAAGAAACCACTAGGCAGGGTCCTCATCGAACATGATGTTCTGCGGAAAATTGAACTCTTTGAACTTCTGAAGATCGAATGTGGAAGTGCATTAGCCCGGTTCTTTTCTGTCCCGATGGGGACCATCACTTACGGTCGAACCGCCATACTTCATTGCAATAACGAACCCGCAATCGAACTTCTAGAAATTGTTCGTCCCTGATTCTGCATGGCCTACCCGCTGTCTTTTATGCATTGATATTCAGATTGCTAGCGACTGCTCAGGGTGAAATATTGAATCAGGAAGATTCGAAACAGTAACGAAACCATTGGGTTTACGGACGTGCGATGTTTTTATCGAAGTCCTTTTCCCGTGAGGTAGATGGTGTTTAGCCAACCATTGGCCATATGCTTATTGACTGCACTAACCGCTAGTCTGATAGTGCTAGGCTGGGAGTTGTGTAGGTTTTTCAATCCTAAACGGCTCATCGATCGAAGAATTGAACTAGCCTTTGTGATGTTGGGAGTCTTCGCAGCAGGCGTACTTGCCATGGAATGGATCGACGGAAGTCATTCTCTCTATGATGTCTCCAAAAGGCTCTTTGTGTGCGGAGTAGGGCTCTTCGGATTCCTTGCCGTCGTTCTGCTTGGATTGTTCCGATTTGTCTTTCGGGAGAGAGTCTATACTGCCGGTCGTTTGTTTTCGCCAATCTTTCTTCTCGTGTTTCTTGGCATGTCGGTCGTCGCGTACGCAAGATTTTCCTTCAGGTGCAATGCTGAGCTTGAGCCTATTGTGGGAGAGTACAGCATCGGTCAAGTGGAGAAGGACGCCTATTGGATAGGCGAAACAGATTGCGGCACGGCTATTCCTCTTTTTCATTTCGATGCGGATGATCAGAAATTTCAGTCCTTTGCCCAGTCGTTCGAAGGACGATTTCCTAGTTTCTCGAACACCATCATCTCTCGTCAGTCTGCAGACAAAGAAGCGAACTGTCACGGTTGGGTGTTTACTGGCGGAAAGTTCCTAGTACGCGGCGAAAGCGTAGAGAAAATTCTAGAAGAAAACGGCTACCGATCGGTGAAAGAACCAGCTGCTGGTGATGTCATAATTTACCGCAGCATCGCGGGTAACATCCTGCATACCGCGTTAGTGCAAGCCATACTGAATGACGGGACAGTCTTGGCAGAAAGCAAGTGGGGAATAGACCAAAGGTTTATTCACATGCCAGAGCATCAGCCCTATTCGAGTGACTTCACTTACTATCGAACAAATCGGCGTGACCATCGCATTCTCGTTCATCGTGTAGAAGATTTGGAGAATGCTTCCTTGCTAGACGACTAAACCCTCTTCTTACAAATCGCTTCACTTCGACTGCGGCAATCCTAAGCTTAACCATAAATTGAGAAGATTGATCGCGTTAAAGACCATATGAATAGTGATACACACGATGAGGCTTTGTCGATACTGATAGACTCGCCCGAGCACGATTCCAAACACAGCCAACGGAATCCAACTCAAGCCGTAGCTAATGTGAGCAATTCCAAAGAGAATCCCGCTCACAATCGAAGGCCACCATGGAGGACGGAACTCGCTTATCGTTCCATGATTATCGCCAACGGTCTCGCGAGGATTTTCAGGCGTGGGTTTCAGATCGGTATCGATTCTGGTCGAAGCGAAATACGGATTCTGAAAAAGAGTATCGGATTTAGGGATCGAAGGTGGTTGGAGAGAGTCGTTCCCTTTCGATTCTGGAAAGGGGCTCGGAACCGTGACTTTTCCCGTTGGGATGGCGTTCGATTCTTGATACATTGCAACTGAGCTGTCAGGCCGACGAATCGGGTTCCATCCAAAAATCGCTGCGTTTTTCGTTCTACCAAAGTGGATGGACTCGAACCATCCGATGAGCACTGAACGAAAGAAAAACTCTTCGGCGATTGGAGCGACGATAACCGCCTGCCATGCTACGACTCCGAATAACCATGGAAACTGCTTCATCATCTCGATAACCGGGTGATTGTAAGACACTCCAGTTAATGCATTCACTGTTGCGGACAAGATCAAAAGCAGTGGGAGAGTCATCAAGAGGATCACGATTCCAATCCCAATATCTCTACCAGCAGATCTTGGGTGCCAACCCATGGCTGCGAAACCGCTCTCCGTTCTCCCCCTCATGAATAGGGCAACAACAAAAACAGCAAGCAGTTCTCCCAGAGCAAAAATCCCACTCAGGACGACTTGTCTTGAAGTTAGTTTCTCTGCGGGTTTGCCCTGGGACTGGGAACCGACTTCTGTCGATTCTATTTCAGGGCTATCATCGGTTTGCGAAGTTGCCACTTCGTTAGACGCGCGCGGGCTTGTAAAGGATGCTGCGAACTGGACGAAGATGAGCATCGAAAAGATGAAGATGATTCCAATAGCAATATCAATCAAGCCAAACATGGCGAGGGGCCCGCGCGTGGTGGAGAATTTTTTCCTAGCTCGGAAAAATGCGACGGTAAAGGACCAACACACCAACGAGCCGATGATCAAGCCGAACATGATCATGCCTAGCGCAAAAAGGCTCAACATATGGCTTGGGTTCAAGTCTTCGGGCTTCATGGCTTAGGATTTCGAATCACCAACAATACGTACTCGAGTCCAGACAGGATCGTCAACAAAAGGGCTCCGTAGACCAGGAATAGAGTTGTCCAGACGAGATAAAAAGACGGAGTCGTATACATGAGTTGCCATAGCACTGCGACAACCGCAGCGCACTGCAAGACCATCTTCCATTTACCCATCCACTTTGCCGAGAAATCTCCTCCTTGTCCCTCGATCATTCCTCGCAAACTGGTGACAAGTAGTTCGCGTCCTACAACAAGCGTTGCCATCCACGGTCGAAGTGGACTATTCGCAACACCAACCAACGCGATCATCGCGCCGCAGATAATGATTTTGTCGACAAACGGATCAAGAATCCTTCCGAGCTTTGTAACCTGATTGAATTTTCGCGCCCACCAACCGTCAATCCAATCCGTGCTGGCAGCGATCAAAAAGCAGACCATGCCTGCAAAAAAGATGCCTTGCTCAATCAAGAAACAAACGACCAGTGCGAGCACGAACCTTACGCTCGAAAGAGCATTGGGTACGTTCCAATTCGAGGAGTATGGATTGGCTACTTTGTCTGTAGAACTCATGTCCCCGAATCACCTACCGCTGCGCCGATCAAGTCGTAATCTTTGTAAGAGACAATTTCACAATCAATCAATTCACCGGCACTCAAAGGACATTCTTTTTCACCGGTTACGAATACAGTTGAATCGACATCCGGCGCGTCGCCAAAAGAACGCCCTAGCCATACATTGTTGGCTTCGTCGACAGCTTTATCGAGCAGAACCTCTAGCTTTGTTCCTACTTGCTCTTTACACCAAGCAAAAGCGTTTCGCTGCTGGATTGCCATCAGTCGATTACGTCGCTCTTTCTTGATACGTTCGGGGAGGTGATCTGGCAGTTTGGCTGCGGGAGTGTCCGGTTCGATCGAATACGAAAAAACGCCTAATCGTTCGAATCGAATCTCTGAAACAAAGTCTTCCAGTTCTTCGAATTGTTCTTCCGTCTCGCCAGGAAATCCGGTGATCATTGTTGTACGGAGGACCAGCTTCGGAATCCCTCGACGCAGCTTTGTCACCATCTCGACCGTCTGTTCCTGTGTGACCCGTCTCGACATTCGCTTTAGCATCTGGTTATTAATATGTTGCAATGGCATATCAATATACGGAAGGATTCTATTCGCCGAAGCAATGGTATCGATCAGGCAGTCATCAATGTACATAGGATAGAAGTACATGAGCCGAATCCACTCAACTCCATCGATCTTATCCAGCTCCTTCAACAGCTCTGCAAGTCTGGGCTCTCCGTAGATATCCATACCATAGTAGGTCGTATCCTGTGCCACAATGATGATCTCGCGCACTCCGTTCGCAGCTAGTTTTCTCGCCTCCTCGAGTATCTTGTCTTGTGGCTTGCTCGCATGCTTACCTCGCATTTTTGGGATCGCGCAAAACGTGCAGAGTCGATCACAGCCTTCCGAGATCTTCAAATAAGCGAAGTGTTTGGGTGTTACCTGAAGTCGGAAATCGTCGGACAAAGCTCGGATCGGAGCCGGTCGGAAAATGCTTCGCTGCTCATCCAGTCCATCCATGAATCGGCCGACGATCGTCGAAATGTCGTCTCTTCCGAAAACACCCACCATGCCATCGATCTCAGGTCGAGCTTCCAGCAGTTTTTCTTGTTGACGCTCCGCCAGGCATCCGGTGACAATCACCCCACGAATCTTTCCCTGTCGTTTCAGATCAAGCATCTGGTCGATCGCCTCGAAAGACTCCTTTCTCGCGTTATCGATGAAGCCACAGGTATTGATGACGACAAAGTCACTTTGCTCTGGATTCGGCACTAACTGGTACCCATCTCGTTGCAACAACCCAAGCATTTGTTCGCTATCTACCAAGTTCTTGGGACATCCCAAACTGATAAAAGCATAGGAACCACGTGACGATTCCAATCCTTCCGTTGAAGTTGAACCAACGAGGTTTGGAGCGGCATTGTCGAGATTTACAATCGGTAGAGAACGCATGCGTTGAACGGAAACAGAATAATGAAATGGACATTGAATGACCGCTTCGTCAAACCTTATTGCATTGAAGGTGCGACGGTGCTTTTTATTAGCTCCGATGATAACCATCACGCCGAGTACGGCTAGTAGATAAATCCTACGTAACCTACAGAATCCCAATCCAGTTTCATTTTCGCAGACATTATCGGTCTGGCAAATTGATCCACCCTTTCTGTTTTCATTGACGGAGAGAGTTCCAGGAAAGCCGTTTTTTCCGGTTGTATTCTCGACATCTCAGAAAATAAGCCAGCAAAGTATCCCTCGTCTATTTGACGGCGCTCGGAGAAGTCGATGGAACGAACGTGTTAATGCGTTTTCTTAGTTTGAAAACGCCGTGGCATGGGCTGGCAGGATCGCCAACTCATTCGAAAGGGTCAAGGATGCCACGTCTAAGGATGGACGTCAATAAAGCAAGGAGCTTTGCGGTGAAGAAAACTTGGATTCATGGGCTGGCATTGTCCGTTGGAGTGACGACGCTCCCCTCTGTAGCATCCGCCCAATACACGATTGGTCAGAACAACGGCTTGGGAGCTAGCTCGTTTCAGCTTCCACCATTACCCCCTAAGCCTGGCTATGCAGCACCGCAGCAAACGGCTCTAGTCGCATACGCCCAACAAGGCAATGCGATCGGAAGTGGGGCACTGGAGCATGTGCATGTTCCTCAACAGCTACAACTACCAGCACAACAACAGCCAGTGCAACCATCGCAGTATCAGTCGGATCCCTACGGCATTCCGCAGGCTGCTCAGCCGTATGAGTCAACGAATGCGCCTATCCACTCCCATTCGATGCCGTCCAATACAATGCAATCGAATTCGATGCAGCACAACTCTATGCAGCCATCGTCTCCTCAAACCATCTACTCGACCCCGCCACAGGGTAGCGCTCCGGTGGCTTCGAGCAACTGCCCTGCATGTGCGTCCGGTCATTGCAGCGCTCATGGCACTGGAACTATAGCACCCAGTTATGGAGCCGCCTATGGTGTTGCCGACTATAGCGATTCCAGTTCGTGCGGTAGCTCCGCGATTGCGCTAACACCTTCCGTTGTTTCGCCAAGTCCTTGGATATTCGGCGCTAGCGGGCTGCTGTTCAATCGAGTCGACGATTCATCTCGTAGGCTGGCTTCCAATGGAGGCAATGGAATTATCGATACCAGTGCTGCTAGAATGAGAGCCTCAGGCGGTTTTCAAGGTAGTGTGGGACGGTACTTCGGCTGCGGACGATACGCACTCGTGGGAACCTATTGGGGTATTTTTGGCGATGAACAGGAACGGCTTTATACGCCTGGTGCTGTAGCGCCGATTCGGACGGACTTGCCATTCAATCAATTGAACATCGGTCTTTTGGCTGGGCCCGCGGTACCTAGTTGGTACGGTGCTTATATGCCCGGTGGATCCCCTAGACCCTTGTACGATGTCTATGACAGCGGCAGTACAACTTGGGACGGTAATCCGAACGGCAACATCCCTGCTCAACACACGCAGCGCATTCGACGAGACAACGACATCCAAAATGTGGAATTGAATTTCTTCTCGTTTGCACTTGGAGGCGGTGCACGTCAAGCGTATGCAGGCGGATGTGGAACGGGCGGTTGTGGATTAGGCAGCAGGCTTGGACACGGTTCGCATGGCGGGTATGGCGGAGTTTCAGGTGACCCTTGCGGCTCTTGCGAAACAGCATGTGCTCCTGCCACAGGACCTACCGGACCATGTGCACCATGGTTCGGCGCACAGTGCAGCAAACTGCGACTCAACACCTTTGGTGGTGTGAGATGGTTCCGTTTCGGCGATGAGTTTGAGTATGCCGCTAGCCCAACGAATAACACATTCAATGATGCGAACGATGTCTACTTCAACAGCAACGTGACAAACGACCTTGTCGGTTTTCAATTGGGATCTCTCGGCACCTGGTGCACTGGTTCCCGATTCAATCTATTCGGTGGTACGAACTTTGGTATTTACAACAACCATATTCGAACATCGCAAAGAATTGGAACCGCGACAACCACAGCGATGGTACGAACTCTAGGAGGTGGCGATGTTGCCTATGACTTCAGCAACACAACTGATGACATTGCGTTTATCGGAGAAGGTACGGTCGGAACCGGTGTTCGATTAAGTCGCGGGCTGACAATGAACTTGGGCTATCGAGTGACGGGCGTGAGCGGTATCGCCACAGCGGTTGGACAAATCCCAACAACATTTACACACCCAAGTGAAATCAACTCGATCCACAACGATAGAAGCCTGATTCTGCACGGGGCCGTTTTCGGAGCAAACTACAACTTCTAAAGTGTCTTGACTTTAGGCATAGCAATCGTTCCACAAAAAAAGAAAGCGAGTCGGTCAAAAAAGCCGACTCGCTTTTCTCTTGGAACCATCACTGTTCTACTGGACTCTTTTGCCAAGAGGCTCGTCCGGTTCTTGCTATCGATCTTTGTGCGGTGGCTAGAGGTGCCGTGGCTTTAGCCGTTTGCCGATTTGCCGACTAAACGGTCGATGAGTTTTTCTAGCTCATCTTTTTCGATATGCATCTTTGCGGCAGCCAGCGCGAAGAGTCTTTTCTCGACTTCACTTAGTTGCCCATCCGCTGCCATGATCTTCATCAGATCCGCCAGCATTGCCAACTGCTCTCCTTTTTCCTTCGGCAACTTTAGAGAAGCTTCTTCACTGAGGGCAAACGCTACGGCCTTTCCAAGATCTGCCTCTTCTAGCCCCATCTCGCTACAACGATCGACCAAAAGTGCAATCTCTCGCTCGGACAAAGCACCATCCGCAGATGCCATGATAACTAAGTTCTTGAGATGATCGAGATGTTGCATTTTTGTACCCGTTGTTTCGTTTAGAAAAGGCGCCGTCCTGGCGATTCGTCTCTAGCATAATCAAAACCAGCAAAGGAAATAGGCGGCGGTCAGCAGTTCGAATCCGATCCTAGGAACTTTTTGCATCCCAGGAACGAATCCTGTTAAGATAGGGGCATTATTCATCCTGTTTCCTAACCGAGGAGTCCTCATGACCTTGCCGAATCGTCGCTCATTCCTTTCAACTACAACATCTACCGCTGCAGCGATTGGTGTTACCGCATCCACTGCCAAGAGCTACGGAAGAGTGATCGGCGCTAACGATCGCCTCGGAGTAGGTGTCATCGGCGGTGGTGTCATTGGCAATGCGCACTTCGATGTGATCAACAAACTCAAGGAGTCGAATAACCTGCTTCCAGTTGCCGTTTCAGACTGCTGGATGACACGCGCAGAAGCAGGGAAACGAAAGATAGGGGCCGATGCTGCCTACAGCGAATACAAGCGACTTATCGACCGCAAAGAAATTGATTATGTCGTTGTTGCAACCCCTGAACATTGGCATTGGACCATGACCATCGATGCAATGGACGCCGGCAAAGCAGTCTATTGCGAAAAACCACTAACGCACACCATCCCCGAAGCCCAAGCCGTCGTCAAAAAACAAAAAGAAACCGGCAAGCCGCTCCAAGTCGGAGTTCAAGCGATGTCGGACGATAGCTATATCACCGCGCGAGATGCCATTCGGAAAGGGGTTATTGGTAAAGTCATCCAAGCGCAAATCGAATACGTCCGTCGATACGACTCGAAAAAAGGCCCATGGCGTGAACCCGAACTCGTGGCTCAACATGCGACAAAACCAGCTGACTTGGATTGGAACGCATGGTTGGGATCTGCGAAGAAAACGGACTGGAATCCAAACCACTATTTCGAATGGAGATGCTACTCGGCTTATTCAGGCGGAATCTGCACCGATTTGTTCATCCATCGAATCACTCGAATCATGAAGGCTTGCGATTTGCTCTATCCACGCCGTGTTGTCGGGATGGGCGGAATCTGGCAATGGCCAGATGGAAGAGACCTACCCGATAATATCGAGATGATTTGCGAATACCCCCGAGGAATGACCGTATATGTGCTCGGCACTATGAGCAATCGAGTCGGAATCGATCACCTTATCCGTGGATATCGAGGTACTCTCAAGTTCACCAAAACAGGTTGGGTAGCCGAGGATAAAGATGGCAAGATCTTGGCCGAACATACAAAAACTGGCGGCGAAGATCAGAACTTACACCATACGAATCTGCACAATCACATTCGCAATGGTGAAACGCTCAATTGCCCTGTGGAACTCGGTTTGGCAGGTGTTGTAGCCGTCAATATGGCAAACGAAAGCTGGCGCAGCAGCAAGATGATTGGATGGGACAAAGTCAATGAAAAAATGGTTCCTGCCGATACGCTCCATCTTTCGCACGAACCAGAGGTATAGCCCGCAATTCAAGCGGCACACAGCCAATTGCTAATCCTCACTTGAGTTTTGAGTCAGGGTGGCAGATTGCAATTGCTATCATCGCGTGTCGGGCGATGCTGTCGATCAACCAAAACGATAGAATCGATGTTCGCCCGATGCAGACTGGCCAGGTGGGATCTCCACGAATCCATCACACTTGGCTAATGAAGCAACGTCCCCCGATCCTTGACTCGATGCAACGACTAGGACGCCATCCGATCGTCGCTTGACCAGTCGAAACCAAAGCAAGTCCAGTTTCTTCTCATCCTCGCACTGTACCTTTTCTATAGGTGCAACTTCTTGTTCTGCAATTCCGGCAATCGATTGCAAGAGCGATAAGCCGTAACGACGAAATGTTGTCGCAACACTTAGCGGATTTCCTGGTAAACCCAGGAGGAGCTTCCCCTCGTCTGTCGCCGCTCCCAGCATGGGCTTGCCAGGACGAATCGGGATTCTATGGAAAATGATCTTCCCACCAACTCTCTCGATCGCCTGCGGTACAAAGTCCAAATCCCCCATCGAGACTCCGCCTGTTATCAATATCGCGTCGTGATCCACCAATGCATTGCGGATCGCTTGTTCAATCGATTCTAACGTGTCCCGCACGCGCATCCGACTGACATGAACCCACATGAACGGCGATAACATCGCTTCGAGCATAGGTCCATTCGAATCTCGTATCTGCCAGGGTTCGCACGACTCGCCGAGCGAGATCAATTCGTCACCCGTGTTAATGATGCAAACCCGCACGCGTCGATATACCGTCAGTTGATTTGTATGAGCAAAAGATGCGATACCTGCCATGGTTTGAGGGCGAATGAGTTGCCCAGCGCTCAACACAGAATCGCCTGCCCTCGCATTCTCTCCTCGTTTTCGAATATTCTGTCCTTTACGAAGAGACTCCAGCGGACATTGAAGTTCGATCGAATCGCCGTGTTCCAGACAATATTCGCGTTGAACCACCAGTTCAGCTTCTGCTGGGATGACTGCACCCGTAAAGATCCGAACGGCAGATCCACTTGGCAAAGATATCGGAGCCCTACCGGCAGCGACTGTTCCAACAACCGAAATGTTTCGAGAGGAAACATCGCTCCAACGCAATGCATACCCATCCATCGCAGACACATCCGCAGAGGGACTGTCGAACATTGCTGCGATCGGTTCCGCGAGCACACGCCCGAGTGCTTCTTCAAATTCGCAAGGCTCTGTTGTGGTTGTGCGAATTAAACTGCGAAGCTCGCACATCCAGGCATCGATTCTATCGACGATTGGAAGTAAATTCATTTCATCGATTTTAACCGATCCACCCGGGTTGCGAAGCGGTCAGCCGATCTAAGCGGCTTGCGAGGCGGAAAGCTCTGGATTCGCGATTGGCATCTCGTCGCAATCGCAGCGAGCTTGACAAACCTTAATCCCTCGCCGCAAATTCAAGAAGTGAGCGGCGATAAGTAACAATCCCCCGAGGGGTGTCATCCAGGGTTGTATCTTAGCAAAGACTGCCGATCCCATTCCAGCAAAGGCCAATTCACTTCCCGCCGATTCCGAGGTACTAGCATTGCCGGATGTAAGGTAGTGGCCAGCGTGGTCATGACCAGCATGATCGTGGTCCGAATGGTCATGATGATCTTGGGGGCTGGTTGACGCAAAGGAGAACCCTGGCGTGCCCGATTCGGTGGAACAGCAACTGGAGCAGCAACTATCTGGAAGCAGAAAAGCTGCTGCCAGAATAAGAGCCAGTCCCGATGTCGAAAGTCCCAGCACTCGATAATCCCGATAGCGATGGAACGCTGGCCAAATGGAGATGGAAACCAAGGAAACGCAAACCATTGCCGCTATTTGATGGAATTCAGGGCTTGCCATCCACTCGGTAAACTGCAACGTTGGTAGACAGGCGAGCAGAATAGGGGTGGCGGCGCAATGGACAGCGCATAGCGCGGATGCGGCGATTCCTAATCTGTCTTTCCAGCTACTGCCGCCGTTTTCCATGCTTTTCACTTACTGCCACTCCTGAGGTCGAAACAATCCCCACATGTTATCGAGATCTATCGCTTCTGCAATGAGATTGCAATAAGATTTCTTCCCGGTTTTCCCATACTCGATGAGGCCTATACCATTGGAATCGACTTTAGAGCAAGTCCGAGCGAACTACGAAAACGTTCAAAAACGCGTTGCGATCGCTGCTGAAAAGAGCGGCAGGTCGCCCGAAAGCGTGTCGATTGTTGGAGTTACAAAATATGTCTCTTCCGAGGTGGCTGGCTTTCTCGTGGAATCCGGATGTCGCGATCTTGGAGAAAGCCGGCCTCAGTCTCTTTGGGAAAAAGCCGAAAAACTTGCTGACAATTCGATTCGATGGCATTTGATCGGACATCTTCAGCGGAATAAGGCCAAACGGACGATCCCCCTTTTGCAAATGATTCACTCGATTGACTCCGAGCGCATTTTGGAACAAATCCTCGTCGATGCGTCCTCGCTCCAACATTCCGTTCAAGTGCTGCTCGAATTGAACGTGACATCGGATCCAACTAAAACAGGATTGGCGATGGACGATGCCAAACGACTATTGGAGAAATGGTGCTGCCGCCAATCTGATCAACCTCTATTCGCGAATGTTGTTGGATTGATGGGCATGTCCAGCCTTGGAGCAAACGAGCTTCAAGTTCACGAAGAGTTCGAGTCCATTCGCGTTACAAGAGACAAATGGGCTCAGGAGTTCAATATCGCATTGCCTGTGTTGTCGATGGGAATGAGCGACGATTTTGAAATCGCCATCGAACATGGATCGACTCACGTTCGCTTGGGATCGATCCTGTTTTCAGAGTAAAGGCCACCCGCCTTTTGTACGACTTTGGGACAATAGCCAATAGCCTAGACTTGCGGCATTACTTCTCGGTAGCTTGACGTTTGGCGGAGAATTCAATCTCACCTTCGTTGCCATCGAGGTCGTATTGGATTTTTCCCTTGATCAGGTTTCCGTACGGACGCCCTGAGTAGTCCGCTTTGATCACGCGACCTTGGATGGTGGTTTCCATGTGAAACTCCAAATAGTTTTCACGAATTCGCAGATTGGTTGCGTCGACCACAGTCCCTTCAGCAACCGTGTATTTCCCGAGTAGTTTGTCACTTGATTTGGTGATCACAATCGATGGCTCCAGTTTATTTCCGTCTGCATCAATGACGATGTTCCATTGTCCAACGCCAGGTACCGGAGGGATCCTGCGGTCCACTCTGAGCCGATGCAATCGAGCTAATCGAGAACAGTGCAGCCAACGAAAGGAGTTGGAGAATAGCCGGCATAAACTTTACGTTACGAATCATGGTACGAATCCATCAGGGAGAGGTGGAAATAGGCAACAGACGAAACAGAGGATTGTAGTTACACTTTTTTACGGGACAGGATTGATGTACTTTTCGGAGCGAAGTAGAAATCCATCGACCTCTGTTTTGAACACGATTTTACAAACATCCGATGCCATGAACCGATTCGAACATATTCGGCACAAACCACCGACGGAATTGAAAGGGCCGAGAGAGCTATTGCTCGTATTAGCGCCCATGCGTAGTAACGTCAACCTAAGTCGTATCGTGCGGCTTGCAGGGTGCGCAGGAATCACTCAATTGATCCAATGTGGTCCGGGACGCGTCGATCGTGAAATAGCTCGCGATGCGATTGATGTTGTTAACATCACGCAGCGCCGTTCGCTAGCTCCTGTGCTAGATCAACTCGCCGCCGAAGGATACCAATGCGTGGGATTGGAGCAGACTTCCGGGTCCGAATCTCTTTTTGATTTCCAATTCGTTTCAAAAACAGCGATCGTTATTGGTAGCGAACGTGAGGGCCTCAATCAAGAAGAGTTGAACAAACTTGATCGTGTTGTCGAAATCCCGGTCTTTGGCAAGCCATACTCATACAACGTTGCGACTGCAACAACGATGGCTGTTTATGAATACTGCCGGCAGTTCGCGTGAGTTCAACGCCAATCATCAACAGCAGCCAATCTAAAAAGCATGAGAGATAGGAAGAGCAGCATATGGAAAACGTATTCATAATACATAACCGGTTACTTGTATCGATCGCTGCCATGTCTATTCTATTCATCGGTAATGCGGTTGCTCAGGACTTAGGGAATGCTGGTTCCATTCCGCGACTGGACTCTGTCGAACCAGATCTGCAAGTTCCATCCATCAGCGACATGAAACCAGCTCCGGGTCGACGTGTTTTCGTGTTCGATACCAACAAAAAAGAGAATGGGCTCTATCATTGCCTCTACTTGCCAAAAGACTGGAATCCGTCGCACAAGTATCCACTGTTAGTAGAGTTTGGAGGCAATCAACATAATGGGAAGCTTGGCGATGTCTCCACGGGATTGCCCGAGGATTGCAGCCTGGGGTTCGGGCTGTCTGCCGGAGTTGGATGTATCTGGGTTTCGCTGCCTTGTGTCGATCATTCGGGGACCAAGGTAACGAAAACCTGGTGGGGCGATCCGCCGAATTACAATCCACAACCCACGATAGACTATTGCCTGAAGACGATTGATTCCATATGCGAACAGTATGGTGCCGATCGAAGTCGAATCATCCTTTGCGGATTTTCACGAGGCGCGATCGCTTGCAACTACCTCGGATTGCAGGATGAAGAAATCTCCAAAATATGGAAAGGATTCTTTGTCTACAGCCATTACGATGGAGTGCGCAAATGGCCATTCACACAAAGCGAATCTGGCAATGCAGTCTCGCGTCTAGCGAGACTGAACGGGCGAAAGCAATTTGTTTGCGACGAAGATCTTGCTGGATTGAAGCGGACCGAATCATTGATTTCCCAAGCAGTGAGCGATGGCAGCATCACGTATGCTTCCACCGGATTTCAAAATCACAGCGACAAATGGATACTTCGTCCGTGCCCAGCTCGAGACCAAGCACGAGAATGGCTTGCTAAGGTCTTACAGGATACCGCACCGCAATAACGAAACGTGGTGCCTGCCTCAGGTATGCCAGTCGAACTATTGCCTTGAACTACTGATAAAGCAGCGGGGCTTTCTGTTGTTGATGCCATTGGTTGCATTCTTCCGGCGAGATGCGAAGGTGTTTTACTAATTGTCGTCAGTAATCCGCTTCCTCGCGACTATCTAACTTTATAGCCATCAGCCCAAGACCATAGATCTTGTTTTCCAAGCCGATCGGAATCGAAGCGGCAAACTCCTCAAAATTGAAAGGACGAGCAAACTCTGCTCTCAAAAACTGACTTGTCTCAGGGCTTGGGCACGCTGAAATTGTTCTTAGGCTCTACTCGCTGTCAACGATTGATCACCCAAGTTGTGATCGACATTCGCAGACCAAAGAAGATATCAAGCGTATTTTCCTAGGAGTCGATCCGTCAACCTCGGAAACAATCGGCCTGCCCAGACGAGAGCTCGCCCGCCTATGCTCAAGATCATCTCGCGTTTGGATCGCACAAGTGCAGATACTGCCAATTGCGCGACGCGGTCCGCACTCATGCTCCCAAGCGAACGACTTTTTTCTTGTGCATCGGTATCCACGAGCGAGTCGAAAAACTCGCTACGTGTTGTGCTTGGGCTTAGCATTAGAACATCGATACCTTCTTTAGCTAACTCTACTCGCAACGATTCGGACCAACCACGCATCGCAAACTTCGCTGCGCAATATTCGCTTTTGTTCGGTACCGCTCGATGGGCCAGCACGGACCCTACGTTGAGAATTGCCGGGCGGTTTCCCTTTCGAAGCCATGGCAAACAGTGACGAGTTAACTCAACCGGCGCAAAAAAGTCCACTTCCATCACGTGCCGAAGTCGGTCTTGTTTCGCTGCATCGAATCGCCCAATTGCACCGACCCCGGCATTGTTCACTAGTACGTCGAGTCCGCCCCATTGACTAGCGACCCATTGAAGAATCGCTTCTCGATGTGCGTCGAGCGTCAAGTCGCCTGCGATGATCTGCAAAGTGCCAGGCAGCGATGCGCAGTCGGTTTGCAATCGCTGCAATCGGTCCTCGCGTCGCGCGGTAGCTAGAACACTTGCACCGTGTTGACAAAGTCTCACACAAAGGGCGCGACCAATACCACTGGACGCACCCGTAACCAGGATTCGTGCACCTTTCAGTTGTCGTCTTGCCATAATGGAAAGAGCTTATCTAGGCTCAGGCTACTTCTTCCACATCACCAGCCGCTCCGTCTACAGTTTCGTTCGAAGCAGGTGGGACGGGCATAAAGGTGGCACGATCGGGATCGCGATTTTCGGCAGCGATCGGTAGCTTTCCTGCAATGACCCGAAGATCGATACCCTGCGAAGCTAATTTGCCAGCCGCAGACGAAGGCATCCTACAATGCACCAGCGCATGATCGTCGTTGTATTGCTTGGAGATAATTTCAGCATGGTGGGCAAGCCACGCCATCGTTTTTCCATCATCGAGCGGTAGTCGAATCTCCAGTTCTGCAAAATGCTTGGTCAACGCGTCACTAACGGCAACCGAAAACTGGGTTAACCCCAAACCGCTTTTGGCAGAGATCGCAATTGCATTGGGATAACGTGACTTGACCATTTCGACTCGTTCAGCGGCTCCCTCACAGTCAACTTTGTTCAAGACCAACAAAGTGTCTTTCTCATCGATGCCGATTTCTTGAAGGACTTTATAAACGGAGGAGATCTGATGAAGTACGTTTGGGTTGCTGGCATCAGCCACGTGAAGCAACATGTCCGCTTGGCGTGTTTCTTCGAGAGTCGCGCGAAAGCTCGCGATCAATCGGTGAGGGAGATCTCGGATGAAACCGACGGTATCGCTCAATAGCACTGGCCCCCAACCCGGCAGCATCCATTTCCGCGTTCGGGTGTCGAGCGTGGCAAACAATTTATCCTTGGCGACGACCCCTGCGTCCGTCAGGGCGTTCATCAGCGTACTCTTCCCCGCGTTGGTGTATCCTGCCAACGAAACACTGTACATACCTCGTCGCGACGCAACTTCACGTTCTTTCCTGCGTTCGACTTTGGCAAGCTCTAGCTTAAGATCGTGGACCCGTTTTTCTGCTAGTCGACGGTCGACTTCCAATTGTTTCTCACCGGGACCACGCATTCCAACACCCATCGTTTGTCTGGACAAGTGGGTCCACATCCGCTTGAGCCGTGGAAGCGAGTACTCCAGTTGGGCCAATTCAACAGCCAATCGAGCTTCGTGCGTTTGAGCGTTGCTGGCGAAGATATCAAGAATAAGCTCGGAACGGTCAAGGACCTTGATGTTGAGAGCTTTTTCGAGGTTTCTCGTCTGGGCGGGGTTCAGATCATTGTCGAACAAGACGACGTCTGCGTCTTGCATTTCGATGAGCGACTTGAGCTCCTGCACCTTTCCTTTTCCGAGATAAGTCGTTTGGTCTGGGTGTTCGCGTCGTTGAATGACGGTTCCCATGACTTCCGTACCTGCAGTGGTAGCCAACCCGTGAAGTTCATCGAACGGGTCGTCAGATTCAAAATCGTTAGGGAGAATCAATCGGGCTAGAATACTACGTTCACTAGCTAAACTCTCAGAACGATCATGGGTATGCAAGGGTTTTCTTTCTCCGAGTGGCTTTGGTAATACGGCGTTGTGTTTTAACGATTCATTGGAAGCACACAACTGCCAAGATAGGTCGTTTGGGAAATTCACTTCCGGCATCTCTCCTACTCCCTTAGTATATCGAGTCAAGCCATCGGAGGCCCCGGAAAAACGTGAGATCCGGTTACACTTTTATGACAATCGTATCGATTGCACGGAAAATCTGAGGCTAGGGACTCCAGGATTTCCAAGAGGTTCGATCGGACAGGTATTCTTTTGAGAACTTTCCCGCGGGCCACTTCGTCTAATCCGAAAAAGCTATGGACTGGTCCCGTCTGCTGTATACTAAAGAAGAGTCCGAACACTTCATGTCCTGCGGAGTCCGTGGGCCGTCAAAATTCCTACAAACTACAAAGAATGTCCACTACCTCCGCGAATCCTGCAAAGTCGATCAAGCAAGCTACCGCGACGGCCAATGGAACGGTAAGCCGAGAGACATTGCTTGATTATCTGAACGCAGCAGCCAAGTCGATGCGTCGACTCGAGCTTGGGATCGGCGTTGTGGCTTGGCTAACGACGTTGTTGCTCCTATTGGTAGCAGCCGTGTTTATTGATCATTGGGTATTGCCACTCAATACTTTTGCACGGTTTACAGTATGCGGATTGTTGATCGCTTGGACTGCTTGGTGGGTTCCTCGCCGTGTGATTCCACTCCTCTTTCAACCGATCCATCCAGAGCACGCTGCGCGTACGATCGAAAAGCTCTATCCGAGTATGAAGGAGAGCTTGATCAGTTGGCTTCAACTCTCGACGACCGACGACCGCACCCCGCGCGGAGTATTAGCCGTGGTGGCCCGCTTTGCCGCGAGGAATTTGAAAGGTGCCGAGTCCGCTAGTGTTCTTGATACGGGCGCGCTTTTAAAGCTGACCTCGTTCTTCGCCGTCTGCTTGTTTGCATTCATCATTTATATCGTGGCCGCACCCAAGAGTTCGGTTGTTGCGATTTCACGAATCATGATGCCTTGGGCCTCGATTTCACCTGCGTCGCGTGTTGTAATCACGGAGGTCAAACCTGGCACCACCAAAATCACGCAAGGGACCAATCTACCGATCTCGATCGGGACGCGTGGTATGTACCAACAGGATGAGGTTTACCTGCGATACGATTTGTCCGACGGTCAAAAAGTTGGACAAAGAATCCGGATGAAGACCGATGTCGAAGGCCTTAGCTACAGTATCAACTTCGGCGAAGGAATCGGTGGAATTCATCAACCGCTGTCGTATTGGGTCGAAGCTGGTGATGCGGTTGCTGGCCCGTTTGGAGTCAAGATTCAAACCGTCCCAATCGTCGCAGTTGATCGACTGGAATTGCAGTTTCCCAAGTATACAAAACTAAAGGACCGAACGATTCAAAAGGATGGTTCTTGTGAGGTCCCCGAAGGAACTCGACTGCGGATCTTCGCACACGCCAATCAACCAATGGAGAAATCGAGGATCGAATTCGATCCGATTATTGAACGAGGCGTCTTGGTCCATACCTCTGGATTGCTGGATCTCAAAACGCAAGGGACTGAAATTGAAGGGGAGTGGATTGCAAAACTAAACAAAGAGAAAAACAATCCTACGCTTGGCAAGTTCCAGATCAAAGCAACGAACAGCCTTGGCGAACGAAATGATTCACCGGTGATCTATAGCACGAAAGTGTTAGCTGACTTGCCCCCGGTTGTTCGGCTGCAGAGCGAGTTGCCATCGATGGTCGAGCTACCGCAAGATCAAATACTAGAGATCGAAATTCGAACCAACGATCCAGACTATGGATTGACACTCGTATCGGCGATCGGCAAGTCGCCGAACGCGTTGAGCAATGCAATGCCGATATTCGAAAGCACTCTTTTCGAATCCAGCGAAGGAAGCTTTGGCCAGAAAGTCTTGAAGTACGACTTTTCACCAACGGAACTCGGACTCCAAATCAATACGGAAGTCGAGTTCACGGCAAAGGCTTTTGACAACCGATGCAACCCGGGTTCCGACATTCCCGAACCGAACATTTCGTTCTCTTCGCCCATCAAGATCAAGGTTGTTAAGGCCTTGAAACAACCGGCTGAAAACACAAAAAAACCACAGAACACTACGAATAGCTACGAGAAGCCCGAGGGGAAAAATCAAAAGAACCCTCCTCCCCAGCCGAACAAGGATCCTCAGAAGCAGGGCCAAGGAGCGAATTCGTCGCCACAATCTGAGCCCTCGGACCAACCGAACGAGAAGAGCGAACCATCTCAAGCCAAGAATCAGAAGTCGAAGGGCTCCTCGTCTAATGAACAATCCTCCAAGGGTAACGAGAAACCTTCTGACAAGAAAAATCAAAAAGGCTCAGGCTCGTCGGGGGATGGTAACTCCGAGCAATCCGGCAGCGCAGAATCCAACGAAGACCAAGCCGGTGGTTCTGGTCAAAGCGGCAATCAAAGCAAAACGAGCAAGAAGTCGAACGGCTCATCCTCTGGCAGCGGCAACGCCTCGTCAAACGATCCTAGCGATAACGATTCAACCGATGGATCTCCATCTGGTAGTAATCAACCTTCGTTTGAGAAATCTTCTAAGCCAAACAGCAAGCCATCGAGCAGCGACCCATCAAAATCTTCCAATGAGCAAGGATCAGAACAGTCAGGTGCACCGAACCAGGAACAAGGCCGTAACGAAGGAGGCGAAGCCTCGAAAGAAACTGGAGACTCCAGCACCGCCCCAAGCAAACCGGAGCATGATGGTGAGCGATTTGACGCAATCAACGAATTGAGAGAAAAACGAGAACGGGAAAAGCAACAAGGAACTGGGAACAGTGGCAATAGAGATTCATCTTCAAACCAGCCCAGTGGTGCAAATGAACGGACTTCCTCGAAAGAAGAACGGCAATCTAGTAAATCCGAGGATGGTAATTTAGACTTGGGCAACAAGTCTGAGTCCGGCAAGTCTGAGTCCGGCAAGTCTGAGTCCGGCAAGTCTGAGTCCGGTAAGTCTGAGTCCGGTAAGTCTGAGTCCGGTAAGTCTGAGTCCGGCAAGTCTGAGTCCGGCAAGTCTGAGTCCGGC
>JAJTID010000247.1 GCA_021300155.1 Pirellula sp.
CTCGAGGTCAGTTACAGCCCTGACGTCGTCATCGACTGGTTGTTCTGACATAGATGAAAACGCGTATTGATCGCCGGAACCAATGGCCTGTTTTCGCGTTTTGAGTTGTTTTCCCGTCTGGGAAAACTTGCTTTTTCGCGAAAACAGGCTATGTTTTCGTATATGAGGCACTTTTCCCGAGTGAGAAAATGGACGAAAACACGAAAATCGACCCGCAGTTGATGCTTGACCGGCTGCACTCCGGGGAGCCATTGCTGCCGCCGCTGGTCATCCGTCACGCGAGTTTCGAGTCGGATCGAGCGATCGACGCACTACTTGAGGTGGCGTTCAACGGTGCCGCTGTTACCGAACGATTCAACGTTGAGTGCAAGACTCGATCCACGAAGGATGATTTTCGACAAGCCACTCAGCAAGCCGCAGACAACGCCAAGCGACTGGGATGTCATCCGTTGATCTTTCTTCCGTATTTGTCACCGGATCGAATAGCAGAACTGGAGAGTATGGCAGTCAGCGGAATCGATTTATGTGGCAATGGTATTGTCTACGTTCCCAATCGCATCTGCGTCGTACGCACAGGTCAGCCAAATCTCTATCCCGATTCACGACCAGTCGCGAATCCCTTTCGTGGTCGGTCAGGGCTAGTTGCGCGGATGCTGATCGGAAAGCCCAATTGGGAAACACTGAGCGAATTGACTGAAGCGATCGAGAATCATGCGCAGCTAAAGGGACCTTCGCTTTCTCAAGTTTCCAAAACAGTCTCCGCATACGCTGAAGAGTTGCTCGTGCTCAAAGATGGGAACACAATCCGCCTCGCCGATCCCATTCGGATGCTGGATCAACTGGGCAAGAACTGGCGATTGAATCCATCTGGTCGAAATCGCTTCTATCGAAGTTCAAAAGGACCACTGAAGCTAAGCGAACTATCGAACTCAACAAGACTAGCTTGGTCACTTACCGGCGAGTCCTCGGCGACACGCTATTGCACCATCGCTCAAGGCGGACCAATGAAGGTGGTCGTTAGCGACTTGAAGTTAGCTGAATCGCTGCTTTCGTTGACGCCTGAGAGCGTCCCCAGCTTCGCGGATATCGTACTTATTGAAACGCAAGACGATGCAGCGTTCTTTGCAAACGAGCAAGACGAAGATGGGGTTCGCTATGCCAGTCGAATTCAGACTTGGCTTGAGCTTAATGCAGGCGACGCTCGTCAACGCGAAACGGCCAAGGATCTGTATCAGTCCATCATCAAAGCATCGATGGCGTTGTGATAACCATGGATGATCTATTGTGGCCGCACTTTCAGCCGCTTTGGCGAGATCTCGTTGCTGCTTCTTCATCCAACATCCTCGTCGCTGGTGGATACGGTCTATTTCTTAAGCAGCGCTGGCTAACAAGCTCCGAAAGCTTGCCCACCGTTGTACCTATTTCAAATTGGCTGGATACGACACCACGCGTTACGAAAGACGTTGACCTGGTTCTCGGACTTGATCTGATCAAGGATGCGAGCCATCAGAAGTCTGTCGTCTCTGCCCTGACGCAGAATGGCTTCGAAGCCAGTGATCGCGAGTCTGAACAACGTTGGAAGTTTCTCAAACGACTTTCGGGAGATCAGTTGATCGTTGTCGAAATGCATGCTCAACGACCAGATCCCGACTTGGATGGAATTACTGCGACGGATAAACGCGTTAAGCACAAACCATCGCTGGGGGAACAAGGCGTTCACGGCCGGACCAATCCAGAAGCAGTTGGATCAGAGCTGCATCCATTTCAGTTTTCACTAGATGACGTCAAGTTGGTCGTCCCGAACCCCGTCACTTGGAGTGTGATGAAGCTGACAGCGACCCGCGATCGTTGGGTCTCATCGCAGGATCTAGCGCGTGATGAAGAATCTCGGGAGTTCAATCGTTTGCAGGCCGCCAAACATGCTCAAGACGTGTACCGCGTCATTGCCATGATGACGATGGAAGAGCGTGATCGTGTAAGTGAAGTAGTCGAGTCTCTTATCGGAACTAGTGCGTTCAATACAGCGAAGCAGTGCTGGCAGAAAGACTTTGGAGACAACCCGATCCCTGTTGTTCGAGAGCTCGGTGCGAAATGGCAACCTGGCGACGAAGCGAATATTCGCGGAGTGCTGTCAGGCTGGTTCGGTTGAAAATCGCCAAAATCACTCAGCATTTGCCTAGCGAGAGTTTAGTATCCCAGGTTCAGTTCTTGAGCTTCATCAGCCAATTCCTGAAGCGCATCTTTGCTACAACGTTCCTGCCGCTTCTTATGCTCGAGCAAATCAATAAGTTTCATAAGCCGATTCAGACCAACTTTGCGATGGCAGATGTCACCCGAGTCGAGCACTTGATCCAAATAGGATTTCGAAACATTCAGTATGTCTGCTGCTTGCTGATTCGTTAGCTCCTTGTCCATCGGCATCAACTTAAACGGCTTCCCTTCTGAAATCACCGAAAGGACTTTGGTCAGCACGGTGACCACGGCATGCGGAATCTCTACAGCCTCAACGTTGCCATCACGCTGCAACATGAGTCGCGAATCTGTCAAAATTCCACGGGCAAGTGCTCGGCTGAAAGCCCTGGTCTTTTCAGCATCTTTTTCAGATGGAACGAAAGTCTCGTCGACAAATTCCACTTCAATCTCCTTAATGTTCAATTGGTCTGATTCGTAACGCCAGAGCATGAAGATCGGTCTTGTTTCTGATCGAACTCCGCACGTGCTTCGGCAGCAGTTTGGTGGACAATCTTGCCGTCGCGCCAAATCACGATCTCGGTCCCGGTCCGCTCTGCGACTTCTATCGCCTGTTGACCTGCATCGCGACATGCTGCTGCGACTCTCTCGTCCATAGACATCGATAAGCGATCTGGATTTGAACTACTCATTTTCCTAGCTTCTCGTTTGGTTCATTTGCCGCGTACGAAAGCATCCGCGTCATTGCCCCCCGTGCGGGCTATCTTCGATTCTACCTTCTTTCGCTTGACCTTAGAAGAAACGCCTATCGAATCATCTAGCGGTTCGGGCGATGCCAAGATTTATCAAAAAACCTGCCAATTTCCGCGTTCTCCAAGTTGCGACACGTTCTGTCGCGATGCGACACGACTTGTCGCGGCTGGTCCTCGGTTGAGAGGACGTGAATCGCCCGACTGACCGTTACCTGCGTTTTCCGCGAGTCAGTCTCCGGCGCATTTCTGGTAACGGTCTTAGCGGCTGTGGTCATGCCATTCCTCCAACCGGAGGAAGAAAATTGACTGCGTCTGAATACCAAAGCCAGATGGTCCCCTTCGCGATGGAGCTGGCAAATCGCATCTCGCTGCGTCTCGAACATCACAACTCGCTGACCTCATTCGAGATCGAGGACATCGAACAAGAGCTCCTCACCTACGTTCTCGAACGAGCATCGCAATTCGATCCGGCCAAAGGAAGCATCGAAGCCTTTGTGACGCAAATGATGCGGACGGCCGCCGCTCGTCTCATCCGTGGATCGAATCGGCGACGCAGCAACCCACCGCCTGGTCGCGTCGTCGACTCGCTTTCGAAGATGGTCGAAGGGCCCGATCGCAAGTCCGAGGAACTCAATCGCGGGCTCTCCTCCGCCGATGGCACACGCCGTCGTCAGACCGAACCACGCGACCCATTTCGTGACGTCGAATTGGCGGATGCCGTCGGGCATCAGATCAACACTCTGCCCCGCCGCTACCGTCGCATCGCGCGGCTTCTGCGAACGCACAACCAAAACGAGATCGCAAACAAACTCGGTTTATCCAAACGAAAAGTTTCGCAGGTTTTAGCAGGGATTCGTGAGCATTTTGCGCGTGTCGACTGGAGTGAATCCGGATTTTCTTGGGACGTCGTTTCTTCAAATTGCATAGCTAGTTCTGGAGAGGACAATCGCATTTGCAAGAAGTGCTCGCAAGTCAACGCTTCACTGAAATTGAGTGAGGCCCAAATCGCTCGCGAACGCGGCGCGAAACGCCTCAACGGCATTCCGATCGAGGAGCAAGACACCTACGAGATGAACTTCTTCTAGGCATCGATTTACGCAGCAAATCACCCCAAGACTGTAACCCCAAGCACCCATGTCCCAAGTAATTACACAAACCGAAGCGAACGATAAGACGCTGCTGACCTACTCAGCTCTGAATACTTTTCGCAATTGTCCGCGAAAGTACAAGAATCGCTATCTTGATAATCTGCGTCCGCGTGAGCGTGCAGAGGCGTTGTCGTTTGGCAGCGTTGTCCATACCGCGATCGAGCTTTGGTATCGTTCGACGAGTACTGAGTCTCGGCTTCGTGATGTCCTCGCCTACATCGATGACGCCTTTGAGAATCGCGTGGTCGATCCGACTCAGATGGTTCAGTGGCATTTGGCAATCGCGATGATTCGTGGTTACGCCCAACGTTACGCAACCGAAGATTTCGAAGTCGTCGAAGTTGAAAAGGAGTTCGTCGGCGAGATCCGCAATCCCGATACTGGTCGGCAGAGTCAAACGTTCCGTATCGCTGGCAAGGTTGATGGCATTGTTCGTTGCCACGATGGTTTGTATCTGCTCGAGCATAAAACGGCATCAACCGTTGATGCGAGTTATCTCGACAAGCTGTGGACCGATACGCAGATTGCCTTGTACTGCTATTACCTGCGTGAACTTGGCTATCCGATCGTTGGTGTTATTCGCTGCCGGGACCTGGGATGTAGGTGGCGTATTGGTCGCGATCGGTGTTGTCGAAGCGTACCTCGGGAGGTGTCGCATAGTGCGCTACCGCAGATGCGACGGCACTGAGGCTTGTCGAAACGGGAGGGTCAATCACCGAGTCGCTGAAACTGTTCGGTGTGTCGGCTGACTGGCTTGTGGATGCCGGGAGCGATTGACTGCCAGAAGATGAGTTGCTGGAAGATGAGTTGCTGGAAGATGAGTTGCTGGAAGATGAGGAGGGACTGGAGGAAGATGAACTACTGGAAGATGAACTACTGGAGGAAGAGCTACTGGACGAAGACGAGCTAGAGGACGAACTACTAGATGAGCTGCTCGCTGATTCGCTTACCGAGCCATTCGATTTACTGGATCCGAAGAAATGCAATAATCGATTGTTCATGATCCCGCCCCTGGGTAAGCGGACTGTAAGAACCGTTCGTTGGATTCAAACTGTTCGCGCGTACGATTTGGGAACCGGACGCCCGCGAATCCTCGGCGGATCGCTGTAAGTCGCAGAACGATACGAACGGGGGTTTGTGACTCTTCACTGAGTGTCACATGAATGTGCGAGCCGTTGACGCGTGTACCCACCATCAGAGGACGATCTGGCTGCGCCGCACAAACCTCGATCGAATTCTTTTCACACACTTCCACGAACTTAGGATCGATGGGAACTGTTGCGGTTCGGCCAGTCATCGTGACCAGGAGTACATCGTCGAATCGAACTTCGGGACACTCTTCCGTGAAGAGAGCAGTGAAGCCGCCAGGCGTGAAGCTTGCGGGAACGATTGCCGTCGACTTGTCACTGCCGCTTTCGTCATCGGTGGAGTCGCTGTCGCTACCGCTGTTGGAACCACGGCTACGGGAATCGCTCACCGATTCGCTAGCGGACTGGCTTGTTGAATCGCTCTTCGAATCACTTAGAGATTCACTAAGTGAATCACTGAACGAGGTGCTAAACGAACCACTGGATGAGCCTTGCGAACTGGAACCGCTGTTGTCGTCACAGCATCTAGGGCTGAGTGCGATGTAGCTTCGAGTGTCTTCATGGAAGTGTGCTGCAGCATGTTGCGTTGGCAGGAGTGCGTAGTCACAGAGATTGTAGATCGAGATTCTATTGCCTGAGGGTTGCCAAAAGCCACCAATGAAACGCAGTTCTCTGGCAAATCCCCATGACTTCGAACGGATTCGTGTGGTGGGTTTGCAAAGAAGCGTCTGCTTGGGCGGATGGATCAACCAGGAACCGCGTCGATCGTATCGACCAGCCAGTCGAGTTGACTCGCCCTGTCATGGCTACCATCGCGAGAAGGTATTCGGTCGAGACAAACTCAAACTTCTTGCGGACCGAGAACTCGAATGCAGGAACAGTCACGTCGACGCCGGCAACGCCCGAGTCGCTCACACCGATTGCACCGCGATAGTTCGGAGGGATCTTGCCAGGCGCTGCATAGATTCCACGTGTGAACTACGCAAGATGATCGGATGGCTTACACCCGCAGACTCGGATCTCACGCAAGACCCACTCGCACAGAACAAGCTCGTGGCAGTCATGAATGGACTCGGAGCAGAGGGCTGCAAAACCTATCTCACTGAATTAACCAACGGACTACTCACCGAAGCCGCTCAAAGAGGAATGAACCATGAAGATGTCACACCAGCAATCGCCAAGTCACTCATCCTTACCGCCATCCGACGATTCGAACGCAAATTCCCAGAGGGTCTTATCGAGCAAGAGGTGCGTGAAAGTGAATAGATCAACTCGGCGGATGTTTGCCAACAGTTACCCAAAGAGATCGCACTTCAACCAGTTGTGGCCGATTCATCTTCAACAAATTGATCGTCGCTGTGCCTACATCCGAGAGGCCAACAATGACGACTCCACTGATACTCCAATCAAAGTGATCAAGCCAGTTATCGCGTTGAGGATGAAACAAGCGAGATTCCACCCCTTCCTCAGTAAACCCGACAATCCGGTTGGATTTGTGTCGATTGCAGGTTGGGCACGCAAGACAGAGGTTTTCGAACTCCGTTGGGCCTCCGAGAGACTGTGGATGAATGTGTTCAACTTCGAAAGTCACAACAGTGAGCGCTTCACTCGATCGACAATATGCACAGCATTGCGAGAAATGTGCACGAACCCGTCGCCGGAGGTCGGCCGGAATATAGTCGCTCAACTCTATTCGCCCGTCTTTATCTGGTGCAAGGCAACCGCCGCACGGGCTTTCACAAGATTAAGTTCATCGATCTTTTTCAAAAGAAGGTCTAGTTCCTGGGTTTCGTCTGCAGTGAGTGCTCCATCGGTATTACGCGAAAGGAGATCATCTAGCTTGGATTGGTTTTTGGGAGCTAGGGCCATATCGGCCAATGCAGTCAATCCCGCCGCGCTGACCATAAGACTTACTTCATTCGGCATCTGATATTCCTTTCATTCAAAGTATCGACAACTAAGGATACAAAGTAAATGCAAGCGTTTCCATATGAGAATTTGACCGCCAAGGCAAACATTCCGATCTTACAAAAAACACAGCACATCGTTGAACGCTGCTTCCTCATCAATCTAGACCGTCGCGAAGATCGCCTTACCGAGTGGCTAGCTCAATTGCCACAACCTTGGCCATTCCCAGAGCCTGAACGATTCGCAGCTATCGACGGACGGCGACTGGCAACACCACCGCAATGGCGAGCAGGCAACGGTGCATGGGGCTGCTACCGCTCGCACTTGTTGATCCTTGAAAAGTGTCTGCTCGAAGGCATCGATTCGTATGTGGTATTCGAAGACGATGCTGGGTTTGTTTCTGACTTCAACACCGCGTTTCCTATCTTGACCGAAGAGCTACCCAAAGATTGGGGGCTCGTTTATCTCGGCGGGCAACATTTGTATGTTGCCAAGCATCCGCCGAAACAAGTGTCCGAACATGTCTATCGACCTTACAACGTCAACCGGACGCATGCCTTCATGGTTCGTGGCCGCGACACGATGAAGGCACTGTATCGGCACCTTCATTGGAATGATTGGCAAGTCAAACACCACATCGACCACCATCTCGGCCGCCTGACCCAGCGTCGTTACGAATCGGTCGTCGAAGGAAAGAACATTGAGAAAGAGTCGATTCCAGTCTACACACCTGACAGATGGCTC
>JAJTID010000200.1 GCA_021300155.1 Pirellula sp.
ATCCCTTAGGTGTTGATAATTCATAAACCCACGAGACATACTTCTTATCTGCAATGCTACCTTTCCTAGGCAAGAAAAACGAATCACGGTCAAACTCAGGTACTGAACTCTTGGCGGTTGCTTCCTTGACGATGACTTTCGCTGAATCTGCGGTGCGAGGCTGTCGTCCATCATTTGGTTTTCGAATCTCGCGATTTGTCAAGTTATCACTTAGCCTCTTTCGAAGGGCCAACGTCGATCTTCGCCATTTAGGGTAGAGCTCTTCATTCTCCTTCCATAGCTCGCATGCTTCGGACTGATCATCGAGAACGGCATCAAGTCCTCGGATTGCGGATTTCAACAGACGCTTTACCGCGAGTGATTTATGCGTCTGAAGCCATTCTTTAGCCTCGGAAGGCAAAGTCCTTTTGGGACCATTCAGCAATCCGTCGATCATAGCACATGTGCCAAGAACCCCCGAACACTCGATCAATTCAAGGTCGCAATCATCGATATCAAGACACTCTTCAAAGAACTCCTTTGGATCATCGTGTTCGCAAAGATCTGCAAGCCAATCGAGCGCGTAATCTTCTTCAAAAATCTCAATTCCCCAACTTCCCATTCCGATCTCCATTTTGCAATTTATTGATTATTCGAACTCCCCATCTCCTTCTCAGGAGACAGCTGATTTAGTGAGCCGTTGTACGCTAGCCCCGGTTTAGTGGCTTCGCCACAGGCGGCAACCGGGGCTAGCGCCCGACGGCTCACCATGAACCAACATCATGGAGCACTCGTTGTGTATCTTGTTCGATTTCTCGGCTGGTGAATCGAATGACTTCGATCCCTTGTGTATTAAGCCATGCTGTTCGTTTTCGATCCTTCGCGATTCCTTCAGGAGTGAGGTGGGGTAGGCCATCGCATTCGATGCAAAGCTTTGCTTCGGGACAATAGAAGTCGAGGATGTAAGTTTCTTTCACGTATTCGCGTCGGAACTTGGCACCGCATCGTTGTCGATTGCGAAGCAATTGCCACATAAGGAATCCAGCAGGTGTCGCAGCCCTTTTCAGGTGCTTTGCAAATTCATGCGGGTCTTGCCATTCCATCGCCATGCTCAAACCTCCTCATCCCCCAACCCCTTCTCCTCCCGAGGAGGAGAAGGGGAGCTAGAACATCAAATGCAGAAACCAATTCGCCATTGTCGTTGCCTACTTGAAACTCCACGACACCGGCTTTATTGAACCGTTGTGTTCATTGCCCGTTACTTGCCCTTCCTCAACACCTTTTGTTCTTGAAAAAACTTCAAGTATTTTTTATCGCTCGGAAACCCCCTTTTTCCCCATTCTTTGTCTAAATGTTCAAAGAATTGGAACGCTGTATCAAAGTCTCCTAACTCAAAGAAAATCTGCCCACCCAGTTCGAATGGTGATGCGTCAATATCGCTGTACGCTGATTTTAACAAGTTCTCCAACAGCTCCTTGGCTTCTGACAATTTGCCTTTCTTGAGGGCGGCAGAACAGCTCGCCGTCGCGATGTCTACTCCTACGTTCCAATTAAGCTTGGGCTCTGGCACCAATTCCCATGCCTTTTCGAATTCACCCGCAAACATCAAATCGTAAATCGGCGTCGCCTGAACGAATTCCATGCGTTGCGAGTTGAGGTTCCGCGGCCACCGAGCAAACAGTTCGTTGGCTAGAACATTCTCATTTTCGTTGCCATCAGGCTTAACGAAATCAGCCGAAGAGCCACTACTCTTTACCTTCTTGAGAAAATCGAGAATTTCCTGCGGTTCACCTTCGAACAGTTCGTCACCCTCGAGCATGTAAGCGCCGATGATGTCAATGGACGCCTTCTGGTGATCGCCGAGATAGAAGCAACATTCGCCTCGTCGAAGCAATACGAACGGATTATTGAAGCCGTCATCGCAATTAGCAGCTTCCTCCAAATGCTCTAGCGCAATTTGGTAATTGCCCAAAAGAAAGTGTGCGTCACCGATGGCCGCGAAGACTCGAAGAGCAACATTGGACTCACGCTTCTCGTTGGGCAATAGCTCGATCGCCTCCTCGAGAATGCGAACAGACTCCGCGTAATTGGACTCCGCAAATGCATGCTCTGCTTGTTCGATAAGCTTCTTGATCTTTCTGATCATCGTTCTCTTTCTGTTGTTTGTTGTTAGTATTCATTGAGTGCTGGCTGCAATTCCATCTCCCGTTCTCGTCATCCTCGTCACCAGTACGTTCATGGTACGGCTTGCGCGAAGCGTGCAGCTCCCATCATCGCACCTATTGCTTTCAACAAGACTGTCCTCAAGTTCATTGACACGCAACATTTTGATTCGTTCATCTCCTGAACCTACCCGATTTAGTCCCA
Organism: Pirellula sp.; assembly: GCA_021300155.1. Lineage (GTDB taxonomy): Bacteria > Planctomycetota > Planctomycetia > Pirellulales > Pirellulaceae > JBKCUI01. The sequence goes on from JAJTID010000200.1 coordinate 2,347, forward strand.
CCAATTGAAGGCAAGTTCACCAATAGTCTGCGGCTTCCAGTACTTTATCTGGTCGCGTTCAATTCGGTCTAGTTGCTCCAAGTCCGACTTCTCGATCTTCCTCGAGAGCTCCTCGCATGTGGCGATGGTCATTTCCGGAAATAAGACGTTGATGCGTGAAGCAATCGCAAATGCATTGCGAAAACGAATCTCGCAAGTCACCAGCGGCTCTGCAAACGCAATGATTGGAAACGACGCATGGCCAAGGATAGAAATCGTATCATCCTCGCGCGACTTTTGCCGCTTCAAGGTTGCTAAGTGAAAATTTGGCGTCACGCCTCGTTCCTTCATTTCGACTATTTCGTATCCCATGGGCTTTGCAAAGGAAATGACGATCTGATGAAAACAGCCAAAGCGGAATTCGGGAATGTCGCGATGCACGAAAAAGCTCGTGATTCCTTTGCGTAAGATCATACAGAGCCTCGTCCAAGGATTCGCAATTCTTTGCCACCGTGAGCAAACGCGATTGATTGGTGTAGCTTACTCCTACTATAAGAATCCTGTGTGATGATCCTGGGTTCCTTCACTTTATTCCTCGTTCACAATTCTCGAATAGTCCGCGAACGACGACTCGGCCAAGTTCGCTTGAATGATCTGTTTCGCAAGACGGAAATTCACAACAGAACAACTCACCTCCATCGTGCCTGAACCGATACTTCCGCCGTCGACTTGTCCCATCCCCGTCTTGCCGAGCGTGTCATCAAGTCGCCTTTCAAGTCGATGTCTTTTCGCGAGGTCTTTCGCGGTTCCCATTCCGTCGATTTTGTACTCGATATTGAAACACTGCCAATCGTCAGGGTCGAGTTCCGCGTACCCATCCGTAATTGCTGTTTCTAGAACTCGCTTCAAGTTCTTTTCAACGGAGATTTTTCGATCTCGCTTGTGCTTTGCGTGACTGCCAACCTCGCCAACTTTTCCCCAATGTTCGCCAATCGTCTCGCCATCCACCCAGGCTTCATGATAGTGCCACTGGCGATTAATTCTTTTGTAGAGCTTGATGACTCGAACGATGCTTCGAGTCTTTGGAGCCTTTACTTCAGCAGAAACAGAAAGCGATGTTGACTTTGCTTTGCTTGAAGCTTGCGAACCACCCGGATCAAGATGCTTTACGGCAGATTCAAAGTCTTTGCGCATTTGCTCAACATCGAATTTGGGAATGTTCCAAGACTCTAAATAGTCCAGGCTTCTCCTCAGCATGTCGCAGTAGAGCCGGTTTTGTTCGGCCTGAGATCCCTTCTTGAATTTCGCATGATCAATGTACAGTCGAAACTCGCAATCGCGCTTCTTTTGGCTGTACTTCGCTATCTCGGGATAATCAATTTGCCTTCGTTTAGGCATGATAATCGGAATCACATCCCAAGACTTTAGGCCGCTTCCGTAGTTCAGTTTTTTCAGTCGGTCGTTGACGATGTGTTCAATTTCATCTCCCGAGAAAACGTGCGCATCATATACATCATGATAAATCTCACCACCTATCCAAAGCCTCATATCGATCCGTTCTTTCTTTAGCGATTGTTATTCCGGTATAGCCGTCTCCGTCGCTTTCGAACGCAACAGCTATTTAACCGTGCAACGATTTCAAGCCAAGGCACCTAATCCAAAATCGTTCCAAGGTCGCTAAAGCGACTGATCCAGCCTTCTTCAGTAACGAGCTCACCAGCAAGACCATCACTGATCTCGTTTAGATCGACGAGGTCGTTTTCGTTTTCTTGAAATGCGATCAAAAACTCCTCTGCACCTTCAAAGAAGCTGAGCAAATCATGAAGCGTTGAATCAACCAGATCCGTCGCGAATGCCTCAAGTAATTTTCGCGTGCTCTCGGGGACGGGTGCCAGCGCTGCGTCGAGTTCCTCTGACGCTTGATCCTTCATTTGCCCCCGAAGGGACTTAAGTGCGACCGCAACCGCTACATCTCGTACTTCGGAGACGAGCAATCGACCGAATCTATCTAGTACATCGTTCATGTTTTGGGGCTCTCGTTTTGCGATTATGCTTGCTGGCGAGTTTTGTTCTGAACCAACGCTATGCCGTTTGTCGTGCGCGTGATTCTCTTTGATGTTACGATTTCTTTGGTTCGGCAATCAGATCTAGCTCTTGGCCCACCAAGTCGATTATCTTCGTTCCACTCTCCCACAATTGTTGCGCACCTTCAGAGTATCGGTGCGACTTGTAAAAAGAGCCATCGCTCGTAAGCCGCACGCCAGATTTTGTTCGTTTCTTTACGTATTTTTTCAACGGAAGAAACCCACCGAAACTAGATTCTTCCAATCGCTTACGCGATTGACGCCCTACATCAAAGTAGGATCGAGGGAGGGGCGAGCCAAAGAAAAAATCACTGTCAATTACGAGTGACTTAGGTATTGGCTTTTCCAGAATCACTATTCGCAAATCTCTGTCTTCCTTCAGGAGGGCCTTCAAGTCGGTAATCAACCCTGCTTTCTTGTCGTGAATGGTCTGAGGGCATTCTCGCCACTCTACTCCAAATTCCTCCATCCACGTAGTGATCCACGTGAGTACTTCGGCTCGTGTAACGTGCAATTGAATTCCCCCACCAACAATTTCCATTCTGCATTTCCTTAGTTGCACGGAACAAAGTTCGTTCGACTCTTACGATTGAATTCTCGACGACCCAAAAACCTGCGCTGATTCATCGCTGCAACTTGCCGCGTCTATGCTTACACCTAAATCTCCAGATTCTGTCACGTTTCCTGCTGCATTTCTACATTCTTCCATCCGGTCACATACTGGAAGCCTCCTCATCCCCCAACCCCTTCTCCTCCAATGGAGGAGAAGGGGAGTAAGAACAACTAAATGAACAACCTGACTCCCCTTCTCCTCGCTGTGAAGAGCTGGGAAAACATAACAATTCTATCTCCCCTTCTCCTCGCTGCGAGGAGAAGGGGCCGGGGGATGAGGAGCTTCGTCCTCGTTCTAGTCATCCTCGTCCTCGTTCTAGTCATCCTCGTCCTCGTCATCCTCGTCTTCACTCAGCGTCGCCATTTCGAGCCAACGCTCAAATGAATCAGCCAGTCGCTCGACATCAGCGCCGTCGTGATACCAGATCCAGACCGAATACTCATCTGTTGGATCCAGATACACGACGTTGCCATTGTTGTCGCCAATAGCCAACCCGGCCGCTAATCGATCTAGTGAATAGGGTTCACCGTCTTGGTCCTCTGTTTCATCGCCGATGTGCTTACGAATGGAACTTACGTACGCTGACAACTGAAGGATGGCCTGTACCTTATCGCGGTTCACGCGAATCACCTCGGTGAGTTCTTCGACCGTGTAGAACCGCCATCCATCGATGTCGTTGAAAAAATAATAGGTATCGCCGTTATGCTGTTCAAGGAACGCTTTGTAGGCTGTTGGTAGTTGGGGTAGGGTGGTCATCATTGGTGAGTAAGTAGTGAAAATTCTAGCTGCCAAACTGATTCCCCCACGAGTAAACTCGCGGGGGTCTTAAAATTACGTTTTGCGACTTCGTATTGTTCTGCATGCTGATTCTTCCGATCGTAATCCCGGATGGACCACAATTTTCATCGCTTCCAGGTTGGAAGGTCTTCGTGCAGTAACTCCAGGATAAACGCTTGACCAAACGCTCTTCATGCTCTTCTGGGTCCGATCGTTTGCTAAGCTCGATGTGTTTCCAAAAATCGGCCTTCTTCATTGGGTAAGCTCTTGTAGATGATAGTGATTATTACGGTTCAATGACTTGAAATGGGTTTCGCTGTTCGGGCTTTATCTTGTCAAGCAAGCGCTTCGATAACGAACGATAGAGTGGATGCGTATGGTGCGATAGCTTTGACAAAGCCGCGACCAATTCATCGGAATAGACGCGAACGATATTCTGATCGAGCCGTCTTAGCCAGAAGACGACACGGCGTTGATTGTTCAAGTCCGATGTGCAATTGTCTAGCTCGAGATCGCTGAGTTCCACCGGTGCTTGTCTGTAGCTGGTCGAATTGCTTTCGAGCGCTATCCATTCATCGATCTCGGTTTGGCTAAGTCGAACGACATCGAGATGGTAAGCGGTCTTGCCAGATGGCTCACCAGGCGCTGCCTGCCACCATCCATCCAACTCGAAGCCTTCAACCAATCCCTGATCTAAATCAAACAAATATTCGCCGGCTGGATCACCTCGCAAAACAACCTTGCGATTGCCTTGATTGAATTGCGGAATGGTAGCAAGTGTGAGTTTGGGCAGAACGTATTGCGTTGGCGATCCAAGGTCATACAACAGCTTCAGCTCTCGGCTCTTCTCGAGTTGCTTGCCTTTCGAGTCAAGCACAATCGTCGCGGTCAGACTCTCGTATCCACTGGTGCTGAAATAGCCTCCACCGAAAGGTGTGTTACCCGCTGTCGATGCTGAGCCTCGATCACTATCAGTTCTAGTCTCAAGATACGTTGATACTGCCAACTCGTTACGATTCGGTGCGATGGAGAACGGCTTGATCAAGATCATTCCATCGACGTGCCGAGTCTCTTGCGTTGGTTCGGCCCCGATGAGCGTCAATAGGTATCCTATTGTTTTGCCGTTTTCAAACCGGTATTTGATACTTCCCCCAGGTTCCTGATCGGATGTGGCTAGCGCGGTTTGGTTTGGCTCTTTTTCGAATTTCTTGCTTTGGTCTCCATCGTCAATGTCATCTCCAGTACGCGCGGTGTTGCCCGCAAGCGGTGAATCGTCTGGCCGGAGATCGGTCGAAAAGGGAGACCACCATGACCAAACGAAGATCACGCAACATGCCGCGATGACAACAGCCACCCAAACTATGGATCGACGAATGGCACTTGAGCTGGTCGAAGCAGTCGACCTTTCTTCAAACGGTGGCTTTAACAACTCTTGCGGCAATTCGTGTTTTAATGGATGCTGAAAGTGCGCCAGACACTGCTCAAGCAAATTGGCGACAACAGTCGCCGACTGAAACCGATCCTCGGGTGACGGGGCATGAAGTCGGCTAACCAAATGCTGCAACCACTCTGGCACCGAAGACTGAACCTCGCGCATGTCGGGTAGTGCGGCACTCGTGATCTTGTGCAAGATTCCGTAGACTGTTTCCGAGCGAAACGGCGACTGACCTGTGCTCAAGAAATACAGAACGCTTCCTAGACTGAACAAGTCGGAACGTTCGTCGATGCGTTCGCCCCTGGCCTGTTCAGGAGACATGTACTGCGGTGTTCCTGCTAAAGTCCCTGACTTTGTCAATGAGACATCGTCGATCGATCTGGCCAAGCCGAAGTCGGTGATGACAGCTCGATCCACTCCATCGCCAACCAAGATGTTTGCGGGCTTGATGTCGCGATGAATGATGCCTTGAGCGTGAGCGGCAGCCAAGCCCGAAGCGACTTGCAGACCGATTCGCAGCACATCTTCGGTTGCCAAGGGGCCTTCGTCTTGAACACGCTTTTGAAGAGAGCAGCCCCGCAGGTAGGGCATCACCAAATAAGGTATCGTGCCGAATTCGGCGACGCTGTAGATATCGATGACGTTGGGATGAATGATCCCAGCCGCAGCTTGTGCTTCGCGCAGAAACCTGGCCTTGGCAACACCGCTGGAAGCTAAATGAGGAGCCATGAGTTTGATGGCCACAACTCGACTGAGCGATTGGTCCCAACCCTTCAGAACAATACCCATCCCTCCGGCACCGATCACGCCAGAGATTTCGTAGGGTCCAATGCGACCGAGCATGTTGGGATCATCCGTTGGCGCAAGTAAGTGTAGCACTTGCTGAATGATCGAATCGCTTTCGTCCGCTCGAACGTGCTCACCGCGAGTTGGACTCTCGTGCTGGCCGATGTCATCAGCCACTCTGATCTGACTGCCACGCGACTGACCCAAGAAGCGTTTGGCTTCCGACCAGCCCAGAGGATCGGCGGCCTCGCTCGCGAGCCGCTCTCGACAGGCCGGGCAGTTTTCGAGATGAGCCTCGAACTGCGATTCGTCGCTTGTCGATAGTTTTCCATCGAGATAGAGTTCAACGTTGAAGCGGCACGATGGAGGTTTCATTGTTCGATCTCCCGCAGACTCTGGACGACATCGCGCAGTCGACGCATCACACGGCTTCGCATGGCATAGACACTGCCGACCGTTTGCTTCAATCGCTCTGCTGCCTCTTCGATAGGCATTTCATCCAGCGTGGTCCACTGAAAGGCTTGCCATGAACGTTGATTGACCTCTTGCTGCACGATCTCTGCGGCTCGGTGGTAGATCTCGCGCTGCACTTCCTCCTCGAGCAATTGAGCCAGTTGCGGATTCGGAGAGGCCAACTCTGCAAGTCGTTCACGAACTTCTGATCCACCTCCGGCAGCATCCAGAGGTGAACGAGTGAGCGCTTTCAAGATCGCATTGCGAGTGATCTTGCTCAGCCAGTTACGAAATCGAGTATCGGCCGATCGAGGCTCCCAGCGGCCGATCGCAGTGTGAACGGAAACGAGCACCTGCTGAGCCAAATCCTGAGCGTCAGCTTCTTGCATGCCTTTGGCTTTGGCCATGCGAATAATCACAGGCTGGTAGAGTTCTGCGAACTCCTGCCACGCTTGTTCATCACTGGCTTTGTTTTTCACGCGTAGCAGTAAGCTTGATCGCGTATCTGGGAATCTATCCAATTACGTTTCCTCCGGAGGGACTATTTTAACTAATCCGGAAGAAATAGGATTCTGACAAGATTTGAAGTTTTTGTTTGGTTTTCCTTGCGGACGTAGCGATCCTCGCCAGCTTTTTGTTGGTGATGCTCGTTGATCTCATTCACGTTGGCAAGATGCGGCCCGAAACTCGGCACGACTCAGGTAATGGCCAGAAATAGTGACCATCAAACTCTTCAATGATCATGAATGCGTCTTTGGTAAGTGGTAGTGAGGACAGGCTTCCGTCATCCCGCAGTTCAAGCATCAAGCTGGTGAGCATGTTGCCAAAGTACTGGCTCAACTCGTCTTCAAAGTCTTCCTCATCCTCGTCCTCATCCTCGTCTTCCTCTTCATCTTCCTCGTCTTCATCCGAGTTGAGCTGAATGGTAATTTTGATTCCATCCGCTTTGATCAACGTACATCGCTCCTCTTCGTAGACTGCGTCGTGAAATTCCGACCACTTTGGAAGGTGAAACATGGTTGGTTCGTCAATGTAGTTGTTCCACTCGCCATCAAGATTAAAACCAGGGCGAGTGTCGAAGACGAGATAGATATAACCACCTTGCGCGGCATAGAAGCCTAAGTAGACGGCTTGAATCGGATCCTCATCGTTTCCAGGCCCAAGGTTAACATATTTGGGATAGTCCCTAATTCGTCGAACAATGTACTTCTTAATGCGTTCTTTTTCTTTGGCGAGGTCAAGTTTCATACGGCAATCACCTTTCGTTGAAGTAAAACAATCAAGTCATGCCTCGTCAGGCTGCGATGGAGGGCTTCTGGAAACTGGAATATAGCGTGGCATCGCATTTAGGCTCCGTTAGTCCGACAATTCGATATTCTATGCGACTATTCGAGAGACAAATCAATCAATTCTTCTGAGGTCAGTTTCTTTGACGGTTCGCGATTGAGGATGCCGCGATAGTCGCGGCGCGTTCCGAGGATTGTTCGCGGTATCGTAAAGGATATCGGAAAAATGTCCGCAACTCGAAGCCCAAGAAACTTTGCCAGTTTTTCGGGGCCATGTTTCTTGTATTCAGTGTCGTGATATCGAGCAAGATGAAACAGCGTTCCGTCCTCCCTAAATACGGATAGCGTCAAGAAATGCTCGTTCTTACTAGGGCTCTTCGGATTCAAATTACCGACGAACCCAACTAGTTTATCTCCATTGGAGAGTTCGATTTCCGTTCCGATGATGCACCCATCGCATTCTGCTAGCGGAAATTTGCAAACGCGAGAAACGTACGTCTCGTCTGGCTCATCCGAGTCCGTAAATCGCCATACAGCGTTCTTCATAAAGTCGGTAACCTGCAATGAGTCGATTGGTTTTGGCATAGGTTTTTATTCCGTCGCGTAACTCGCCGCTCATCGAGACACAGCAATGAACAGAGTGAGTGTATGGGCTCGGTTGTTGGTTCTAAGTGCCTTTGAGTAACTCGGAGCGAACGAATAAAGCACGATGACTACCAATCGAAGTTTCAATGTACTGTTTGTTTTGGTGTACTGAATGGTATTGGTCCGTGACTTTGCCAACAACTGGAGCTTTCTCTAGAGTTTCGAAGAACTGCGCAAAACGCTTGGTGCTCCGGCGTTCTTCATCGATGAAGGTCCAGCCAGGCTGGCGAAGGGTCTGATCGAGATAGGCGCTGAAGATGATATAGGACTCGAAGGATTCTGCGACTGGAATACGGTCGTAATAGTACAGACCATTTTGATCAATCGTCATTCGCACCTGGGCGCAGCTATCTAGGTCACAAAGCGCCATCTGAAGATCGCCCTCCTGACTATAGCGAGGTTCGTCGCTTCGATCCTCAAGTCCAACAATTCCGTAAGTAAAGTCTGGGTCCGGGTTGTATCCACCGAAAGCCGTTTGAAAATCGAGAAACGCAGAAATCTGAGGTACCCCAGCCGCATCAAAAGCGACCGTAGCCTCGTCTCGCGTCATCTTGAAACGCCGACCGTTGCTTCTCAGGTATCGATATTCAATTTCAGTTAGCATGGTTTGGCCACTTGTCGCCTGCGGGAGTCTCAAATTTTGATACCCCTGGCGGACTTCGTTTGGGAATGATCTTTTTCGATTTGGCGGAGAATGGATCAACACCTTCTGGATAGGTGATATCGAACGGGCGAGGATCGCGATATGGCCACAAGTTGACGTAGGCTCCTCCCTCGACCTCGCGATAGGCGACGCGTAAATTCTTTTCAACCTTGTTAGATCCCAGATACTTTCGAAACTGGTTAAAAGCCGCTAGCGGAGCATCCGTGTAGACGAAGAAGTTTGTTGTCCCTGACCCCGTGTCGTGCCCATCGACATCGCAAGTCCTTGGCAACGAAAGCTCCAGCTTCTCACCGAACGCTAGCAGATCGGCTAGGCTCTCGAAGAATGTTTCTGGAAACTGGAATATGACTTGGTATCGCATTGAAGTGGCCGGCGCTATTGTTATCTTTTCGTATCATCCCACATATTTGAACTAAGTATCGGTCGTAACATCATCCCATGGTAAGTCGCCAACGATTTCAGGATAAAGCCAATTGGCTGCCCTGTGCCGCTGATAAACGACGACCGGATGCAAATCATCGGGTGGCTCTCGGCCGTTTAGATATGCGTCACGCACCGACCAGTGCATTTCGTAAATCGAATTATTGAAAGCGTTGACCTCTGAATCAGGCCTCAGTTTGGCATTCTTCACGAACAGCGCAGTTGGCGATTCGATTCGAGGCAAGACCTTCACGAGCAGTTCGAGATCCGTTGGACTCGAGGCATGCGGCAACTCTGGAATCAATCCAAGAGACCAGGCAAGCGTGGCCGCCGCCTCTGCCGACTGGTTTGCCTCGATGTTGTCCTTCTTTCGTGGACGCTTGGCCTGAAGATAATCCGACTCCCAAGGGGAAACGCTGCTCCAAAGTCCCTCCTTCTCCAGCCACTGAATCAGCGACTTTCGAGGAACATCGAACGACGCGGCCACGACGCAATTGAGGACAATCGCTCGGGATGCAACTTCTTGAGTTGAACGCTTCTTCATTCCCAAGTTTCGTCTAGGAACCATCGATTAAAATTCTGCAAACTCTCTGCAAGGGTGTTCGTCTACACCGAACAATCCAGGCAGTTTGAAATTCTGACACGAAATCAGAATATTCCCAGCACCGATCAGTATCGATCAGTCAGCCCTACGAAGTTCTTCAAAACTCTTGAGGTAGCGTCAGGTGTTGGCAATGTCACGGACCAAGACGATTCGGAATTCCGCGAAAACCAGTTCGGTTGCGATGCCATTCTTTTCTTGTCCTATAACCGATCGCTGAGCGTGCTTACTTGACAGCCGAATTGCAAAGCTTGGCACTGCTCGCGTCTACCGGGAAACGAGAAAGGATGTTCATCGCACCCTAAGTGGCGACTTACCTTCCCTTCCTTTGCTGCCAAATTGCTCAGGAAGTGCATGGCACTCCCTGAGCGAAGCGATCCTATAACTAGACCTTACGATTCGAGGTTACCTAGAATTCTTTCAACTTTAGCACTATCGACGATCGGACCAACATCTGCCTGCGCCTTGGCTAGTACGCAGTCCACTACTTGGGGCAACTGTGCACTCTAATGCAACTCCCTCCAAGACGTCGTAATATCTCGTTGCGTTTATTGGGTTTGCGTCGAGATGCTCGACGCTTTTTGCAG
>JAJTID010000028.1 GCA_021300155.1 Pirellula sp.
CTCCGTTTGTTGCTGTTGTCACAGGCTCCTCGTCAGGTATTGGGCGCGCAACAGCAATAGCGTTCGCTCGAAAAAACGCGTTCGTTCAATTGCACGGCAACTCCAATCTTGCAGGTCTTTACGAAAGCTCTAGATTAACAAAAAGTAGCACCGAAGATCCAAGTGCGAGCTTAGTTCATGTTGTCGATCTGACCTGTTCGGACAGCGCACGTGCGATGATGGAATGTGCGTTTGCACAGTTTGGCTACGTGGACGCTTGGGTAAACGCTGCGGGTGCAGATGTTTTGACAGGCGATGCTCGACAACGATCGTTTTCGGAAAAGCTCGATGCATTGTTGAAGTTGGATGTCGCCTCTACGATGCGACTGAGTCGGTGGGTGGCCCAACGCATGCAATGCCAACCAGCGAGGTCACAATTGCCTTCGATCGTTCATATCGGTTGGGATCAATCTGAGCATGGTATGGAGGGGGACAGCGGGCAATACTTCTGTGCTGTGAAGGCTGCAATCACCGCGTTTTCAAAAAGTCTTGCCAAGACGTTCGCGCCGCATGTCCGAGTCAATTGCGTGGCACCAGGCTGGATTCAAACGGAATGGGGCAATCAAGTCTCATCTCCATGGCAGGAACGTGCTACCGGAGAATCTATGCTGAATCGATGGGGAACGCCTCAAGATGTAGCCAACGCGATCGTAGCATTGTGCTCAAAAGAACTAGAGTTCATCAACGGCCAAACCATAGCAGTCAACGGCGGTTGGCAGAGCATGCAGCTTTCCGCCCGCTGCCAATCAACGGCTGAGTGATATAGCGCACCGTCCCTCGTAGTCACGGGCTGCCAGCCTGTGACACCAGCCTTAGAATGATCTCTATGGATCATCAAAAAGTTGAAAGACCTCGGGGTTCACGCAAAGACGCAAAGTTGAAAACCGGGGCTCGTGCACTGCTTCGATGTTTTCAGGTAGAATGCGATCTCCTCCCGCCGTCACATTCCTACCAAACTTAAAGTCCGATGCTTTTTTCCGAGATGACATGGCCCGCGCTGAAAAGCCTGCCTCGCGATATGCCGATTGTGATTCCGATCGCTGCTATCGAACAACACGGCCATCACTTGCCCGTCGCGACAGACACGCTGTTGTTGACCGAGATCATTCGTCGTGCCGATGCGAACATTGGTAATCGTGTTTTGGTCTCACCCGTTCAATGGTACGGCAACTCGCATCACCATCTCGATTTCGGTGGTACTCTCTCGGCACCTCCGCGCGTCTACTTGGATATGCTTCACGGGCTCGTCGAGAATTTCTTATCGGCAGGATTCCAACGGATCGTTTTTATCAATGGACATGGTGGGAATGATGTTCCCGCGAAACAAGCGTTGTTTGAGTTGCGACAAAATCACCGAACACGAAGCGATCTGTTGTTTGCAATGACGACGTATTGGTCTTTGGGAAGCCAGCCATGGATATCCCAACCGGATCTTCATCAACGTGAAATGGGGCATGCATGCGAATGGGAAACATCGATGATCATGGCGATTCGTCCCGAGTTGGTCGGTGACTATCGAGCGACCTCGCCTGTCGAACAGGGGAATTCTTTTCTTCCGGGGTATCGCGCTTGGACCATGCAAGATCGTAGCGAACCGGGACATATCGGCTGGCCTCATCTGGCGACAGCCGAAAAAGGGGAGTCGCTGTTTCGATGTTTCGCAAGCGATGTTTCTAATTGGCTTGTTCGGATTGCAGATTGGAATGGATCGTCATGGGAGGGATAAAGATTGGTGAAAGCGGAACGGAAAAGGTAGGCTGGAATCGGGCATCGGTCGTATGCGTTCTTCTTTTGTTCGCGTCCGCGATCAATTACATGGATCGGCAGACGCTATCATCGATTGCACCGAGAATCACGACAGAGCTTTCTCTTTCGGAAGAACAATACGGTCGCGTCGAGGCGATGTTTGGCTGGGGGTTCGCTGTTGGGTCTTTAGCCTTTGGTTTACTCGTAGACTACATACCGGTTCGCTGGATGTACCCTTCTGCATTATTGCTTTGGTCAGCGATGGGGTTCTTGACAGGTTACGTTCGCGGGTACGACGATCTATTGATATGTCGCGGGCTCTTAGGTTTTTTCGAAGCGGCGCATTGGCCCTGCGGATTGAAGACAACGCAATCGTTGCTTGATACAAAAAGTCGAGGCCTGGGCAACAGCGTATTGCAAAGTGGTACTTCGATCGGTGCATGCATCACACCCATGTTGATGTTATGGATCTTGACTCCAGAACCAGGAAGTTGGCGGTGGGGATTCCAAGCGATCGGTTTCATGGGAATCTTCTGGGTTGTAGGTTGGTTTCTTTTTGTCCGAAGATCGGACCTTAAACCGCTGCCTCCTGTGGCCGTCGATCCATCGAAGCCAATCGACTGGAACCGCTTCGTCCGCAAGTTTGTCATGCTGATCTTCTTTTTGTTGGCGATCAATACAACATGGCAAATCCTTCGAGCCTGGATGCCCAAGGTGCTTCAACAAGGTATCGGTTATTCCGAAAAGGAAACGCTCGTCTTTACGTCGGTCTGGTACATCGTGACCGATATCGGTTGTTTAGCCTCGGGTGCGTTGGCTTTTGCGATGGCAAGTCGTGGTTGGAACATCAAGAGCTCGCGAATTCTGTCGGTAGGGTTAAGTGCCTTCCTTTGTATGGGAGTATGCCTGGTACCTTTTATCGCCAAAGGTCCATTGCTGTTAGTAGTCCTGTTGGTGGCTGGGGCGGGAGCCTTGGGGCTATTTCCAATGTTCTACTCCTTCTCGCAGGATATCTCTCGCAAGTATCAAGGGACCGTCACTGGCATTGCTGGGTTCATAGCCTGGGCCTTCTCTGGGCAGTCTCAAATCTATTTTGGGGCGCTAGCGGACAGAACCCAAAGTTACAATTCAGGACTCATCATTGTTGGCATACTGCCAATGATCGCATTTTTCGGTTTGTTGTTTTTCTGGCCTGCAGAGGATCACATAGAAGATGTTCAATCGACGTAATTTTTTGGCGACTGGCTCACTCGCGGCGTTAGCTGGACAATCGTTAGGACGAGCGAATGCATCCACTGCCAGGAAGCGAATCGCATTCCTGGGCACCGAGGTTCGCACGCATTCACATGCACAGCACTTTCTCGATCGACATGCGATGGGTTACACCTACGGCGGCAAATGGCAAGCTCCCCGATTCGACATTGCCTCTGTCTTCATCGATCAACACCCCGAAGGTGATTTAACGCCGAGCCGAATCGAAAAGTACAAACTCAATTCGTACTCAAGCATTGAAGAAGCACTAACTCTCGGAACGTCGAAGCTCGCCGTGGATGGTGTCGTGATTATCGCTGAGCATGGAAAATACCCCGACAATGAAAAAGGACAGAGACGGTATCCGCGATACGACTGGTTCAAGAAAGTCGTCAAAGTCTTCGAGGCGTCCGGGCGAAGTGTTCCCGTGTTTAACGACAAGCATTTGTCGACGGTGTGGTCGGAATGTGTCGAGATGGTCGACGACTCGAAGCGGTTGGGGTTCCCGTTCTTAGCAGGTTCGTCCCTGCCGGTTACTTGGCGCATGCCGTCGATCGATATGCCGATCGATACGCCACTCAAAGAAAGTGTTTGCGTCTGCTATGGCCGACCAGACAGTTATGACTTTCATGGTTTGGAAACGGCTCAATGCATGTCGGAGCGACGCAAAGGTGGCGAGGTTGGGATAAGTCGTGTGGTCGCTCTGCGTAGGGAAAATCTTTGGCAGACCCTTCGTCAGGAGAAATACAAAGATACTCGAAGGCTCATCGCCGCCGCTCTGACTCGTAGCCACAATCTACCTGTCGACACAGGTTATCCGACCGCGCCGGTTACTTTCGAATGGGCCGAAAAAGCACTGACCGATTCGATTGGCTATTTGATCGAACATCGCGACGGATTCAAGACTACGATGCTGATGTCGCCGATTCGAGACTTTAACTATGCAGGGCTTCGTGCGGACAACGATGAGATCGTATCGTGCCAAATGTATCTGCCGATGCCGACGCATGGATCGACAACAGCCGATTTTTTCAATCCACTCGCTCGGCACATTGAGACCTTGGTGACCGAGAACCAAGCACCTTATCCGGTAGAGCGAACGCTGCTTACCTCAGGCATGGTGATCGCAGGTGTCGATTCGCTGTTCCAGGAATCGAAAGTGATCGAAACTCCAGAGATGTCCGTCAAGTACAGCGTAAAGCCCGACTCGTACTATTGGCGAGAATAAGCAGCATCTAATGAATGGCTTACCCTGCAGTGGATGTTTGCCAGCCTGCCACCGCAAGTCGGGTTCGATAGAGCTACTTCATCGCTGGGATTTTCAAATCCAGTGATTTGTCTTCCGACTTCCACGTCACCTTGAGGGACGACTTCGAAGCATTCGTATACGCTTGAGAGATACGAGGAGCGGCGGGGCCAATGGACGCTAAAGTCATCACATAACTTCCTGGAGTCAACACCAGCGGAGTGTCCCCTTTGGATTGCACCAACTGGAATCGGCCATCGTTTCCAGTCGTTCCAAATCCGATCAGTTTGAGGTCAGCAGCATCATAGACCTTGACTTCAAAGTCAGGAAGCGGAACATCACCCGCGACGAGACTCCCTGCAGTACCACCAGAGACTACATTTGATGGAGTTGGACTACAACCGATCGATAACAGAGTACAGATCAAAAATGGGGCACTGAATTTTGTCATGTTTTAACGTGTCCATTGCAATCCTTCGATTGGGATCATCATCGTTTCATGATCCCAATCGATAGTCGATAATCTCAACGGTGTCACTTTCATACACTGTTGAGGTACTCGTGACGATGGAGTTGCCTAATTGTCGAGGCGGGAGATATCTCCTGCGTTCGACGTGTGAAGCGCGACATGGATCGCACGGTCGATTCCATCGCTCAGTAGATGCGTACTTCCATCCCCCATGGTGACTTGAGCGCCACCTGTATGCATACTACGCGGCGCGAACCAACCTCTTCCGTGAACGTTGACATCAGGAATACGACTGTTCGGAGTCAGGTACCCGTTGGAGATAACGGAATAAGGAACTCCGCGAATCCAATTTTCTCCTCGAATTCCACGCCATGAAGTGATGGTGGCGCTGATCGCTGCCAAGTCGGGATCTCGAATGGTGCCACCCATCGAGAAGCCTGGGACGCCAGGGGGATTGGACGAAGAGCCGTTCCACGAACCGATGCGACGGTGAGGTCTCATCGGCATCGGACCGGTCGAAATAATCTTGTCCCCCTTGAGTGTTTCCGAGAGCATTACCGTGTTACTTAGGCCATCGCTGATGGCGCTAAGTCGAGCAAAAGAATTTTCCCAGACAAATCCATCGGTAGGAAAGCGATCATCGTAGTTGGTGCCCGTTCCGCTACCGACCGAGTACATATAGTTGAGTCCAGCGACCTTGGCGATGGTTCCATCAGGCAGTTGCGAGTCAAAAAGTGGATCCATCGGATCGCTCGGGCATTGGAAAACAGGCAGTACCGTCCCTGCTGCAACGCGATGCAATGGATTGAGCCGGGCTGCAAAGGCTGGCCCTACATAGAGAGGAATGCTGTAGTCGATCAAGTTCGAGAGGTTGCCTTGTTCGATGTAAGGCAGGATTCTCGCTTGGGGCGAAAATGAGCTAGAACCAGTGAGGCCTGGCAATCGTCTATGAGCGGACTCATAGTTGAGCGTTGCCAAGCCGATTTGCCGAAGATTGTTCGAACATTGCATGCGACGGGCCGCTTCGCGAGCCGCCTGAACTGCAGGCAACAGCAATCCCACGAGGATTCCAATAATCGCAATGACAACTAATAGCTCTACGAGGGTAAAACCCCGGCGATTCCATCTATTCATCCGTTTCATGATTCATGACCTTGCTAGTGAAAATGGTGAATTCAATTTTTGCAACAGCGCCGTTTAGTACTTTTGCATCTATCTCTAAGAAGTGAGCTCGCGAGGCATTAGCCTCCGATGGCAACAATGCGAGATGGAACTCCATTCACTTGATGCTTGCTGTCCCAGTCGAGCGTGGCTAACGAGAGAACCCATATCGATCCGTCGCCCGGGTTGGTAATAAACGCGAGCCGACTACTCGATGAGAAACAGACTTCATGGTGTCCGCCATGCCCTTCGATTTTGCTTGCTCCAACGGCCAGCGTCTTCTCGATCTTGGCATCGGACAGAATGCCATCTCCGTTAGGATCGAGATCTACGACGGACAACGATTCCGCAGCTTCGCTTCCACGTCGATCGCTGAATAGAAACGCGTATTGCTTGCCCGACGGTGTCTTTACACAAACGGGAGTCGTCAACGCGAGACCTTCCGCAATCGGCATAGACAACTTAACGATGGTTGGCTTCGGGGATTTCGCATCGATCATGCAGAGACTTGCGGATGAGTTCGCACCCGTAGTAAACAAGACATAGTTTCTGTGGTTTGCAAAAGCGCCTGTTCGCAATGGTTTGCCCGTTGCTGGATCTTCTCCGAGCGAGAGGTGTTGGACCTCGGCAGACTTCGCATTTTTGGAAAGCGTAACGTCGGCATCGAGCCAGCAGATACCATCAGAAGGTGCAAAGAAAACGCGCCCCGAGTTCGAAGTCGCACCATGCAATCCACCACTTGGTAGTTTTAACGTGTAGCCCGGCCGGCCTGTCTCGCTACTGATGGGAACGACATCCACGCGGCCAACGTTATCGCCATCACGGTCAACCCATGTGGCATAACAAACTTTGCGATCGACCGCTGCAAGAGTGATATGATTCCCACCTCCAGTGTAGCATCGAGCTGCCGCAGTCGAAGGTGACTTGCTCAAGGCCGATGACGACAGGACCGTGAATCCATTCTTCTTGTCATTGGCTAAGAAGATGTCCCCTTGATAGTTATAAACGTGCGCAGGGTTGCCTTGATCTTTACCCAATTGAGATACTGCGACGGCAGGTGGCTTTTCAAAGTGCCAGTGGGAGTGGTCGCCATGTTCTTCTTCGACGACACCAGAATTCAGTGCCACCCATCCTGATTGAAAGTTTCCGTTGTCATTGTCATGGATACCGACGACAACGAGTCCGTTGGTATCTTCCATTTGGACAAAGCTTTGCTGTGCCGCATCGAGTTTTGGAAAGCCAGCAACGGATTGCGGAGCAATGGCGAGACCGTTGGGACCTCGCGTCACGTCCGACCACTTCAGCGAGTGGTCGGAGTCATCTTGCCAAAGAATGCGAGTGATGGGTCGTGGCGCCTTTGCAGGTTGGCTAACATCGGCCTTGGTTTGCGACAGCACGGGCGTGGCCGCTGTACAGGCCAGTAGCAGAACAGACCATTTCAGTTTGATCTTCATGTCAGAGCTTTACCTTGAAAGTCAGGGAAAACGGAGAACCACTTCGTGTCAAAAAACGCTCGTTCGGATACTGCCAACCGAGACTCGTGAGCGAGCAGCGCCTGCACGAAGCTCGTGGCCAATCAAAACAGCACTATGTACACTGTACACTTGAGTGCAGTGTACGCATATGCACAGCGTATGCAAGAGCGAGTCTTGTAAATTATCGGCGAACGCAAGAACTTGCCCGAATCGGCAGGAGTTAAGGACCAACATTTCAGGCTTTCAGTGGCCCTGCCGAGGTGAATCGGGACTCTACGTTATCGTTTTCTCCCTGCACGCTAGAATACGGATCGCAACGACTGGTAATCGACCAGTTGGTTAGCGATCGGTGTTTGCAATGGAAGAGTCAGGGTTGGAAATGGGAATGAGTTTAAGACCATACTCCGAAGTGGAGTGGACGAAAGAAATTGATTCGATCATCGGGACTGTGCCGGACCGAGTGATTGCAGAACGCTTTGGAATTGCGATTCGTTCTGTGGCAGTACGTCGTCGTAACTTAGGGATCGCGTCCACGTATCGGGATATAGCGGAAGCGCCGAAATGGAGCAAATCGATCGACAAGCAATTGGGAACGATGGCCGATACGGAC
>JAJTID010000019.1 GCA_021300155.1 Pirellula sp.
AATTTCGACAGTTCTTGCGACTTGGGAAGTTCATGGAAAACACAGTTTTGCAAATGAACCAACTCAGTTTTGTAGTAACCGACAAAACACTCATGAGTACGCCCTGTCCATTTCATTCGTTCAGGCAAGGGAAGCCTAAAGAATCGCTCTTTTTTGTAAGTGCCACAGCCTGCCGATACCATCCAGACAGTCGTTGTCGGTGAATCTGAGAACTGTGATTCCAGAAAGGCTCTTGGATTCGCATGAGAGATCGACAGACGCTCGTCGGTGTCAAGTGTCATTGCAAAGTCAGCACTCAACTTGGACGCCTCGACTAATGCAAAGTTTCGCGCCGCCGCGAAATCGTTGATCCATCGGAAATGGGCGATTGCAAACTTTGAACCGGCTATCGATTTCGCAATCTCGGTGGTCGCGTCCGAAATACCCGTATCGATCAGCAATACTTGATCAACAAATTCGATGGCACTCTTGATTGCATCGCCGATGATGCCCGCAGCATTTCCGGAAAGTATCGTTGCAACAATCTTCATTCCAACTTCCACACCCAATGGGACGATAGGTTCCGTCGGGAATTATGCTAACGTCTCAGTGCGGTATTCATTCTCGTAGGATCGAAACAAAACGGGATCGCTGATCGGTCAAAGGCCTGCATCAGCGGTACGAACCCCTCTTCTTGAAACCAATCGATTTCCTCCGGATAGAGAGGAACGAGCCGCAACAGGGAAATGTCCTTGCTGCGTAGCTTCAACACATGATCCTGAATCACCAAGAAACCGCTGAAGAGTGTATTTGGAATGATCGGATGATCGTAGCAATAAACGCTAATGGGACCTCCGATGTTTCTATTCTCGAGGTGTGGCGATTGAGCAATTTCTCTCAGCACAACGATTGGCCAAGCGTTCAGTGGGTTGGTAATGTCTGCATGAGGATCCCAAGCCGGTGGCAATTCTAGAAAAAGCTCGGCAAACGAAATGTAAGGAGCCCCCGGCGCGATTTCCGTTTCAGCCATAGCATTAGTCGACATGCCACACGTAAATAGAACCGTATTCGGCTGTTTTGGTGAACGTTCTGTTCGACGCACCGTGATCAATGGTGTCGATGGGACCAGTTCACAATAAGCGTTCGACGAAATAGGTCCAAACCGATCAGCGAAATAGGACTCGATATCTTTGATTTCCGTTGGTGATTCTGCAGGGCTCAATCAACGATCTCCACGTTGGGGTTTTCTTTGAGGATTTCTGCGGCAGTCTTGGCACCATGCTCAAGCAACATTTTTCGCACGGGAGAATCGCCCGAAGCAAAGTCGAGAACCGTTCGCGCATTTGACTTGTCACCAAACATGGCGTATACGACATTTGGATTACCGCCATATTCTAAGAGTAATTTTAAGATGGCTTCACGCTCTTGTCCTACGCCACTTCCTGAGGCCGCCGTTATCAATCTTCGTCCCAAAGTAGGATTAGCACCTCGTTCCAAAAGAAACTTGACCATTTCTATATTTCCATTTCCAACAGCGCGGTTTAAGACTGTTAATTTTCCTTCTACGGAATCGATATCTACACCGCTTCTCAGGAAAAAATCCGCCGTTTTCACCTTCCCCTCTCGGCAAGCCTCTAAAAAGAGAGAGGCGTTCCACTCCTCGGGAAACACCAAAAGATCAACATTCTTTTCTAAGAGAGCGATACAAACAGAATCGTCTTTAAAAGCGATCTTGCTTATTAAATCACGATAAAGCTCCACCATCATCTCGCTAGGTTGGTCATCACTCATAGAAACTCGCTCCTTGGATGCGAACGAAACGGGCAAAAAAATATACTTTAGCAGAATCAGAGACACGCACACAACTATTTTCAACATCAGAGCTCGTTTCCACTTTCGATTACGATTCTGGCATCGTCAAGTGCACCAACGAGCCTTCTCCTACATGCTGCTATTTCTTCGGTCGTCGGTTTAGCTCCTGCCATTATCGCATCAAATCGAGCCTTTGTTATTGGCCCGGGTTTTGCTGTCGTACCAACGATCGAAACTTCTAGTCTTTTGTGTAGTGCCTCTACGTATCTTTTACTGTGAACATACTCATACGGTGCAATACATAAATTGTGAAGTTTTTTGTCGATGAGTACAGATCCATCAGGTTGGGTAACGGGAATGCCGTTGTTCAAAATCCTTTTTGCATCGTCTTTAGTGGCAACAGTTTCGATTTGAAAGATTTCAAGCATCTGTTGTGATTTGGCATTTGTTGCAGCAGCATCACCCAGCCCCTTAGCACCCACTTTGTGCACCAAATGGTGACCGTGAGTCCTGCTGATTAAGGCATTCCCCTCAGCATCCACCAACTTCCATAACTTGGCAACCTCTTCGCGTTTATTAGCTAATTGCTCTTTGGTTATCCCGTAACTTTTTGCTGCCAAATCACACCAGGATTCATTGTGGACTAAGATCCCGTTTTGCCCGACCGAGAACGTGTGATTGCCGTCAACAGTCAAGTTGAAGACTTCGATATTTTCCGAAATGCTTGACTGAATCGAATCGACAAAACTTTCGCGTCCGTCGATTGTCAGGAATTCATCTCCTAGTTGAAGATCCTCCACATTGACCCATCGTCCTTGCTCGGCATGTTCAAGATTCGATATCGTCAGTTGCGGCGGGAATGGACGGCTGTGCAAATCGCTACCTCGGACGACCCAAAATGGGTGCCCCTCGGTCACATGAATGACCTCACCATTCGATTCGATCGAAAACATACGGCCAGAGAATTGGTGCTTGTGCACGACTTGGACCGTTGAACACTGCCAGGCTTTTGTATCGAAATCAAAGGTCCGGACACGGTCGCCGATTCGTACGTCCGCAATTGGTTTTAAGCCACCGCAACAGTGGACTTTCGTATCCGACGAAAAACACCAATGGCTAGGATTGTAAAAATCCAGCTTATGCAAGGGTATACCAGCAACTGCAATCGCTTCGTCAAAAAGATCCTTTGGCAACGCTCGCTTAAACCCTGAGGCAGTCTTCGTAAAGACCATCGCTACGGCACTGGAGGCCTGCTCAACCACGCCTGCGCCAGCCTTCTTCATCCAAGCGGGCAAAAATGGCACAAACTCTACCAAATCAGAAATGACCTGTACCCCATTTCCAAATGAGATCTCCTTTTCGTCATCAAGCCCCCCCTTAGACGCTATGTGCATTACGCCTCTCGCTAAGTTAATACTTGCCAGAAAGACGCCACCCCCGGGAGCAAAACCGATCGCGATTTCTGACGCATCCAGGATCGTCTCGGTTGCAAATCGAATCGTGTCGCTCCAAAGCTTTGCACTTGCCTTCAGGGAGTCGAGCCGAGATTTTTCAAACAGTCGAATTTCTGCATCAATATTGCCTTGAGCAGCGTACGCATAATATTCGCTTGGTGAAATATAGCTAACGCCGATACTAGCGAGCATCAAGGTACGCAACTCTTCGACACCCCAAACCATTCCCTTACTTTCCAAGTCACTCTTACCGATGACGACGCCCCAGGTCTTGTCATCAGGATCATCTGAATTTGGTCGGACGATCCTCGATTGCCAGAACCATTGGTCGGTTACTATGATTTTTAGGTTGTGTCGAGTTGCCATGAAGTCCAAAAGCGGATCCCGCAAATTCGTGTTTACCACTTGAGGCGGGTTGTAAATCTGCTCATAAAGTGCGATCAACTCACGCACTTGATTGCTGTTAGCGATACGAACTAGGGCATCGGCCACCTCTTGCGGCAATATTCTCGCAGCGACTTTCACTGGTCTTGAATTTCTCGCACTGTGAATAAAGTTATTCCCAGTCGTCCGGTAAGTGGCGTCCCAATGGACATCAATCGACGAAAGGTGCTCGTCGGCAAATCCGGCAGCGGTAACAGCCTCTACATACAATGTCAAAGCGCGAGTAGGACTGATATTCAATTCCGTACTGCTGTATTCAACTCCTGCGTGAATCAAATCATCTTCTGTTCTAGGGACATGCCATGGCTTGGTCCAGACCCGCAACAATCCTCGCGTTTCTCCTGAAATCGATTGTTGCGATTCCCTTAGCTGAGCCTCGTTAAAATCAAATGTGAACTTCGATTCATACACCGAGATCGTGGATGTGTTTACGTCCATCCTCAATTGAATCGGAACAAACCGTCGATCTCCTTCCCCTCGAATTGGGCCTCCATTGAGATCAACACTATCAACTACCTGATCAAAATCGTCGTCACCTGAAAGTACGAATACTGGTCCAATCGAGTCTGTCACTTGAAACGAAATTGGTCCGACATCATGAATCGAAAGAGGAATTTGGTCCGTAACACTATTATCTTCACCATCTTCAGATCCAGGTTGCGTATCGCTGTATTCGACGACGACAAAGAGACTCTCGTTGCCTTCTACGACCGCATCGGAAAGCGCCGAAACGTCAAAGCTGTATCGTGATCTTCTATCTTCTGGATCGAACGGAAAGCTTGCTACGGAAAACCGATTATAGTCACGCCAATCGACCCGAGCCGTGTTGTCCTTCGACCTTATAGCTACCGTTGATTCGATATCTACGGGGTACTCAAGATCGATCCAAATCTCTTTGGTTTCTCCTTCCTTCAAAAAACTCGGAGACAACTCAAGTCGAGGTCTCTCGAGGTTTTCAATTTGTCCTCTTCCGCCCGTCGATTTTGCACTACCATGAAAATCGTAGTCGACATTTAGCCAATAACTTTCGGTCGGCTCATTCGCTAGGTCTCGAAAATGGTACACCTCAACTTCATGGACGTCCGACGGGCCAAGCGTTACCGTTCCCGAAACATCCTCCAAGTCGCGAGCTGTTGCAGTAAGAAACCTGATGGAATAGTTTATCTCTAAGACGTCGTCGACAGTCTCGCCGTTATACACGGAGGAGTGACGAATTCTGAACTTCGTAGATGTTCCTTCTTTAGCCGAACCTTTTATTGCATCAACAACTATCGGACCAGGGGGTGGGGTGTATCCGCTGCCCCCTCCGTCTCCATCGTCGCCGCCCGGCGGATAGTCATCATCCCCAGGATCACTGGGGTCTGAAGGATCACTGGGGTCTGAAGGATCACTGGGGTCGGAAGGATCACTGGGGTCGGAAGGATCACTGGGGTCTGAAGGATCACTGGGGTCTGAAGGGTCACTGGGGTCTGAAGGGTCACTGGGGTCTGAAGGGTCACTGGGATCTGAGGGATCACTAGGGTCTGAGGGATCACTAGGGTCTGAGGGATCACTAGGGTCTGAGGGATCACTGGGATCTGAGGGATCACTAGGATCTGAGGGATCACTAGGATCTGAGGGATCACTAGGATCTGAAGGATCACTGGGATCGTCTGGAATATCTGGGCTCTCGCACTCATCTTGAACTGGAGTCGCGAATGTGCCTCCCTCTTCAACAACAC
This sequence comes from Pirellula sp., assembly GCA_021300155.1. Lineage (GTDB taxonomy): Bacteria > Planctomycetota > Planctomycetia > Pirellulales > Pirellulaceae > JBKCUI01. The sequence goes on from JAJTID010000019.1 coordinate 5,411, forward strand.
ATTCTTCAGGTTCAGGCATAAAGAACGTAGAGAACTGACTGTTTAACGCAGAAACAACCAGTTCCAAATCCGCTAAGGAAACCTCTTTGTCATTGTTAGTATCATAGAAGTAATCTTCATTCGCAGATCCACCGTTTATCAAGTTCACAAGCGTCAACGCATCCGCAGTTTCAATTTGATTATTGCCATCTACGTCTGCCGGTACGCTCGTGTTGTGCAAGGATGCAAATGCAAACTGCGAATCAGCAGCCAAAAGAGCTCGGCTTTCATACGTTTCAATCAGGAGACGCCGAAAAGCACTCTTTCTGCGTATAGCTAGTCTCTTTTTAAGAGACGAGAGACGAGAGACGAGAGACGAGAGACGAGAGACGAGAGTCATGGGGTGCCTGCTTTCGATAACTTTACTTTAGTCGTAAGCAACCCATTGTGTCACTTTGGATCTCTGCTGTCTAGTATAGGGAAAATTGCTCGTGACAAGTCTCACAAATCGTTCGCCAAGCAAACCAAATTGCGCCCCTAAAGCCACGCCCCATCCTCGGGACCAGGAGTCGAATTATGATGGATGTTTGCTCCCTCGACATGTCGTCCGTCTCGCTTGGTAGGCGAAGACGATCAAGCTGTTAATATCGATCCCCAATTGAGCTGCTCTCGAGTCGATGTGTTGGTACGGGACGGCCAGGGCGAAAGCACTGAAGCGTTCTTGTTGTTTCCGCGATTCCAAATTCTTGGCAGACGGATCGAAGCGTTCTTTGAATTGTCTCTGTCAATGTCTCGGGATCGATAGCGACTCTCGCATTGATTACCAAGTCTGCAGTCTTGACCAAGGCTGCGGATCCAATCGAAAGCTGGGGAGCGGACGAGCTGCTCACAATATTGGCAACTGCAAACTTTCCTTCCGTCATGCCGATCGCCTTCAAGTGGGCTACTTCCGCCGAATGCTGAACCAACTCTACATTCACACGTTCCAGCAATCGCAGAAGGAATGCATCCAGCTCGAAATTGCTTTCCGACGTCAAGATGACCTGTGCGTTGAGCCAACCCAGTTCCGCTTCACCCTCGGCGTAAACATCGTAGTCCACGTCCATGGCTTTGGTACCAAAGACTCCTTGCAGGTCCAGGTATTCACAAAACGAATCAAACCCTTGCCCCGAGGTGGCGGACATCTTCAAGCATGGAGTCCCTGGAAATTGATTTTCGATCGACGTGGTCAATTCACTCACTGCGGCTTCGCTCAGTTCATCGATCCGATTGATGATGACAAAGTCAGCTTCTTCAATCTGCTTTCGAAAAATGTATTCCGCTTGCGGAGAGAAGCCGCCTTTGCGTGTGCCTTGGAGAATCTTTAGTCCGTGACTCGGCTTGATGATGACACCGTAGGGAGCGATGTCAAAGGGAACGGAATAAACCTGTTGCAAAGGCCGAATCACGGTAGCGACCAGATCCGTGCAGCTTCCGACGGGTTCCGCAATGATGATATCCGGGCGCTGGCTTTCGCTGAGTCGTTCTACGGTTCGTGTGAGTTCGTTAAAGTTGCAACAGAAACACGAACCTGCAACCTCGCCGACATCCAACCCTTGCGAGCGAAGCAGGTTGGTATCGACCAAATCAGTCGCTTGATCGTTCGTGACGATCACGACACGCTTTCCCAAAGCCAAATAGTGCTTGGCCAACCTCGACACCGTGGTGGTCTTCCCGGCACCCAAGAATCCGCCAATCATAATAAAGCGAGGGTTGTCTGACATTCGAAGCCCCTTGGAGAAAATGCGATGATTGCAAACGACGATTGATCACTCGTTCTAACGAATATCAGAATGACCGGCAAGCCTCAGGTGTCAACTTGCCAATGAAAACTTGCCAGTGAAAACTTCGAGAGCAAGCGAGTCATTACTCGATTAGAGCTATTTCTTTGGCGTGGGGATCGGGATCCCGAGCTCGCGCATCAGCAGCTTCATGTCCTCCCACGTCAACCGTTTCGCATCAGGATTTCGAAGGAGGTAGGCCGGATGATACGTTACCAACACTTTCGCGCCACGATAGTGATGGAATCGACCTCGAAGACGGCCGACGCTTTCCGTGCTTTTGAGCACCGCTCGCACCGCCACGGAACCCCAACAAACGATGTATTCTGGTCGAATAGTCTCTAGTTGTGTTTCGAAAAATGGGCGGCAATTCTCAATCTCTCCATCGGTTGGATTGCGATTGTTGGGAGGTCTGCATTTGAGAGAATTCATGATGAAGACATCTGACCTTTGCAGCCCAGTTGCTGTCAAAATTTTGTCCATCAGTTGCCCTGCGGCACCGACAAAGGGCTCTCCCGAGCGATCTTCTTCTGCCCCAGGCGCTTCCCCGAACATGACCAATCGTGCGTTAACAGGCCCTACTCCAAAGACGGTTCGCTGACGCCGACAAACGATATCGGTGCATTTGCGACACGCGTCCACTTCGCTCGCCAGTACTTGGAAACGCCCTTTTCGATCTTCGACCGAGAGGCTTTCGGTCTGCCAACTGCCGGGCAACGATAGGCTTTCAACGTTCAGTGGTTTGGCGACAGTCGCAGGTTTCTCACCTTCGAGAGTCGCCGAGTTCGCCAGCGGAGTCGATTCGCGAACCGCGGAAACATTGGCTGTCGAAGGGGTTGTTGCTGGAGCCAAACCTTGAGGCTGGATAGAACTGGGCAGGAGTTGCAATTCCTTGGCCGCCTCGAGGCCGGAATCGATCGTGAGAGCATCCAACCAATCGATGGCTTGTTTGGTACCGGTGTCCGTAGCTGCTGGCAAACGGGTGAGCCCACAGCGTTTCCAATGCTCCAAAAGCTGTTTTGCTGCTGTATTCGACCACGCATTCATAGCAATGTCTGTGATTTTTCAACGCGAGAGCCGCCATCACGACGACTTTAAACGGGAAAAGTCCCTCCCAAGAATTACGATTGCAGACTACCATAGCAGGTTTTCCATTCAGATCCACCCAACGGCTCCACAATGCCAATTCCACGTGTCGCAATCGTCGGCCGACCTAATGTCGGCAAAAGCTCCATCTTCAATTGGATCGATGGCCGCCGTCTGTCCATTGTCGAAGACACCGCCGGAGTTACTCGGGATCGCCTTACAACGCTAGTCGAACACGAAGGTCGGCACTTTGAGCTGATCGACACAGGCGGAATGGGAATCGAAGATGTCGACAATCTTACGAAAGAAATCGAAGCCCAAATCGAAAAGGCCATCGACGACGCGGATGTGCTCCTCTTCGTGGTTGACACGCGAGCAGGTCTACTGCCACTCGATGAAGAAGTAGCCTATCGACTGCGCAAGATCGACAAACCTATCGTGCTTGTCGCGAACAAAACAGATAGTCCGTCGCTCGATGCGAATGCAGAAGAGTTCCGAAAACTGGGACGAGGCTGGCTGACGTTGGTCAGTGTTCAGCAGAATCGAAACAAAGATGTGTTGCTCGATCTTATCGTCCAACGATTGCCCGACATGGCCTACGACGCGGAAGCGTTGGAATCGCCTGTGATGAAGGTGGCCATCGTCGGACGTCGCAACGTAGGCAAGAGCACGTTTGTCAATTCGCTAGCGAAGACAGAGCGGATGATCGTCAGCGAAGTTCCCGGAACAACCCGCGATAGCGTCGACGTGAAGTTTGAACTCGATGGACACAAATTTATGGCCATCGATACGCCAGGTTTGCGACGCAATAAAAGCGTCAAGACGGACATCGATTGGTACGGGGTTCACCGTGCCCAGCGCAGCATCCGTCGCGCGGACGTTGTTTTGTTGTTCTTCGATTGCAAACAACAGATGAGCAAAGTGGATAAACAACTTGCTCATTATATCTCCGACCAATTCAAGCCGTGTATCTTCGTCGTGAACAAATGGGACCAACTCGCGGGGCAAATGCCGACCGAGCGCTGGGTTCGTTACGTTCGTGAAACGTTCCCGACGATGGCTTATTGTCCAATCGGATTCGTCACTGGACAAACTGGGAAGAACGTGAAGGCATTGCTGAACCATGCTCAGATGCTATTCAAACAAGCGAACGAGCGCATCACAACCGGGCAACTCAATCGATTGATCAAGGCTGCTGTCCATAAGCACGAGCCAGCATTGTTTCAGCTCAAACGCCCGAAAATCTACTATGCTACGCAAGTGTCCGAAGCTCCGCCGAGCATCGTCGTTGTTTGCAATCAGCCGCAAGGGTTCACAGCGCCCTATCAACGATATCTATTGGGCTTCTTGCGTGATCATTTGCCATTCGGCGAAATCCCGATCAAGTTGTATCTCCAAGCGCGTGCGAGAGACGATTCCCGAGATGAAATCAACGAAGAGCCTGCCGCAGAGCTGCCGTATGAGGATTCGCATGCAGAAGATGAACTGCTCGACGAGAACGATTCAGATGCAGACGATGCCGATGAAGAGTATGAGGACGACGAATCCGACGATGAATCGTACGAAAGCGACTCCTACGAAGACATTGAGTACGACACCGATGACGATGTCGTAGAAGGGGAAGTCGATGGCGATATCGAAAGTGAACTCGATCCCGCGGACTATGAAGATATCGAGCTAGAGTTGCCCGAAACGGAAAACAAAGATCGCAATTCGGGGCCAACGTAGTTCGTTTTGGTTTCGGTCGCTTTACAGCCGTTCCTTGATGAGGGCATCGAAAACGATCTGGGCAACCTTCTCTGCACCCATTTTGTTGTAATGGGTCAGATCGTAGAAGTGGAGCGATGACTTGGGCAATTCAGCGGCCAAGTCCACACAAGGGACACCCCGTTCCCTCGCAACGTTGAGAGTGGTTTCGTTGTACTTACGAAGCAATTGCCAATGGGTCCACCCATCGACTTCTCCCACTCTAACGGCTTCCAAATCCAAGCCCGTGGCCTCATCGACTCCAACGCCATAGAGAACGGGCTGAGTAGCAAAGAAGCACTTTATATCTTCCTTTTGACACAGATCGATCAATTGATGCAACCTATTCTCGTAATCGGTCAAGCAATTGGGATCGCGATCCGCGATCCACTGCTGCCTCGCAATATCGCTCATGCGTTGGACTGAAGTTGAGGCAGGTAAGCTGCCGTGTCCCATCGCTCCATGTGTCAAACCTTTGCGACGGGCCATCCAGTGAAGCCGGAAGTTATCCGACAAAGCAAATGCGGAACTGTTTCGCAACATCCAACGCTGCACCGACCTCAGGAGAGTATCATCTTCTTTTCCTAAACCTCGAAGAGTCGTAGCATCGCTCTCTCCGAGATCGACTCGATCAACATCGTTCAGGCCCACCAAAAACATGATTGATCTAGGACGAAGCGGCAGCACATACTGCTTTAATAATTGCAGGTGACCAAAGGTTGAGTGGCCGTCGATTCCTGCATTGTTAATCCAGAGAGGCTTACCTGACTCAGAGAATTTGAGCGCGAGTTGATCCGGCCATGTTGTACCATTCGAAAGATAAATACATTGCGTGGTGCTCCCCCCAACACAAATCATAGTCTCGGTTTCAGACCAATTGGTTGGCGGCTCTGGACCGCGAAAACCCAAGGAGTTGTAGGATACGTGAATAGTTGGGTCGAGGCCGGGAACTCCTTGTGAAGAAAAGGTCAACTTGGAGCGTATTGGTAAATCGATCTGTCCGCCGCGAAGAAGAATTGGAAAGGGATCAAACCAACGAACGTAACATTCTAGGATCAGGAAAGATAGGAAACATCCAACAAGCATGGCTGCCAGTTTCGCAATCCAGCGTTTCCTGTTTCGACTCCGCGAACGATGGGAACAACGATCGACTCCCGCCATTAGAAGCATGTGTATAGGAAGGGTACCGCTCCGGTCGAACTCAACACGAATTGAACTCTAATCAAACCAAAGACTAACAGGATGGGGATCAACCACCAATTCTTATTCTCTACCACAAATCGAATGACTTCTGTCCACCAAGGGGCAAGACGGGTATGTATAGAAGTGTCGAAATTGTGTTCTGATACATAGTCTGGTATTTTCATCCTCGGTCCTCAATACCGTTTGTAATAACTGTCAATACTGGTTGGCTGATTTTTGTCGGACCAATACGATTGCCGATCGATTTCTACTTTACGTTGCAAAGCATCCCGCTGCAACCATCGAAATACGATCGCGATCGGAAGGAAGAGACCAAAGAAAATCAGGAGTAGAAGTAGTTCGCTCACCACCATACCGAACGGAGCTGCAATCAAGGAAAGACCGACAAACATAGGCCTTAGGAACCACGGAGCAAAGAAACCTAACAAGGCGAACGTGGTCCCGACACAGAAAAATACACCTATCCAAAGGGCGGGGAGACTCCACCACCATGCTACAACAGGAAACAAAAGGAAACAAAGGAATGCGAATTGCTTTACCTGTCGGTCTGGTGGCGACCAATTGATTTCAAATAGCATCAGTCTAACTCGAATTGTCTCAAGTAGTTTGTTCGTTCGCTTTGGCTCATTACATTTCTCTGATCTTCCTTTCTCAAGACATAACGGCCTAGCACCAACACGTCCATATCTGTCATCATAAAGCATCGTAAAGCATCAGCTGGAGAACAGACAATCGGTTCGCTCCGTACGTTGAAGCTCGTGTTGATCATAACGGGACATCCTGTCATTGCCTCGAATGCCTTTAGAAGCTTATATAGCAAGAGATTGCGATCATGGTCGACTGTCTGAATACGCGCAGAATAATCGACATGCGTTATGGCGGGTAGAACCGATCTTTTCTCCCGGAGCTTGTCTAAACCGAAAGCAGTAGAAGGATTTTCGACAGGAGCAAGCCGAAGCGTAGGCTTGACGGGAGCGACCAACAGCATGTAGGGACTTTCCTCTCCCTGCTTCCAGTCAAAATAGTCGTTAACGCGGTCTAGCAAAACGATCGGCGCGAAGGGCCTAAAGGATTCGCGAAATTTGATTTTGAGATTCATCGTGGATTGCATCTGCTCGCTCCTCGCGTCCCCCAGGATACTGCGCGCACCCAGTGCTCTCGGTCCGAATTCCATTCGTCCTTGAAACCATCCAACAACTTTTCCTTCCGCAATAGAACGGGCTATGTGGTCACACAACTCGTCATCTGACGGCATGAGCCTGTAGATTGCTTTTTGAGCCTCGAGTGAATCACGAATTGAATCCGATGAGTATTCGGGGCCTAAAAAGGCGCCCTCCAAGTGATCCCGTGGGTTGGATTGCCGAGTCTTTTGAAGCAACTGGTGCCAAATAAAGCATGCAGTACCTAATGCACCACCCGCATCCCCAGCAGCCGGTTGAACCCAAATTCTCTCGAAGGGTCCCTCGCGTGAGATCCGACCATTCCCAACACAATTCAGCGCTACCCCACCTGCTAGCACCAGATGTTTGGCCCCGGTTAAGGCCGAAGCGTGTCTCGCCATACGCAACATGATTTCCTCGGTTACGGACTGGACGGAGGCGGCAATATCCATATCGCGTTGCGTTAACAAGCTTTCCGGCTTGCGAGGTGGTCCCTCAAAGAGCTGATGGAATTTCGGGCTCGTCATGGTAAGACCATGGCAGTACCGAAAATAGCCCATATCCATTCGAAACGAACCGTCCTCCTTGAGATCCAAAAGCTTTTTTAGAATTCGATCGCGAAATCTAGGTTCTCCATACGGAGCTAAGCCCATGAGCTTGTATTCCCCACTATTCACCTTGAACCCAGCATAATAGGTAAATGCTGAGTACAACAAACCTAGAGAGTGCGGAAATCGGATCTCCTTCAGAAGCTTGATCTCGTTGCCCCGTCCAATACCCAAGCATGTAGTTGACCACTCACCGACGCCATCGATGGTCAAGATAGCAGCTTCTTCAAAAGGCGACGGGAAAAAAGCACTCGCCGCATGCGATTGATGGTGATCCAGGAAAACAGGCCTTCGTCGAAATCGAGGCAGATGAGTTCGTATGTCGCGCGGAACGTGTAATTTCTGCTTCAACCATAGCGGAATCGCCCTCCGAAACGATTGATATCCCAACGGTGCAAAGGCAAGATACGTTTCGAGCAGTCTCTCGAACTTCGTCAGCGGCTTGTCATAAAAACCGACATAGTCAATATCCTGTTGGTCCAAACCAGCATGCTCAAGACAGTATGCGATTGCGTGAACGGGAAAACTCGCATCGTGTTTTTTTCGCGTGAATCGTTCTTCTTGCACCGCAGCGACGATACGGCCATCGACAACGAGGGCTGCTGCCGAATCGTGATAGTACGCTGAAATGCCCAGTATCGCTGTCATCGGATCCGTTGATCTGTTCGTCGCCTTGATCTAGTGCTTCTTGATCACGAAAGACTGAGGTTGACGTGTAAAAAGAAATCTCGGATTCTTGGCGAAACAAGGAGGATCCGGTAGACAAAAGTATATCCTAAGACTGAGTCGAGAAGTGCGTCAAGTTTGCCTAGAATTAGTTACTACCGAAAGAGTACTTCGCAGAAATCCGAAGAGCACAGACTATGCACAAATCCGATATGGTAGTATTCGTAAAACGCGGTGGACTAGACTAGAATGATTTAAGAATGATTTAAGAATGATTTAAACGTGTCCACGGAACCGGGCAGTTTTACCACAACTGAGAACGAGAGGGTGTGCTATGCGAACGTTGAATCGTCGTGATTTGTTGCAATCAGCGGCTGCGTCTGCTGGGGTTTTCATTGCGTCGCAGCACATGGGATCTTCGCGATCCGTGTTTGCTGATGAGGCGAAAACAGACTCTATGCCGATGCAATTGTACAAGAGTCTGACCGCGGCGCAGAAGAAGAATATCTGTTTGCCGATGAATCATGCTCGACGGCAATATGTTAGCAATTGGTGGTACATCCATCCCGACTATCGTATTCCGAACACGTTCAATGCAGAACAGCAAGAACTCATCAAGAAGATCTTCGATTCATTCCACAGCGAAGCTCACCAGGATGCAATCAAATATCAAGTGCTGATCGATCAATATGGGGATACAAAGAATGCCCCTGCGGTCGGATTCTTTGGCGCACCAGAGGATAAGAATTTTGAGTTCATCTTTACGGGGCACCACGTCACTCGACGTTGCAATGCACACAGCGATCAAGGAAAGGGGTTTGGTGGAGCGCCGATTTTTTATGGTCATTATCCTCACCCAGAAGAAAGTATGAACGACAACTTCCGAGAAGCGAAAGACCATCCAGGCAATCCTTATTGGTATCAAGGAAAGCTGTTCAATCAATTTGTGCAGTCGCTGACAGGAAAGCAGCAGGCGGCAGGATTGGTGGCTGGCGATCCTCGTAGCGAAAGACCTGAGGCTGTCATCAAAACCCCAACCGAAGCCCGCGGGCTAGCATGCTCGGAGTTGAGTGCAGATCAAAAGAAACTACTGATCGATACGATGCAAGGCATGATGGCCATGTTTCGCCAAGAGGACGTTCAAGCCACGATCGATACAATCGAGAAGAAGAATGTCGTCGATCGTCTGCATATCTCGTGGTACGGAGGCAAATACGATATCGGATCAGATCGCGTGTGGGATACATGGCAGATCGAAGGCCCGGACATGGTCTGGTACTTCCGAGGTGAACCACACATTCACTGCTACTTTCATCTCAAGAGCTAGAGCAAAAGAAGAGGGGCGTTATATCCGCTCCGATCGCTTCGTTCGAGCTTACTGACGTGTCATAGAGATCTGCTCGGTGGTTTTGAAACATCTATCGTGAAAACCGCCACAAAAAGCGTTGAGAAAACCAAAATAGGTGTCTTTGACTTTTTTCGCCTTCTGGCGAAACTGGTGAACTATCGGCGTGTTTCCAAAGTCTGCTCATCCATCTTTTCTTTATGTCTCGCGAGTCGAACGATCGAACACCACGAGAAATGATTTCTATTTCGCCGAGTCCTAATCAAAACAGCTACTTGTCTCCAGGATTGCTTTCCTCGAACTCCGAATCGGGAATGGCTATGGAGCTAAAATTCCTGATGCCCGTCGAGCGAGCGAACATCATTCGAGGGCGCGCTGTTCAGGAATTGGAACGAGACCCTTACTCGAGTTCATCCAGCGATGGCTATCAAGTCTGCAGCCTTTATCTTGATACACCAAACCTTGATGTGTTGCATCGAAACCCTGATTTGAATGGCACAAAGTACCGCTTTCGACAGTATGGCGAATCCACGCAACTTTTTTTAGAACGTAAACAACGCGTCTCAGGTGTCGTTCAAAAGAAGCGTCAGTCTTTCCGCAAAGAAAACCTCGAAGGTTTCTTGGCGGAGGAGAATGAACTCTGCAGTGAGATTCGAAAAAAATCATTTCAACCCAGCTGCGCGGTTCGATACGAGCGAGATGCATTCTATGACCCCAAGGGGGACGAAGTCTGCAGAGCTACGTTCGACTACAATTTATCTGTCGATATCTTTGAGAAAAGAACTTGGGGAGAACTCATCGCATTCCTTGGTAGGGATCTAACCCACCGTAATTTGACTCAAAGTGCTAGATCTCAATTCCTCTTTCAGGACTGGGCGGTTGTCGAGCTAAAATTCATCAACTCGCTGCCGTTGCGTTTGAAACGATGGGTCGAAGATTACCAAATGGTCCCTATGAACTTTTCCAAGTATCGATCGGCGATGGTGGTTGGATTCGATGGATAATGATTTTTTGAAGTTACTAGCCTTGGAAGATGTGAGTTCGCAGAACGCTTTGCAGTTAGGCATCCGCTTTGTTCTCTCGCTTTTGGCTGGTATCGTCGTCGCCCTGGTGTTTCGGCGTAGTCGAGATGAAAGCAATCTCCAGAGCGATCGAGCCATGTTTGCGACATTGGTGTTGCTTTCGGTTCTAATATGCATGGTGACTGCTGTGATCGGTAACTATGTTGCACGAGCCTTCTCGCTCGCTGGAGCGTTGTCGATCGTTCGATTTCGGACGATCGTCGAAGACACACGCGACACAGCTTTTGTCATTTTCACTGTGGTTGTCGGAATGGCGATCGGGTACGGTCAAATTCTCGTTCCACTGATCGGAATTCCCCTCGTTGCGGTCGCAGCGATATTGCTTAAGGACTGGAGTAAGCCAGAGAATGCTGCTCGCGTATCGGCAACCGGGATCACTGGTTCGCTGCTGGTCCGCGTCGGATTAGGTATCGATGCGACGGATATCTTGAAGAGCATTCTGTCGGAGAAAACAAATCAATGCACCTGTGTGCAAGTTGCCACGACGAAACAGGGGGCGGCGATTGAAGTCAAGTATCGAGTTCAACTGATGGCAGGTATCGATCCTGTGCTCTTCGTCAACAAGATGAATCGCATCGAGGGCATACAGTCCGCGACTCTCGAACTAGAAACCTAAGTGCAGCAATGATTTTATTCGGTGTTTATCACCAGCTGTATTTGCAGGGCCTTAGCCAGAAGTAAAACAAAGGAAACTTAAGATGAAGCGGAATCTATTGGCCAGTACATTGGTATGTCTTGGTTGTGCAGCAGGCGCTTTCGCAATCTTTGCCCAAGAGCGCAGGCCAGACTCGCCACCACGCGGAGTTGGTCCAGACCAGTTACCACCGGGTGGTTTTGGTCCTCCCGGCTTCGGTCCACCGGGTATGGGCCCACCAGGCTTTGTCCCACCAGGCTTTGTCCCACCGGGTATGGGGCCTGTCAACGATTCGATACTGCGCTTGTTGAGTTTGGAAGAAGTACGCAAGGAGATTTCCCTTTCAGAAGAGCAAAAAGGGAAATGTCAGGAAATAGAAACCAAAGCGGCGCGAACGATCGAAGAAACGATGCGATCGATTGATTTCCCTGGGCTGTTTGAAGCTTCGGAAGAGGAGCGTCAGAAGGCATTTCAGCGCATGCGAGAAGCCAATGAAAAGTCCAATCGCGAAGCAGCTGACCGCATTCGAGAACTCGTCTCCAAAGAGCAGTGGTTGCGGCTAGAGCAACTGCAATTGCAGCGTCGCGGGATTCACGCTTTGGGAGATAAGCAAATTCATGACGCACTCCACCTAGAAGGTAAACAACGCGACGAACTGAAGAAGCTCTTCGATATAGCCCCACCACCTGGCGGGCTTTTCGGTTTCGGATTTGGAGGGCCAGGTCGACCCGGTGGTGAGTTCGGCGGACGTGGCCCTGGGCCGCAAGGAAATGAAGCAAATCCCGAATTAGAGGCAAAGGCATTGGCGATCCTAAGTACGGATCAAAAAGAGGCCTGGAAGAAGCTCATCGGAGCAAGTTTTACGTTTCCGGCACCACAGAGAATGGGGCCGCCGATGGGTGAACAGCGAAAGATACTAGCCAAGTTTGATTCCGATACCGATGGAAAACTCAATCGGGAGGAACGAATCGCTGCACGCGAGTTTCTCAAGATGCAACCCTCTGGAGGCCGAGGCCCAGGTGGATTCGGCGGAATGCGAGGCCCCCGCGGTGGTGGTCCTGGTCCTGGTGGTCCCGGTGGGGGCCGTGGATTTGGGCCTCCAGGGACGGGGAATCTAGAGCCAGCCACGCCTGGCCCAAAGGTGTCCGTTTCGGATGTGAAGTCGTATCCCGACGAACCCCTCTATTCCGATCGTGTGATCAGAACTCTGTTTCTGAACTTTGAAAGCGATGACTGGGAAGCAGAACTCGCAGACTTCAACAATACGGACGTAGAGTTGCCAGCCAACCTCACGGTCGATGGAAAAGAGTACTCGTCGATCGGCGTACACTTCCGAGGGCAGTCGTCGTTTGGAATGGTACCTGCCGGGCATAAGCGATCGCTTAATCTATCGATGGACTTCACGAATGCTGAGCAGAAACTTTACGGTCGAAAGACGTTGAATCTGCTCAATTCGCACGAAGACCCAAGCTTCTTGCATACGGTGTTGTATCTGGAAGCGGCACAGAAGTATACACTCGCACCTGTTGCTAATTTTGTGCATGTAGTAATTAACGGTGAAAGCTGGGGGCTCTATTCGAATGCAGAACAGTTTAACAAAGAGTTTATCGAAACGAGATTTAATACATCCAAAGGTACTCGATGGAAAGTCCCTGGCAGCCCAGGTGCAAGAGGTGGTTTAGAGTACGTCGGGGATGATCTCGCGGCCTACAAAAGAACCTTTGAAATCAAGAGCAAAGAATCCGAAGAAGCATGGAAAGCATTGGTCGAGTTGTGCAGAGTTTTGAACACAACCCCCACAGAAGAACTACCTAAGAAGATCGAACCAATTCTCGATGTCGAGGGAGCACTGCACTTTTTGGCGCTCGATATCGCATTGATCAATAGCGATGGTTACTGGACACGTGCTAGCGATTATTGTTTGTATCGCGATACGAAAGGGGTGTTTCATGTTGTGGTACACGATGCGAATGAAACTCTCAAACCAGGGATGGGGCCGGGCATGGGTGGACCGGGCATGGGTGGACCGGGCATGGGTGGACCGGGCATGGGTGGTCCGGGCATGGGTGGTCCGGGCATGGGTGGTCCAGGCATGGGTGGTCCAGGGCGCGGCGGTCGAGTTGGTCCTCCCGGTAGTGAACCGCGAGGAGGTGGAGGTTTTGGCGGTTTCGGATTCGGTGGACCAGGTGGAGGACCAGGGGGCTCTGGGCGTTCTCCTGTCGAACTGGATCCGTTGACAGGACTAGAAGACGCATCCAAACCGTTGCGTAGCAAACTGCTCGCTGTTCCTGAATATCGCAAACGTTATTTGGAAATCGTCAAAAAGATCAACGAAGAAATCCTCGGTGGCGATTACTTGAAAAAGCGACTCGAGCATTACGTGCCGCTGATCGAGCCTTATGTTCAGAAAGATACTCGTAAACTTTCTTCCTACGAAGCGTTCCAAAAGGCTGTGAGTCTTGAACCGTCGAACGGAGGATCGAACGGTCGTGAAATGTCACTCATCGACTTTGCAGGCGGAAGGTACAGGTATCTCAAGGACTATAAGGAAGCTAAGCAAGGCGAACGATAAGTCTTCGACTTACTGCCGAGGCAATTTCTCAATGTCACTCCACGTCAGGCCTTGTTTTGCTAACGCAAACGCTCGAACGGAGGAGTTGTTCAGATAGATGATGAGGCCATAGACTAACAAGGCTATTGATGTAGGAGCGCAGTAGCAAGTTCCCATGGAGATCGAACCCATGACCAAAGCCACAATTCCCAGGACCCGTCCCTTGAGCCCAAAGTTGAGGATCCCAGCTACGATTTGAATAACACCAGGGATGACTCCCGCCATGCCCATCGAGATATAGGTTGCAAAAAGAATGGTTTGCATTTGGGCCGGAGATGGGCCATTTGGTGGTTGCTGCAATTTCTGTTGCTGAGCCGCAATCATGCCCGGCATAACAATCGAAACCGCGATCAGAATTCCCCCTGTGAGCAAAAGCAAGGCACCGTGAATGATAAGCAATACGGCTATCACACGAATCTGAACCAGAATGGGCGGACTGATCCTCGGTTCAAAACTAGGAATTCCAGTCCCGGTTTGGCCAACACTCTCTGCTGCGTAGGGATTGTCGATGATTCGATTCCTTCTCAACTAAATGCAAATGAAAGTCAAAGTGAAGATTAGCAAACATTAGACCTGTTTTTGCTGCCTGACGAAAGGTCGCAGCTGGACCTCGCTGGGTTGTGATAGGCGAATCCTGTTGTTGTTATGGGAACGGCCAGAAAAATCAACCCGCATCGCCCGACAAAGAGTCTGATGTGGCTGGCCCCGGTCCGATGCTGAAGAAGCTGTTGGCGTTTTCTTTTTCACCCCATCCCAAGGAGACGTTTTGTGGATCGTCGACGAAGAAGCAGCCAACGAAAGAAGAGTTGTCGCGACCAAACCAGCAACTCGATCTGTCGCCAAAGCGAATCCGAAATCAACACACCGACTTCGCATCCTGACGATGGAATCCAAGAAGTGCACCTCGAATGGCTTTGATCTAGCGAGCGTGTCGTGGATGACTGCTCCATCGTCGGCATTTCTAGAGCCGATAGCCTATGCGTTCGATTCGGAATTTCGTTCAGGCCAACTTCATTTGTGTGCGTGTACTTTTATTTTCGACCTTATTTTCCTTTTCGACCAGCTATGTGCGTGTCCTTTTAATTTTTAACTTCGACCAGCTCCATGCCGACAAGCGGCCGATAGTGGCGTCTCAGTCCATTGTTCGTGATCTGGTTACGGCTATTGCCCTAGGCAGCGAATCGATCGGCGGCGGGAATGATTGCTTGATTTGGTTGCCCTCGCGCGATCGATTGGACGATCTCCATTGCGATACTCATCGCTGCCGCGCCTGCGTGTCCGCTTACCGTTACCGGTTGACCTGTCGTGATCGCCAACAAAAATTCACGATGCTCTAGGGAGATGGCATTTACTCCTGCTGGCTTGATCTCTGTTTTGGACAACCACTCACCGAATAATTGATCTTTCACTTTGGAACGAAGATCGGCGGGCAAGTCATCGGCTTGGCGGTGTCCCGAAGCTACGTCTGCATGTGGGTCAACCTTGACAACAGTTCCGGCTGCGAAATCAAGGTGACAGACCCCCTCGTCGGAATAAACCTGCATTGTCCGCTTTGGGCCTTCCGCAATACGAGAAGCGCGAAGCTGAGCCAACGTTCCATTGCGGAATCGCAGTTGTGCAATGGCAAAGTCTTCGTGCTTGCCTAACACATTCCAGCCATATGCACGAACTGATTCGATGGGTGATTGAACTAAACTAAGGATCAGATCGATGTCGTGAATCATCAGATCCATCACGATACCGATATCCGTACTACGACCTGTGTAGGTTCCTTCGCGCGCCGCTTCAATGTAGCGAATTGAATCTCTATTCCAAGATGAGGAAGCTGTTGTCCAGACAGGATTGAATCGTTCTACATGACCGACTTGGAGCGTGCACTGGTTTTCATGCGCTAGGGCAACCAGACGATGCGCCTCGTCCGTTGTCGCTGCGATTGGCTTTTCCATGAAGGTATGGATACCACGTTCTAGAGCCCAGGACCCGATTTCATGGTGAAGAAAGGTAGGGGCCGCGACGAGTACGCCATCGACTTGGCCTTCGAGTGATTTATAGTCTTCAAATGTTGCAAGCTTTAGATCGTTCTCGACGATGGCTCGCGACTGAGAAGAGGGATCCGCAACGCCGACAAGAGTGCATTCCGAGCTAGCAGACAGAAGCTTCGCATGGATGCGGCCCAGATGCCCACCACCGATTACAGCAATGCGTGGACTGACAAGACTCATGGCTCGTTCTCCAGGTCAACGACGATTTAAGAGTTTTAGGCTGCTTCACGTTCGCTAGCCGAATGGCCAGCCGATGAGCTTCTTCGATCGCGGCCGCGTCCATGCTTGCCTAGATTCGACTCATCGATGAAAGCGAAGAGTGTTTCCAGTTCAGGCATCAGCGAACCATTTCCTTGAAGAATTTCACGTGCATGTTTCACCCCCACTTTGGAGCGATACAAAAGTTTGTGGGCTTCGCTAATCGCTCGAATGGATGGAGTCGAAAAGTTCTTTCGCTTCAGAGCGACAACATTGACGCAACGTGGACGTGCTGGAAATCCTTCGGCCAGCATGAACGGCGGGATATCTTGCAACACGCGCGAGAGACCGCTGACGAATGCATAGCAGCCGATCGAAGCAAAATGATGCACTGCCACACCGCCGCTTAGAGTCGCATCGTGTTCGACGCGGACGTGTCCGCCGAGCATGACCGTATTGGCCATGATGACACGATCTTCGACGATACAATCGTGGGCAACGTGGGAATTGGCCATGAAGTAGCAGTTATGTCCGATTCGCGTTGTGCCTTCGTCTTTCTCGGTACCTCGGTTCACGGTAACGCATTCGCGGAACACGTTGCCATCCCCGATGATCACTTGCGTTGGCGAGCCTTGATAGGAGAGATCTTGCGGTTCACCGCCGATCACGCAGCCAGGAAAGAATCGATTGTCGCGACCGATGGACGTGTGACCTGTCAACGTCACGCTATTCTCGAGACGCGTGCCGCGACCGATCTTTACATTCGCGCCTACGACGCAATGGTGGCCGATACGAACATCGTCGTCTAACTCGGCTCTAGGATCCACCACCGCAGTGTGGGCAATTATTGTTGGCATTGGTCAAATTCCTGGCAAAGCGTCATGCTTGTTTGGGAAACTGTTGAACTCGCTCGCGAACGGTTCACGCAGCCTTCCTCACATTGTTTGATTTCCATTCTGAGCTATTCGACAATCGTTGTCGTTCCGCTAGCTCATTCAATTCGGTAGCGAGCAAACCATTCAATCGATGGCCACTCTTGTGGGCGATGATCTTTCCTTGGATACGGTAACCGCACAAAGAGAGATCACCGATCACATCCAGCAGTTTGTGGCGAGAGCATTCGTCTTCGAATCGCAATGAATTGTCAATCGGTCCGTTTGGGCCGAATACGACAAGATCGCGATAGGTGACATGCGAGGCCACACCTTTGGATTGAAGCTGTCGTGCTTCGTGTTCTTCTAAAAACGTTCTTGCGGGAGCAATCGAGTCCGTAAACGTGTCGCGTTCAATCATCAATGTTGAATCGCATTTGGGCACCGAACTCTCTGTACCGTAGTCCAATTCGTAACGAATGGTGAGTCCAGGATCTCGAGAAGGTATCGCCATGACCCATTGATGTTCGTCACCGAGTCGGATCGGAGCAGTGACACTCACGGTCTGACAAGGTAGCAGTTGCCGACGATGTCCCGCTCGTTCCAAAGCGATCGCAAAGGCCAATGCACTACCGTCCATGCCTGGCATTTCCGGTGCATCGCATTCGACGATACAGTTGTCAATTTCCAGGGCATAAAGAGCCGCCAGCACATGCTCGACCATTTCAACATGCGTACCAGCATGCACCAACGTGGTGCGCAATTGCGTATCGCGACGGTAATCGACATGAGCTGGGACTTTCGGTCTACCAGGTAGATCAGTTCGACAGAAAACAATTCCAGAATTCGGCTCGGCTGGCAAAAACGTCAAGCTGACAGCACGTCCAGACCAGTAGCCTCGTCCGCTAACGTGCGTCACATGCTCAATCGTTTGTTGAAACCGTAGTTGCTGCATTCGGAATTGTTTTCTACTTACAAAAGTCTCGAACCGTCAGATAGCACAAGTCTACTTGCGGTTTCCAGTCACAGGAGTTGACATTCGATTCCCAGCGTTATTGGTTGCTGCTGAGGGAACTGCGGGAACACGCGACTTTAGTACGTAGAGAACGTAGTCGGTTACATCCAATCCTGGGGATTGGAACAATACGTCACGCTGAACACCAAAGCTAACCGATTGCGGGTTCTTTGGATTCATTTCATTTTGTTCTTTACTGTACCGAAGAACGAGATCGAACTTGTAAGCTTCCGCAACTGTGTTGATCGCAGCGGTCACGTCTTGGTACGATTTGGCCATCACGGTTGCTCGCTTCTCAGCAAACTCTTTTTCTTGACCCAAGAAGTCAACTCGAAGCTTACTCTCTTGATTAAGCAATTGTTCTTGCTTCGCTTTGAAGTCAGGAGAGTTCGTGTCAAAAGTGCTCGCCACTTTTTCGCTTTCGGCCAGCAATGAAGTCCGACGTTGTTCAATTTGTTCCTGCGCTGTTTTCACCTCGGCATTGAGGCGTTCCATCTCTGCATTCAAGTTGGGATGATTCTTGATGATGTAGCCAACATCGACCAATGCCACGGAAGTCGCGCCTGTCTTGGGAGGCTGAGATGGTGGTGTGTTGCCTGCCGCTGCAGGAGCTTGAGCGAGGGCGTTTGCTGAGCAAATCCCCATCATGGCGACGGTCGCGAGAGAAATTCGTAAACGCACTTGTTAGCACTCCTTGCTAAATGACTGTGAATGTCGTGGCTGTGATTGTCGTGATGACAATAGTCGTCGTGATGACAGTGTTGTCTGTGACGGTTTTGTTCACATATTTTCAAACGACAATCGATCCGTCGATCGTCGCAGTGTTTGGCTAGGACGATATTTACCCCTAGATCCGGCCCAATTCTGACAATTCATGAAGCTCGCGTAAATAGCGATCTAATCTACCAAGACAACTTTCAAGGTAACTTTCTCGTTTCCACGCAGCACGCCGATCGCGAGCTCGTCACCCTTCTTTGACTTCCGCAAGGATGTATCCAACTCACTACGACTGGAAATTTCCTGACTATTTACTGCAATCAAGGTATCGCCTGCTTGAATGCCAGCTTTCTCCGCGAGCGAACGAGGCAAAACGCGGTCTACTACCATGCCATTGAGTCGTACGCCTAAACGAACGGTGCGTGCGCGATTCGATTGTGGGTTCGCTCGTCCAGTCACCTTGATAAATGAAGGCCGATTCGCATCGGTCGCAATTCGGTCCGTCAAATCAGTGACCATTCTCGCAATGCGTTCCATCCCCTCGAAATTGATTTTGTCAAAATCGTCGCTGGGGCGATGGTAATCGTCATGTAGCCCCGTAAAGAAATGAAGAACAGGTATGTCCTTTCGAAAGAACGATTCGTGATCACTGGGCCCTAAGCCTTCCGGCATGCGTTGAATATTGAATGCTAGCTTAGAGTTCATAGTGTCTAACATTCCATCGAATTCTTTCGCGGTGCCTGTTCCGTAGACGGTCAATTCGTTGTTGGTAAGCCGACCTACCATATCCATGTTGAGCATTGCAACGGTTTGTTCCAATTCGAAACGAGGGTGGTTGACGTAATAGATGCTACCGAGCAATCCGCGTTCTTCACCGGAAAAAGTAATGAACAAAATGTTGCGCCGATCTCGTGTCGGATTTTCCTTGGCGATCCCCGCTAATCTTCTCGCACATTCCAACAGAGAAACGGTACCGGAGGCATTGTCATCTGCACCGTTATGCACAGCGATGGTTCCCGGTGCTAACGATCCTGCTCCTCCCATCCCGACGTGGTCAAAGTGAGCGCCGACGACCACGTATTGGTTGGCCAATGCACCTTGGCCGGGTAGCAAACCCAAAACGTTGATTGATCGAAGCTTGGTCCGTTCGATGGCTACGGAACCTTTCGCGCGGAAGCCTGGGAGCACGAACGATTGCGGCTTCAATTCTCGATCTATCGTTGATTCGATCTCTTTGAGCGACCGCCCAGCCGTCTTGAGCCATTCTTGAAGAATCGATCGCTTCATGAATAAAGTCGGAATCTGATCTTTGATTAATCCGCCGCCAGACGACAAGGGGAGCAAACTGTTGGGACTGGCTGCTTCGCTGCTTGCATCGTTCACGAGAATCATCGCAGCGGCGCCATGTTTGGCTGCGTTGATCTCTTTGGTTGTAAAGAGTGCATGCTGGGATGGCTCTGTTCCGTCGAATGGACTTTTTGGATCGTTCGCTTGAGGTTCTTTGCGAAGGACGATCACTACTTTGCCACGAACATCGATGTTGGCATAATCGTCGTAGTTCAAGTCGGTCGCAGTGATGCCATAGCCGGCAAAGACCATCTCGGCGTCGAAGGAGCCGTTCTTTCCAAGGGTTTGAGGTAAGTATTCTTCTTGCAACTTCAATGACTGGATCTCACCGCTGGCTACCGAGATCGAGAGGCTATTCTTGGCTGCGGGCGCTTCGATCGAGCCATCCAAGGTGAATTCTTGGAAAGCTTTGCCTTCAAAAAGATCTGTCTTAAGGCCGAGTACTGCAAATCGATTGGCGATAAATTCCGCAGCCATTTCCAGGCCAGGATTCTCCGCCGCCCTCCCTTGGAGCTCATCCGAGGCCAAGTACTTGATATCTGCAAGCAACCGAGCCTCGGCGGCATCGTCGGCATGAGAGTTCGGGTTGAAATGCAACAGAATCGCAAAAATCCAGGTGATTTGGAGAAACTTTGAACGATCGTGCATCGAAATGGGTTCCGTTTTCAAGAATTAGGGCGCTGGCAGACATTGTTACCGAGCAAGATTGCTCAACAAGTCGACCAGTCTGGACTTGTGACGATTTTTTCCTCCACGTAAACTGCGAGGTTTTCCATGAAGTTGGACCGAGAAAGAGAGTCTTACCACCCAAATGGGGCGATTTGCTGTTTCCATAGTCGTGATTTCAGTAGTGCTGGGGGCCGTCCCAACGGACGTGTTCTTGATAGCCTATTGCCAAGAAGCGACGACAGGAACAGGCACAACCGCTCCGCCGGCACCTCAGCCTGCGGCAAGCACGCCGGAACAAGTGCCCTCTGTATCAAAGCCGAGTTCTTCCGGCGAGATGCAATCCAGGCCCGAATCAGCGGCGGATGATGTTGGGGCGGCGAGTTCGAGTACTGTGACCAAGAAACCTGCAAATACAGGTTTTTTGGAAGCGTTCCTCAACAACCCGTTGAATTTGATTCTCGTTTTGTTTGTTGCATTTTATTTGTTTATGTTGCTTGTCCCCAAGGCTGGTCGCAAAGAGCAAAAGCTACTGCAAGAACGTCTGTCCAATTTGAAGAAGAACGACCGCGTGGTTTTGTCCTCAGGAATCCACGGGATCGTAGCCAACGTCAATGCGGATGCAGGAACGGTTACGGTGAGAGTAGATGAAGGCACAAATGCCAAACTCACCGTCGATCGCGCTGCAATCCGTAGTGTCGAGGCATAAATACTGAGACTTGTATCCACTCGAGTCGAATAACTTGGTACGGACCTACCCATGCTTGATCAATTGTCATTGTTGGCTCAGACATCTCTTGGAGATGGAGCATCTGCTTCCGCGGACTGGAAGTATGGACTGCTGAATGTCCTCCTCTTCGTCGGCGCGTTGGTGATCCCATTTTTGATAGGGCAATTTCTTTCGAAATCCTTGAAGATGCCGACGCATTCCGGTGGCTTCACGGTGATCGCCTTCTTCTTGTTGGTAACGGCTGCCATTCTGCTGATGCCGTTGTTTAACTCGCAGGCACCGAAGCTGACCTATGGTCCTGACATTGCGGGTGGGACGAATTTGATCTATGAGATCAATCGCACTAACGAGGACAAGACTGGGCCGCGCGTTACGGCGCGTCAGTTTCTCACCCCGTTGAAAGAACGGCTCAACCCGTCGGGTACATTAGAAATCAACATCCGTCCTAACGGCGAAGACAACATTGAAATCACGATTCCCGCCGTGAACGATTCGGAAATCGCCGAGATCGAGCGACTCGTGACCGAAGCCGGTATCCTGCAGTTTCGTATCGTTGCCAATCGGAACGATCACCAAGAGATCATCGATCAGGCAAAGCTTCAAGCAAACTCCGACGATCAGAACATCCGCGTACGAAAGGATGTCAAGCTCACCGATAAGACGACTGGCGAAGCACGTGTCGTCGGCATTTGGCGACGGATGGCCGCCAAAGAAACCTCGCCTGGAGTGAGGACATTCGATGGTTACGATTCGGGTGACACCATTCGAAACGGCAAAACAGGTCGGCTAGTGACGCCCCCTGGAGAAGACAAACCTGGAGACCTTGCCCGCTGGTTCGATAGCCAAGGAATCGACACCGTCGAAATCCTTTTGGCTTTAGAAAAGAAAGGAAAGCCGTATCAGATTGTGGATGGTGTGGATTTGAAGTCTGCCAAGAAAGAAATCGGCAGACAAGGAAACTACGAGGTTTCCTTTACGATGTCCACGGCTGGCGCGAACAAAATGCTCAAGATGACGAGCGCCAATTTGCCCGATCCGAGTGGCGATTTTAAACGCCGCATGGCGATCTTGCTCGACGATAAAGTTTTGTCCGCTCCTAATCTCAATGACTCGATCAGCAGCAATGGATCGATCACGGGCAATTTCTCCGAAAAGGATGTTCAACGCCTTGTTGACATTCTCAATGCCGGTGCATTGCCTGGCGTGTTGTCGAAACAACCCATCAGCAAGAACGTGATTGGCCCGAACATGGGCAAAGATGCTATTTCAAAGAGCTTCTTCGCGAGCATGTTGTCGTTGATCGTTACCGTGGTTTTGGTCGTGGTCTATTACCGTTACAGCGGCTTGATCGCTTCGGTTTCTTTAGCAATCAATTTGCTGATGATTTTGGCGGTCATGATTTTGATTCGACAACCGTTAACGTTGGCCGGTGTTGCAGGTTTGGTTTTGTCTGTCGGTATGAGCGTGGATGCCAACGTTCTCGTGTTCGAGCGAATTCGGGAAGAGCGAGAGAAAAAGGCCACGCCTCGGTTGGCCATTCGAAATGGATTCGATCGAGCTTGGACTACCATTTTCGATTCGAACTTAACTACGTTGATCACCGCTCTCGTTCTGTATTGGGTCGGTACAGAACAGATCAAAGGCTTCGCGGTCGCATTGATCATCGGTCTTGTGATCAGCTTGTTCACTGCAGTCTATCTGTCCCATAAGATGTTCGAAGTCGCTGAACGAACCAATTTGCTTTGGTTAGGAATGGCCGACTATGTCAACGGTGCCAAGCGAGCGATGTTCGGCAAGGGAGATGTCGACTTCATGGGCTATCAGAAACTTGCAGTCGGGATGTCTCTTGCAGTCATCGTCGTAGGTTTGGTGGCAACATTCTTCCGCGGTAGTCAGATTTTGGACATCGACTTCAACGGTGGAACCTCGATCGTTTTCTCACTGGAGAAAGGTATGTCACCGGACGAAGTGCGAGAAATCTCTCGAAAGATTTTTGATGTGGACAAGGATGGGTTGCCAGTTCAGTCCACATTGACCAACGTAAAGCTCCAAAATGTCGAGGAAAACTCGGTCTATCGATTGGACGTTTCGCTTCGCGATCAAGATGAAGTAGCTGATCGTTTAGTGAAAGGATTCTCCAATGAGAAGGCTAGGCTCGTTACCTATGACTTAGACTTCAAATTGGCTCCTCCTACTCAGTCGTCGTTGACTACCAAGAGCAGCATCAAACTGGTCTCCTTCCAGGAACCGAGTACACCAGCGGCTCCAGCTCCGGAAGCGGCAACCCCGACTACAGCAACAAAAGACGCTGCTGCTGGACAAGAAGCCGCTCCTGCAAAAGAAGCGACTGCAACGCCAACCGAAACGCCAACTGCACGGTCTACGTTGAACTTGAATTTCCGAAAGAGCCAAGGGACCGACGTTGCGAAGATCAATGCAAAACAACTTCGCGATGCATTGTCGAAGGCTGCAGAGAACGATGGTAAGACCCTTGTCGATGCACAGATCGAACTCTTTCCAAAAAACCTTACCGATTGGACACCTGACTCTGCGTTGACCGATAGCGACTGGACCGTTTCCATTCCTTTCGATGGCGACGCCGCGGCATCGATTGGTGGGAAGCTTAAGACTCAGATTCGAACCCAGCCTGTTTGGCAATCGTTGAGCAAGATCGAGGCGAGTGTCGCTGGCGATATGCAACGTCGAGCATGGGCTGGGTTATTCCTGAGCTTGGTCTTTATCGTGGCCTATATTTGGTTCCGATTTCAAAAGCTCGCGTTCGGTATCGCTGCCGTGGTCGCGTTGGTGCATGACGTTTTGGTTACGTTGACATTCATCGCCATTAGCCATTGGTTGTTCAATCCACTGGCATTCTTACAGATGGAAGACTTCAAGATCTCCCTTACGATTGTTGCAGCCTTCTTGACGATCATCGGTTATTCCTTGAACGATACGATCGTTGTGTTTGACCGCATCCGTGAAGTGAAAGGGAAAAGCCCTCGATTGACTCGCGAGATGATCAACACCAGCGTGACACAAACGTTGAGCCGAACTCTTTTGACTTCGTCGACAACCATCGTGGCGATTCTTCTCATGTACTTCCTTGGTGGTGAAGCAATCCACGGCTTCGCTTACTGCTTGTTTGTCGGTATCGTCGTCGGAACGTATAGCTCGATTTTCATCGCGTCGCCGGTTCTGCTTTGGATCGCCGAATGGGAACAAGCTGCCAAGGCAAAGAACCCTCGTCGAGCTTAGTGAGCCTGTGTGATGTATCTGATTCGCCTCGCAAGTGTTGTCTTCGTAACTCTCCAGTTCATCGAAGCTTCAACACTTGCGTCCGAATGGTCCATCCCGCTTGCTGGGAATGTTTTTCGAACGTCACCCAGCGTGAGCAACACTGGTATTCGAAAAGAGACGCTGACCATCGGCGACCCCGCCGCGGTCTATTCCATATTCTTCCGAATCGACAAGCCTGCGGTCCTCGATCTTTCGATTCTAGGTAGAGCTTCGGCCGAACCGTGCTCTCTTTCCGTCTCTTACGGCGCAATATCCTACGATGTTTCTTTATCGGGGAACGAGTTGGCAGTTCAGCATGTTGGCAAGATCGATGTCACTGAAGCTGGGTACTGCAGAATTGATCTGAAGGCGGCTTCTCTCGAAGGTACTAGCCGCACGAACAAAGCGAGTGCAGAGTTAAAGGAATTGCGAGTCGCCTCTGAGACAGAAGGACTAACGCTGGATTGCGTAAAGACCAACGACGGCCAGATGTTCTACTGGGGCCGAAGAGGGCCATCGGTGCATTTGCGATACGATGTGCCACGCGATTTGAAGATCGAGTACTCCTATAGTGAGATTGCAGTTCCTGTTGGTCAGGATCCCATCGGGTCGTACTTTATGGCCAACGGATTTGGGGAGGGTTACTTCGGGATCCAGGTGAACTCTGAAAACGAACGACGAGTTTTGTTTTCTGTTTGGAGCCCGTTCCAAACAGACAATCCAAAAGATATCCCACTCGATCAACGAATAGTCCCTCTCGCGAAAGGACCCGAAGTCAAGCTCGGTGA
Organism: Pirellula sp.; assembly: GCA_021300155.1. Taxonomy (GTDB): domain Bacteria; phylum Planctomycetota; class Planctomycetia; order Pirellulales; family Pirellulaceae; genus JBKCUI01. Next base: position 31,002 of record JAJTID010000019.1, read on the forward strand.
ATTTGGCAACGAAGGATCTGGTGGGCAGAGCTACCTCGTCTATCCTTGGAAATCAGGCAAGACCTACAGATTTCTGACTCAGGTGAAACCAGATGGGGAAGGGAACACGGTTTACGCTTCCTGGTTCGGAGAAGCGGATTCGCGAGAGTGGCGATTGATTGCACGGTTTCGCCGCCCGAAAACGAACACCCACTACACAGGGTTTCACTCTTTCTTAGAGAACTTTGATCCGTCGCGAGGCCATCTGGAGCGTCGCGGATTGCACGGCAATGTATGGGTTCGAGACACAGACGCACAGTGGCATGAATGCACCAAGGCTCGATTTTCGGTCGATCCAACAGGCAAAGGGCGACATCGGCTCGACTACGCTGGAGGCGTGGATGGCGATGCGTTCTTTCTCAAGAATGGTGGCTTCTTCAACGAGACCACTTCCCCTGGGGCTTTCTTTCAACGGAGCTCAACGGCGGGGAATAAGCCGAAGATCGATTTTCAATCCCTTCCTTAGCGCCTTTAAGTTTTCTTTTCGGTGTGAAATCGATCTCGAATGGGTTAAGATGTTGAGGTCAAATGAGAAACACGCTGGTGCGGTTGGCAGTTGAATCGCGTGTGTTCCTTCCCATTCTGTTCTTACCCTTTCTTGGTTTCTGAGAGGATTTCCTTCATGTCGATTTCTCGTCAAAGTACACGACGTCATTTTCTACAAGGTGCAGCCGCGGTCGCTGGTGCCACATCGATTCTGGGGCAATCGACGCAACGTGCTTTCGGCTATCTTTCCCCAAACGATCGTCCCGTGTTTGCCACCATCGGCTTGAGAAACCAGGGGGCCCACATAACGGGCAAGTCGTACAAGTATGCTGACTTTGCAGCCTTAGCCGATGTGGATTCCAACGTTCTTGGCATGAATGTCGAGAAGGTCGAGATGGCTCAGAAGAAGAAGCCTGATGCTTACAAAGACTATCGAAGGATTCTGGACCGAAAGGATATCGATGCAGTCATGATCGCCACACCCGATCATTGGCACACCAAGATCGCTGTTGAAGCGATGTACGCCGGCAAAGATGTCTACTGCGAGAAGCCTCTCACACTCACCATCGCGGAAGGCAAGCTGATCGAGAAAGTCGTCAAAGAAACAGGCAAAGTATTTCAAGTAGGGACGATGCAACGCAGCGAATGCGATTCGCGCTTCTTGATGGCGATTGCTCTCATCAAGCACGGTCGTATTGGCAAAGTTCAGAAAATCACATGCGGTATTAACGGTATGGAAGCGTCGCCGGTTATCCCTGTTGCTCCGGTACCGAAAGAACTCGACTGGGACTTTTGGCTAGGACCTGCACCGAAGTGTGAGTATCGCGCGCTACCAAAACTGCGAGTAGGGTACGGCGGTGGGGTTCCTTTGGATAGCAATTGCCATTATGCGTTTCGAAATTGGCATGAGTATTCTGGTGGAAAACTAACCGACTGGGGCGCGCATCACGTCGATATTGCTTGTTGGGCCATCGGAGCAACAGACACGGGACCTAGCAAAGTGACACCCGTCGAGTTCTCGCTGCCCGTTGCGTACAAAGATGGTCACCCTTTGGTCAATGATCAATACAATGCAGCGACCAGCTTCAAGATCAAAGTCGACATGCCGAACGATGTTGAGATGATCATTACAAGCGAGGGGGACAATGGCATTCTGTTCGAAGGGTCCGATGGGCGATTCTTTGTGAATCGAGGTAAGATCGTTGGTAAACCTGTGGAAGACTTGAAAGAGAAGCCACTCCCAGACTCTGCCATTGAAGATATCTACGGAGGTAAAGTTTGTGAGAACCATACCGAGAACTTTATCCAAGCGATGAAGTCTCGCAAGCAACCCATCTCGGATGTTTGGTCGCACAACCGCATGTTGGAAATCTGCCACTTGTCCAACATCGCGATGCGGCTGAATCGACCGTTGAATTGGGACGCCAGCAAACGAGAGATCGTCGGCGACGCACAAGCGAACTCGTTCCTCGCTCGTGAGAATCGCAAGGGCTACGAAATCAACATGTAAGTGGCTTAGGTTTGCCGCAGCCTAAGCGTTGATCCCAAATCTCTGGGTGAGCGACGGGCTCAAGATCCCTCGCTCACCTTTTTTAGTTGCGCATAGTATGGGCCCTCAAGGCCCGTCCGTGGGTTGATGCGGTTAATGCCAAGCACGTTCTCGGCATTGGCTCGTAGCGAAACTATCCGATTAAGACTGGAGATCTCCCAATCGCGACTTTTCTTGCGTTCTAACTAGTAACTAGTGATCCCGGCCCTCAGCTTTTGCCAAAAACTGTTTAAAATTCCATATCAGATCGCACTATATACCTTCCGAAATTCTTCGTTCCGCCAAAATCGGAGCATGGTCAATCGGCGTGAGCCACCGTCTACAAGCTGTTATCCATTCAAGATATCGCGGAGTGGCAAAGAATGCATAATCCGTATGGGCTGACAAATCGCGCAAGTTCGCATCTATTTGCAATATCCCTTCCAGCTTGACAAGATTCATGCTGGCAGAAGCACGAAACGGAACCTATCTCTTCAAGGCAAATCGGCAGACTGCCTCATTGCTTACGAAAACTTGCTCAACGTTTCTATTGCTGGGGATGAATGTCCATGTTGATTTTGTGCGCCATTGTTGGTGTTTTGCTTTGCCTAACCTGTATCTTCTTCTTGTTGGCACACCCAATGATTTGTGTGGTCCAATGCGCATTCTCCAAAGAACTTTCGGGCGGTCAGAAAGCACTATGGATCTTTCTTTCGCTTTTGTTTGGCATCGTAGGTTCACTGCCGTATGCTTTAATTGGTAGTGGCTCTGCCAGGATGCGTTCCCTGACATGGAATGGAATAAAGCTTGGTGCGTTAAACCTGTTGCTCGCCGTAGGCGTTTTCGCAGCCACTCCCGAAATTCGCAATGGTCTCGGCGTTTCCCTAGGTGACGAATCTATGTCGCCCGTGGTCTTTGATTCGGCGGAGATGAGTGCTTCCCTAGGCGAGATATCTGCAATCCTAGAAGAGCATTCCAATGCTCTGCTCCAACCCGAGGAACCTCGATTCGTCAGTGTAGTAAATCCTGAACCAGCGACCGAAAACACACCGAACTCCGGCGTCACAGTGGAAATCGATCCTACGGTTCAAAATAATGCAGCGAACACAACCTTCCTCGACGACTTGGTTGGAGCTGCTGTTGAGGTTGGTGATGAACCCAAAGACAAGTGGCTTCCCGAAGAGAACGCAGATGCCTTCACAACTCAAGAAAATACAGATCGTAAAGAAATCGCAGGGAGCCCAGATAACGCAGCGAGGATAGAAAATACAGAGAGCCTGGACAACACCGATCGCAAAGAAAGCACAGAGAACCAAGATAGCGTGGTAAACATGCCACTCGAAACGATCACTACGATGGAATCGACAACATCTCTGGAACCATCGATTGCCGCGAAGCTTCAAGACGATCTACTTCCGGGGCGTGATTCATCCGAAACACAAACGACAGATCTTGTAACTCCATCAAAAACAGAACCTCGCGATCCGCCACTTTCCACCATGCCCAAATGCGAGACGCCTTCGAAAAACAAACCCATCAATCGATACCGTCCAGAAGGCTACGATGTTGTAGAGGCTACATTGCCAAACAGGACGACGCCACAATCGCTCAAGGTTCGCAATCGCTACACGAACCCGTAGTGAATCCCTGCTACAGTCCAAGAAACGATTGCCAATCCGGTTAACAATCCACGACATTGACCGCTAGACCGCCAAGCGACGTCTCTTTGTATTTGACTTGCATATCGACGCCAGTCTGACGCATGGTCTCGATCACTCGATCGAGCGAAACAAAGTGTTGGCCATCTCCGTAAAGGACTGCTAACCTGGCTGCGTTGATCGCTTTGGTGGCACCCATCGTGTTTCTCTCGATGCATGGTACTTGTACTAAGCCACGTACGGGATCGCATGTGAGGCCGAGATTATGCTCCATTCCAATCTCCGCGGCATTCTCGATCTGCTCGATGGTGCCACCCATACATGCAGCGAGCCCTGCGGCCGCCATGCTACATGCCACACCCACTTCACCCTGGCATCCCATCTCGGCCGCCGACAAAGACGCATTTCGCTTATACAATAGTCCAATGGCACCCGCCGTCTTCAAGAAGCGATACATTCCTTCTCGGTTCGCACCTGGATAGAACAACATGTAATAGGCGAGCACGGCGGGAATCACCCCAGCAGCTCCATTGGTCGGAGCGGTCACGACTTTGCCACCAGCCGCATTCTCTTCGTTGACCGCCAATGCAAAGAGGCTTACCCAGTCGAGTTGCTGAAGCGGATCGGTGAACGGATGATTTTGGTTTTGGACCAACAACAAATCGCTGGGACATTGCGGTTTCGCCGGAAAGCGCACCGTGAGCTGTTGGAAAATCTTCGGCGCGCGACGCACGACACGAAGAGAGCCCGGCAATAGACCGCTCGATTGACACCCGCGATCGATACATTTGCGCATCACATCCCACAAATGATCCAATTGCTCCGAAATTTGTAACGGAGTTCGCTTGGTCTGCTCGTTGGCATCGATAAGCTGCTCCATGGTCAATCCTGCGGAACGGCACATCGCAAGCAACTCGGCTGCCGACCGAAATGGAAACGGAACCGTATCGCTCGACGATTCTACTGTCTGTGCGTTGCTCTGAAGCAGCTCCTTCATGCCAGCACGATCGTAAACAAATCCGCCCCCTGTCGAGAAGTAATCTTCTTCGAGCAACACGCGGTTCCCCTGAGAATGCGCTGGGGACATACGTTCGACCAGTCGGAACCGCATGGCGTTCGGGTGTTCTGGCATCGTGTCATTTCGCAACCATTTCAGATCGGTCGCTTCTACAAACGGGATGGGGATTTCACCTCCCAATCGGAGTGTTTTTTCCTCTCTCGCCCGCTTCACACTCTCGGAAATCTCATGCGGCTCACTGGTAGCAGGTAAGCATCCCGATAGCCCCGCGAGTATGGCCATGTCCGTTGCGTGGCCGATACCGGTCAGCGCGAGCGAACCATACAGCTCTACTTCAATCGTAATCAACGACGGATCCCAACGGGCTCCGTTCGCCTTCAAGAAAGCGACCGCTTGCTGCGCAAATCGATTGGCCCCAACCATCGGGCCGACGGTATGCGAACTGGATGGACCGACACCAACTTTGAAAAGATCAAAGATGCTAATCATGATTCTTGATCGCGGTCATCAAAGACTTTCTTTTCGAAACTGCGTATCAGTTCCGTCGCTTCTTGTAGGCCAGCAATCAATCTCGACAACGTTTCATCGCAAGTGCTAAGATATTCTTCATGAAACTTATCTGCTGTTTCATCGCTCCACGACTCTGCGACCGTAGCTTTGGCTTCACGCCATCGATGAAGCTGACTTCGAAGTTGAGTAATCGCACCCTGAAGATCGTGTCGGCATCGAGTAGACATAACTAGATCTTGGCTCCAGCACCTTTGGTAAAGGCCATGAACGCAGACTCGAGATTGATTTCCTCTTCAGCAAATTTGCGAATTCGTATTCCACTCGAAATCAATGCAGAGGCCAAGTCGGAATAATCCTCTACGGTTGTCTTGATGAGAACGCGAAGCTGTCTCCCTTTTACCTCGACCGAATCGGTGGCAGTCTGCTGCTCCAATATCTTCGCTGCTGCTTCAGTTTGTGATGGATCTGCGGTCTCAATCAACAATACCACGTTCGGTCGGACTTTGCGAATGATGGAGTTCACATCATCATTTGCAATCAGAACCCCCGAATCGATAATCCCTACCTTGTTACAAACGTCTGCCAGTTCTGGGAGAATGTGACTGCTCACGATAATCGTCTTTCCCATTCCTCCAAGGCGACGCATCAGCGCTCGCATTTCGATTCGAGCCCGCGGGTCCAATCCACTCAGTGGCTCGTCCAGTAACAGCACCGCGGGATCGTGTAACAACACGCGAGCCAAACCCAATCGTTGTGTTTGCCCACGGGAAAGTGTGTTGGCAAATGCGTCGCGTTTGAAATCCAAATCGACCACCTCCAGCATCTCATTGCATCGTTTGCGTCGAGCTTGGGGGGCAATTCGATAGGCAGCGGCAAAAAACTCTAGATACTCAATGACGGTCATGTCGTCATACACACCAAAAAAATCAGGCATGTATCCGACAAGACGTCGAATCTCTTTCGGATGGGTATAGATCGAATGACCGCACACATAGGCTTCACCATAGGTCGGCGTTAGCAACGTGGCGATGATGCGCATCGTCGTCGTTTTTCCTGCACCGTTTGGGCCGATAAACCCAAACAAATCCCCTTGCCCTAAGTCGAGATCGATATCTCGAATGGCATACATCTCATCATATTTTTTTGTGAGTTGCGATGCTTTGATCACGGGTCACTCGCTGTCTGGTTTCTGGGATGTGTTCTTCGAGGGTTTCGCAACGGGCAGCACGATTCGAACAAACGTGGCTTGAGTTCCACGAACCGTTTCTACATCGAGGCCATTGCGTTGAATTTGCCATGTCAATTGAGGCTTCTCTAGCTCCGCAAAAAGAATGGCTCTATCGGTCCGCAGCAACTCACTCTGATCGAGATGCGCAAGATACCGATTGATCATCCCCGTGTAAGAGCTACCTCCAGCCGATCGATGAAACGCTAGAATCTCTGCTAACCTCTTTACATCGGATGTGTCCGTTGGGTTCCATGCAACACTCTGATCTTTGCCGTCTACATTGATTCGACGCTGTAGCTTTCGAGTCAGGTCCTTTGGAACAATCGCCACGGAGAAACTAGAACGTTCTCCCGGTCGAATCTTGAGGGGCAAGGAATAAAATCTTCCACGATAAAGCAACTGCCCGTTCAGCAAGTCCACCGGTAAAGCGTTAGTAACAGACCCATTGAGAAGATCGACAGCACCCGGAATGTTTTCTAGCTTTGAAAAATCGAGCGATTCGGCGAGATCGTCGGTCCAGCTACATTCCATGGCTTTTGTGCCCGCTTCGGGTATGCCTAGACTGTTCCACTGGGATTGAATGGAAGCCATCGAAGAGCCCGAGTTTTGGATGGATCGTACAATTTCATAGGGTGGAAGAATTCGATCGGTCGCGATCGTAGAATCGAAACCACCCAGCGATTTTCCTGGTTGCCCAAACCAATCTAGCAGGATCTGCGGCAAACGTTTCGACGATCTGGACGATTCGCTTTGAGGACCGCTCTGCAATAACCCCAGCATTCCTTCCGGATTCGATCTAGTCTCGATTTGAAACTCGCCGCGCTTGCCGGCGTACATATGCGCGTAAGCATGACCCTGAATCCGCCGCGACTCGACGTCAATGTTGACGATCTCTAGATAGTTCAAATTCGGCGACACCGGCTTCCATCGCCTTTGAAGCGAAATCAATAAGCTACAACAACCGACAGAAACCAACAAAAGTGTCACCCACGTAGCGCGAGGCTTCCTCCAACGCTTGGAAATCAAAAAGTAATCGATTGGCCCCAGGATCAATAACAACACTCCGAGAATCGCCGACATCTGCGTCAAGTCACCGATCTTGAGTTCGTCGTATCGATCCAACGTACTGTTCAACTGCACACTGAGATCTTCGACCGTGCTGTTCTTCAAACTGCTACTGCGAACTTCCCATTGGTCGTTGATCAATAACTTCATCAATGCGATTTGCCCCGCCCAGGCACGGATCGCATCCGAGTCCAACTCTGTAGCCAGAAATTTCACTTTGCCCAGCCCGATCGACCATTTCGCAAGAAGAGGGTAGCGATTCCGTTCTGGAGTTTGACCAAATAGTTCTGGTACCTGTTGGCTATCCAACTGAACCATGGCAGAAGCAATCGGCTTTAATGGGCTCTGCGAATTAAGAAATGACTCCAATGGCCCTGGGCTACAACGATCTGCAATTCCGCTAAACCTGCCCGGTACTAATCTCGCAAAGGGTGCAACCCGAAACCATGCCTCGGCATTGGTTCCAAGAGTCAGAGCACATCGCCCTCCCTCAAGAACCCAATCCGAAATAGCGAGAGTCTGTGCTTGGGTAAGCGAATCGATCAAAGCTCGATTGCTTGAGGAAAAAATCAGTAAATCCACTCCGTGAAAACCAGCGGACGATTCTGGAATCGAAGTGGCCGATGTCAATTCGGAAGTGGAGTAATCGCCAAGCGTTCCCGTAACCGACCGCATCCCCGCCGTATCAAGCTGCATTCCTCGATTGCCAATCCCGACCACCCATGGTTGCTCTGCGGGGATCGCGATCCCCCTTTCCTCGGCAGTAAGGATATGCTGTTCTATCACACGCTTCGAATCGTAATCCAATACTCGGATTACAATCGGTCGGCCGCTTCTACCATGACGCGCGATCAAGGAAATGTCACTCGGCTTTCCTGCCTCTAACGCGACCCGCCATCGCTCGTCGCGGTAAACGACCGTGACGCCGTCTCCATCGACGGTCTGCAACTGCAGCTCAACAGTTTGATTTCGTTCGGCAGGCGAAAACACCACGCGATGGGTCGTATCAAAGCCAACCTTCCAAGTCCCATCCAATCCAATTTGAACGGACTCTAAGAGAGAATTAGTCTCGGCGTGTACGCGGTTCTCCGAAAATGATCTAACAAAAACACTAAATAAACAAAGCACCACGAGCCAATGCGTCATGGTGCTTTGCAATGGGTTACGGAATTCGAGTCGTCTGACACCCCCGATCCGAGTTACCGATGTTAGTACGTTTCGAGGTCGGCAGAACACAAACAAATTCTTATCGTTCTTAATCGAGTCGCTTTACTTGAATATTTCGGAAGTAAACCTTGCTCCCTGGATCGTGAGCTTGGAGGGCGAAAGTGCCTTCGTCTAGTTTACGGGTAAAGTCCTTTCCGGCCTCTTGGTTGGCTGGCTCTTCGTACTCTACTTGCGTCTTTCCATCGACCTTGAGGGTGACCTTCTTGCCTTGGACAATGACTTCCTGAGTGTACCATACGTTATCTTTTGCTGCCGGTTCTTTCACGTCCTTTACTGCATAAAGACTGCTGGTGCGGCGCGGATCTTTGTCGTACGAATTGTTCACCTGGACTTCGAAACCGTACTTGGGCCAGCCGGTTTCTTGAAATTTGGTATGGAAATAGATACCGGCGTTCGAATTTGGCATCGTTTTGACTTCAGCCTTCAAGTGAAAGTTCTTGAATGGCTTCTCGTCACCCACGTAGAAAAGGTGGCTGCGATCTCCCTTGCATACAATGACACCGTCCTCGATCGACCAGCTTTTGTCGTTCTCGTTGATCTTCCAGCCCGCCATGGATTTGCCATCAAACAGAGGCTTGAAGTCGGCTTCTACGGGTGAAACAAAGGAAATCAACTTGTCGGTGGTACGTTTCCCTTCGACGTTGCCCCCAGGTAGTTCGCCAGCCTTGATCTTTTCACCGAAAGTCTTTTTTTCGCCATCCTTCTTGAGCTCTTCAACCTTCTTAAAGATTGCTTCTATTTCTTTTTTGGCTTTTTCCGGATCGCTCTTCAATAGTGGCTTCAAAACTTCTTTATCCAAGCCAGCATGCTCAAGTGCATCACCGTAAGGATTGTGCTTTTTCTTGTTTTCACCCTGTATGTGGCAAACGTTGCACTTTGCTTCGCCAACGAGTTTCTTGAATTCTTCGCTTTTGCTGGATTCTGCATAGTATTTTCCAAACGCCTCGCCAAACTCCTTAATGGCGAATGCATTCTGTGACGACAGAGCGGAACTCAAAACGACGGCGCAACCGACAATCAACTTACGCATAGGGTTCGAAACTCCAGGTGGGTAGGTGGGTCCAAGGGACCGAAACATAGGAAATTCCAGGGACAAGTCTTCCGAGCAACCTCAGATTTAAATGAACGACCGGCCCAATGTCAAACGCTGAGTGCAATTATCATCCCGCACTCGCAAACTAGCCCCGATTTTTTTCCAAAACGACCATCATAATCAAAGAAAGTAATGCACGCAGTTCGTCGTCTTCGTCCAACTCGGTGAGTTTTTCAATGACAAAGTATCGTTCGAAAACGGAAGGCTTCTTCACAATACGAAAAGCATTACTCCCGTCCGCCATCTTGATGAGATACGAAGGATTCAACAGGTAGAGGAACAGAAAACCGACGATCGGAATCTCGCCAAGCAAGGATTCGATCACTTTCTTCCACGGGTCCTCTTCCTGGATCACCATGTCGATTTGATTGTTCTCAATCACTTCGTAATGTGCAGACCAAAGCGATCGCATCCCGCGTCGCCGTACGGCTCCCCAATCTGTTCCATCGGCGCCAGTGAAGTGATAGTTTGCCGAGAAATCAATCACGCGGTCGGCGTTGATCTCGAACAGCTTCTTGCTCTGTGAGGAGTCAGAGAAAACCTCGATCTTTTCCTTCAAGCGAAACATCTTTTGTTTCACAAACAGGATCGAGCTTCCTGCAGCATCCCTGACGGTGATTTGCTGCGACAAACTAAACAAAGTAAACCGCATCTCCAGCGGATACTGCATGGTTCAAACTCCTAATGAAATGGACTGACGATGCGGGCCGTAAGGCATTACCTACTTTGGGCTCAACCGACAAACGTCACGGTTTGACTGTAGCTTGGGATCATTGTCCCAGCCCTTTGAAGGTGAATCGACCTTTCCTGTTTTAGCTATTTTTGCCATTCTGTTGAAATGGAAGTCACCTAAGGAAGGTGGATTAGCTAGAAAAGCGTTAGAACGTAGGAGTCAGCAAGATGTCAGGGAAG